>JBGSHW010000040.1:0-32172 GCA_041751975.1 Pirellulaceae bacterium
CACCAAAATCGAAAACACGATCATCAACCAGGCTGGCAGGTGATCTGGGAAGGCTGGAAAGAACTTCTACCAATGGTCATAGGTTACGACGTCGCAAAAGCAAAGTACTACAAAAAATGTGGCTAAACCTAAGGGCTAGCGACGTCGCCTTCTTTGATATCGCTCCGGCCCCTTTTTTGATCGTTAGCCCAGAGGGTACGGTTCTACGAGCGAATCCGGCTGCCAGCGAACTGTTGGGGGCAGCTGTAGACGACTTGCTCGGCCGTCCGTTCAGCCAGTTTGTGCAACATGGTGAGGAAGCGCTGATAGCAACTTTCGGCTCGCGGCAATTCGCTGACGCCGTATCGGCGAATTGCGAACTGCAAATGTTGACAGCTAGCGGGACGATGTTCGAGGCTGCGGTGAGCGGCGTTCGTGTAGAAATCGCAGGTTTGCCGACAGGTCTCTTGCTGGCGGTGCGGGAGTTAGCGTCAGAAAAGAAGCGGGAGAAGACGCTGCTGCAAACGAACGAACGGATGAAGCATGCCGTCCAAGCTGTACGCGATGGTATCTGGGATTGGGATATCAAGAGTGGTGAGGTTTTCTTTAGCCCCCAATGGGCCCGATTGCTGGGCTACGGACCGGCAGAAGTACCGCAACGCGTCGAATTTTTCTTCTCGATCGTTCATCCCGATGACGTGCAGCGTGTTAGTACTGCCCTGCGTTTGCATCTTGAGGGTCGAACGGCCGTCAAGCAGGATGAAATTCGGCTGCGCAGCAAGTCAGGTGAGTATCGCTGGTTTTTCGATCGGGGGGTTGTCGTTGAGCGTGATACGTTCGGTGAGCCGCTGCGCATGGTGGGGACGATCACTGATATTACGCAGCGGCGGCAAGCTCAAGAGTCGCTAAAGCAAAGCGAAACTCAAACGCGTTTGTTGGTCGAGGCTGCCAACCTGGGACTTTGGGATTGGGACCTGGTCACCAATCACGTCTATTTCTCCGTTGAATGGAAAGCCCAACTTGGTTACCAGGACCATGAACTGAGCAATGAATACGATGAATGGCAGTCGCGATTGCATCCCGACGATTTGGCGCACGTGTTGGCGGCTATCGATGAGTTCCGTAGCGGACGCATTGCCAAGTATGACGTGGAGTTTCGGCTTCGACATCGTGATGGTACGTGGCGATGGATCTTCGCCAGAGCGGATGTGCATCGGGACTCGCAAGGGCGTCCCCTGCGGATGATGGGTTGTCACCTCGACATCACTGACCGAAAGGAAGCCGAGCGAGCCAACAACCTGACAATTTCGCTGATGCGCGCGACCCTTGAATCCACGGCAGATGGAATTTTGGTTGTCGACCGAGATGGCAGATTCGAGATATGCAACAACATGTTTTCGAGGATGTGCGCCATTTCATCCGAAAGGCTCGTGGGTGCCGCTGAAGCAGTTGTGTTAAAAGTCGTTGCGGAGCAACTAGTTGCACCGGATACATTTGTGGGAAAAGTTGACTACTTGCACAATCATCCGCAAGAGACAAGTTTCGATACAATGTACTTGACGGACGGGCGTGTGTTTGAACACTATTCCTGTCCACAAATGATCGATGGCCAAGTGGTTGGGCGAGTCTGGAGCTTTCGCGATGTTACCGAACGGAAGCTGGCGGAAGCCGCTCAGCAGGAGGCCTTAGGTCGATTGCAGAAGATTGCCAGCCGACTTCCAGGTGTAGTCTATCAGTATCGGCTGCGTCCCGATGGCTCTTACAGTTTCCCATACGCCAGCGATGGCCTCCGGGAACTGACCTACGGCGACGTCCATGAGTTCCAGGCTACAGGTAAAATCAATTTTAAGTTGGTCGATTTAAAGTCTGTTACGGCCGCCGTGATGCATTCAGCCAAAAACCTGACGCCGTGGATCGATGAGTTCCAGATTGTTAGAGTCGACGGGGCATTGCGGTGGTTGGCTGTCAACTCGGTACCAGAACGCGAGCCAGATGGCTCGACGATTTGGCACGGCTTTGTGATTGATATTACCGAGCGAAAAGAAAATGAAGCGAGACTTCGCGAAAGTGAATTGCGACTTCGCGAAGCCCAAGCTATTTCACAAACCGGTAACTTCCATTGGGATGCCCGCACGCAAGTCGTAACGTGGTCCGATGAACTCTATCGAATTAACGAGCGTGATCGCCAAACTTTTGTACCTACATTTGAATCGTACATAGACTCAGTTCATCCGGAGGATCAGCTTAGAGTTACACAGGTGTTGCAACGGGTCATGGTCAACTGTGGGCGTTTTGACCACGACTACCGGTTGCCCATCGGATCGGAAATACGTTGGGTCCGAACGCGGGGTGTCGCCATCGTTGACGCGGAGGGGAACTTTCTCGGCTTAGAAGGTACCTGTCAAGATATCACTGAACAAAAGCGGAATGAAGCCGTTACCGCCTCTCTGGAAGCGCAGCTCCGCGAGTCACAGAAAATGGAAGCGATCGGGACGTTGGCCGGCGGAATTGCCCATGATTTCAATAACATTCTAGCCACCATCTTGGGGAATGTTGAGATCGCACTTCTCGATACGAGCGGCGTGCCGGCCGAGGTGGAGCGAAGCCTCTTGGCCGTTCGCAAAGCAGGGGAACGCGCTCGCGAACTTGTCAAACAAATTCTTTCGTTTGGTCGTCGCCAGCCAACACTTCGCACCCCAATCTCACTCGCGCCGGTGATAGCTGAGGTAGAAACTCTGTTGTCGGCGACGCTGCCCGCCTGGTTAACCCTTGATGTTCAATGTCTAGAAGGTACCCCTTGCGTGCTGGCCGATGGCACGCAAATCGAGCAAGTGATTCTCAACTTAGTAACCAACTCGATGCAGGCTATGCAGGGACAACGCGGCACGATTAGTATCTGTTTGGATACAGTGGAAATTGACGAGCGACTGGTTGACACTTATGCCCGCTTGCGAACCTTGCGTTCTCAGACTGATGCACCCGTCGTTCGCCTAACAATCCGCGACAATGGACCAGGTATGAGTCCAGAGACGTTAAGTCGCATCTTTGAGCCGTTCTTTACCACTAAGCCGGTTGGACAAGGAACGGGGCTGGGACTGTCCGTCGTGCATGCTATCATCGAAGGGCACGAAGGGGCGGTGACGGTCGACAGCCAGTTAGGTCAAGGTACGACCTTTGTCATCTATTTCCCTGCCACAAGTCCCGACGACCAGCACCCCTGCGCCCCTGCCCACCCACCTGAGCTCCCCAAACTAAATTCTGCCCAACCGCTTCATGTTCTCTTTCTAGATGATGATGCAGCGGTGCGTGAAATGGCGGAACAGCTTTTTGTGAAACATGGTTTGGGCATCACCTGCTTTGCTAACTGTCAGGCCGCGCTGGCAGCGATTCGCAACCATCCGTTTGAATTTGATTTGGTGATCACGGACTACAGTATGCCTGAGATGCATGGGCTGGACGTTGCACGCGAGATTCGGGCTACGCGCGATGACCTACCCATCATTTTGACTTCGGGCTACATCGACGGCGATTTGATTGCCAATGCCACGCGTTATGGCGTGCAGGAACTTATGGGCAAACCGTTCCCATTGAATGAACTCTTCGCTGCGGTGCAACGACTGGTAAATCCCCATGGCGCGCAAGAAGCTTCCGGTTCTTTGTAAATCAACCCTACGAAAACCGTACGGTTAACGCGCTGCCATTCACAAAGTGAGTGCTTTTGGGCTACAACTGCTGGCTAAGAACGATGCAAGTTCAACGAGTTGAGCGCTACGTAGGTACCGCATTATTGAACTTCCTTGAATGGTGAGATCCGCTCGAGTTGCGTGATGTGAATCTGGTCACCCGCAGCCAGCGAAACCCCCTGAAATCCCAGAAGACTTTCCCACGCACCCTCGTCGGCTCCGCCTGTTAACGCTTGCCACAATTCTCCGTCAAGCCGCAACGATCCCTGCATGCGTAGCGGCGAAATCAACTTGCAGTTGTATCCAGCCTTCTGCCGCGAGAGGACTGCTACGGCAAAAGTTGAATCAGAGAATCGCTGAACTCCCGTCAGTTCTTCCTCCAGGCCGTATATAATCGTGAGCCAGTCGACTTGATTGGGTTTGACCGCGCGCGGTGGGAGAGTCCCCATGGCCGATACGGCGACGGGGACCTGGAAGGGTTGTTCAAACACTTCGCCGTCACCGCGCGGAAAGGCGAATTCGAACAGGCGATCGGTTGGATAAGTGGCATCGGCCACCGTCGAATCCAGCGTAGCATTTGTCGGCGATAGCGAGCCAACCAGATCGCCGGGCCTTAGTTGAAAGCCGATGACACTGGGGTGCAGCTGGAACAAACGCGGATAAAACGTCAACTCGCGACCACGGGCATGGACCAATGCCGACGATGACCTGTCCGCTGTCAGGAAGCCAACTCGATCGATGGCGTTCTCGCGAAGTTGCGTAGTCTGCAAATCGAGGAGCCGCGCCAGCACGTCCTCCCTCCCCACCACGCGATGGTACCGTTCACCTTGCTGAGCGATCGGCTTCTCGAGCAAACCGAGTGGGTAGAAACTCATGTTCACCGTACTACGCTCGGTGGTCCCATGGGGCGGGCGTCGGCAAAATGCTTCCAACGCATGTTGGGCTGCGGTCGTGCGGATCAAGCATAACATGAGGATTAAAGGCAACGCTACACGAAACATGTTAGGGAAGCTCCCAATTGCTTCTTAGAAGGCGCTTCGGGATCGGTAACCTCAATGCATCCATCACGTGATTGATGTTGCATGCCAGACCGACCGACATGTTCGATGCAAGTGTCGCAAACAAAACGCCAATGGCCACGAAAGCTGGATTCCCATCGACCAAAGCTTCAATTGCCAGAATCGAGCCACTATCACCCGGGACGACAAAGCTGCCATTTCGATTGTGGTAAGGGTGTACCGTGAAGTTTTTCGTGTAGGCTATGCCACCGACGTCAAGTGTGGCATGGTTCGTTGTGTCCAGGCGACCAATCGTAATGGTCCCTGAGCCAACACCAAATTTCCAAATCTTGGCACCTTTGTCTCTCCCCAAGATTGGTCTTTTGGAATAATACATTGGAATTGTCTGGCCCGCGGCAGGCTCGGAGTCAAGTTGATGGGTGAGACCTCGAATCCAACTACCGGTGGGAGGCAGAACCACCCCGCTGCCACTAACTAACTCGACGACCGCACAGTCCAACGATTCGCTGCGACCGTTGAGCGTGTGATTCGGGCTGGGCGAACCGAGGGTCCGACCCACGTGACCAATTCCCCGACCAACTGGGAGCGAACCAACCATACCCAGTTGATCCACTTGAAACCCAGAGTCGACGACATGTTTGCAGGTGAGGCCAAACTGCGTCGAACCGTCTGAGTGGATCAAGCCCAGGGTTCCGAATGCAAAGTGGTTATTGGGATTGGCAATGGGGATTCCCCCCACCAACGCCGCTGAGAAAGGTAATTGATGTTGCGCGCCGTGGCTGCCCCGCATGTACAACGCGTTGGACCCTGGGATGTGAGTGAAATGTCCCTCCAAAACTTTTACGCGAAAGTCGCCGATGTGGTCGAGTACCTTGAATCGTCGCGACTTGCACTTCTCGAGCGACAGCTTTTCACGCACGTTGATCGCAATCACGACCTCCAACGGAGAGACTGCGTGACCAAATTTTGTCCGTAGCTTGACAGAAGCTCCGCAGATGTTGGCGTAGTCTCGGCGTTTGTGATAAGTGGCCAACCATGCCTCCAGTGTTTTGGAAGCCGCATCGATCTTAGTTTTTAGCTCCTTCTGCCGCATCCGGTACTCGATCCATTCCTCGTGTGGGTTGAGAATACGCTCAACCGCCAAGGGAGCTGAAGAAGCCAACCCTTTGTCCACATCGCTGGAGGAGCGGGCTGTTTCCCCAGTTTTTGTAAAACCGCTACGTTGCTTACGTTTTGCAGGTTGTTTGGAGGAGCGATCCGTTTTCACCGTTCGTTTGGTCGAGGTCGACGGACGCTTGGTTGTGCTCTTGTTCATGATCAACGCGTTGTTCGCAAATGTTATAAAGTAACAACTTTTGGATTGCCTCAGCCACGTTAGGGTACAAGCATTGGGGCGGCAAGTCGCTCATTCACGAAAGTCATCATCGCGTCTTCCCAACCAGCTTCGCCAATATCAAAGCGTTTGATGGCGACCACCGATTTCTGAAAGTGGATATCGGCTTGTACTTCAGTTGGTGAACTTTTGGCCGAAGTGGGCTTGGCGATGTTGCTGCTTGTCCGTAATGCTTGCAGCGGATCTGTCAACGTCTGCAACGCCCCGCTTACATCTTCCAGCGTGCGTTCAGTGAGGTCGGCTTGGACCTGTGCAAAGTATTGCTCGTCATCCAGCTTGGCATTCTTCAGGTCAAGGATGCCAGCCAATGGTCGTTTGAAATCGACAAGAAAGATCTTGTCCGTGTATTCTAGTTCTGTTTCAACGACATACTGCGCTGGTGTAAATGAAACCAAAGTGTAGTTTGGGGTTGCGTCGCGGATGGTGGAAGTCAGTATGGCTTGCAGTTGTGCCAGCTCCACTTCGAGCACAGGAAAAGCCTCTGCATACTGTACCTCCGCTGCAAACAGTGCTTCATCTGCCTCCGTTTTATCCTCCAATTCGCTACGCAACAACTTGTTTATGGCGGCTAGCAAGTCACCAGCATCTGTCGTCTTACGGGTGTTGAGGTAGTTGATTGAGCGTTCTAGTCGTATGGCTTTGTTTCGAGCCGTACTGACAGTCGCCGCAAGTTTCTCAATCTCAGCTTGCTTGTGGGCTACCGCTACCCTGGTAGTTTTTACTTGTTGTTCGTTCGCGCTGATCTCTTCCGGCGAGTTGGCGAGGATCACTTGCTGTTCGGAAACGATCACCTGAACATGGGATGGTACCTTCATTTTGACCGGGAGCCCCTTGAGCGGAGTGGAAGTTTTCTGAGGAGCGAGCGAGTCGTTTTCGTATCGAAAAAGTGAAGTGGTCCGAAATGAGGTGCAGCCACTCATCACAGCGAGGGTGCCAAGGCACAAACTGAGAAGCAACTTGAGGGACACAATGCGATCTCCGTAGTCTTGAATGCTAGTTGGCTTTTGAGTGCGACGCTAATATGGAAGTTGGAGAAGTGAAGCTGGCGGAAGCTCCCAAGCTCAAGGACATTCTTTCGCGGTGCAGACTTGCGGGCAGGGAGTGTGGGCTTCGTGCACAAAGTTGACGTGGCAATCTAAAAATGCGGCCACATCGTACTCAAAGGAAGGCGAGTTGATGTCGAAGCGCGCGTAGGCCACCGCTCGTTCGGTAGTGATCAAGTTTGAGGTGTTCGGGGTCGCGCGATTAGCTGCGGCCGTTTGAAGCGCCGTTATCAGACCAAGTGAATTTGACAATAGGTCGGCTGAGTGTTGAATGGTCTGGTCATCGATCTTGTACTGGACGTTTTGCAGGTACCCCTTACCCGCTGCGGCCTTTCCTGTATCGGTGGCGTTGTTGCTTTGGAAGGTAAAGCCATAGTTCATGGTCCCCGCTCCAGGACGAACAGGATCCACCAAGAAAATCTTTTCGGTTTCGCAAACGCGATGAGTCACCGTACGGGTTGGGCGGCAAGTGCTCAGTGGTACCAACTTCGGCTTGGTACCCGGCTGATTGCGTTTCTCCCAGTAAGATGATTCGATTACTCGAAGCTCGAGATGCGTTGGAACCCGCAAGGCGACCGGAATGCCCTTCAAAGGGCAAGTTGGATTGACCACGAGGCAGTCGTTATCGCTGCGGTCAACGGTCGTGGTCCGAAACGAACTGCAGCCGGGGATAGCGAACAAAGTGAAAATAAGGGCTAATCTCATCGCAGCATCCATGCCTTGTGGTTTTCATTAGGCGAAGTTCCGTCAAACTGAGATTTTTAATCGACTTTAATTGGGTTTGTTAAGACGATTGCGCCGGTAAAGGTGATGAATACCATTGCAGCTATTCCACTCGTACTTTGTGGGTAGACTCTGCGGGTAATTGACTCAACGCTAATGCGACGCTTTACCGAAGGCGAACTCGCTCAGTAGCTTATGCAACGGATTCTTGCTTTGCGATGACTTAAAGGCAATTGAAAGCACTTTCGTGACAAAGATGACTTTTTGTCGCAGTCGCCACTGGGTTGGTGATCCTGCCTTAGGTGAATTCAGTACTCAACAAAGTCAGCTCAGTAAGTCGAAAGAGGACTAGTAGTTAAGTCGATATGGCAAAACTACAATGACGGTCCACAACCACCGTTCGCTCTGAACGCTCAAGAGCCAGTTAACCCACACAGTACGGAGATTCACAGTGCTACATGCGGTCATTATGGCTGGCGGTTCCGGAACTCGCTTTTGGCCAGCGAGTCGAAATAAGTATCCCAAGCAATTGCTGCAATTGGTCGGCGACAAAACCATGCTGCAGTCGACGAGTGCCCGCCTGGAGGGATTGATTTCACCCGAGCACACGCTGGTGATGACGAATATGCACTTGGTGGACGCCGTGCGTGAGCAGTTGCCGGGTGTGCCACCCGAGCAAATCGTCGGTGAGCCGATGAAGCGCGATACGGCAGCTTGCATCGCACTGGCCGCTTCGCTGATTATCAATGCCGACCCCAACGCCATCATGCTGGTCCTCCCTGCCGATCACGTGATCAGCACGGAGACGCAGTTCCAAGACTGTATGCGGAGCGGTGTACGGCTGATCGAACAGTCGCCTGATCGCATCGTGACCTTCGGCATTCGTCCAACTTATGCTTCCGAGTCGTTTGGATATGTGCAGCGTGGGGAAGCGCTGACGGGGAGCAACGTCGCAGGTGCCTATCGCGTCGCTTCATTCCGCGAGAAGCCGAATCAGCAGATCGCTGAACAGTATTTGCAAGCTGGGACATACGACTGGAACAGTGGGATCTTCATGTGGCGGGCGTCCACGATCCTCGATGCCTTGCGACGTTTTGAACCCGAAATGATGAAGCGGATCGACAAGATCGCTGCTTCCATGGGGACCCCCGGCTTCAACGTTACGCTGCAGCGTGAGTTTGAACAAATCGATGGCCGTTCGATCGACTACGCGGTCATGGAACGTTATCATGACGTGGCCGTTATCGAAGCTAACTTTCGCTGGGATGACGTCGGTAGCTGGCAGTCGATTGGTCGCCTGACGGAACCCGATGAACAAGGTAACTGTGTGCGCGGCAAGTACTTGCCGATCCAGTCGCAGCGCATGATCGTCTACGGAGATCAGGAGCATCTGCTCGTTACCATCGGCATGCAGGACATGATTGTCGTGCACACGGAGAACGCCACCTTGGTTGCACCTAAGTCAGAGGAAGAGCACGTGCGGGAAGTGGTCAAACAATTGCAGGCCCGCAAGTGGGATGAATTCCTATAAGCCCGCAGACGCTAGCCATCGAAACTCGCGAGCTGACCAAAACTTATGGTGAGGTCAGGTCGCTCGTCAACTGCAATTTGCAAGTAGCAGTGGGGCAAGTCTACGGCCTGCTGGGTGCCAACGGCGCGGGCAAGACAACCCTGATTCGAACCTTGCTGGGATTCATTCGCCCCACCCGCGGTACCGCCCTGATCGGCGGATTCGATGTCGTACGGGAATCGCTGCAGGTGCGCGAGCAGGTCTCCTATCTGCCAGCCGACGCGCGCCTGTACCGTTCGATGCGTGGTACCCAAGTGCTGGAGCTATTCGCTGGTCTGCATTGCCATGGCGACCTTAAACGTTCGCAGCAGGTTGCCAAGCGACTGGAGCTCGATGTGCATCGGCGAGTCATGTTTATGTCAACTGGTATGCGACAAAAACTTGCCATTGCCGTGGTGCTCGGTTGCGACGCACCTTTGGTCATTCTCGATGAACCTACCGCTAACCTTGATCCCAATGTCCGCAGCGAGGTGCTGGCACTAATTCGCGAAATCCGCGAACGGGGGAACACGGTACTGCTCTCATCGCACATCTTTAGCGACATCGATGAAGCCTGCGACCAGGTAGGTGTGATTCGTGCTGGCCAACTGGTCGCCGAACAAGACATAGCCATGTTGCAACAATTGCATATCGTCCAGGCCAATTGGCGTCGGCCGGAGTCGTCGCTACCGAGCGGGCCGTTGCTAGTGGGTGAGCCGTTGATAATCGGTGAGCCGGATCGATCGCAGCCGAGTTTCGTTGAGTCCTATGATGTCAACGATTCACACGTGACCTTGCAGTTGAGCGGCAGCCCGAGCCAGTGGCTGCCGTGGTTAGCAGCCCAATCGCTTGATGTCCTGAATATCGAAAAAGGGGGGATTGAGGCGGTCTACAATCGCTATGCACATGCGGCGATCGGTGATCAGACGATTGACGTGGTGGATCTTGCTAAAGATCCAAGAAGATTGAAGTAGTGGATCTTACTAACGATCCAAGAATGTCGGGATCTTTAGCAAGCTCCACTACAGACGCAGAGCTCCACAGATGCCAAACCACTTATGAACCGATTGTTGATCAAAAAAGCACTTCACGAATCCACGCTGCTGTTTATTGCCTGCGCGGCAATGATCTTCGTTTTTTGTTGGACGAGGGTCTGGATTGTTTGTCAATTTGATCTTCAAAAGTTTCAACCGCTGCTTGACCAGTTTCGACGCTTTGAGAAGTTCTCTCCGGTACCGCTCGAACAATTGCTGACTTATCCGGGTAGCATTGGTATGTCCTTTAGCGAACCGGTGCTGATCCTGTGCATTATGGTATGGGGCATATCTCGCGGGTCCGATGTTGTCAGTGGAGAACTTGGCCGAGGCACGCTGGAGATGCTCCTCTCGCGGCCCGTTGGTCGCATGCGGCTGATTGCTATTCACTCCGGTGTCTGCGTCGCAGGGCTGGTCTTGCTCTGCGGTTTTGCTTGGCTGGGATTGTATGCCGGCATCAAGACCAACTCGGTCAACGAAACGCTCAACCCTACGATCAACGTCCGGCTCCCCTTTATTCCGATCGATGTTCCGATCCCGACTGGAGCTTCGACGGAGATCGCCACTCCGCTCGCCAAGTTCGTTGAACCGAGGCTGTACACCTTGCCCTGCGTGAACCTGTTTGCCTTTGGCTTTTTTATCTTAGCTGTAAGCACGATGCTTAGTAGCATCGATCGCTATCGCTGGCGAACGATTGGAGTGGTCATTGGCTTTTACGTAATCCAACTACTGGTATTCCTACTTAGTAAGACGATTGCAAGCCTGCGGTTCCTTGAGAACATCACTTTTTTGTCGAGCTACCAACCCGACGCGATCGTTCATTACGTGCAAAAGAATCCTGAGTCGGCGTGGGCGATCTTTGCACCCGTGGCGACCCAGTCGACGGTATGGCCACACATGCTGGGGCCGTTGGGTCTTTCGTTGCTGTTGATCCTCGGGGGCATTCTGCTCATTGCATACGCCATGTTCCACTTCCGTCGTCGCGATCTACCGGCTCCGCTTTAGATTTGCGGACGGCTCCTTGGCGAGCGCGTATCGCATCCCAAGATTGCATGACGAAAAAACTATTCTCCGCTCCGAACCAAATCGGTCTCTTCCGTCGGTGGCGTCCTGCCGAGCGCTGCGGCACATGCCAGCCCGGCTAGGAACCCACCGATGTGCGCCCACCATGCGACCCCCGCAGCGTCTTGAGAGTTAACGGATAGCGTTCCGCTCCAGAACTGCATCCCAAACCAAAAGATCAGGAATAGCGGAGCTGGAATCACCACGATGGGCCAGAAGAACAATAGTGGGATCACGGTCAACACACGCGCTCGCGGGAACATCCACAAATAGGCCCCCATCACACCAGCAATCGCTCCGCTGGCACCAATTGTGGGCATCGTCGAATCGAAGTTGACAACCAAGTGCGCCAGGCCAGCGATGATCCCCGTTCCCAAGTAAAGGGCCGCGAAAGTCGCGTGCCCCAAACGGTCTTCAACGTTGTCGCCAAAAATAAATAGGAACCACATGTTACCCAGAAAGTGCAACCAGCCGCCATGCAGAAACACACAGGTCACCAAAGTGAACCACTCAGGCACGGCGGCCGACTCCAAGGCGCGTACCCCATCCACGACCTGAACACCAAAGGGTGTCCCCACCACCACGCGACTCGGCACCAACACCGGCTCATCCGGCAGCGATGCGATCCGCGCAGGCACCATCCCCATCCGCTCGACTATGTAGCTATTGCCCGCCCCCGTCCCAACCTGGAGCGCGAACACCAACGAGCAAATGCCGATCATGATGTAATTTACGATCGGCTTACGCTTGCACGGCACGTCGTCTTTGAGAGGAATCATGGGGCAATCGCAATCGTCAGTTGTCCAGTGTTGTCCGCCAAGCCACCGTTGGCCTCATTTACCTTAAAGTACAACTTGCCTGGCGTCGCCATCGTGAATGTGCCACCGCTACCGATCGGCACCAACGTCAGACGGCTGGTCGTTTGCGGCTCTTGATCGATCGGTGCGATCACCGCCAGCATCAACTTACCCAACGGTTCCCCCCGGTAGTATTCGAGCGTGACCCCATCAGGCTCGCACCGCCACGGCGTGGGCTTGGCATTGACAGTGTACTCCCCGGTTGCGGAAATTTTTATTTTCGACCCCGCCTCCACACTCACCCCGGCCGCTTGCCACGCTTGCTTTGCTTCGATCACCACCGTCACCTGCTTTCCAACCAATGGCTCGCTGGGGTCCGAAGTACGAAGCATGCCACGCGAAAGATCGTAGCCATACTCAAGCTCCGTTACATACGCATTCCAATCCTGCCGTACGTTGGGCCAACGCTCGCGTAAACGTGCAAATAACCAACGCGTCATCGACGCATCGCTCCGCATCGGCTGTTGAAACAGCCGCTGAAAAAACTTGGAGGTGTCCGGATGGTGCTTGAGGAACAAAACTGCCGCCCAACTCCATGCATAGGCATCAACTTGTTGATGAGCCGTATTCCCGTAGCGCAAGATCGTCTCCAACGAAGGAGCCGTTCCGTCAGCCAACTGTTTTTGAATGAGTGATATTCGCCCCCAGTAGGGAACATCTTGCCGGTCTTGCGGAATTATTCCCAGGCTCAGACGGTTCCCATCCCAGCGATGCGTACCCAGCCACTCGGCCATTCCTTCCATTAACCAGGGGGGACCATGGTCTCCATAGCGACGATTCATGAACCAGTGTGTCCCTTCGTGAAGCAACAAATGCCTGCGATAATACCCGCTGGGCTGCTCCGCCACCCACACTTGATTGCCGTATTGGAAGCCAAACGGAAAGTTGGGAACCTCTTTAGGAATAAACCCAGCCGACTCGAAGCGGCCGCGGTCGAGCATGATAAAGGCCTCGACACGCCAGGTTGCCACCTCCTCCAACGCGACACCAAACTCTTCGCACCACAACAGCATCGCTTCGTCAAATACCTGCGGCAGTTCCCGCAATTCGTCACTTAGCGGCATATCCGTAATGACATCGATATATTCCCCCGTCACCCGCTGATAACCGGCCGGCAACTCGCGGAGCTGTGCCGCCGCAGATGCCATCCAGCCCGTACTCCACAGGAGACATACAAGTTTTAAGTAAGTTTGCAATTTAAGCTCCTTTGAGCCATCAGTTTAACACACGCCCTCACGCAGAAGCTCGACCGATTCCAAAATCAGTGGCGCAGACAAGCCAACAGCTGATTCAATTCGCCCCTCGCCACAGCTATACTGCCCCGCTGAGCGAATGTCGCTTGATGGAAACGCGTCTCTAGAACAGGTTGTCAACATGCCCGATCCTAATCCTTACGCCTCACCCACATCAGCATTCGCGCCCGACGCCGGCTTCACGATCCCACTCGATCCAGCCGACCAAAGAAAGATCGATGCCATCATCAAGGACGCCGGGCAGTTCTGGCTCGCCATCATCCTGTGTATTTTATGCAGCGCGATCGGAGCGTTGATCATCCCTATCTGGTACCTCGTACGCTTGCTGCAGTGGAATAGCTTCTCCAAGAAATACCCCGCCTTGTTGACTCCTGGAGCTCAACCAGGTTCGTTACCGGCGAAATTTCAAGCAGCCCAATGGAAGTTGATCGTCGGCCTCGTCGTTGGTGCATTGGTATTCCTCTTTTTGATCGCTTACGTCGTGCTGCTCATTGTTGTTGGCGTCAATATGAATCCCTAAATTCAACGCAAGCCGTTTAATGCGTTTTAGCGATATCGCCAATTCAGCTAGTGCTCAAGCGGGTTTCGTGCGAAGCAAACTCGCCAGTCAACCGCCCAGATGAATCTTGTCGGAAAATTTCATGTTGGTTTTGCACATTTCTGCATTTCGAATTCAACTTGGCAATAAAAGCTGGCCGATCCTTGGAACTGCCGCAGTACCCTCTATCACGCCTTGGGGCAAATGTCGTGATAAAGATCGACTTCGGCAAACGTGGAGCGTGGGTGGGGATTTTCGGGCGCGATCACCCCACCCACCTCTTTTCTGCGTAACCCACCACAGCAACTGTAGCTATCTCGGCTTCCCGTGATTTATTTCAGCTTGGGATGGTTGCTCTCCACGGTGGACGCTATCTGGCGATGTGCAATTTGAGAAGCATCGCAAATTCCATGCTTCGCGATCGTCTTGGCATCGCCGGTCGTAAGCGGTAGCGCTAAAGCGTGAAACCAACCGCACACAAGTGGTTTGCGGAGGGCTGTCGCGAACGCTACAATTCTCCGGACTTAGATTTCTACTCGAAAACTAACGTTTGAAGCGAAAGGCCCCAAGCCTCTACCGGAGTCGCCGAGCCGGTCTAATTTACTGTTCAAATCACCGACGGCGATCGCCGTGATTCTTTTCTTAAAATCTTAAGTGGAAAAACATGCAACTTAGTAAACGTTGTATCGCCGAAGTCATCGGTACATTTTGGCTGGTCTTTGGCGGCTGTGGGAGCGCCGTTTTGGCTGCAATGTTCGCTTCTTCCATGGGCGAAACTTCGGTCAACCTGGGTATTGGCTTTGTCGGCGTGGCGTTTGCCTTCGGACTGACGGTGCTGACGATGGCTTACGCCATTGGGCATATTTCAGGGTGCCATCTCAATCCTGCGGTATCGGTGGGACTGGTCGCTGGCGGGCGGTTTCCGCTCAAAGAGTTGCTCCCTTATGTGGTTTCGCAAGTGGTCGGAGGTATCGCTGGTGCTGCCGCCCTGTACATGATCGCTTCAGGAAAAGAGGGCTTTTCTCTCGCAAGCGGGTTTGCCTCCAACGGCTACGGCGAACATTCACCCGGGGGCTATACGATGCTGGCTTGTTTCACGGCCGAAGTCGTACTGACCTTCATGTTCTTGTTCATTATCATGGGGGCAACCGACCGCCGAGCACCAGCCGGCTTTGCACCGCTTGCAATCGGCTTGGGTTTGACGTTAATACACCTCATTGGCATTCCTGTAACCAATTTGTCGGTCAATCCGGCAAGGTCAACTGGACCTGCGGTGTTTGTACAAGGCTGGGCCTTAATGCAATTGTGGCTGTTTTGGGTGGCACCGGTGATTGGTGCGGCCGTTGCCGGATTTACCTACAAAACCTGCTTCGAATCAGAGCCGTCTGTCGCCCATAAAAAGAATAGGTAAGTGGCGCTTAGCGCGGGCAGTGAAACTTCGACTCCGAAACCAGGTTGTTGGCTTGGGCGGCTCACACCGTGGACTTGTGCCAATGGGCCAACCAAGCCGACGACACGCTACCGCTCGAGTACGAACCCACCGACAAGAGTATCATGTGTCGTTGTGAATACGGCGTACAGTTGATCATCGATTTTCTGCAAGCTCCATTTGGCAACCGCGAACCGCATTGCGTGACCTACTGAGCAGCCGTCCATCGCGAGCTTGAGTGTAACGTACTGTTCGCAACCCAAGCTTTCTATCTTCCGCTTCCGCTGGGCTAGAAAACATTGTGACGCGTGCATGCGCCAGCGCGTAGATGGTCTCGGACAGCATCCAATTTGGCACTTCACCAACAAAATTTGCAATTTGTCGTTTTAGCGCGCTCCATTTGGATCATGGTGGCATCTAGCAGGGTACCGACACCCAGCTCGCCTTAGTGGTAAAACCGTCGCGACGCGATACTGCACGCTTTGTAGGAGATTTCACGCGATGTACTGGATATTCAGGCAGTCAATTCCGCAGCTCTCTGTCTTCAGTTTTCTCTGTCTCACGCTCCAACTGATGGCTGAAGAAGTCGTCGTTGTTGTTAGTGAATCGGCACCGGTCTTGGTAGGCAACGCCACGATTGCAGAAGTTAAACGGGGGGAACGATTCGATGTGCTGCAACGCAGCGGACCGTGGGTTGCCATTCGAATTGCGGGTTCGGACAAGACTCAAAAGGGATGGGTTTTTTCGAATCATCTTCAATCACTCGTAGACCCGCAGCAGGCGCCGCCTACACCGACGGCAGTAGCACCGGGAATCGAATTGCAGGCCGACAAATTCCAGCTTGCGTCGCAAGGGGATCGCCTGTCGCTCGCCTTTCGATTGCAGCTCGGCAATTCGAGTCAAGCGAACATGGAACTCGATGTCGATCAATTCGAACTGGCGGTTGGCGACAAGCAGTTCCCAAAGGAGACTGGTGACTCCTCGCTGGGTATGCACTATTCGAACGAAACCATTGTTTTCGGATTGCAGCCTAACGGTGAGGTGCAGTCGCAGTGGTTACAGCCGGAGCAGTTGTTGTCGAAGAGGACCGTGCGTCCGGGGGAGCAAGTCGAGGGATGGTTGAGGTTCGCGCTACCCATGCTCGACGCCAACACCGATTTCTCTGACTTAGAGGTGGCTCTCAAGGGGCAACTCGGCGGCGAGAGTTTTGCTCTCGATCTCAAGGAGATCGCGATCAATCAACTGGACGCTAGGCTCGGCAAGGCAGATTTAGACCCCTCGGTCCCCGTCGTCAGTCTCCATAGTGAATTGAATGCGCTGAACATTCACTCGGTAGAGCAACTTCTGGACTTAAATCCAGGCGATAGACCCCAGTGCGTACTCAGGATCCATGCAGGCCATTTTTTCGTCGATCAATTCGTGATGGCGCAGCTCGGCGGCAAACAATTCGGGACTGGACCGCAAGACAATCCCTATATTTTTGTCTTGCCCGAAGCAGCCGCTTCGTCGCGTTACAGCAGCAGTGGCTCCTATTATGTGCAGTCTTTACGTTTTGCCAGATCGGAACAAGAAGCCGCCTTGATGATTCTCGGCGAACAAGCTGAAAAGCTCCCAAGACTGCTGACCTATCTCGACCATGAGGAGCCAGAGGTTCGCAGAACGGTCGTGGCTACGCTTGCCATGCACTCCCATCTACCTCAGGTCAGCGAACATCTGATCAAAGCCGCGTCCGATTCCGATCCAAGCATACGCTCGACAGCTCTGATGTCCTTGGTTGGGACATCTCCGACTATCAGTTTCTACCGGCCACGCTTCCATGCCACAGAAACTCAGAAGTTGGCTCCGGAAGCGATCGCGGTCATCCTCGAGCGGATGGAAGACATGGATGAGAGTGTCCGAATGAGTGCGGCCCAGGTAGCAGCCTACGCGAACACTCCTGAAATTGTGCAAGCACTGATTGGGCGACTGAATGTCGATAGCCAATCCGTCGTCTTTACTGCGTGCAACAGTCTCGTGGCCTTGAAGGCAGAGTCAGCGACCGAGGCGCTGGAAATGCTTCGGCAAGGTGAGGATCTTCAGACTCGCTCATTGGCGATACGAGCGCTAGGGGCTCTCAGCGCGCTGACGCCACTGGATACGGCGATCGCACAATTGACCGAAGGGTTTCCCGATTACAGCGATTTTCAAACGCTGGAAACAGTTAAGGACAAACGCGTAGTCGAACCGCTCATCCAGTATCTTGCGAGACCATTGGAGCATCTACAGTACATAGATCAAGCTGCGAAGATACTTGGCGATCTGGGTGACCCCAGCGCAACCCAGGTATTGTTGCAACATCTAAAGGGGGCAAACAGCTATTCGGCTGAAGTCCCACGCGCCCTCGGCAAACTGGGAGATAAGTCGATCATCGAGGAACTTCGCGAAGTTGGAAAACAACCTCATATTCAACAAGATCGCGAAATTGCAATTTACGAGGCGCTGATTCGATTAGAGGATGAAACGACGTTGGAGCATGTGCTGAGTCGAATAGCAACTCCCGACCCCCAACGGCCAGCAACTCATCTCTTGGCTGTACTGGGGCATTCCAACAGCCCATTGGCCACTTTAGCCCTCAGTCGGCAATTGGACGACCCTAATAACTATCCCATCGCAACCGAGGCACTGTTACGCCAAGCGACACCCCGGGCACTGCGTGAACTGGAACGGCGGTTAACGGCAGAGGATTATCTCAATGGTGAAAACTTGCTGAACTGTATATACCACTGCAGCAATCCCGCAAAATTCGAGATGCTCTATGTGGCGCAAAAAAGCTTGAATCCCCAGACACATCAGGCCGCCGAGAACTACATGCGAGGCTGGGCGCCCGACGTCCGCCGACATGAGCACAACGAACTCATTGGAAAAGATCGCGTTCAGTTAAGCGTTGAGGAATGGGCGGTTGGCCCAGCGCTAAGCAACGAGCAGTTGCAAGACAAAGTTGTCCTCTTGCATTTCTGGGCCCTGTGGTGTGAACCCAGTCGGACAACCTTGAAGCATCTCGACGCTTGGCAGCAGCAGTACGCCGATGATGGCTTGGTAGTCGTTAGCTTGAGCGCATACGACGGTCATGGATGGAATAGCCAAACGGAAAGCTCATATCGCTTGAGCAAAAGATCGAAGGCTGAGGAGTTCAAAGCCGTAGCCGCATTCGCCGAGGAGCGTGGAGTCAAACATGCCATGGGTCTGATTGATTCTAGCCAGCCATGGCGCGCGGCCTATGCAGTCGAGGGGATGCCGCAGTTGGTGTTGATTGACCGCGATGGCAAGATTCGCACGATTCGCGTAGGCAACGTGGAAGAACCCCAGCAAGTTGAGGCGCTGCTAACCACGGCGCTCCGTGAAAGGAACTTGGATAATCGCGTGGTTACCCAAGCTTCGCTGGATGGACTCGTGCGTTTGCCGTTGCATGTTTTGAATTTGCAAAGGGCCAAGCTGAATACAGACACATTGCAACTCCCGCCCCTCGATGCGTTGACGACGCTCCATGTCGATGGCATGGAGTTGGACAACCGCTCGTTCGCGTCATTGCTTGGTGACAAGGAATGGCCAAACATACGGACATTGACCCTGTCGGGTACTCAACTTGACGATCGAGCGCTCGAGCGGTTAGCCGCATTTCCCGCACTCGACGCTTTGGCAATTGGCTGCGAGGGGATAACCGACCAAGGCATGCAGGCCCTGACACAGTGCGCGTCGCTGAAGAATCTGTCCCTAGGAGATCAGTGGGGACACGCACCGGTAACCGCCGAGGGATTGATGCAGCTTGTCGAATTAAAGTCATTAGAGACGCTTGAACTGAACGGTATGCAGCTGACAGACGAAGCGTTGTTTGCGATTGAAAAGATTGCTGGTCTGCGTAGCTTGGAGATGCTCGGTACTGGGATATCGATGAAAGGCATCGAGCGATTGCAACAGGCCCGTCCAGAGGTCGAAGTGGTGATTGATCGCTGGACAGATTGGCTTTCGCACGCGGAATTTCAGCAACGTTTCGGCGTATTGGCTCAGCAAGGCTTTTTACCGCTTGAAATTGAAAGTGAAATGCGGGAAGGCGAAGAACGCTATCGAGCCCGATTTATGCCGCGTCCCGACGAGAGGTTCATCTTTACGGCCACGCATGGCAACTCAGAGCAACAATATGCCATGTACGAAAGCATGGCAGCATTCCATTCGTACAAACGAATGAGCCTGTCAGTCCTCCAGACGCCTGCGGGCGAGAAGAAGTACAGTGGGACGTGGGTCCAGCAGCCTTACCCCGCCTACTGGAAGACAATCGTCGATGAGCAAATCGCACGCTAGAGCTGCAAGCTGCACCTGAGATAGCGTAGTTGGCAGTTGGCAGTCGGCAGTTGGCAGTCGGCAGTCGTCAGTTGGCAGTTGGTAGCTCCGCTGGGGAAAATTCTTTTCGCTTCCGTCGGGCTTGTCCCGGCGGATCCAACGACTGATTTCTCATGACTCCCCGGTGAAGGGGTTTGCGGATTTTACAAGCAATGAATGGAGACTACTTGGGCTCCAACGTTACCTGAGCAGACAGGCAAAATTAAAAATTGAAAAGACAAGCATCATCCTCCTACCTCGATTGAGGTACGTTACTGATCGACCCTATAACTTCGGCGCCCGAACGCGTCGTAAGCGCAGTCCAGATGGCTTGATCGATACTGTTTGCGATGAACCGTACCGATCCGTCGCCAAAGCCAGCCTGGAATCCCCCCTTGTGCATGGCTACCGCGCGCACCTGGACTGTTTCCATCACATCGATCGGTTTAGTCCAAGGAACCATCGGCTTGGTCTCGACGAGGAACACAGTGTTGCTCGTTCCATCAGTGGTGTTTAGAAACCGCGGTGGCTTGCCTTCGTCGGTCAGTGTTAGTCCGCCATCTTGGCTGGCGATCGCCTGATAGGGTGTATCGGCCGACGCCAAGTTACCTGGAAAGGCGAACACCGCCGGCATTTGCTTCAGTACCGCGAGGTTCGCGGGACTATCCCATGACTCGTCCTTCCGATACTGATTGAAAAGTTCTTGTCCTCCTTCGAGGTACGGTAAGATCTCCACCCGCCAACTCCGCTCGACACCCGTTGTCGCGTCGCGGATCACCACCGGTGGAAGGTGATTGTAAGTATCGTGGTAGTTATGCAGCGCTAGCAAGAGTTGCTTGAGGTTATTTGCGCTTTGAGTTCTCAGGGCTGCTGCGCGTGCGGCCGCAATGGCAGGCAGCATTACCGACAAGCCAGCTTCGCTCCCGGCTTCGAGGTGAGCAGTGAACGCGACGATCGATGGTTCATTGGTCTGGAGACGCATCGACCCAAGCAACTCCTTGGCTTTGTTTATCGCAGTTGTCATCAGCATGCGCTCCATCGCATCTAAAGCGGGTCCATTGCTTTTAGTCCGAGCGTCCGACACACGGTTCAAATAGTTGTTGGCCAGAATTTTGGCAGCTGTCAATGTATCCACCACCGCCTGCGGCTCGCTGGAGTCGAGCTGGCCTTCAATTTGCAGTTTGTCGTCGATCTGGATACTCAACGAAACGGTAGAAACATCTTCCCAAAGCGGCGCAAAGACCCACATCGGGCTTTCCTTAGACAACGCGGTGTTATTTGTATCAGAGAAACGTTTGCGAATCTCGTCCATGCGACCAGCGATGCGTATCGCCTTGTTCCCCTGGCGATCCAATAGTGGTCGGTAGAAGTCGTCGGATTGAAATACGCCAATCATGTCTCTCATTGCTTGGTTTCCCGTAACGACTAGCGTGCGCGCGTTGATCTTACGCGTTGCTGCCGCGAACTCTTGTTGCGGCGTGGCTGTAGTGCCAGCGGGAGCTTCATCACCGATCGGAAGCGCGGTTCCTTCTGAAAATTGCAACAAGACCACAGCTGGGGATGTCTGATTTGACTCTTCCGCGGAGATGAGCACGATCGCCCTTTCAAGCGTTTCGATATCGAATGGCAGCCAGTTGAGGATGTCGGGCGCCGCAGCGAGAAACTGTTCGGCAACCGATGATTGAAGCACTGCAGACACGTCGATATCGACCACCGCCTCCACCACTGTCGGCGGAATCAGTTTGAGCAAATCGTCATCTGCAACTGCTGCCGCCGACGTTGCAACCGGCTGCCGCTTTGTTAGCGTCTCCTGAGCCGTGGCAGCGATCGGCCTGAGGCCGCTGGCCATAAGCGTCAGTGCGATGACGGCGCACGAAGCCGCAGTCGCGTAGAGCCGCGACCAGGCGCGGTCACCAAAATTCTGTGATCTTAACATCTCCAACCTCCTTACAAACATCCGCCGGGGAGGTAAAAACGCCTGGGCCGGCCCCGGAGTCCGCGCCGCTGGTTGGCGGAGTGCGAGCCCCGCCAGTATTTCGACATAACGCTGTGAGCCACCCACCAGATTCGCCGCCAGGCCGTCCGCAGCCAACTCCTGGTCCAGTCGCAACCGCGATACGAGTGCATGCGCGAGGGGATGGAAGAAATGAAGTGCCACTGCCGCTTGAGCCACCGCGGTAAGCATGTAATCATCACGCTGAACGTGGGCCAACTCATGGGCCAACACAGCCTGACGCTCCTCCGCCGTCCACGTCCTCCAGGTAGTTGGTAATAAGAGCAACGGAGTGCGCCAACCAACTACCGCAGGCGTTCCAATTTCATGAGAAATGGCCAGCGATACCCCTGCAGCCATACCCATTTGCCGCGCACAGTGGTCGAGTTCCGCTTCCAGTTGAGGATCGTCCAGCGGCACAGAGGCGTTGCGCAAGCGACGGACTAACCACAGCCCAAGCAGTAATCGTCCGGCCCCCAGCGCCACACTGCAAGCCAGCACGACCGGGAGCCAAGTGGTGACTGCAGAGCTCACGGAGGGGCCGCGTGGCGCTGCGCTGGTTCTTGGCTCTAAATCTCCGACGTCGCTGAACAGGCCGCCAGCCACCAACAACTTTTCTTGCCACCACTGCAGTGGCTCGACCTGCTCACCCGGCGGATCGACGACAGCGCGCAGAGGAGCTGGTTGTTCAACCACCGTCGCCGCCGCAATCGAAGGAGTAGCTTGCAGCCATTGCCCCCAACTCCACTCGTAGAATTGCAACAAGCTCGCAATCGGGAGCGCTGTCATGCAGCCCAACCCGAGCAAACAAACCACAGCACGTGAGGCAGGCGTTGCACGTCCGGCCAGCACGACGACGCTGTAGGTGACCATCGCAACCAACGTCACTTGCAAGACGAGCCACACCAACAGCCGAGCATCCATTGCCGAACTCAACCCTTCGCTCTGGAAAAACATGGCTAACAATCCTTCTTCGGGTTTGTAGGTTTCGGTTCGGAAGGTTTAATCAGTTCCCGCAGGCGGCGGCGGTCTGAGCTGCTAAGTGTCTCATCCTCCATCAGCCGCATGACCAGCGCTTCAGCAGAACCACCAAAGACCCGCTGCATTAAGTCTCGCAACAAGCGTCCCGACACATCGGCGTGACTGCGCATCGCACGAAACAGATGCGGGCGTCGAGTGGTCGTCTGTTTCAGGAACTTTTTGTCCACGAGGATTCGCACCAGGGTCGCAACGGTCGTATATGCCAGCTCGCGGCCATCTTGTTCGAGTCGTTCTTGGATATCAGCGATCGTCGACTCGCCTCCTTCCCAGAAGGCATGCATCACCTCCAGCTCGCGCTCGGTCAATTCACTTGCCTTGGGTCTCGCCATGTGTCTCTCCATCGACGGGTATTTTTTAGCTTTGGTTATTTAGTACTTGGGTTTTATAGTATTTCTCGCGGGCGATTGCAAGCACATTACTAAAAAAACAAAGAAAACATTTTTTGGCTCATCTTGGGCCGAAGGGATCCATCGATCGCTGGCATGTGCGTAGGGTAAGCTGGGTCGTGATTCCGCCGGGGCAAGCCCGGAGCGGAGATCAGTTGCATGAGCAGGGGATTGCACAAGGGTAGCCTTGGTAGCTGCCAGTTGCTTGCTCCGCCGGTTCAAGCCTGGGATCAGCCCGAGACGGAGTTCTGTTATCATCTAGTCAAACACCTTTCGCCCGAGGTTTTGCGATGACCGATTATGACAGCCCCTGGAAAGAAGCGCTGGATCTCTATTTCCAGCCCTTCATGCACTTCTGTTTTCCTGCGCTCGCCGAGCATATCGATTGGTCGGTTGATCCAAAGATGCTCGACAAGGAGCTGATGCAGATCGCCCCGCAGAGTGAATTAGGTGCGCGGACCGTAGATAAATTGGTCGAGGTCAAGTTGCTTTCAGGCGACGTCGGTTGGTTGCGGGTTCACTTGGAGGTCCAAAGCCAAAGAGACAGCGAGTTTACTAGACGGATGTTTGTGTACTTCTATCGCATCCGCGACAAGTACAATATACGGGTAGTCAGCTTGGCAGTTCTGGGGGACGGCGAAGCCAATTGGCGGCCCGATCGCTACCAGGAATCGCATTTCGGCTGCCAGTTCGATTTTACGTTTCCGGTCGTCAAACTTCTCGATTTTTCCAAGGATATCACGGCCCTGGAGAATTCGACCAATCCCTTTGCATTTGTTATCCTGGCGCACTTGATGACGATGCAAACCGCCGATGATCCCCAGGACCGCTGCCGCTGGAAAATGCGACTTTTGCGGCCGCTTTACCAACGCGGCTTGACGGCAGAAGATGTCCGGAAACTATTTCGTGTGTTAGACTGGATGATGAAGTTACCAGAAGATATTGAGCTTGAGTTCCAACAGCAGCTTGAACAATATGAACAGGAGCATAGTGTGCCCTACATCACATCGATCGAACGCATGGCTACACAAAAAGGTGCATTGATCGGAGAAATCCGGCTGCTGCAGCGGATTTTGTCAATTGCGATGGAGAGTGAAGAGTCGCTAACGAAACTGCCCAAAGAAGAGCTCACGCGGAAACGCGATGAGCTGCAGGTACGTTTTGATTTGCGGCAATATGAGCCGAAACGAGATTGACACTCGCAGTTGCGTGACTCAATCGTTGGGCAATGCTCGACGAACGTCATCGACGTCACCCCGCCCACATACCCCACCTGCTCCTAACCCTCGGGAGACAACCCATGATCGATCCAACTCGGCGTTCCTTCCTCACCCACTCAACAGCCGCAGCCGTCACGGCCGTCACGGCAGGCACTGCATCATTCGCAACACCACTCCGCGCCACAGCAGCAGCCAACGACACTTTGCAACTGGCACTGATCGGTTGCGGTGGCCGCGGCTCTGGGCTGGCTCAATCGTTTGCAAAGATCGCCGAATTTGCTTACGTCTGTGATCCTGACGAGTCGCAGCGGGGGCGGGTTAAGGAAGGGATCAAGGCTAGGCAAGCGGTTGCCGATTTTCGCCGCATCCTGGATGACAAAGCGGTCGACGGCGTTGTCATCGCCACGCCAGACCATTGGCACGCACCGATCGCCATCATGGCCTGCGAGGCGGGCAAGCATGTGTATGTGGAGAAGCCGCAAAGCCACAACTTTCGCGAAAGCCGTCTGCTCGTCGATGCGGCTCGGCGCCATGCAGTAGTCGTCCAACACGGGACGCAAAGTCGCTCGAATCGGCTCATTGCCGACGGTGTCCAGATGCTCCGCGAAGGGATCATCGGTGAGGTGTTGATGGCCAAAGCGTGGAACATCCAGCGTCGAGGGAGTATCGGCCGTCAGCAACCGAGCGAACCACCACCTGGGGTCGATTATGACTTGTGGGTCGGACCGGCCGAGTTCGTGCCGTTCCAGCAGAATCGCTTTCATTACAACTGGCACTGGTGGTACAACTTCGGTACCGGTGACATCGGCAACGACGGCACGCACGAGTTGGACTATGCCCGCTGGGGCTTGGGAGTCCTAGGCCTACCCACCACGGTGATGGCTCTGGGAGGCAAGTATGCCTACGACGATGACCAGCAGTATCCCGATACGGCCACTTGCGCATTTGAGTGGCCTGGTCAGGGTGGCGTTGGGCAGCAGCGACAATTGATTTTCGAAATGCGGCTGTGGTCGAACAACTATCCGTTCAACTGCGATAGCGGCGTCGAGTTCTATGGCACCGCCGGGCGGATGTTGCTGAGCAAACGCGGTAAGCTGGAAGTCTACGCGGATCGCAACGAACGCATCCAGGACGCCAAGCCCAAAGAGCCGATGCAGTTGATCGACGACCATCAAGCTGATTTTCTAGACGCCATCCGTGCGGGACGCCAGCCCAACGCTGACGTGGCCATTGGCCATGACTCGGTTGCCTTGGTTCATCTCGCCAATTTAGCCGCACGCCTCGGTCGCTCGTTGCAACTCGATTGCACTGCGGAACAAATTGTCGGCGATGACGAAGCCAATCGGCTGCTCGGCCGCAGCTATCGCCAAGGCGGTCACTGGTCCATTCCAAAGGGTGTCAGCTAACTAATGAATCACTATCACTGCCCGGTTGCACAACGTATCGTCACACAACACCTGAACGCGCAACGTTCGTTCTCGACCTGCCGCTTAGTTGCTCTGGTGTTGTTGATTGTGATGCTGCCGTGGACGTTTTTCCCGGTCGCGTGCCAGGCCGCTGAGCCGGAATTTGCGATTGAGCAGCAGGCCGATCGCTTGGTGATTACTTGGGGTGGTCAGGCGGTGGCTACTTATGTTTTTGCCGACAACTCGCTGACGCGTCCCTACTTTGCCCATGTGCATGCCCCCGGTGGTCAGCAAGTCACCCGCAATCATCCACCGCTGGATGGAGAGGACCGCATGGACCACGCCGAACTCCATCCCGGCATTTGGCTCGCCTTCGGTGATCTCAGTGGCGGTGACTTCTGGCGCAATAAGGATCGCATCGTCCACGAAGCCTTCACGCAAGCCCCGGCGGCAGTTGGTCAGAAAGCTACCTTCAGCGTACGGAATCGCTACGAGCGTGCGGATGGCACAGCGGTCTGCCACGAAATTTGCGAGTTCACCTTCAATCGCACTCCGTTTGGCTACATGCTGTACTGGGACAGTCGTTTTTCGGGCGAGCGCGAGTTCTATTTTGGTGACCAAGAGGAGATGGGCTTGGGGATTCGTGTGGCCACGCCGATCAGCGTCGAAGGAGGTGGCACGATGTCGGATTCAGCGGGACGGCGGAACGAGAAAGAGATCTGGGGCAATTCCGCCGACTGGTGCGACTACAGTGGTCGCGTCGAAGACCAGCAGATTGGCATTACCATCATGTGGCATTCCAAGAACTTTCGTCCTTGCTGGATGCATTCTCGCGACTACGGATTCCTTGCTGCCAATCCCTTTGGCCGCCACGCCTTTGGCAAGGGCGAAACTAGCAAAGTGAGCGTGCTGCCTGGCGAGTCGCTGCGACTTCGCTACGGCATCCTCCTGCACTCCTCCGTCCCGTCCACGCCACCCGATATAGCCGCTGCCTATCAAGCGTTCCTTCAGCATGCAGAATCTAACACACTGCGGAGTGATGGCGAGTAATCCAAGTCGGCGAGAGCCCTCAAGGCGACGGTTTGCCGCGCTTACCACCAAACCTCACTCTTTCTTGCGAGGCATGGGTGCAGCAATCTGTTCACGCCAATTCTGCAAGCGGGCGTGCAGTTCGCTGGCCTTGAGCGCTTGGGTTTCGAACAAGTTGCGGTTGTGGCTTAAGCTGGATACAAAACAATTGAGGACAATTGTTCTACATCAATCCCCAACCGTCTGTTTACCAGGTTCGCGGAAGGCGAACAGGTGTCGCTGGCCACGCAGGTAAAATGTGCCTCGGGAGATGGCTGGTGTTGTCAAGCAGTTCTCGCCACAGGTGTTGTTGGCGATCAACTCAAACGTCGGCCCGGCGGCGATAACCGCAGTTTCCCCTTCCTCACAGGTCAAATAGAGGTGACCATCAGCGGCTATCGGTGAACCGACGAAACTGCGATTCCCTTTCATCGGCAATCGCTTTTTGTAAACCAGTTCGCCCGTCTTGGCTTGGTAACAAGTCAAAATGCCGCTGTTCGAGCACACATACAAATAGTCACCATAGGCGATCGGTGAAGGCATATAGGGGCCCCCCTTGCCTTCGCTCCACGCTACATACTCAGATTGACTCGCTCCCTCGGGCAAGCTCAAGTCGCCCAGGGCATCCAAACGGATCGCATAGATCGGCTGAATCGGACGATAACCGCTGCTGATAAAAATCAGCCCCTGCGCAGAAAATGGAGTTGGCACCACAATCTCACTGTGGCCAACAATGCTCCACAATTCCTGACCAGTTTCGAAGGCATAACCACGCGCTGCCCCTGTAGCGTTAGTGACGATCTGCAGTCCATTAGGAGTGGATACCACCGTGGGAGTCGACCAACTGGGAATCTCCTGACGATCGGTCCGCCACAGTTCTTCCCCTGTGGCAATGTCTAACATGGCCAAAAAGGATTGATCCTGGATGTCGCATTGCAAAATCAATCGTCCATCGTGAATCACGGGCGAAGCACCAAATTGCCACTGGTAGTCGCGGTCATAGAACCAGCCGCTATCGAGTCGCCCGAAATCCCTCTGCCATATCAATTCACCGGTGTGCGAATAGCAATACAGACCTTCTGAGCCAAACCAGGCTACCACGAATTGATCGTTGGCCGCGACGGTTGAATTGGCATGTGTCGATTTCAAGTGCCGTTTGACACTGGGAACTTTCTTGCATGCGGTCCGCTGCCACAGCACTTCGCCAGTGAGTGCACTGAGGCATAACGTGACGAACTCATGCTCTGAATTGTCCTCCACGCTGGTCACATCGCCGTAGAGCCCGATGCGCAAGTCCGCTTCCTGGCCGCTGATCGCCGAGGTTACGAACAGGCGGTCTCCCCAGATCACCGGACAACTGTGGCCCAGGCCTGGGATGGGCGTTTTCCAGGCCAAGTTTTGTTGCGGCTCATGCTTCCACTGAGTCGGTGGTTGTTGGCCTTCCGCAATCCCCCGCGCGCCACTGCCGCGGAACTGAGGCCAGTTCTCGCTCGAAAGCTGTCGGTCGGCTGCAAGAGACTCCGGCGAACTGGCGGGAAACTGGTCGTTGGCAATCTCTGCATTGGCGGAACTGGAGTCGTTGCGATTCGAGTCAACTGGAGCCGCCGCCTCCTCTTCGGCGTTGGGATAGAACCGGTCAAGGGCTGCTTGTAGCAGGCCGGCGAGTTCCTGCGCAGTCTCTTGTTCTGTCCCTTCTTCGGACTTAGATTGGGCAACTTTTAAACTTGCCTTAAGCGCCTGACGACTGGCCTTGCCCTTGTCAGCAATTTGCTGAACCAATTCCAAGTCGTCTTGCTTGACCGCCCGCGACAGGGCCCCCTCGACATCGTCGGCTCCAGCCAATACCAGCGCCTTCATGATTTCATAGCGATTGCCCATCGACGCCCAGGACATGGGGGTCGCATTGTAGAAGGTGTCTTTGCTGTTGGGGTTGGCTTGCTTGGAAAGTAGGTAACGGACCACTTCGACGTGCCCCCGTTCGGCGGCAAAGGACAATGCGGTTGCGCCGTAAGCCGTTTTAGCATCCACCTCAACTCCTGAATCAATCGCCCGTTCGACCTCGGGCAGATTTCCTTTCCGCGCCGCTTCCCAAAGGGTATCCGGGGTTGGCTGCTGACTTGAAGTTATTCGTGGTTCAGCCTGCGGGAGGGCATGCACCCATTGAATACCAGTGAACAACAACGCTAGCGGGAGTAATGCCCCAAAAAGCTTCATGCCAGCGAGTCTACGCAGGACGTAGTAGCTGGTTAAGTAAAACGACTTTTCGCGATTATGCCCCATGCTTTGCCTCGTAGTTGAACCATCGTTAAGCCGTTTGCGAGAATTTGCAGTTTGAATCGACATACCGTTTGAGCGTTCGGTACGGCAAATTGCAACAACCGTGAATCATTCTATGCGGCGAACGGTCCTCGCGTTCATCGGCGGGTTGCCAGGACTGCTTAGGAAGTCGTAGGCTCCGCCGGGTCAAGCCCGGAGCAGAGGCCCAAGAACCGATCCATAATGGAAAATTCAACAGGTAGCTGCCAGTTGTGCGCTCCGACCGGGGCAAGCCCGGCGGAAGCGAAAGAACGACGCTACGGCCACTCACCGACGCGATTGTATATTCATGCCCAGGCGCCGGAAACATCTGACTCTGTTCCCATTTCTGAGTCCACTCGGCTCTGTCAGATAAGGCTTCCGCTTTAAGCAATTGTTCCGGTCCTGCTTCCATCCCGAGCTTTCATTACTCCCGCGCCCAGCATTCGAGCTTGGCATGCTCCCGCGCCGGCCTTCCGAACTTGGCCTACTTCCGCTCCGGGCTTGCCCCGGCGGAATCACGACTTAGCTCACTCTGCGAATTCACGAGCGAACCACTGAACTCTCTGAGTTGTATCGAGAATTGAACGCAAAGTGGAAACTATTGGATACGTGCCGTCAACTTGTTAGACTATCTAGTATCCCGTCCTAGATTTCCCACCCCAACTGACTACGGATCGAGATACGTGAAACGCCACTTACCTGCGCTGGTTTATTTCCTGGTCGCCATCCCACTGCTCACTAGCAATTGTTTGCAAGCAGCCGATTTGCGGCCGGTTAGCTACAACCGCGACATCCGTCCTCTGCTTTCCGATCGCTGTTTTCACTGCCACGGCCCCGACGCAGGAGATCGACAAGCCGCCCTGCGACTCGACCAAGCCGATGGCGAAGAGGGGGCGTATCGTGATGCTTCCGGCGTTGTGGCGGTCAAGCCGGGATCGTTGGAGGAGAGCGAAATATGGCAGCGGATCGTCAGCCAAGATCCCGACAGCGTGATGCCGCCGCCCGACTCGCACAAGAAGGCTTTGACCAAAGACGAGCAGGAATTGATTCGACGCTGGATCGAACAAGGAGCGAACTACGAATCGTTCTGGGCGTTCATTCCGCCCACCGCACCATTGATTACAGAGGGGGATTCAGCGGACTCCTCAGCGATCGACCAACTTGTGCGCTGGCGGCTGGACGAGGAGGGGCATTCGCCCGCCCCCGTGGCTGATCTCCGCACGCTGATTCGCCGGGTAACTCTGGACCTGACCGGCTTGCCCCCGACCCGCGACGAGATCGAAGCCTTTTTAAACGATGATACACCCGACGCTTACGAAAAACTGGTCGATCGTCTCCTGGATAGTCCGCACTTTGGCGAGCACATGGCTAAGTACTGGCTCGATGTCGTTCGCTTTGCTGACACCAATGGCATCCATCACGATCACTACCGCGATTTATCCACCTATCGCGATTGGGTCATCCGCAGCTTCAACGACAACTTGCCGTATGCTGATTTTGTGCGTTATCAAATTGCGGGTGACCTGTACGAGCAACCCCAGCAAGATCAACTGGTCGCTTCAGGCTTTAACCGGCTGCATTTGATCATTGACGTTGGCACCATGCTTCCTGAAGAAAGCTTTTCGCGGAATGTGATCGACCGTGTCTCATCGGTGGGGACCGCTTTTCTCGGATTAACACTGCAGTGCGCCGTCTGCCATGACCACAAGTACGATCCGATCACCCAACGCGACTTCTACTCGTTGGCCGGCTTCTTTAATAACATCGATGCGCTGCCAGAGACCGGCGGACGCCGCGGACCGGACTTCTTGCGCGGCTTGCAAGAGCCCTACATCGACTTGCCGTCCACCGAACAAGCCGAGCAACTGCGATCCCTCAAGCAAACCGTCGAGTCGCTGACCGCTCAGGTGGCTCAGGCAAAAGAGCAACTCGTGCAGCTTGAAGCCTCCATTGCCCAGTCCCAAGCGGCAAACGATTCAACTCCCGCTCAAGACGACCAAGGCCAGACCACTGATAAGCCTGAGACGGCTGACGAGCCCAAGAGCACTGATACGCCCGAGAGCACTGACGAACCTAACACGACTGATAACGACGCAGCATTGAAAGAAGCCAAAGCGGCGTTGGCGGCCAGCGAAAAACAACTTTCAGACGCACAAAAGGCCCACGACGATTTTCTCTTAACCTTACCGGCGGCGATGATCATGAAGGAACGGGCCGAGGTGCGTCCGTCACACCTGTTGATTCGCGGAGCCTACGACAATCCGGGCGAAGTCGTCGAACGCGCGACCCCAGGCTTCTTGCCGCCAATGAAAAGCGACCATCAAGTCAAAACGCGGATGGATCTGGCCAACTGGCTGGTCGATCCGCAGCATCCACTCACGGCCCGCGTGACCGTCAACCGTTTCTGGCAACAACTTTTCGGCGTAGGTCTGGTCCGTACATCGGAAGATTTCGGGGCGCAGGGGGAATGGCCTTCCCATCCAGATCTCCTCGACTACTTGGCCGTGCGATTTGTCGAAAGTGGCTGGGACGTCAAACGCTTGATGAAGGCGATCGTGATGAGCCACACGTACCAGCAGTCTTCGATCGCGCCGCCGGAGGCTTTTCAGAGCGACCCACAAAACCGACTGCTTGCCCGTGGCTCCCGCTTCCGCTTGGATTCTGAAGTGATCCGCGATCAGATCTTGGCCACCAGCGGCAAACTCAATCGGCAGCTGTTTGGCAAGAGCGTCAAGCCGCCGCAGCCCGAGGGACTATGGAAAGCGGTGAGTCTGCCTAGCTCGTATCCCAACGTGTACTCGGCCGACAGTGGCGATAAGATCTACCGGCGCAGTCTGTACACGTT
>JBGSHW010000041.1:0-7015 GCA_041751975.1 Pirellulaceae bacterium
CTCCGCAGCTTGACTGTCTCCAGGAGGCAACGTTCTCCACCGATTTGCAGCGGCTATTACGCAAACCGACTGCCTTCTGGGCGTCCTCTGGTTGGCTACCAAGCCTCGCGGCAACTCTGCCGTCCCTCAGCCCTCCGGGGACAGGAGCCCTCCGGGGACAGGCACTGCGCAGGCCCTTCGAGGAGGCCCTTCGAGGACAGGCACTGCGCGCAGCGCCTGTCCTGCGAGCGAAGCGGCGCCTGTCCCGGGGTGGCCGGGTTGTGAGGGGGAAATGGATGGCTCAGCGTTACAGTGCAGCACGGGCTGGACTGCCTTTCGGTATACTCTCGATGTCGGTGGATTCTTCGAACAGCCTAATCTGCAGAGTTTCTGTGGTCCTGGAGAAGCTTCCGGAGAGGTGAGGGGTGGCCTACCTAGAATGGCCTACCTGGGGTGGCGAGCCGCGTTTTTGTCGCAATTCAGAGTGAATTTTTTTTCTGCCAGCGGTGTCTATGTCGCCTCAATCATTAGTAACGACCGAGTTGTCGACGGCAAATATTGCGTCGCGGTTGCGAGTTAGGGCGTCAGTCACACCGGCGCAGATCGCTCTGGCCAGTCCAAGTGGGCGATACGTGCCAGGGGCCGAGCGAGCTTATTCGACGTTAAGTTTCGCCGAACTTGAATTGCGGACCTCTTCGATCGCCGCTGGGCTGCAACACTTGGGCGTTGAGCCGGGAATGCGCATCGTTATGCTTGTCAAATTCGGCGCCGACTTCATCGCACTTGTCTTCGCTTTGCTGAAAGCAGGAGCCGTTGTGGTTCTGGTCGATCCGGGGATGGGACGCAATAGCTTGCTCAAGTGCTTGGAGGCGATCAACCCAGATGGTTTTGTGGCGATACCGCTAGCTCAAGCGATGCGACTGGCCATGCGACATCGCTTTCCGAACGCTCGGTTTAATGTGACCGTGGGTCGTCGCTTCGGTCTGCTACCGCGGCCGACTCTTGAAACGCTGGCGGGAACGCCATCGGCCCTGTACGTCCCGCCCCCGTGTACCCTCGATTCACCGGCGGCGATTATCTTTACGACGGGAAGTACCGGACCACCCAAAGGCGTACTGTACACGCAGCGGACATTTAACAGCCAAGTGGATCAACTGATAGGTCACTATGGTATCGTGCCGGGTGGCAAGGATCTTTCCGGGTTTCCGCTGTTCGGTTTGTTCAATGCCGTGATGGGGACGACCACAATAATTCCGGATATGGATCCTACGCGCCCAGCGGATGTGGACCCTCAACGCATGTTGGATGCCATGGACCAATGGTCGATCGATCAAGCTTTTGGCTCCCCCGCGCTCTGGACCAAAGTCGGACGTCATGCCACCGAGACCGGTCGCCGCGCGCCGAGCCTCAAGCGGGTCTTCTCAGCCGGAGCCCCGGTGGCACCAATGGTCTTGCAATGGATGCGTCAAACGATGGCCGACGAGGGTGAGATGTTTACCCCGTACGGCGCAACGGAGGCTCTGCCCATCGCATCGATTGGTTCTCGCGAGGTGTTAGAGGAAACAGCAGAGAAGTGTCGCCGCGGCGAAGGGACGTGCGTCGGGCGTCGCTTCTCGGGTATCGAGTGGAAAGTGGTTGCCATCGATGACGGTCCGCTACCAACAATCGCCGAGGTACGCGAGTTACCGCGAGGGCAAATCGGAGAACTGATGGTGTGCGGCGATGTGGTCACGCGCGAGTATGTCACGCGAGTTGAGCAAAACGCATTGCATAAAGTGCAAGATGGTGAGCGGCACTGGCATCGGATGGGGGACGTCGGGTACTTGGACGATCAAGATCGCTTCTGGTGCTGCGGTCGCAAGTCGCAGCGAGTGCGGACTCCAAGTGGCGAAATGTACACAGAGCCGTGCGAGGCGATTTACAACACGCACCCACATGTCTACCGTTCCGCCTTGATTGGTCTTGGAAATGCTGGTGAACAAACGCCTGTGCTGGTCGCCGAACCATGGCCTGAGCATCGTCCTGTGGATTCCCTGAGTCTCGCTCAGCTCGCCGCCCAGCTCCGCGGCTTGGGACGCGAGCACGAGCAGACGCGAGCTATCGAACGGGTGCTGATTTACCCGAAACGTCTGCCCACCGATATCCGCCATAACTCAAAAATTTTTCGTGAGCAAATTGCGGTTTGGGCGGCCAGTCAAAGGGACTCGCCAAGCTAGTTATTTCGGCGCAGCCTGGTGTTATTCTTTATGTCGGCCCCGCGATAAGGAGTGCAGCGCATGGATTTGTTTGCGCAAGAAATTGAAACAAATATTCGGCAAAACTTGCCTCTCGCGGCGCGCATGCGGCCACGCAATCTCGATGAGTTTGTGGGGCAACGCCATTTCGTGGGCGAAGGGAAACTGCTCCGACGATTGATCGAGGCCCGGCGACTGGGATCCGTGCTGTTCTCCGGACCTCCTGGAACGGGCAAGACCACGCTGGCGCATCTGTTGGCCGTGGAGACGGGAGGAACGCTCAAGCAACTGAGCGCGGTGACCAGCGGCGTAAAAGAGCTGCGCGAAGTGCTGGCCTGGGCGCGGGACCAAGTTGCCACTGGGGCTGCCCGTCCGCTACTGTTCGTCGACGAGATTCATCGCTTCAATCGCGCTCAGCAAGATGCGTTATTGCCTGATGTCGAGGAGGGGACCGTTTCGCTGATCGGAGCCACCACCAGCAATCCGTTTTTCGCGGTCAACGGTGCGCTGTTGAGCCGCAGTCAAGTTTTTCAGTTTCAGCCACTGAGCGAAGAGGATATCTTGCAGGTCCTGCAGCGCGCACTGACCGATCGCGAACGCGGGCTGGGGGAGATGCGGGCCGAAGTCGACGCCGATGCGCTCTCGTACTTGGCTCGGGTTTGTGAAGGGGACGCGCGGCGGGCGCTGAGTGTCCTGGAAGTAGCCGTCCTGTCGAGTGCCGCTCACAGCAAACCGATCCAAGTGAATGTGGGGCTGCTCAATGAATCGATGCAGCAAAAGACAATTCAATACGATGGCACCGGGGACGAGCATTACGACATCAGCAGCGCGTTGATCAAGAGCATCCGTGGGAGCGATCCCGATGCGGCGCTGTATTGGTTGGCGCGGATGTTGGAAGCCGGTGAGGACATCCGCTTCATCTGTCGTCGCTTGGTCATTCTCGCCAGTGAGGATATCGGAAACGCCGATCCACAGGCACTCAGCGTGGCGGTGGCAGCCTTCCAGGCCTGCGAGTTCATTGGATTGCCCGAGTGTCAACTGACGTTGTCGCAGGCGGTGCTTTACTTGGCGGCGGCGGAGAAAAGCAACTCGGCCACCAAAGCGATTGGGTTGGCCCGGCAGCTCGTCCGCGATGGGCAGTTGCTCCCCGTCCCTAAGCACCTGCGCGATAGTCATTACCCCGGCGCGCGGGAATTGGGCAACGGCGAAGGCTATCTCTACCCGCACGATTCACCCGCAGGGGTGGTCGAGCAGGACTATCTTGGCGTCACGGTTCAGTTGTATGAGCCCTCCCCGCGCGGTTGGGAAGCAGAAGCGGCCCAGCGACTCGCCCGAGTCCGCAGCTGAATCATTGATCTGAATATTTTTCCAGAACCGCCGATCTTATTCGACTTGCTGTGGGTTTAAAAACGAGCTGAAGTCTCTGAATCCACTAACACCGACGTTCGCATGCATTCAACGGAAGAAACGATAAAGATTCTTGTAGTCGAGGATGACCCCATTCTGGCCCGCTCGATCACACAAGGGCTGACCGAAGAAGGGTACTTGTGTAGCCTAACGACAACTGGATCAGAAGCGGTGCAAGTTGCTCAGCGTGAGTCTTTTCAAATCGTAATTCTTGACTTGGCCCTCGAGGATGAATCGGGGTTGGGTGTGCTGCGTTGCGTTCGCGAATCGAGCGAAAATACCACGGTCATCATCCTCACGCCGCTCGAATATCGCTTAGAGCGAAAGGCTGGGTTGGAAGCTGGAGCTGACGATTTCTTAATTAAACCGTTCGTGCTCAACGAGATGCGGGCCCGCGTGGAAGCAGCTTTGATTCGTTCGCGTAAGCGTCCCAAGACGGTTTTAGAAGTTGGCCCGGTCGTCATGAATTTGACATCCCGCAAGGTCACCAGCAATTCGCACGTGCTGTCGCTGACACCCACCGAATTCCGCATTCTCGAAATATTGATGCGCAACCAAGGCAAGGCGGTGACGCGGCGGATGTTGTGTGAGTTCCTGTGGGAGCCCAATTGGGAAGGGGTGACCAATGTGATCGAGGTGCACATCAATCGTTTGCGAAGCAAGCTCAAGGAGGGGGTCGATCAGCCTCTCATTCATACCATCCGCGGCTGTGGCTATACGTTGCGGTGGGATGCGGCCACCGTCAATTCTCAGCCAGCGGTACCGCAGGCCAATGGTTTGGTTTAAGCAGGTCATCGTCTTTAAACCCATGGACACCAGGCAACTCAAGCTAGTTGGCGCGTTGGGCCGTAGATCGCGTCCTGTTTAGCGGCTAAATTGGGGGGAGTGCAATCTGCCTAGCGACTTCTTCCAGATCGGCCGACAATGTATCTGACCGAAAACCCAGTGCTTCAACGGGAGTTGCTGACCAATTTGCGGGCGAATCGAGCGTTTGTGCTCATGCTGGTTTACCAGTTGGCTTTGGGCTTGGTGTTGTTAGTAGCCTACCCAACCGGCCAACGCGTCGACTTGTCGAGCGATTCTTCGGCGGCCCGTCAATTGGTCGATTTCTTTTTCTTGGGCCAATACATCTTGGCATCGCTCATGGCACCGACGTTCGCAGCGGGGGCGATCAGCGGAGAGAAGGAGCGGAAAACTTACGAGATGCTGCTGGCCAGTCCTCTGCGTCCCTGGGCGATCGTGATTGGCAAGATGATTGCATCGCTCACGCACTTGGCGGTACTAATCATTGCGTCGTTGCCGATCATTATGTTGGCTTTACCGCTGGGGGGTGTAAGCGTCTACGAAGTGTTGGCGGCCTATCTGTGGTTATTGATTTCGATCGTCTTGTTTGGTTCGATCGGTTTGGCGTGCAGTTGCGTTTTCCGACGTACGGCCTCTTCGCTCGTGGTGTCGTACCTCATCATCCTGCCGTTGGTCATTATGGGAGCCATTTTTTGGCGAGGTCTGGAAAGTAGCGGCAACCTGCGGCTGCAGGTCGCTTCGTTTGTGCTCCCGCCTATCTATCTGACGATTAGCGGGCTGCTGTGCAATTGGACCGCAATCCGGCTGCTCTATCCGCCTGATGTGGGGAGCGAAGGGAATGATGTGATCGATTTAGAAGAGGAGTCGCGGAATGCGATTGGGATGATCATTCAACGCGATCAATTTCCCGATCGATTGTTCGCTCCACCGCGACGCGTGGCGTTGATGAAAGACGATGCCAATCCGGTCTACGACAAAGAAATCCATGCAGAGCTTTTTAGCCAGGGGACGCTCATGTTGCGGCTGGTCATTCAGATCAGCATGCTGCTGGCCATTCCACTGATGGCCTACTTTCTGTTCATTCAGCCGCAGCACTGTGCTTGGTACATTTGCTACGTGTTGATTTTTAACATCTTGGTGGCCCCAGTTTTTTCAGCGGGCGCTTTGACCAGTGAACGCGAGCGCCAGACGTTGGAATTGCTGCTGACGACCACGCTTCAGCCTTGGCAAATACTGTGGGGCAAGTTGTTGGCGGGCTTCCGTGTATCGTATGTGTTGACCATGTTCTTGATGTGGCCCATGGTGCTGGCGTTCGTTTTGGCAATGCAGGTTTATGCCAGCAACTGGTTGTCGGTGCTCGCTTTTTTTGCCATCGTGTTGCTGGCCGCGATTTTCAACTCGGTCAGTGCACTGTTTTGTTCTGCGGTCTGCCAAAAGACTTCGGTGGCCATGCTTGTCAGCTACTCTGTGCTGATTCTGGTTTACTTCCTACCAGTGGCCGCCTGGTACATCGGTACGAATGTGGCTGGAAGTGTAGAGTCGCTCGAGTGGATCAAACGCTTGGGAATCGCCAGCCCATTAATGACCTGTTTTTGGGTGCCCCTGGACGCAAGTATCCTGGATATTCAGGAGCAGACTCCTACCCTGGCCGACTGGACATGGGTCCTGGCTTACTTTGCCGTGACGCTGCTCTCGATCGCCACGATGTTTGGATTGATCGCGGCGTTTCTCCGCAATCGCTGGGGGATGACGGGCCGATAGCCATTAAGGCTTGAAACGCTTCTCCATAAATTTTTCAAATGTTGAGCGCTGATCGGAAATGACAATCAAATGGTCGTTCGGAAGCAATGCATAGTTGCTGCTAATGTGTGTTGCTTTGCCTTTGCTGTCCGTCGCACATTCGAGTCGGATCGGTGGATTGTTGGAACCGTTGGAACGCATGATGGAGATGTTCAGCTTTCCCAAGTGATCGTGCAGTTTGGCTTCCTGTACTAGATCTTCTATGAACATGGGGCGATCGTCGGGGAGCGGAATACTCTCCAAGTGCTTGCCGTCGCCACGCACTTCCAAGATCACGCGCGGACCACCCGACGAGTTGGGGACCACTTGCGATGGCATGCCGCCCGGAGGAATCGAGTAACCTTGGCGTTTAAGGAGCGTCGTGTCCAACATCGCAGGGTCCTTGCTTGTAAACAAGGAACTGAGCGAGAAGCAGCCGCTCTGAGAGACCAGCAATGCAGCTAGCAAAATCGCTGTCATCAATCGATACGAGCCAGACATTTGGATTGGGTTCCTTCCCACACGATCGAATCGCCCAAGCCCGCTTGACGTACGCATGCCAACGGGGACTTCGGCGCTCAACAAAAAGAGGCGACCAGTCACTTATCGGTCGCGGTACTTGAGGAATTTAGCCGAAGCCCGAAAAAATAGCGCAAGTAGCGCAGTGTGAAATGCTAGCTAGTGTCTGTCCGGAAACTGGTTCGAACTTGGATTTTCCCCGATTTCGGGGGGATTATCGCGTTGAAGAATTAATGCAATCAGCCTTTCGATCCAGAGAATTGCAATCGACGAGAGGCAACCAGCCGTCGAAT
>JBGSHW010000042.1:0-100626 GCA_041751975.1 Pirellulaceae bacterium
ATTGCCCTTACAAATATCCAAACCCCATCCAACTTACAAACCTCGCAGCTTAAACTCGTCCATGCTTAACATCCCCCAACCAAAAACTTTTCAATACACATCGGACACTAGCTTCGAAAATGCGACTAAACCTAAGCGCTAGGGGCGGCGGCTTGAACGGGTTCGTTGCCAAGGTAACGACCGATGTCTGCAGCGAAAGCGCTCGCGGACTCGTAACGGCGTGAGCGGTCCTTCTCGATCGCCTTCATCACAATCCAATCCAACTCGCCCTTCAGCGTGCTCGCAGGGATGGGCGATTTGCGCAACGCGGCGGCACCGCTTTGCGTCTGCATCTGGCTAAGTCGAGTGCTAGGAGTTTTCGGTTCCTCTTCGCGGATGATCCGCAGCATCTCGTCGTGCGCTACCGAGAGCAGCGTTTGCTGGTCGAAAGGCGGCGCTCCGGCCAGCAATTCGTAAAGCAGAACCCCAAGGCTGTAGATGTCCGAGCGGGTGTCAACATCGAGGGCGCTCATGGCGACCTGCTCGGGACTCATATAAACCGGGGTGCCGAGAAACTGGCCGTAGCGTGTGAAGAATGTTTTATCGATGAGATTGCCTTGGGTAGCCTTGGCGATTCCGAAGTCGATGATTTTTACCAACGGTTCATCTCCGGCGAGAGTGACCATCACATTCGACGGCTTGAGATCGCGGTGGATGACTCCTTTCTGGTGGGCGTGTTGCACGGCGGAGCAGACATCGCGAAAGAGTTCGAGGCGTTGCCGTGCGTCGAATTGCCGTTGGGCGCAGAAGTCTGTGATGGGAATGCCTTTGACCAGCTCCATAGTGAAATACGGCCGCCCGCTGGAAGAGGCGCCAGCTTCCAGCACTTTGGCGATGTGCGGGTGATTCATCATGGCCAGGGCCTGGCGTTCGGCCTCGAAGCGTGCAAGTACCTGCTTGGTATCCATGCCCGCCTTGACCACCTTGAGCGCGACCATTCGCTTGATCGGTTCACACTGCTCGGCCATCCAGACCATGCCGAAGCCGCCTTCACCGATTTGCTGACGTAATATGAAATTGCCGATTCGCTCACCTTCCACTTCGGTGTAATGTTTTGCTTCAAGCGAGGCAAGTAGGGGCGAACCCTCCCGATCGGAGAAATAACCATCTGCCTTCTCGAAGTCTGCGAGCATGCTCCTGACTTCAGATTCCAGCTCGGGATTCTCGGCGCAGGTTTCGGCGAGGAACGAGACGCGGGCCTCACCATTGAGGTCCAAGGCGCGGATAAAAATGTCGCGCGCGTCAATGGGTTCGTTTATCATGGGCTTATCAGCACAAACATTAAGCGTTTTTTTGTGGGTTTCACGAATCAACCTTCATTCGATTCCTTCAGCTTGCGGTAGAGCCAAAGCTTGGCGAGCTTCCAGTGGCGTTCCACTGTGCGCTCGCTGACATCCAGCAGTGTTGAGATCTCCTTGTTCTCGAGGCCTGAGAAAAATCGCAGTTTTACGACCTGGGCATCCATGGGGAATTCTGCTTCGAGCCGGTCGAGCGCTTCATGTACATCGATTAGCCGGTCGTCATCCATCGGCGAGGCCACAGGCAGCTCATCGTGCATGGGCATGGCTTCCGCACCGCCACCACGCTTGGCCGCCAGCCTGCGTCTTGCCGCATCGACGAGAATCCGCCGCATCGCTTCGGAGGCTGCGGCGTAGAACTGCCTGCGATCACGCCACTGCTCGGGAGCTGACTTCTCCAGCCTCAGCCACGCCTCGTGGAGCAAACCGTGCGTGTCGAGCGTGCCACTCTGCCGCTCCCTCGCCATCTTCGAACGCGCGATTCGGTGCAACTCTGCGTACAACATGATGAACACTGCGTTGTCTCTGGGTTGGTCGGCGTTGTTCAGCCAGCGAGTATAGTCGGGCATTGGCTATTGGGTTTCCGCTACAAAGGTACCGGCGACGAAACTCCCCGCATGGTCCGGTAATCGAAGGTGGATCTTACCGGGGATCTTGCCATCCTTTGCGGTACCGAACTCCAGTTTCATGGTGTATTTCTCCATGTAGGTTTCGCCCTTGATCTCCCCTTCCTCTTCTCCAGAGTACGCCAACGAGATGTTAATGCCAGCTTCGTCACTCGGCTCCGCGGAGAAAATCTTTCCCGAAAGATTCCCGATGTTTTTTCTAGACAGATCGATCGCGAATTGTCCCATGTGGGTGGAGACCCCTTCGCCCTGCCACAATGTCAGAATTCCTTCCTCCAGACTGGCCGTCTCAACCTTGAATTCCTTGCCGCCGACCTTGCCTGCCGCAGGCTTGTCAGGAATGTTCTTTGTTGTGATGTCTTCGAGCTTTCCCGCTGCCGGGGATTTGTCGCCGATCTCCACTTCGATTTTAGCTCGTCCGCCTTCCCGCTTTGTAAAGTCCTGCTCGCTCATGCGGTTAAAGACGATCCAGCCTTGTTCCGGGTCATGCAGCGCCATCTGTCCTTTATGGAACAGGACCGCCATTTTCTTCCCCGCTGCGTTCAGGATGAGAGAGCCTGAATTCTTGTCGCCCCCTTTGACCGTGTAGGGAACGGGCGGATCGTCGGATGAAAATCCTGGAGGACCGTAGACGATCATTTTGTTCTTCTGGAATTCAAAAACCATCTTGCTCATAAAGTCTTGCATCAATGGATCAATCTCCCGATTCGCCTTTTTGGCTTGCGCGAGCGTTTTCGTCGTGTCGGGGTGCCAGAAACCGATCAATTGTTCTGCGGGGTCGGCACCCTGCGCGAGGACGACAGGCGAAGCGACACACAGCAACATGATGAGACATTTCTTCATGCCAAACATAAATGCCAACAAATTTCGCGGCATTGCAAACCCTTTCGTAATGAGCGGAGATTTTTCATACCAACAACACATGCGCATGAGCAGTGGGAAAGCCGACAGGGAATCTGAAGAAATACTCGCGATACACCTCGAGCACACAGCTGGATCAGAGCATCTTGATCCCCGCAAGCAACCGCTTTAGCGTTGACCGCTCCCAAAAGGCTTGCGGGGGAAACGCTTGGGTTCGCCCTCCCTGAAAACATGCTCTGTCCCCTACGAGCCTTCCGTCGGTAGAGCTGCCCCTTTCGTCGTTCCGGACCCGCTCGGGCCGCGGAACTGAGGCCGGTCTTTGGCCGTCACGGCAGTTGGGGACAAAGGGCAAGGCCATGGCCGAAGCGCGGAACAATCGAATCATAGTGTTTCCTGTGTTCGGGAGGGGCAGGTTTTAGGTTGATTGCGAAGCGGCAGGCCGGCCTGCCGCTCCCCCTGACTGTCACCGCTTCCGTCGGAAAGTTACTTTGACGCGCTCAAGATCGGGTGCACCTAAGTGGTCTGTCACATTTAATTTTTTTGGGTTCGCCGTCGTGGATCTTGCTAAAGATCCCTGTACTGCAGGACCTTTAGCAAGGTCCACTACCCTAATTTTCAATGTTGACGGAGCACTAGTTGGAGATTTCTGCGGAACTCAGGGCCACTCGGAAGCCGACGTAGTCGGAGCGAGTGTCCGGAGGGAAATGATAGGCCCGGTTCCCTGACCTCCCTAGCATTGCGGGCGTCAACCAAGCGCCGCCACGGATCATTCGCGTATCGCCATCCTTTGGGCCAGTAGGATCGCTGACCGCGCCCTCGGGATAATCACCGGCCCAGTCGCTGCACCACTCCATTACATTTCCGTGCATGTCAAACAGCCCCCAGGCGTTGGGATCCTTTTTGCCTACCGGTTGCGATATGCCTTTACAGTTTGAAGAGAACCAGCCGTAGTCATCGACTAATTCCAAACCTCCAAATCCAAACGGAGCGTTGCTGCCAGCCCGGCAGGCGTACTCCCACTCCGCCTCCGTCGGCAAGCGATACACTCGACCGGCCGCCTTCTCCTCGGGCAATGCGGAAAGCCTCTTGCAGAATTCGACAGCGTCCTCCCACGAAACCTGATCGACAGGATGATTCGAGCTATCAACGCTATCGATCATATCTCCTTGAAATTTACTAGGATTGTTGCCCATCAGCTTCGAATACTGGGCCTGAGTGACCTCGAAAGCGCCCAGGTAGTAGTCCCGAGTGAGTGTGACTTCGTGCCGTTGCTCTGCGAGCCGGTAACCCTCTTCTCTAAACAACGAGCCCATCTGCAATTTCCCCTTGGCGATCGGCACCAGCTTCATGCCAATGCTGTTGGTAAGTCTCTTATCAGCCTGATCGCTTGAAGATTCAGCACTGCTCAGGCGAGCTTGCTCAATCGCCGCCTCCGCAGCAGCGGAAAGTTGTTTTGACGCACTCAAGATCGGGTGGACCTCTTTAGGTCCCTGACCACGAAAATGAACCTTCATTTCCGAGAGGTCAATTTGCACTCGCTCGTCTACTTCAGCCGCCCGTTGGAGATGCACGTGCCACTCATTCCGTTTCACCTCATTGTAGACAACATCCCCGCTCATCCAACTCTTCGGGCCGGTTTGCTCGAACGACTGCTCAAGCGACTTCTCTGGGGATGAGCCCTGATAGGTGATCTTCGAGACGCTCTGACCATTGATCTCGGGGTCGATGGCTGGCTTCGATAGCTCTAACGGCCAGCTATTACGAACAATCCGGAACCCGATGCTGAAGCATTGACTGGCCCCCTGCCACCGATAGCTACGGGTTGCCAGTCTGCAGCGGGTAGCTTCTTTGAACCAGCAACCGCCCCGAATCACCCGATCGGGACCTGTTTCCTTCGCAATCGGATCCGTTCCCCCCGGCAATTCCTCGTAGTAACAATCCTGAACCCACTCCCAGGTACTCCCGTTCATGTCGTGCAGGCCCCAGGCATTCGCCTTCTTAGTGCCTACTGGCTTCATATAACCGCCGCTGTTTCCATCGTGCCACGCCACCTCATCAAGACTGCCTCCGGGGTACATTCCTGTCTCACCCGCTCGCGCAGCGTATTCATACTGCGCTTCGGTCGGCAAAGACATCTTTCCACCATCCTCGCTCCCAAGCGTGGAATTGACCTTTTCCATAAACACCTGGGCGTCGTCCCAACTGACGCCCACGATGGGGAGACTGGGACCTTTGTTCTTCTCGGGGTGAGGTTGGCCGTAGGGGCCTATGCCATCCAGTGGATTGCTCCCCATCACCGCCGCCCACTGCGACTGGGTCACTTCGGTTTTCGAGACCCAAAAGCCCTTGCTCAGGGTGACTTTGGCCTGATCTTCTCTGCTTTCCCTCCCCTCCTCGGATGTCGGGCTGCCCATCATGAACTCACCCGGCGGGCACCAGGCGAACGTCATCATCACGCCGGGCGCAATCTCGAACTCACGCTCCTCGCCAGCACGGTTTCCCTCCAGCTTTGCGTAAGCCTCTTCGCAAGCAGCAACGGCGGTATCGCCGATGTCTGGGTTGGCTGCTCTTTCTTGTGCGGTTGCAAGACTTGCCATGGCAACGACTGCCGCGAGCGTTTTCGCTAGTGTTCTCATCTTTCTGGTCCTGTTTGGTTATTCTGAATCTCTGTCGAACCCGAAGTGGGTTACAAGAATGTTCGCTGAAATCAAGATCGTGGATTCAAAAAAAGTTAGTTTTTCGAAAGATAGCCGCTCCAGGGCATCTGCTTCCGCCTACCACCATTTCCCTTCGCATTTGACCAGCTTCAAGGTCTGCCGCGAACTCCGACTTACATCGTGCCACGGATTTCAGTCAAGAGACGCATGCGGCCTTTTGACTTCATAGCATAACACCACGCTGCCCCTGCGGCGGCAAGTACCGTCCCTAACGGTTTAGTAGTCCGTCAACATCTAATTTTCGGGTGCGCCGTAGTGGATCTTGCTAATAAGGATCCCTGTACGGCAGGACCTTCAGCAAGGTCCAGTAGGCTAATTTTCAATATTGATTGACGCAACACTAGATTGACGCAGCTATAAGGCGGTCGATCCGACACACTTTGGACTAGTGATTAGCGGCAACCGCGTTGCCGTAGGAGTGCTACGGATTACGCTGACGCCGCGCGGCGACGACGGGCGACGAGACCGCCGAGCGCCGTAAGAGCAAGAAGTGCTATAGCGCTCGGCTCTGGGACAACTGTCATAGAGCTCGCAAAGCGGAAGCCTACCTCGACTGTCTCAGACGTCGGAATACGAAAGCTGACAGATGTTGGATCGAGTCCAAAGACGAAGTTTGGATTGGCGTTCCAGCCCGACGTGAAATCGCCACCCATCTGCCCCCGAAAACCTTGATTGAACGCGGTATCCTGGAGCCACTCACGCACGTTTCCGTTCATGTCGAACGCACCGTAGAAGCTGGAGCTTCCGGCCGAACCGACGGTAGTTAAATTGCCGTCCTGCCCGTTCCAGTCGGCTCCCGAATTCATGTTAACAGTTGTTGCACCCGGGTTGGCGATGTCGCCAGTCGCGGTGGCCGACGCGACGACCGGCGAGTCGTTGCTCCGCATTGCAAAGCGCCAGAAGTTATCGGTGTCGCCACCCTGACTGGCCGGTTGGTGGTAGCCGGCCTTGATGAACTCGTCCTGCGTGGGAAGGAAGATCTGATTGGGATTTGAAAGGTCGCGTGTGATGGCGATCAATGCGTTGCCGTTCAAGGTGTAGACGCCGATCTCCGTGCTGCCGGTGCCCTGCCCGTTAGTCAGCCAGTTAGCCATGCGGGCCGCGTCGAAAAAGCTCACGAAGTTCACCGGCTTGTTGCCCATGTTGGTCCTCACCGAGTACGCAAACGATCCTGCGGTGCCCGAGCGGGCAATACCGCCGCGAGCGTCCGTGCCCATGTTCGCGTTGTAAAGGCCGTTGGGGTCGCTCGCAGTGACCGTGTTCAGGAACTCGGCGTACTGAGCGTTGGTGATCTCGAACCTGCCGATACGGTATTCGTAGGCGACCCCGCCCCGGCCAAAGGCGTTCGGGTCGCCCGCGTTCCCGGCGTTGCCAACGGTGGCCCAGTCCAGTTCGAGGCCGGCTGAGGCAACGGATGCACACAAGCCGGTGATGGCCGCGAGCGTCACCATGACGAAAGAACTCTTACACATTTTTGCTCCTTGGTCTTTTTTAGCGGCAACCGCGTTGCCGTGCGAGTGTTACCGACTGAGACAGGAATCAAGTCGACTTCGACACTTCAACCTCGATCACGGAGATTTTGTATGTCGTTCGTTGATGCTGCTGCGCAACCTCTACGAAAACCTGTTGGGGATAGCGCCGACTCCTATTGGAAAGACTCATCCCAATCTCTGTTTCTATCAGCAGAATATGTATATTTTCAAAATTATTGATCAATAATTAGTGCGTACCTCGCCGTTGTCCGGCCAATCTAATTGATACGCCGGCTGCGAAGTCAGTGCGACGCCGTCGCTTCACTAAGAGAACCATTAAGCCGACGCACAAAAGGGCCGCTCCACCGGGTTCGGGCACGGCAACAACGGTCCCCGAGGCGACGACTCTTCCTTCAATGGTGACGGTGATTCCGTCGACTAACTCCGTCAAGGAATAATCGAAATTGATCGTTGAAATGGCTCCGGAATTGCTGAACTGCACATCGATAAAATTAATCGAAGGCGTCCCTAGCGACCTCAAGTCGATCGTTCCGTTTCCGCCGATGAGGTTAAACGGATCCGATTGAGTCAGTGTTCCAGTCGCCGCGACAACATTTCCGAGTTGATCGAAATCACCACCGATGATTGAACCGGCCGGACCTGGGGAAACCATGTTGAGTTCAAGTTCACCGCCGACTGACCGGATGGTGACAAGCCCGCCGAGAAGAGCGAAGTCTAGGCCGTCGTCAAGCACCAAATTCAGGTCGACGACTTGTGCCGTTTCAAACGGACTATCGTACGGAGTCACACGCAGAACAACGGTGCCCGAGGTCGCCGAGGAATCGCTAACGCCAAGAATAGTAATCGTCGCTGTGGATAAGCTGCTATCCAGAACGAGAGCTGCCGAAAGTGAACGTGTCGTCAAAAGACAAAGCGAAGTGGCTACGATGCCACGAAGAAAAAGTGAGATCATTGGGGAAGGTATGGTTACTGGAAATGCTGAGCGAGAAAGCATAGGATTGTCCGTTCTTTTTCGTGTTTTTGCCGAATGACTTCGATCTTTCTTCGATTGCTTCACTTCACCCAAACCCCACCCAGCGGAAAATCACAAACAGGGTTTAACCGTTCACCGAAAGTGTCGGTGAACGGATACTTCTCATGGATGCAAGCTGTCAACAGGCAGATTCGACTGTGTGCCGCGGAGTTCAAAGAGCCGCCACATTATGGACTGGTGATGAGCGGCAACCGAGTTGGCGTAGAGGTGTTGCGGACTGAAACAGGAACCAATTCGTCTTCGACTTCAACTTCGAGCACGGAGAAGTCGACTCCTGGTGTAAAAGCATCGCCGTCGTCGAGACTTTGGTAGTGGGCTTCGTTACTGGCGACGACGAAGTAGGTGCCAGCATCGCGATTGAAGGTAAACATTCGAAACCGCGGCTGCACATAGCTGGTAAGATCGTCGGCTTCCATTTTTGTCGTTGGTGGTGACGCGATCTCCTCCTCGGTTAGTATCCACAGACGGATCTGAGAGTTCGCGTTTGTGGTATTGACGTTGTTACTCAGAATCCCACCTGGACCGCCACCTGGATTGGGAGTGACTTCAATGCAACCGGTGAGGCTGCCGCTCGACAGGACCAACGCGGCCAACAACAGAAAACGTTTCATATCTTTTTCCCTTCAGGAATACGTTACGCCATAGTCGAAACACCCGACCATTTGCGTCAACGCAGGACAACAAAAAGTAAGAATCAAAAGCCGGAAACAACCTCTTGGTTGTTCCGTGTGCAGAGAGCAGCGACGATATCCAAAGACAATGTCTCGCCTAAGAAACGTACTGAGCCATCGGCGAAAACTGCATTGGCACCGCCGGGATGCAAACTGGCGATCTCGTCTAGACTGCCGCGTCGATTGTTAATGGAACCTTCATCATGTCCAATACAATGTGCTCCACAGGACCAGTAGCCGTAGTTGTTTTCACCAACTGCGATGGCCTCGGCGATTGCGATCGTGTTGCTGGTGCCGTCGACAATGGAAGCTATGGCAACGGGCTTCTCGCCACGATCGAGCGGAAACAGGATGCCATTGCGACCGACATCTCGCGTGGCTTTATGCGATGAACCGCTGATTCCGCAGTAGTCGGTCGAACCAGCGTAGTTCTTCCAAGAACTTGGGCAGGTAAAGACCGACAAATTCTGTTGAGTCCATGTCGAGTTCTTCGGAGCATCCCAGGCCGCCATGAGGTCGATTCGTAGGTGCAGCCCGTCTTGTTCCAAGTAGGGTAGAGTCCGAGTGGCCCAGGAGTGCAATGTCTCCGCTTCAGCTCCAGCGGGGAAGGCTTTGAAGCTGGACTCAAAGTGCTGTAGAGCCAAGCCTTGCTGTTTCAAGTTGTTACCGCAATTGATCCGTCTGGCCGCTTCGCGTGCGTTTTGGACCGCCGGCAACAGCAAGCCGAACAGAATTCCGAGAATGGAGATAACTCCGACTAGCTCCAGCAAGGTGAAACCGGGGCGAATTTGGGTTGGGTGACTTTTCATGGCTTGTCTCTGCTTTAAAGTACAGGCATATTCGCGACGTCTAGCTCGCGAGCCCTTCACGAATTTTCAGGAACCTTCACGAATTTTCAGGAATTTGTAAACGTCCGCCGGACGCCTCGGATGGATACTAAATTGCACCTGGATCCGTTATCTTGGAGTGAAACTCCGGGTTGCTTGGAGGCTGTTTCAAGGAAAGACGTATGGTTGGTTCAGAGCGTAACGATGAGCATAGTGACGAAGCGGTGACCGATTTGCTGCAGTCATTGCCGGAGCGGCAGGACGATCTCTATCAATTGGTTTATGAACATCTGAAATCGCTGGCACGGAATCGACTGTGGGGCGAAAAGGGTGACTGTCTGCAGGCAACCTCGTTGGTCAACGAGGCCTATCTGAGGCTCATGCGGCACGAGAGTGGTTGGCGTGACCGGCGGCATTTTTTTGGTGTCGCTGGGGAGGCCATGCGGCGGATCTTGGTCGATGCCGCGCGGCATAGAAATCGAGAGAAACGTGGCGGAAAGATGACCCAGCAACCGCTCTCCGGAATTGGACTGTCAGAATCCGAGTGGGATGTGGATTTACTCGATTTGAACGATGCCCTGACGGAACTGGAACGCCAATCGGCCGAACATGCTGAAATCGTTCGACTCCACTTTTTCTCTGGATTGACTTTTCAGGAGTGCGCAGACTTACTAGGAGTCAGCCTATCTTCAGTGGAACGGCGTTGGAGATTTGCGCGGGCTTGGTTGCGTTCGAAAATCTCAGATTAATTTTGAAGGCTATGGGCTCCATTTGACGCGGAAAGCAATTGCCTCCCTGTACTGCAGGACCTTTAGCAAGGTCCACTACCTTAATTTTTAATGTTGACGCAGCACTAGCACTAGCGCTCCTTAGACAACCTCTCGCCGATGGGTGATGACATTCCCATGCCAGCCAACAACGCTGAACCCGATATCGAATCGTTGGAACGCATCTTTCAGCTAGTTGCTGACGCTCCCAAGTCTCGCCAAGAAAGCTTGCTTGACGAACTATGCCCCGATCTAGAAATTCGGGGGCAGGTGCGTGACTTGCTCAGGGCGGACTCTTCCGGCGGACTTGTTATCGACAAAGAACTCTTCTCGCCTCCGATCGAAATGAACCTGGGCGAGCAGATCGGACCCTATAAACTGCTTCAGAAGATCGGCGAAGGTGGGATGGGGGTCGTCTACATGGCGGAGCAATCAACTCCGGTGCGACGAAAAGTAGCGCTCAAGATCATCAAGCCGGGCGCGGACTCCAAGCAGGTTCTGGCTCGATTCGCCGCGGAACGACAGGCGCTGTCGATGATGGAGCATCCCAACATCGCGCAGGTGTTTGATGCTGGTGAAACGGAATCAGGCCGCCCTTACTTCGCGATGGAATTGGTCAAGGGACGTTCGATCACCCATTACTGTCAGGAACAGCAGCTTTCGATTCGCGAGAAGCTTGAACTGTTGACGACCGTTTGTCTTGCCATACAGCATGCCCACCAAAAAGGGATTATTCACCGCGATCTGAAGCCCTCGAACGTGCTCGTCACCGAGTACGATGGCCGCCCTGTCGCCAAAGTGATCGATTTCGGGGTGTCGAAAGCCATTGAAAATCCGTTGACGGAGATCACCCTGTTCACTGGGTTCGGTCAAATTGTTGGGACGCTGGAGTATATGAGTCCGGAGCAGTCTCGGATGAATCAATTAGATGTGGATGTGAGGTCCGATGTCTACAGCCTGGGCGTTCTCATCTACGAACTCATTACCGGCAGTACTCCAATCGCGAAAGAACGTTTGCGGACGGTCGCGTGGGATGAAATGCTGCGAATCATCCGCGAGGAAGATCCGCCGCTGCCGAGTACGAGACTTTCCGATTTAGAACGGGACGATCGCGATGTTTCCGAGAGTTCCGGTGAGGCAAAGAGCAACGGTCAGACGAAGGGGACTCGGGCAGAACGCCAGAAACTCTCCCGGCTAGTTCGGGGAGAGCTGGATTGGATCGTGATGAAATCGCTCGAGAAGGATCGAGCGCGTCGTTATGCATCTCCGGGAGAGATGGCGAAAGACATTCGTAGTTTCCTGACTGGGGATGTTGTTTCAGCTTGCCCACCGTCGATGTTGTATCGACTTCAGAAGACGTTCAAGCGACACAAGTTGGCAGTGCTAACTACCGGGCTGGTTGTGTTCTCGTTGATTCTTGGACTAGCCGGAACGACGTGGCAGGCGTGGCGAGCAACTAAGGCTGAAAGCATTGCGAACGCCGAGCGAGACCTTGCCAAGGAGCAAGCCGAAAAGGCCGCGGAGGCGGAAAGAGCTGCTCAACTAGAAGCTGAAAAGGCCGCAGAGGCGGAACGAGAGGCTCAACGCGAAGCCGCGAAGTTGCGAGCCTTTGACGAGTTTCTGCGAAGGAATTTGTTTGGTTGGCAAGATGCCAGGCAGATGTTTGACCCGACTACCGCCGATCCCAACATCACCCTAAGCGAACTCCTGGATCGAGCCCGTGAGCGGCTGGCTAATGACAACGATACAAGTGAAGAAAGGACATCAAACCAACTTTATTTGAAGCTCTGGCTCAGTCGGTCGTACTGGAGGATCGGTCGCTACGCGGATGCGACCAGCCTGCATGAGGAGTACGTTGACGAACTGAGAAAGACTCTCGGTGAACAGCATGATTTTACTCTGCAGTATGTCGTCCAAATGGCTCAAATCTACGGCCAACAATTTCGCTGGTGGGACGCGCTTGCGTCGTACGAGGAGGCTTTCCTTGGCAGACGGAGTTCGCTTGGAGAGCAACACCCGGAGACTCGGACTTCGCTCAGCAATGTCGCCAACGCATTAAGAATTCTGGGACTTTACGAGCAATCTGCGGTGCGCTATCGGCAACTCCTGGAGATTGCACAGCGATCGAAAGATGATCCGCTGACGGCCAAGTGTCAAGCGCAGTTGGGACACCTACTCGACCGCCTTGGCCAATCGGAAGAGGCAGAGCAGCTAGTCCGGCAAGCCATCGAGTCGTTTCGCCAACAACAGGACAATGCGAGCTTGTATAACGCACTGTGCGAGTTTGGGCTGGCTCGTCTGCGACGCGGGCTCTCCAGCGAAGCACAGCAGACTCTGGCCGAGTCCTGCGCACTCGGCAGAAAACTTACAGACGGCGAAAAAGCAACAACGCCGTTCGAACAAGAGGAGATGCAATTGGCCCATGCGGTCGCTTGCCTGATGGTGGCAACGAGCCAGAGTTCCGAGGAGCCGTCGATACCGATCGAAGAAGCGGTCGCTGCTCTGATGAAACAAGCGGCAAAGAAACTCGCCACGGTCGTGGATGACTCGCAGATGCTGGCAAGTTGCCTTCAGCAGAACGGGAAACTGGACCAAGCTGAGCAATTGCTCCGTCGGGCGCTCGGTGTCTGCACCAAAATTTCTTTGCACGGCACGCGGCGTTCGGCGATCCTGGCGGACCTGGCAGGCATCGCTGAACATCGAGGTGATCATCTCAAGGCGAAAGAACTGCTGTTACAAGCCGTGGAGTTTAAGGCGGATACGGAAAGGTACCCAAGTGAATACAACCAGGCTCCTGAATTCGAAACGGCGCGTGCCAAGCTGTTTAGCTCTCTGGCTGATCGACTTGTTCAGGTTCATCGAGAACTAGGTGACCACGAGGCTGCCGCAGTTTGGCAAGCCAAGATGGAAGCCGACATCAAAACAGGGATCGGATTGTGAACGGTAAACGGCTCATAGCGGCGGTTCCAAAGTAGCTTGGGCACTCCTACCCGAAACTCCTAACCAAGTCCATTCGATTCCAAAATCTGCTCTCATGTTTTCGCGATTAACCAGCGATGCGAGAACTAGCTTCGCAGGCGTCAAGTTGGGATGGCATGAGAATGAAGGCAAGAGAATGAGTCTTTAGTTATTGACCATTTCTCTTCCCCGCAATCATCAATGGCGAGCGCTGGCTGGATTTATTGCGACGCACAAGCATACTGATCGACGAGCTACCGCAGGTCTGGACTGGCATGCGTCGCGCTACGAAGCTGGACTTGTACACCTGGCTACGGCAACTGGTACAAGTCATCGCTGGGCATGTATTTGACGCAGGCCAATCCCAGCGACTTCGTCAACCCGTACCGCTTTGCCGGTGGCCATCCGGTCAGACCCATGAGACGATTCAACGCCTTCGCGACTTACGAAAGGCTGCGGGACAATGAACATGAAAAAAAATAGACATGCAGGAGAATCGCGTCATGAATGCCGTCACATACAGGGTAGTGAATGCAGTAGCACTAAAGAATGGCATGTTTGCGTTGGTTGGTGTCGTAAATGGGGAGATCCCAGATGTTGGTAGCATTGGCGTTTCGTCGTCTCATTGACGTCGAGCGAAAGTCGGGCGGGATGGGAGCCTCTCCATTCCACGGAATTGCGTTTTCGTACTTCGAGACAAACACTGGAAACTTGGCTATACTGGACGAAATTGAGGAAACCATGGAAAGACACGAAATTTCGACTGAGAAAATTGATTGGCCTAGTCTTGTCCGGCACGTTGTTCGCGATAGGGTTATTGTTGAATTGGCCGACGGGGAACTACCGATCGCCATGTTGGTTCCAATCGAACGCCCTAGAACAATGGCTGATTTAGACGCAGCGCTCCGCAAGATACCTCGCCTTGGTGAGGACGCGATTAGCTTTGAAGCAGATATACAAGAAGTTCGCGCGTCGATGAGGAAGCTTGATGACCCATGGGAGTCCTGATCGACACCGGAGTTTTCATTCGTTGGGAACGCGAAGGCGGCATTATTGACTTCTCCCGTTGGCGTTCGTTCGGCGAACCATGCGTCAGCGTGATAACGGAATCGGAACTCAAAGTTGGTGTTCACCGCGCCAATACTGAGGAGCGGCGGGCGAGGCGAAGTCTGTTTATCTCGACGGTACTCTCTAACGTCGCAGTATTGCCAATTGATTCAAAGGTTGCAAACATTCATGCCGGAATCGTCGCAGCCCTGACTCAAAATGGAACTACGATTGGTCCGCACGACAATTGGATCGCAGCAACCGCTTTAACGTATGACTACGAACTGTTGACAACCAACGTGGCTGAATTCAGGCGAGTTCCAAATTTGCGTATCATCGAATATCCGAATAGTAGTTGAAGTCGTGTTGTCTTGATCTAACCTTGCCCCAGTTAGTGGAGCCAATAGCCTTGGCGGTTGGAGAGTCATTGGACAGATCATCTGTTCGTGGGCGCAATCAGCTAACCCAGTCTGCGGAGTATATGGCGAGAGCAAGGGATGCCGAAGAAGCAACTTGTCGAGCGTATGTCGAAAAAAACATCTCGGATTGGGGGAATGTGCTTGTTCCAGACGGCTTTGATTCTGAAGTCGCTCGCAAGTTCGAGCTCTCCGCTATCCCTCGTTCGATCCTTGTCGATCCAGAGGGCAAGATCGTAGCCATCGATGACGACGCCCGGGGCACAAAGCTTCTACTGCTACTCGAAAAACAACTTAGAGAGCGGTATTGATGGTCTTGGAGAGAAGCTTGAGTGGCGTTATGGTCAGTAAGCTAGGGGATTATCTTAAAAAGCCTTTGTGCGCGTTTTGATGTGAAGCGGTTTCAGTCGTGCAAGCTAAAACAGATTCATCATGCTATCGTAACAAGGCGGGTGAAGGCCAAGTAATCCAAACTAACTCTACAGTAAATTACCCCCTAGCAATCCTCCCAGTCCAAGAGCAATGCGATGATGATCAACCGGCTGTTGCAAATCGCGACACTCTTTTTGATAGCGGCCTTGACGCCGACCACCACGGTCACCGCGCAAGCCCCGGTCGGCATCCCGGACTTCACTAAGGGTGCGAAAATCCCGACCAACTCGCGGCACGATTGGAACCTCGGGCCAACGGGACTGCGGGGCTGGATTTATTGCGACGCACTTGTAACGACGGATGCCCGGCAAATTCTGGTCACAAAAGTCGACAAGGTTTCGCCGGCTGCAGCCATCTTCCAAGTAGGCGACGTGATCCTCGGCGTTGGCGGCAAGCCGTTCTCCTTCGACCCCCGCACGGAGTTCGGCAAGGCGATCACGATGGCCGAATCGAAAACCGGGGGGGGTAAACTCGCGCTCACTCGCTGGCGCGCGGGCAAGTCGGACGAGGTTGTGCTCAACCTGCGCGTGCTCGGGAGCTACGGCGCGACAGCCCCCTTCGACTGTGACAAGTCGAAACTCCTGCTCGATCAGGGGTGTAAGGAATTGGCGGCGCGAATGTCACAGCCCGACTACACCGAGATGGACGCCATTCCTCGGTCGCTGAACGCACTTGCGTTGTTGGCCAGTGGGAAGCCCGAGCATTTTCCGCTAGTGAAGAGGGAAGCCCAGTGGGCAGCCCGCTATTCCGACAAGTCCATGCAGACCTGGTACTACGGCTACTGCATGTTGTTCCTATCAGAATACGCCTTGGCGACCGGCGATGAGGCGGTGCTGCCGGGACTCAAGCGGCTCGCGCTGGAAGCGGCGAAGGGGCAAAGTGCGGTTGGGTCCTGGGGCCACGGATTCGCCATCCCCGACGGACGCTTGGGCGGATACGGCATGATGAACTCACCCGGAGTGGTGCTAACGATTGCGCTGGTACTGGCGCGAGAGGCGGGGGTGAAGGATGTCGTGGTAGATGAAGCGATCGAACGCAGCGCCAAGTTGTTGCGGTTCTACATCGGCAAGGGATCGATCCCGTACGGCGATCACTCTCCGTGGATGGAGGGCCACGAAGATAACGGCAAGTGTGGCATGGCGGCGGTCCTGTTCAACTCGCTGGGCGAACCCGAGGGTGCCGAATTCTTTTCGCGGATGAGTGTTGCCGCGCACGGACCGGAGCGCGATTGCGGGCACTGTGGCAACTATTTCAACATGCTCTGGGCACTGCCGAGTGTCGCGTTGTCTGGCCCGAAGGCCACCGGGGCGTGGATGAACGAGTTCGGTACCTGGTACTTCGACCTGGCACGCCACTGGGACGGCAGTTACCCGCACCAAGGTCCTCCCGAGAACGAACACGACAGCTTCCATGGTTTTGATGCCACGGGCACTTACCTGTTGGCTTACGCCATGCCGCTGAAGAAGATTCGGCTTACGGGCGCTGGCAAATCCGTTGTCCCGAGCCTGGACACGGTTGCCGCGGAATCTCTGATCGTCGATGGCCGTGGGTGGGACAATAAAGACCGCATCAGCACGTATGACAAACTCACTGTCGATCAACTCGTCGAACGTCTTGGCAGTTGGTCACCGATCGTCCGGGAGCGGGCCGCGATGGCCATTGGCCGTCGTCAAGATGCGCCGATTGCTGCGATCGTCAAGCTACTCGATGCTCCCAGTCTCGACCCTCGCTACGGAGCCTGCCAGGCGCTCAGCCTACTTGGCCAGCAAGCCGAGTCGGCAGTGGAACCGTTGCAGAAGTGTCTTAACGACAACGACCTCTGGCTCCGCGTCAGTGCGGCAAACGCGCTATCCAAGATCGGGCCGGCAGCCCAACCTGTGATCCCGAAACTGTTGGAATTGCTGGCTGAGGTAGACAAGCAAAACGATCCCCGCGGCATGCAACAACGTTATCTCACATTCGCCCTGTTCGAAGGCGACGGAATGCTTAGTGGTTCTCTCGCCGGCGTCGACCGCGAAGCGCTGTACAACGCAGTGCGAGCTGGGTTAAAGAACCAGGACGGTCGTGCCCGCGGAAGTCTTAGTTCGGTATACCAGAACCTTTCCGCCGAAGAGATCAAGCCGCTGTTGCCCGCTATTTATGAGGCTATCACCGAACCAGCCCCGAGTGGTGAGATTTTTGCTGACGGAATACGGGTGGAGGGACTTCGGCTTTTTGCCAAGCACCGCATTGAAGAAGGGATCCAGGCTTGTGTCCGCTATGCAAGGCAGCAGAACCCGTGGGCAAGCGAGTTGCGAACACCTGAACTGATGGATATCCTGGTCAGCTACGGCACTCATGCTAAGGCGGTTGTACCGGAACTGCAGGAGCTCGCCAATTACTTTGAGAAGGACGAGCCTGACTTCCCCGAGGAACTGATGAAGCAGAAGGCCAAGTGCGTGCGCGACACGATACGAGCGATCGAGGCGACGACGGAGACCCCGGAACTTATTCGGCTCAATAACGGATAGTTTCTTTTCCACTTGTGGACATTGGACATAACGAGGCCACTAGAAGTCGGGAACATCTCGCGCTGCGGCCTCGCTACCTCACAAGATGACGAGTCAACCGTTGGTAGCCTCACGTCTGAGTGCAAAGTCGGTAACCCTTTCAATCCACTCGATCAAACAAGCCAGAGGTAGTCATGTTCCACGAAGTCTCTCGTCGACAATTTGTTCAAACCGCAGCGGCAGCTGTTGGGTTGCCGATGATTCTGCCCTCAGGACTTCTGGCAAGACAGTCTCCCGATGAAAAACTCTCGTTTGCCTGCATTGGGATGGGTGGGCAGATGCGAGGCTATCTTATTCCAGAACTCAACAAACTGGATCAGAAGATCGTGGCCATTTGCGACGTTGACAAGCGACAGCTCGACAGTGCTTTGCAGGTCAACGAGTTGAAAGAGGTTCGGCTTTATCACGACTATCGTGATCTGCTTGACAAAGAATCGGGAGTCGATGCCGTGATCATCGCCACGCCTGATCACTGGCATGTACCCATCTGCGAAGCGGCATTGAACGCAGGCAAACATGTGTATTGCGAAAAGCCGCTGGCTCATTCCGTGGCAGAGTGTCGTGCGCTGGAGAAACTGGCTCTGAGTCATCCCAAGCTGGCGACTCAAACGGGCAACCAGGGTTGTTCGACAGAAGGATTTCGCCGCAGCTTCGAAGTTATTCAATCGGGTCTGCTGGGGAATATCACTGAAGTGCACGTTTGGCATCCGGCTCATAGCTGGCCGAATGGAGTTGATCGGCCGTCAATGAACGATCCGATTCCAGAGGGACTCGACTGGAACTTTTGGCTTGGCACGGCACCCGCAAGACCTTACAACAATGACATTTACCATCCGGGCACATGGCGAGGGTGGTACGATTTTGGTGGTGGCTCTCTGGCTGATTTTTGCTGCCACGGTTTTCAGCTTGCTTATCGTGCTCTCGAGCTGGGAGCTCCAACGCGGATCGACGCAACGGGCGAAAACTTAGGACATGAGTCATTTGCTACTCGCTGCACCGTTAATTTTCAATTCGCGGCGAAGGGCAATCGAGGCCCGGTGAAGCTTGTTTTCTATTCCGGCGACAACAATTTTCCGCCCAGCGAAGTGACTCAGGGAGCTATCGATTCAACCGGATGTCTAATCGTCGGAAGCGAAGGAACGTTGTCCGCGGGACTTTGGAACACCGGCTGCGATATTCGACTTAAAGGGGCAAAGGAGTTTCGCGGAGCGGATCAGCCGGAAGTGGCAAAGATCGCCAGGACTCAACCTCGCATCGATACAGAGGCTCTGAAATGGGATCCCTCAAAGGTTGCCAACGGTCAGCGACCACGGTGGAGCAAGGTCAACAACTCACACATGTTCGAATGGGTGCTGGCCTGTGCGGGCGATGCAAAGACCTATTCACCCTTTGAGATCGGTGCGAGAGTCACGGAGATCGGCATGCTGGGCGTTCTCGCGTTGCGTCTGCAGAAACCAATCCTTTGGGACGCGGGGAATTGCCGAGTCACTGGTCTCCCGGAAGCAGATGCGATCATTGATCCTAAACCTTCAACGACTGCGTATACGCCACGGTAGCGTGCTTGATCTGGAAAATCTGCGTGAACCACCTTTTCCGCCTTATGCCAAGAATTGTCCATGAATTTTTTCGGTTGATGATAATCCATGAAACACAATTTACTGTCGGTTGCCCTGGTTCTTTTTGTTGCGAGCGGCACCCTTGCTCAGCATGATTCCGCGAAAGACCCACTCAAGGTATTCATCTTGGCTGGCCAATCGAACATGGAGGGGCATGCGGAAGTTCGCACCTTTGACTACATCGGTAAAGATCCTGCGACGGCAACCTTGCTCAAGGAGATGCTCAATCCCGATGGAACGCCTCGCGTATGTGACAAGGTCTGGATGTCCTATTTGACCGGGCCTTATGATGGCAGTGCGAATGGCGAGGGCTTAGGGAAATTGACCACAGGCTTTGGCGCACGCGGAGACCAACCGACCAAGGATGGCGGCAAGATTGGGCCTGAGTTTACCTTTGGTATCACTATGGAGAAAGAGCTAAAGCAACCCATCTTGATTATTAAGACCGCTTGGGGCGGCAGGTCGCTTAACACCGAATTTCGCCCCCCTAGTGCCGGGCCATACCAGTTGCCCAAGCAGACTCAAGATGAATGGGACAAACATCCACAGGGCGCCCACGGCATTCCCAAACTTGAGGATCGAAAAAAATGGCAGGAAGACAAGGATGTCGCCTCAGGTGTCTTTTACCGCATGATGGTTGAGCACGTGAAGAAGGTTCTCGCAGATCCCGCTCGGGTCTGTCCCGCTTATGATCCCAAGGTGGGCTATGAACTTGCAGGCTTCGTTTGGTTTCAGGGTTTCAACGATCTCGTCGATGGCCAGACCTATCCGAATGGCGATTATGATGAATACTCGCGGCTCTTGGCACACTTCATCCGCGACGTACGCAAAGACCTCTCCGCCCCGAAAATGCCATTCGTCATCGGCATACTCGGTGTCGGCGGTGAGAGCCAAAATGAGATTTTCCGTAAGGCCATGGCCGCACCGGCTGCACTGCCCGAGTTCAAGGGGAATGTGGTTGCTGTCGATACCGCTCCTTTTTGGGATCGTGACATCGAAGCCGCAGAACCCAAGCAGGGGGAGTATAACGAAATCCTCGGTACGGCTCACACATTGAAAGCAGATGGCACGCTCGATACGCAGCGGAAATGGGATAAGTTCTGGAAGCCGATTGGCAAGCCTCTACCAGAGGAGCGAAACTGGCGCTACGTTACGGTCGATGCTATCGAAACGAAGGACAAGTTGGAAGAATTCTCCGATAGGCGATTCCGCGACATCACACTGCCCGCCGAAATGGAAAATTGGTATATGGCTGAGTTCGATGACAGCCAATGGACAGCGGGCAAGGCTCCCATCGGCAAGGGCGTATGGAACCACAGCGGAATCACCTTGGACAAATTTTCTTCAATGTGGGGAAAAGGAGAATTCCTGCTCATGCGTTCCACTTTTGAAGTAGATAACCTCGACTACGATTCCTACCGCCTCGCGACTTTAGCGAGACAGGGGTTTCATGTTTATTTGAACGGCCACAAGATTCACACCTACATCTGGTGGCAAGATAAACCGCAATACGGGTCTATCGTCCTCGATCAAGAACAGATTCAATATTTGAAGAAAGGGAAGAACGTCTTGGCGGTTTATGCCAACGATCAATACTCCCCAGACTCCCCAGAGCATTATGCCGCGCTCGATGCATCGATTGAGGGAATCACCAAGGTGGATTCAGAGAAGCTCGAACTCGCGTTGGAGGAAGTCCTTTCACCCAAAGACAGGGAGGCACTCCAAGGCGCATCCAATGGCGGCTACCACTACTTCGGCAGTGCAAAAATCTTTGCTCAAATTGGCAAAGCCTTCGCCGAAGCAAACCTCAAATTGATGAAGTAACCGGCTTAGCAAATTCCTCCTTGTAGGGCCTGATTCCGCCGATGCTCTCAAGTCTTAATTCTGCCTATTAAGATTAGTGTGTGACTAGTGGTAATCAGTGTTCCTTAACTTTTAGTGCAGAGGAAGCGGCAATGTTCAAACAAGAGGGTTACGATTGGGGAACACTAATCTGCGCTAATCGAACACTAATAAAGAAATCATGATTGAGATGCGACAGGCCGTATCCAGCGACGAGGAAACCATCGCTCATTTCAACATCGCGCTCTCCGCTCGAGAAAGCTACCGGCGCCTCGGCTTCAGCGAAACGGGTTATGTAGTATTCGAGCGTTTGCTTTCCTCTATGGATGAAACCTGAACTTGAACTCAGAATTTCTTCTACTCGATGGCGCCACCGGCACGGAACTCAATCGCCGTGGCGTAGACACCGGCTTGCCATTATGGTCAGCCAATGCGCTCACCACGGACGCGGGGCTGAATGTCCTGCGCCAAGTTCATCTGGACTATCTGAACGCCGGCGCCGACATCATCACCACCAATACCTTTCGCACCAACCGCCGCGCCCTCGCTGGCAACGTCTTCTCCGCCCGCGAATTGACTTTGCGCGCGGTGGCCACTGCCAGAGTGGCGGTTGCTGAATTTGGAAAGCCAGCGCTCGTGGCCGGTTCGCTCTCTTCGCTAGAGGATTGCTATCGACCCGACCTCGTGCCACCCGCCGCCGAATGCCTCGCCGAGCACGCTGAGCGCATCAATCATCTGGTGGAAGGTGGCGTTGACCTACTGCTCATCGAGACGATGAATTCAATCCACGAAGCCGTGATTGCCGCCAAGGTCGCCACGGCGACCGGCCTGTCCACATGGGTCACTTTTGTCTGCGATAAAAAAGGTCGCATCCTCTCCGGCGAGTCACTCACTCATGCCGCCGAAATACTCATGCCTCTCGGCGTAAAAGCACTGGGCGTGAACTGCATGCCGGTCCACACCATTGCCCAACCGCTTACTGAGTTACGCGTTATCTGTGGCGAAAACTTCCCGCTCATGGCCTACGGCAACATCGGCTTCGTGGACGATGAACAGGGCTGGATCAACACCGACTCCACCGACCCCGAAGGCTACCTACAACACGCGCGAAGCTGGCCCGCACAAATCATCGGAGCTTGCTGCGGCTCTACCCCAGAACACATCCGCAAGCTGAAGCAGGGTTGGAAAGATTCATCGCTTTTATGAGAATATGCAAAGCCTCCGGCGGTGCCGATTCTATGCCCAGGCTCCACGCATCTACTGACTTTTTGGAAAGTGCATCGATGAACGATCACCCCCTGGGTATCTCGCCGACGAACGACTTTGCCTACAAAAAGGTCTTTGGCTCGCAAGCTAATGAAATGGTCTTAATTAGTTTGCTCAACGCTATCTTGAATCTGCCTCGTCGTCTTTCGGCGGTCACGATTCAAAACCCTTTCAACTACCAAGATTTCTACGAAGACAAGCTATCGGTCCTCGATATCAAAGCAGTCGATGAGGCAGGTGCCATCTACGATATCGAAATGCAGCTCGAAGCCCATCTCGGGTTGATTCAGCGAGTCATTTTTTACGGTTGTGAGCTTTACTCAGGCCAAATGAAGTCCGGAGACGACTATGCGCAATTGAAGCCGGTGTTCGCCATTTGTTTGCTCGAAGGAGTGTTGTGGCCAGATTCACGACGGGTCCACCATGCATTTCGCTTGGTGGACCAAAAAACAAGCCGTGTTCTTAAAGATACGATCGAGTTTCACATCTTGGAAATGGGATGGTATAATTTGCAGAAGAGTGAACTGGCGAAGGCCGGTACCCTGGAGAGGTGGCTGTATTGGTTGCTGCATGCGCATGAGCACAGCGAAGAGGAACTGGTGAGCCTTTTCCCGGAGGCGGAGTTTCAGCAAGCGACCCGGACGCTGATAGCAATCAAACAAATCACAGAGGACAAGCAGATGTACGATGCAACCGAAAAGGCTCGACGAGACCGACAATGGGTGATCAACGCCACCAGGGCGGAGGGCAAGATCGAGGGCAAGATCGAGGGCGAGATCGAGTTGATTCGAACCTTGGAGGGACTTATGGGGCGAGTACCGACCGATGAGTCGCAACTCAAAACGCAAAAGCTCGAAGAGTTACAGAGAATTGCAACCGAGCTCCAGTCTCAGCTACGCAGCCGCATCGTCTAGTCTCTGTTAATGCGCAAGGCAATCCGGCTAGACCGGCCGTCAAAATGTACGCATCGATGAATGGCCCTTCTTCGCTATCCAGCCGCAACAGGCCATCTTCTGTCGTCCCATGCGTGCTGGCATGAATGAAAACAAGATCACCGGGCTTGGCGTTCTTGCCCAATCGCTCCAATTCGAAAAGCAACCATTCGCGTGTGCAAGCCAGCCTAGAAACCAACGTCGTCTCGCCCCGCTTCCAAATCGAAGACGATAACGATTGTGCGCATCTCGACGCCGAATCGTCTTACTTGAGCAAGCACTTATGCGGTCCAAAAGTTAGGTTAAACTTGGTGGAATCGCCACGAACGAAAAATGTTCGATTGGGTCGAAAGCTATTTCTTGCCGAGTGGAACACTTGATGAACAGAATTGCGATTGATTTTAGTTTAAGGGCAATCGTGATGGCCTGCACGCTGGGTTTGTCACTTGTTCGTGTTCAGGCGCAACCGGTAGATAAACCAACGGCAATTTCCCGCACTGAAAACTGGATTCAGTGGCGAGGTCCCACGGCCGATGGTCGAGCAGGCGATAGAGCCAAACCACCAATTCACTGGGATAAGACGACGAACATTGCTTGGTCGGTTGATTTGACCGGTGAGGGCTCCGCAACACCAATTGTGTTTGGCGATCAGATCTATGTGTTATCGGCAATCCAGACGGAACGAAAGAGCCCGAAGCCGGTAGTAAACGACCAGCGTGCTAAAACTACCCCGGATGAGTTTTTCTATCAGTTTGTCATGTCTAGCTACAATCGAAGTTCGGGGAATCTTTTGTGGCAGCAAGTAGTCGTCGACGAGGTACCGCATGAAGGCAAACATGACACCAACACATATGCGGCCGGTTCTCCGGTAACGGATGGTGAGCGATTGTACTTTTCGTTCGGGTCGCGGGGCATCTTCTGCTACTCTTTAGATGGTGAGCATATCTGGAACATCGATCTCGGCGACATGCGCACGCGAAGCGGTTGGGGCGAAGCGGTGACTCCTGCTCTCACCGATGATTCGGTGGTCATCAATTGGGATCAAGAAGAGGGTTCGTTCCTAGCGGCTATCGATAAACAATCCGGCCAGCTTCGTTGGAAGCAAGATCGCGCCGGCGAAGTAACCTCGTGGAATACTCCACTTGTGACGGGCTTTGAAGGTAAACAGCAAATCATCGTCAACGGTACGGGATCGGTCAAAAGCTACGATGCGAAAGATGGATCGGTACTTTGGGAGTGCGAGGGCCAGACGGTTAACGCGATTCCCTCACCGATCCGCTTTCACGACTCCGTGATCTGCATGAGTGGATATCGCGGTTCGTTGGCCTGTTCCATCCCATTAAACTCTCGAGGCAACATAACTAGCAGTACCAAAATCGATTGGAAGATTACTCAGGGAACTCCCTATGTCCCATCGCCCATTCTCAGTGGCACTCGATTACTCTTCACTGCGGGCAATACCAATGCGTTGAGTTGCATGGATGCCGAGACAGGACAACCGTTGCTAGAGCGAATGCGTCTGGATGCCATTCGCAGCATGTACGCCTCTCCGATACTGGCCGGCGGGCATTTTTACTTTACCAGCCGCGACGGAACGACGGTTGTCGTGAAAGATAATGACAGCCTTGAGGTGGTCGCAGTGAATGAACTGGACGATGTCATCGATGCTTCGCCGGTGGCTGTCGACGATCAGCTCTTCTTGCGAAGCTGGACTAAACTCTACTGTATTCAGAATATTCCGGCCGCAAAGCCACGAGCTACAAGCCACAAGAACGCACCCAATACAATAATTCTCTGTTCGGAGTCCAACAAGCCGGAACAAATCGAACGAGAAACTCGCGACATCTCCGGTTGGCAAGTTCACATCGCTAAGAAGCTCCTCGAGTCCGAGGCAGACGACACGGCTAAAGCGCTCGTCGGCCTACAAAACATGTTAGACGAAATTGTGCGCGATGTACCAGCCACTGCCGTAACGGAGATGAAAAAAGTTCCGCTCTACTTTTCCCCGGCTTATCAGCCAGGGCGTAGTGGAGCTGAGTTTCATCCTGGGGCGGACTGGTTGCGAGACAACGGTCGAGACCCTGAAATGGCACAAGGAATCGAGTTTTCTGGGGTTCATGATTTCGAAGCAGAGATGCAAAGAATGCCGAACTTTGCACTTCACGAATTGGCTCATGCGTATCATTTTCTTGCCCTACCAGACGGCTTTGACAATGCGGAAATCAAAGCTGCCTATCAGCAGGCCAAAAATAGTGGCTTGTACGATCGCGTCGAGCGAACACTTGGTAACGGCGAGCCCAATACAATCGAACGGGCTTATGCCATGACCACCGCGATGGAGTACTTCGCGGAGACGACCGAAGCCTACTTCTCGCGCAATGATTTCTTCCCCTTTTCCCGCGAGCAGCTGCTGAGGCATGACCCCGCGATGTATGCTTTGTTAGAAAAGCTGTGGGGAGTGCCCGACGCCAAATGGCTGACATACTCGGCTGTTGAAGGCCCAGGTAAAGGAAAACACATTGTGTTGATCGCCGCCGAACAGGAGTATCGCAGCGAACAATCGATGCCGATGCTGGCAAAGATATTGAGCACATATCATGGATTCGATTGCACCGTGCTCTTTGGAGTGAACGAAAACGGTGAGGTCGATCCGACGCTGCCGGTCTATCCGGAGAAGGACAAAGAGGCCGAGTTCAAAGAGCATCACATTCCTGGCCTTGAACAACTCGCATCCGCAGATTTAGTTGTCTTCTGCACACGCTTGCTAACACTGCCCAAGACCGAACTCGATCAGATCGTGGAATATGTGGATTCTGGAAAACCCGTCATCGCGCTACGCACTGCAAACCATGGCTTTCGTGGTCCGCTGCCTTACAAGATAGATGGAAAGCAGGTGAGATGGGGAGAAGACATCCTAGGTGGGACCTTCCTCAATCATCACGGGAGGTGGCAGGCTGATTCCACCCGCGGCTTTTTCGACAAGGACCAAACTCAACATCCGATCTTGACGGGAGTGAACGACATTTGGGGTGACTCGGATGTCTATCGCACTTACGCGGAGGGGAGCAGTTTGCCGGTGGATTGCACCGCTCTGGTATGGGGCCAACCGCTCATAGGCCGCAAGCCGGAGGACCTGCCAAATAACGAACTTGAACCACTACCGGTAGCTTGGGTGAAACCATGGCAAACCAGTCGTGGTAGCACCGCGAAAGTATTTCACTGCACGATGGGGAGTGCGAGCGACTTCAAGAGTCACGGATTGCGTCAACTTGTCGTCAATGCGGCCTATTGGTGCGTTGGGCTAGAAGCATCCATCTCAGCTACTCGTGGCGTCGATGTTGTTGGCAGCTACGAACCGCTGGAAAGCGGATTTAACTACGAAGAACTTGGCGTGAAGCCACGACCTGTGACTTTCTACAAATGAACTAACTTGACATCCAGGGCGATATGTTCAACATCGGCAAATTTACCATGATTAAAAATCTTGCTAGGATCTTATCGGTAGTTGCCAGCTCTGTGGCAATGGCAGGTGATCCAGCTTTTCCTGGACACCACCCACTGTCGCAGATTCAGGCCGGTAGTTTATTGATGGCTGAGTTTCGGTGCGCTGCGTGTCACACCGGTGTTCCGCAGGAAAGTCGTATCGAACAGGGTCTCGAGAAGATCGCTCCTGATTTGACAGAGGTCGGGGCGCGGGTCACTCCCGAGTTTTTGCGGAGCTTCCTAGCCTCACCATCAACCGCACATCCAGGGACGACGATGCCGGACTTGCTGGACTCTAAGTCCGCGTCCGAAAAACAAGCAATTGTCGAGTCACTGACACATTTTCTGGTCGCGCAGTCGCGGCCCTCAAATCCAGTGGTAGCCACTGAGCCGATTGATGGACAGCTCGGATACGAACTGTTTCATTCGATTGGTTGTGTGGCCTGCCATGGTCCCAACGAGGTCGGCCAAGAATCGCTAGAATCTGGTGATGAAGAAAAGCATGTCGAAGAGGATGAAGAAGACGTCGATCCGGCGATAGCGGCTAGGCAATTGATTGAGCCGTCGGTTGTCGGTCTAAGTCATGTTTCTGCCAAGTACACGATCAAGTCGCTGAGTGAATTTCTGTTTCAGCCGCTCAAGGTTCGCAGTTCCGGGCGCATGCCGGATATGAAACTGACTCCGGCTGAATCGCTGGCGATCGCTGGATATCTAGTTGGCGAGGAAAAACCGGTCAGCGAAGCACTGGTTCCGAACGCGGAGCTTGTCGAGGCTGGCAAAGAGCACTTTCGAACGTTAAACTGCGCTGCATGCCATACGCTTCCCGGTTTTCATGCCACACCCGTTCATCGTTCATTAAAAACTGGCGATCTGACTCTTGGGTGTTTGTCGATGGTGGACCAAGGCCTAGCTGATTCGAAGGCAAGCAGCTGCAGTCCGCGCTTCCGGCTCGGCGCGAATCAGGTTTCAGCGATGGCTGCAGCCGTCCGAGCGGAGCCGCTTGTCGCATCGGACAAAGACCAACTGGCAATGACCTTGACAGCTTTTCGCTGCGTCAACTGTCACGTTCGCGATGACTATGGTGGAGTTCATGATGCTCACAACGCTTTTTTTAAAGGGAGCCAGCTCAACCTGGGTGAAGACGGTCGTATCCCACCACCCTTGACTTGGATGGGGGCAAAATTGCAATCTTCGTGGATGAAGAAGGTACTCTTCGATGGAGAGAGCGTTCGGCACTATATGGCGACGCGTATGCCGCAGTACGGCGAGAACAACATTGCGCACCTGCCTGACCTCTTCCGTCGTCTAGATACCATGACTGGTCCCGAGATGAAGCTGCCCAATCCAGAGCGGCTTAACGAAGTCGAAGAACAACGCGAAAAACTGATGCGAGCCGCTGGACGTGACTTGTTGGGGGACAAAGGGGCCAATTGCGTCGCCTGCCACGCGTTCAATGGAAAAGCTGCGAGCACCCATCAAGGTATCGATTTGCTCACTAGCTACGAGCGACTTAAGCCAGCTTGGTTTTATCGTTATCTGCAAAACCCAGGAGCATTCCGACCGCGAACAGTAATGCCATCGGCTTGGCCAGATGGAGAAGCAGCCGTCACAACCATTTTAGATGGTGATACGCATCGTCAAATCGAAGCGATTTGGTACTACCTTTCGCTAGGTACTTCAGCGGCGGATCCGTCGGGCGTTCGCGCCGTGGGTACGAAACTCAACGTTGGCGATACAGCTGTGATTCACCGCGGGCGAAGTCGTGTAGCTGGCTTTCGAGGTATTGCCGTTGGGCTTCCGGAAAAGCTCAGCTATGCCTTCAATGCTGAGACCGGCACGCTGTCGGCAATTTGGGAAGGGGAGTTCGTCAACGTGAACTGGAGCGGCCAAGGCTCGGGAGACTTTAATCCAGCCAGCCAATCGATCCAGTTGGCGCAGGATGTTTCTTTTGCCGTGCTCGATCACGAAAGCACTCCATGGCCGCTGTTGCCGGTGATGACCAAGGAGGCACCCGCCAATCCAAATCCTTGGTATCCCAAGAATGTTGGATACCAATTCCGTGGCTATTTCCTCGACGATGTGAGCATTCCGACCTTTCAATATCGAATTGGCAAATTGGAAATCGAAGATCGAACGGTAGCGGTTGTCGAGGAATCGCAACGAATGCTTAGGCGGACATTGACCTTGGACGCAGTAACACCACAAACCTTATGGTTCCGTGCGCTGGTTGGCGAAATTAGTCGCGAGAACGAACAGGTCTTCCGCAATGAGCGCTTGCGATTAACTGTTCCTCCAAGTGAGACTCACATACGTCCGCTGTCGGATGAACCACAACAAGTGGAACTGCTTCTGCGGCTAAAGATTCCACAAGGAAAATCCACATTGGAGTTAAGGTATGAACCGCTTAAGAAATAGCAAGTTACTCAGCACGATGGATATTGCAGGAAGCCCCAGGTCCAATCGAGTTTTGCTGACTTCCACTACTTGTTTCCTGATAGCACTCACCGCGGTCATGTCCTCTTCATTACATGCTGAAGATGTTGGTGAGCGATGGGGCACTGAGGAACGAGAGCGAGAGTTCTATCCCGTCGTGAGTATTCCTTTGCCCAAGGATACCCTGATCGAAGCGGGGGCTTTTGCCGTTCTACCAGACGGTCGCATGGCAGTGGGCACTCGACATGGTGAGATTTTCTTCATGGATGGCATCGACGCGCCCAAGCCCGTTCCGAAGTTTCATCGATTCGCATCGGGACTCGATGAGATCTTTGGGCTAACCTGGAAGGACAATGCTCTTCGCGTTACTCAGAGCTGTGAATTGACTCGAGTCAGCGACACTAGCGGCGATGGTGTGGCGGATCGATTCGAAACGATTTCCGATGCGTGGGGGTACGCAAATTACCATGAGTACGCATTTGGATCGAAACTGGATAGCGAAGGAAATCAGTTTGTGGCGCTAGGATTATCAGAGTCCTACTATTCGCACGCCCTGAATCGCGGTTTCATCATGAAGGTTGCACCCGAAGGAACGACGACGGCATTCGCCAGTGGGCTGCGGAGTCCGGGGGGAATCGGATTCAATGAACATGGTTCCCTTTTCTATATCGAAAGTCAAGGACCATGGAATTGTACGTGCAGCTTGAAAGCTGTCTCGCCAAACAGCTTTCATGGGCATCCAGCGAGCTTTAACTGGTATCAGTATGCGCCCGAACTGGGGTCTGAACCTGCGATGCCTGTGTCCGGAAGTCGAATTGTGACAGAGAAGAAGCGAGTCAGACAATTGGTCCCGTATGCGGTGATATTTCCATATATCCGCATGGGGCGGTCAATCACTGGCTTCAATGTTGATCGAACTGGCGGAAAGTTCGGTCCTTTTGAAAACCAAATCTTCCTCGGTGACTACACCCAATCGATTATCATGCGAGCCACGACGGAAGAAGTGAATGGCGTTTGGCAAGGTGCCTGTTATCCTTTCCGCGAGGGTCTTTCGACTGGCATTCTCAACGTGGAATTCACCCCCGGCGGCAAGCTGCTTTGCGGTGGCACCAATCGTGGTTGGCCTGTTCGAGGCATCAAGCCATTTGCACTCGAGCGTTTGGAGTGGAGCGGCAAGATGCCGTTTGAGATCAGCCGAATCAAGATCATTCCAAACGGCTTTCATATCTCCTTCACGAAACCGGTAGAGACGGCCACAGGAAACGTAAAGGCTTCTTACGTTCTCTCGTCATTCACCTATCCCTACCATGCTGGCTATGGAGGGCCTGAGGTTGACAAGCGAAAGCCCAAGATACAGATGGTTAATCTGGCCGAGGATGGCCTGTCGGTAATGGTCACTATCGATACTCTTGAGCGAGGATTCGTCTATGAATTTGATCTCGCCGGAGTTCGTTCTCGAGATGGCGATACGCTGTTACACCGCATGGCATACTACACTGTCAACGAAGTTCCAACTAAGTGATCGTCGATTGCAGGTAGGACACGCAGGACTGAGGTTTTCGAAGTCAGTTTGGCCGCCAAACGACAACGGAGGGATGTGTTAGACTTCAAAGGTGACAACCTTTAGCGTTTCGCTGGATTGCGGCATTTCTAGTTGACGCTCTAGAAAAGCAGATACTTGCTGCGTATGTGCTCGCTATGATGGTATCCGATCAACGACCAATCTTCGATTTCGTGTTCTGCCTGCCAGAAGCAGTAGCTCTCTGTTATAGATGGTTCGTTTTAAAACGCATCATAATCGATGGGTATAACAAATATGCTAAACCATCCTGCCTTCCAGGCGCTTCTAATCATGCTCTCCCTTTCGCTTAGTTCCTGTGCGCAATCAGGAAGTAAGCCAGACTTTCAATTTGAATCCGGTGACATTCGTGCACATAAGGGTAGTCGTTATCCTTCAGGCTCACGACAATTTTATTAATGGCGGGACGATCGAGTGATTCGATACGACTTCCGAGCGCGTGGCTGAGTAATCGGCTTGTCACGGTTCGTACAAAAAACTCATCGCGTTTGAGCAGCAATGTGCGAAGCTCTTCGGGACCAGAGAATCGATCGCCTCCGGGCAAAACGCCGACTGTATCAATCCTGTTATTTTTCTTCGAATCATAAAACTCACGCTTCCGACCAATCGGATCAAAACCTTCCAGTGCAAAGCCCAGCGGATCGAACTTGCGATGGCATTGATTGCACGCAGCCGACTCACTGTGTTTCGCCAGTTGTTCGCGAATCAACACTGCGCCGCGGATGTCCGGATCCAGGGCCGGGACTTCATTGGGTAGAGGAGGGACAGTCGTTCCGAGGATTGTCTCCATGGGCCAGATTCCGCGAATGACGGGCGAAGTCTCGATACCAATGGCTGAAACTGCCAACACACTCGCATGGCTCAACAATCCGCCGCGATCTTTGTTTCTGAACTGAACCCGATGAAACTTTCCAGCCTCATCCACCGGGACCTGCTCGGCAACGCCGTAGAGCTTCGCGAGATCTCGATTAACAAACGAGTAATCGGCGCGAAGGAACTCCAGAGCTGATGCGCTGCCCTTGATTAAATCCCGCATGAACAACCGAGTCTCCTGCTTCATCTCAGGCTCCAGCCCACCCGCGAAGTACTCCCGCGACTCCTTTTCATCGGGAGGCATGTTGCCCAGTGCTCTCAGGTTCAGTCACCGTTTACGCCCAGGTCTCTGGGATTGACGTCGCAGCCGATCTTCAGTGTCACAATTCGCGTCGAATCTGTCTGCAGCGATAGTGCGATCAGGTCGTACAGCAGCGGAAGATCCTCCACCATGTTGCGGTTCTTAGGTGCGGCGACTGCCGCTTCGGCCCAAAACGCTTCGGGATGGAATCCAAGCATATTGCCAATGCAGACCATCCGCTTCTTCGCGGTGGTTTCAAGCTTCGGCTTGTCATGCCCCGCGTGTGTGGTTCCAAGCGACGAAAAAAAGGGAAGACCAATGCAGACTCCCGCTGCGCGCAGTATTTGTCTTCGATGAAGATGATTCATATCAGATCCTAATTTGAACGGGGTTGCTATGGCTGCAGGGGCAAGCTCCAACTCCATCACGCGGAAATGATCTGCTTCGCTGCGCTGGGCCTGCTGTGCGTCGCGCCAATCATGCGATTCGCAAGTCCTGTAGCCAGCAGTTTCGGATTGAGCGGCGATCCGAGCAATGGACTCAGTGGTCGATCCACGATGCGACTGATCCAGTTTCGGGCGCATACTCGACCCACAACGTTTCGACCTCCGTCCCGGTCGCCAATCTCCAGACTTGCTTCCTCGCTGGAGAAACTGATGCAAAAGTTTGTTCTTCCGTATGCAACCCCGCATCATCCTTCCAGTGAAAGGTCACTCGCGTAGCATCTTCACTCGGGAGTCGATAAGCCAGATGGACTTCGGCCCGCAAGTTCCGCTTGCCGCCGTCGTTGCGGAAGCGAACTTGAACACCGCTGGCCGTATCTGGAAGATTCGCGGATCCCCAGCAGAAGCTCTGCGACCAAAAGTCCGCCGGTTCTTCGCCCTGTCGCGTGATCCGCCAATCTTCGACCATGTCCGACCAGGATTTGCCGCTGTCGACCGAATACTCGATGCGATAAGTCAAATCGGGCGACGGGGGATTGGAAGAAGCGAGGTGCGTGGCGGCATAGACCTGTGCCAGTGTCGACTTGCGCGGCGCTGTAAGTTGCAACGTAACGCGCGGCGAATCAAACTTCCCTTCAACAATGTGCTGCGCAGCTTGAGCTATGTTCGGACCAGCACTTTCCAGGGCAAGTCCCGACGATTGGAATTCAACGACACTCCCGTTGTCCGTCAACCGCGGAATGATCGATGAGTTCGCTTGGCAGATGGTCGTGATCTTCAGGTCACTCCCCTCAAGTTCAGCGGCACCCGATTCGAATCGCAACCAATACTGTCGATGGCCTTTCGCGAAATCGGTCAAGTCGATCGTGTACGTTGGGTCAGCCGCCTGCGCGGCAACTTGTTTCCAGCTCTGCCCGCGATCTAGCGACGCGGAGACCACGACGGGTTTGGAAGACTGGATTACCAGACCGTTGCGACAGCCCGCTTCGTAGACACCCCACGCTTCACTCGATGCCGGTGTTGCAGCGATGATGTACGGCGAGTTGAATTCGAAGGTCACTTGCCGGTCGCTTTCACTCGTCACCCCTTCGCGATAGTCTCCATTGGCAAAGTTTGGTAGGTACGTATAGACGGCATTGGCAAACCGAGCTTGGCCAGGGCGATATCCGGCGCCGCTCGTTGAACCATACAGTTTTTCAGGCTGATTAACCCAAGTTCGCGCACGCTCCGGACCAGGAATGCCATCGGTTTGATAGTTGCGCCCCCAAAATACGAAAGTCTTGCCATCCTCCAACCCCGGCTTCAAGTACCGCCGCAGCGTTTCTCCACGTCGCAGATGAACCATCGGAGGCGGACCCGCGTAACCCGCAAGATACTCTGCGGTTTGAAACGAATCATAACAGTTTCCGTCCTCTGGATGCAACCCGCAGACGGGCCAGCCCTGCTGCTTCGGTTCAGTAGTTTGTTCCCTAGTAAGAGCCAGCTTCCCTTCCATAATTTCGTTGATCGACAGCAGACGTTGACCTTGTGCGTCAAAGATTACCGTGGAGATGTCATGATCAAGCAGCGCCCAGCGTCCTTCGCGATAGGCACCACCTCTTAGGAAGACTTCGAACGAATTGTGCCCCGACACTCCAGCTACTCGAGCTCGATTGTGCCCGAGCAAATGCTGCATTTCGGCCGTCCACTGAGAATGGGTGGTGCCGCACAGTGCAAAACCGTGGGCGAACAAGCCGGTCCAATATTCACGAGTCGCGGACTCGGAATCGTTCGAGAAGCCGCGTCCCCACAAGTCTTCGGTACCTTGTTCGCCATGCCAGTAGTGAGTGTTCCGCCACAGCCAAGATGCCAGCACTAGCTGTTCGTCCGTCGTAGGCCGCCGTCCCGTGACCGCTTCAAACATCACCGCTTGCGTCTCTTGCAAACGTTCAAAAGTGGAACAAGCCAGTTCGCCTGGATACCAAGTATGATTCGTCGCAACTTGCGGATCACCCACTCCTGCTTGCACACCCGGGGTCGGAGCGAGTGAAAGCAGGCAAAAAGCCATCAAACTCAGCAACAAGCGTCGAGTGCAACTCATCGGGAAGGTTCGCTTAGCGGACCTTCTATCGCAGACAGTATTGATAACGGATAAGAAGTAATCAGCCGTAGAACCCATAAATTTACCGTCCAAATCTGTGTTTATCTTCTCAAGTTGTTGCATAAACTGTACTTCTGGAGTTTCGAGTACTTCAGGAGAACACGGTCATCGATCGACGAGTTGAGGTTTGAAAGCGGGAGATGCTACAGGAGTGTGAAGTCGCTTCGGAGAAATTTAAGGGAGTTCAGGTTGGCTCTGTCTGCCCAGGCTGCCATGCTGATGGACAGCGGTAGTCCGAGGGTTACTGGGCACGAGGCTGCCACAGGTCATCCGCGTGACTCGTGCTGGTTTAAAATTGAGACTCGACAAGTCACATGTCGAGCGGTGACAGAACTGCAGCATGAAGGCTCTCACAATAGTGATCCATTCGCATCGCGTTGCAAATTGTTGCAGGTGCGAGGAATTCCGCATGAGTGTCCTTGAATCGGCTGGTCGACGGCAGCCCAGCGAGTTAAATTTCCTGGCCGTTACTCCTCACCTTTCAATGAAGAGAGGTAAGCCACTAGGTCGCGGAGTTCGCGGCGCGTTAGACTCTTCAGCAGGTCAGCTGGCATGGCCGATTGCCCCTTCCGCCGCGAAACCACCTCTACGGGATCGATTTGAATCAACTTGCCGTTGGCGTCGATCAACTCGATCTGCGAAGGGGTCTCTTTGCGAAGCACGCCACTGATGACCTCATCATCTTCCGTCAACAACAACACCGACTCATAGTTTTCCGCAATTTTGGCATCTGGCTGGACGATCGACTGCAACAAGTAGCGGTTGTCCTTCGTTTTTCCAATCTCGGTCAGGTTCGGCCCAACTTCGCCACCCACCGTGCCGACTTGATGGCAACGGACGCAGGAAAGTTCGGTTCGGTTGAAGAAGAGATCTTTACCAGCAGCCACGTTGCCCCCAAAGGCCGCTTCGCGGTAGCCCTCGAGCTCGTCCGCGGAAAGCATCTGCCGTTCGAACTCTTCTAGCTTTTGTTTCGTTTCGGGGGTGAGTCGCTTTTGGGCCGCTTCGAGCACGTTCAGCCACATGTCGGGAGCCAGACCACCACTGACGTACCGCTCCACACCTTGATTGATCAGCGCATCGGCCTCAGGCAGTTCGAGGGTGGCCAGTGCATCCCAGGCCATCTGCCGTTCGTTCCAATCCTCCGCATCCAAAGCGTGCGTCGCGCGTGGAAGAGCAGCCTCCGGAGCCAATTCGCTAAGCAAAGTCAGCGCCTGGCCGCGGACGGCAGGTACGGGGTCGAGGACCAGTGCTTCGACCAGACTCAGCGCATCGGTGCTTTGCAAATGAACGACGCCGATCAGCGCGTTCATGCGCAGCCGCTCATCTTTAGCCGGATCGCTGGCGAGTCCTCGCAGGGTCGCGGCAGCTCCCTCGATCTTCAATTTGGCGGCAGCGGCGATGGCGCTGCGCACCACTTCATCCGAACCCGATAGCAGGTTCGCCAAATGCTGCTCGAACGCCTGCCGCGCGGCTGCCGGATCGCGCTCCTCCAGCGGCTGATAGCGATTCATGACGCGGTCCAGATCCCCTGGAACACCCCAAGCGCCAAGCATCGCAAGGGCTTCGATCCGCATCGCATCTGAATTTCGGTGGCTGGCCGCGAACGCGGCAATGGCGGCCACCCCCTCGTCCCCTCCCAGCCGGAAGTTCGCGTTCAGCACGCGATGGATCAATGCATCGCCAACCAACGTTTGCTTGATTAGGCTCGCGACCTGCGGCAATGCCGAGTGAATTTCGGGAGTATCGTGAATCGCGCGGGCCGCTTCCAACTGGACGCCGGCATCCGCATCGCTTAGAAAGTTGACCAGCCCTGGATCGAGCCGTTTGCGGAGCGCGACGACGGCCGCCAGTCGCACGGAGCGCGCGGGGTGATCGCCAAGTGCCAACAGCAGTCGAGTATCGGTAGCACCCTTGAACGCCATGCTGCCCGCATGCCGCAACCCCGGATCGCTGTCGGCCGCGCTGGCCAGCATGTTGCTGACCGGTTCCAGGGCTGCGTCGATCTGCAGGGCGCCGGCCGCCAGACAGGCAGCGTACTGCACGCGCGGTTCACTATCGCTAATCAACTCGACAAGGCGCTTGGCGAAACGCTCCAGCTTGAGATCGCCTACCACACTGGCAGCGGTTGCACGCACATCCAAGTCATCGTCGACTAAGGCCAATTGCAGCCCCGCGCTGGCGGCATCGCGGAGGGTTGGATTCAGCCGCGCGGCATGCCCTAAACCCCACACCGCATGCAGTCGCGGCAGCGTGCCAGCAGTCAGATCTTTGATCAAATCGATGAACGCAGCGGTTTGTCCGCGAGTGGCAAGTTCCCACTGGGCTTCCAGACGGATGCGTCGATCGGCGTGCCGCAACCACTCACTCAACTTCGCGGCATCGCTCTGGGCAAATCCGTTGGCCAGCAGTTGCTGCACTTCGCGAACAATCAATTCCTCCTGGGCGGCGGTCTCAAAGAAGCGGTAGATCCGCCCTTTCCCTTCTCCGACCCAACCATTGACCCAGTCGCAGACCCACAGTCCACCGTCGGGACCGAACTGGGCGTCGGTAGCCAAGATGTTCCAAATGAACTCCTCGTTGCGTTCCACTTCCCAGAACGCTCCTTTGGGCTGCGTTCGAATCAAGCGGATGCCGCTATTGGAAGCTCCACCGCGAAAGTCAACCAGGAAGAAACAGTTGGCAAGATCTCCGCTCATGCCTGTTCCTGGATAGCTGGTGAGTCCCGAAGGTCCGTCACCAATGTTGGCGATGGGCGGCACGATGTAGGCGGGTGTCTCGGCCGAGTAGGGATGCCAGATCTTTTCGCGATTGAATGGCCCACGGTCCGGAATGTACTGGTACATCATCCGCCAACCGGTGTCACCACCTTGCATGACGTTGACCCAACGGGCCTTATCGCCACTATCGGAATTGTTATCGCCAGTGAACAGATATCCGTAGTCGTCGAAGGCAAGCTCTTGGGGGTTGCGGAGCCCCGTAGCGAAGACTTCCAGTTGCGAACCGTCGAGCTCGCAGCGGAAGACCGCGCCGCTCTCGGAATCTTTGAATTTTCCACTTGCCGTTTCAATGTTGTAGCCACGGTCGCCGATGCTGAAGTAGATGCGTCCGTCAGGCCCCATCGCCAGTCCGTGCAAGTCATGACCACGAAAAGCCACGCGGACGCCATACCCCGAATGCAACGCTTGCCGCTCCTCCGCTTGGCCATCGCCATTGGTATCGCGCAGCAGCCAAAGATGTGGAATGCAAGTGTAATAAACATCGTTGCCACGGACCAGAATGCCCGCCCCGGTTCCATCCTCGAGTTGGTTGAAGCCCTCGGCGAAGATGGTCACCTGATCGGCTTGCCCATCGCCGTCGGTATCGACCAGGCGTCGGATGCAATCGTCATGCACGGTGTACTCGTCGGCCGCCGTTCCCAACAGCCGTCGATGGTAGTCGATGCGATCTTGAACCGACTGAGAGGCCAAATCGGCCATCAGCCATTCGTTGTCATGGCCGCGATTGTCGGTCACTCCGCGGTCTTGGCGGAAAGATTCACCAACAAAGACCCTGCCCTGGTTATCCACTGTCAGCGTAACGGCATTGGCTACCAGCGGTTCAGCGGCGAACAGTGACACCTCCCAGCCCTCCGGCTTGCGGAAGCCCCCCATCGCCTGCTCCCCCTCTTTGGAAGCTGCCACCGGTTGGTCGGCAGCCGACTGGCCGTCGCCACTTTCGTGTTTGCTGTTCTCGTCTTTGCTGCTCTGGGGCTCGCTTTCGTCTTGTTGGTTGTGATGGAACGACCAACCAAAAGTTGACTGCGGGCAAACGGCGGGGACCAAAACACACAGGGTTGCCAGACACAGCGTAACCAGCTTACAGCGAAGGGAAAACATAAGATTCGACGAAGTTCTGTAGGGGTATTTGTGTAGCGGAAAGTTCGCGAGAGGTTGACGGGAATCGCTTCCAAAGTCTAATTGGACAGGCAATGAACGACAAATGAAACCCTAAATCTCGATCGCACGACGCACTATGCCGCCCCCCCAAAGAGTTCGATATCCAACGGGTGAGGCCGGGCTGGAGTGGCTGGTCACCGACGACGGCAGTCGGACGTTGGTCAGTGATGCAGTGGGCGAGACCTACCATAGTGGCTGCGGGGCGGCGGCCGAGTCTCTATTTGTCTACCTGCTCAACAGTGGCGTGGCAGCCCGCTTCATCGCGCAGCAGCCCACCCGGGTGCTGGAGGTCGGCTTTGGAACCGGCACTGCCTTTTTATTGACGGCAGCGCTCGCGGAACAATCCCAAACTCGGTTGCACTATACGGCCTGCGACAAATGGCTGTTGCCGACCGAGCTCTATCGAGGCCTGGATGTGGCAGGCTACGTCGAGCGAGCTGCGGACAGCGAATTTTTCACCACTAGTTCTTATGCGATCGCTACCTGGCCAGTGCAAGCGCTTCAAGCCGCCTGGCTCGCCGCCCGCAGCCAACTCGACGCCAACCAACTCGACGCCACTGGTTCGCGGCATCAACTGCAACTAACCCCATTTGTGACGCTAGACCTGATCATTGGCGAAGTGCAGGCGTTTTGCCCCCACGAGGAAGAGTCCTATCATGCAGTTTACTTTGATCCGTTCAGTCCCGAGACCTCACCGGAATTGTGGACCCCGGCGATTTTCCAGAAGATGTTCGACAGCTTGCAGCCCAATGGGACGTTAACCAGCTATTGCGTCAAGGGAGCCATTCGCCGCACCCTGCAAGGCCTGGGCTTCCAGGTCAAAAAATGCCCAGGTCCACCTGGTGGTAAACGCGAAGTGCTTGTCGCGCGGCGACCGAGCACATAAGGGGCAGCAACGGCCATCGGGATAGCGATTGTGCGGGCTGTAACGATTGAACCGCCGACGATCACTCTCTCAACGCCGGTGCGGGTGGACGGTGCTAGCGTCATATTCAACTTCGACTATCCTGTATTTTTCCCCATTTGTACAAAAAATTCTGGAGTTTGACTTCCGATGCGATTTCAGTCGTACGAACGCCCGCTTACCCTGTTCGACATCGTCGCGTCAATCTTTTGCTATAAGTGGCGGTTTCTGCTCGTCACCAGTTTGATGCTTATCCTCTCAGCCACTGCGGTGATGCTGTTTCCGAAACGCTACGAATCGGAGGCCAAGCTTTTTGTGCGACTCGGCAGAGGCTCCGCGACCATGGATCCCACTGCGATCGGTCAAACCATTTCGATTCAAGAGTCGCGTGAATCCGAAATGAACTCAATTGTCGATATGCTACAAAGTCGTGGACTGGCCGAGTCGGTGGTTGATTTGATTGGCCCGGATCGCATTCTTCGACGATTTTCGTGGATCGAACTGCAATCCGAAAGCTGGGGGGATAAGGTCTCGGCGTCGTTGGAATCTTTGCTACCAGGGATGGCGGCCTCCGTGGTCAGCGAATCGGAAATACCGAAGGAAGACATTAAGTTATTTAAGCGGCGGGAAGAGGCGATCAAGGAATTTGTTGGAGATCTGAGGATCGATTCCCCCAAAAAGTCGACCACCATTTCAATTACCTTCCGAGGCAGTTCACCCGAATTAGCGCAAGATGTCGTTGAAACAGTAATTAAATGTTATCGCACGATGCATATCGATGCCTATCGCTACGGCGGCACCCTTGATTTCTTCAATGCACAATTTAGTGAACAAGAGCAGATTCTTGCGGAGTCTGAAGAGCAGCTGCGGGCGACGAAGAATGAAAATGCCATGCTCACCATGAAGGGCAAACAGGAGTCGCTGCAGACCGAAATGACCGACATCAAGAAGCTGCAACTACAAACCCAAGCCGAGATGGAAGCAGCCCAAGGCCGCTTGACGAAATTGAAGTTCTACATCGAACGCCTCCCCAGAGAACTGCAGCGCGAGCGGACCAGCGGCATCGCGGTGGGGGCTACCGACGCCATGCGTGACCGACTCTATGCCTTGGAGATCCAAGAGAAAGAGCTCGCGTCAAAGTACTTTGAACATCATCCTGAACTGGCAAAGGTCCGCGAGCAGTTGACGAATGCGCGCGACATCATGGACGATCAACCTGTCGATCGTGAGCAGAGCACGATGGCGGTCAATCCCGTGTATCAACAACTAGAAAATGAAATTTTGTTGGGTGAAGCCACCTTGGCCTCGCTGGAGTCTAAGCGTGCGTCGCTCGAAGCGCTGGAAGCAGAACTGATACAACGCTTAAACAAAGTCAACGACGTCGAACTGGTCGCCGAATCACTACAGCGACAAATTGAAATCAGTCGCGAAAACCATCGTAATTACGCACGCAAATTGGAGGAGTCGCGAATCAATGCAGCCCTCGATACCGAAGCGGTCTCCAATGTTTCCGTTGTTTCGCCGCCAACACGACGCTACAAACATACCAGCCCCAATCGCCTGCTGCTCGCCGGCCTAGGGACGATCTTCTCAGTCCTGTGCGGTGTTGCCACGGCTTTGATTAGTGAGTACCGCACGACTGCACTTGAGACAAAAAAGATCCATGATGCCGAACGCGAACGTTACCTGCGTGTGCTTGAGCTGGAGGCTGCCCAGTCGCAGTCGACTACACGCTCAAAGCATGAATTCTCCCCTCCGCTCGAACATGACCTGAATAGCTCGGACCGCCAATCCGAGCCCGCTTTAGTTGTCAGTAAGGCCAAGTAGCGTGTCGTCGAGCGTGCATCCATCGATCAGTGCTGCTGGCGCCATACCCACATCCGCTGGGAGGCCCGCAACGGGAACGCCTGACTCAGAGGTGGCAGCCTGGAACATCGAACAACGAGTATGCCTGTCGCTGGTGGTGTTGGTCGTATTCATCAACGGTGCCGACTTCCGCGGTGGGACCGGTGAGGAGTTTGAGGTTCACTGGCAGATTTACTTGCGGCTAATGGTCTCGTTTGCCTGCGGTTGCGTCGGAGCTTTGTACTTCCCCTCCAAGACAGTCCGCGATTTCTTGGCTTGGCCCGGCTTGCTGATTACCGCCTATGTGGGCTGGTACGGAGTCCTCTTGCCCACCAGTGTCGAAAAAGCCTATTCCGTGGCCGCATGGGTCTCGCTGGTGGGAGTGCTGCTGCTCATCCCCGCCGCGATGCGGGTGCTCGGCGGCTACCGTTTTCTACTGGCCGTGGCTTGCGGATTGACACTCTATTTGATCGGTTCATGGATCGCTTATCTGTTTGTAACCGAGGTCGGCGTTTACCAAGAGCAAGTCACAACGACTTCTGTGTATGAACGGATGAGTGGATTGGGGCACCCGAACGAGCTCGGGTTCTATTCTGCTTTCACCATCATGGTGTTTGCTGGTCTGGCGGTCAGCGGGCGAATGAGTTGGATGATTGCCAGCCTAGGGATGTTTCTCGGGGCGATCACCTTGTTCACCTGCTTCAGCCGGACCTCCACCATTACCTGCGCGCTCGGGCTGATGCTGACCTTTCAAGCCTATTGGCGCCGGCCCGGGAATGCCATCGCCGTGGTAGTCGCAGTTGGTCTGGGTATCTTAATTCTGTTTGCGGCTGTAGGAACAGGAGAACTCGATTGGATTATCGATTCAACGCTGACTAAGCTCACCAAGTCAGGATCGACCGACGAATTGGCGACCGCAACTGGCCGAACCGACATTTGGGCATACGGAATTAAGAAGATTGGGGAATCTCCGTTGGTTGGTTACGGCTATTGCTCCGCACGATTCGTGATGGACGAGCACAGCTTCCACTGCCACAATATCATCTTGAATGCAGCCATGTATGGAGGGGTCGTGGCTGGATTAATTGTGATCGGCATGCTGCTCTACCAATTGACCTCTATCATCTATGATCCCATCCCCGCGATCGACGGCCTGATTCTCTGGATGTGCGTGGCTGGGATGGTCGACGAGTTACTTGGCGCCCCTTCCCCAGCTGCGGCCGTCACCCTCTGGTTTTCGATGCTGTTGTGGCGACAGCTGGGTATGCAAGTAGGCCCTCCCCCTCTGGGTCCTCCCTAAGCTTCGCAGCCAACCAATGATAATGGGTTGCTGAAATCGCCAATCGTCTGCCGTAGGCATTTCACATTGGGGCGACATGAACAGCAGCGGCGCTGTGCCCCTGTTGAATTGATCACACGCGTTGGCTCCGAAAGCTACCCCCGAACGTTGGCTTTCAAGCATGAAGTTTCAAACTGGGTAAGATACTGTAGATTGAGCAAACTATTTTGTAATTTTTTGATCTTTCCTTGTAAGGAATTGAGTTTGCGCCCGTCAATCTTAATAGCGGGATAGTTTCATCTTCGTTTCAAAGTCGACTCGATTGAATTTTGCTTCGATGGCCTCAATGCGTGTTAACCACATGCTTGGTGGTTATCGAAATTGTCGCGGACTCGCAACACAGACGCTAGAATTGGTCGGCGGCCAAAACGTAGAGACGATGGTCTTGGTTCCAAGTCGCGCAGTGGTTCGCGCCGACGGTTCGAGTTCGTAAAACGCTTTACTGAGCCGAATCGTCGAAACGCGCAACCACACAGCAGCGGGCTTCAAAGTCAATAAACCGATCTAAAAAACAGATCGAGACAATAGCAAAAGGAACATACTATGGGCGCTGCGGTAACTAGGGACCTCGGGCGTGGTGGTGCTGATGTTGGCTAAATTGAACACTCTATCGTTGCTAGGTATCGAAGCACTTCTGGTTGAAGTCGAAGTGGATGTGTCTGGCTGTCCGCTACCCAAAACAATGCTGGTTGGATTGCCCGAAGCGGCAGTGAAAGAAAGTATCCACCGGGTCGAGCGGGCAATCGTCAACAGCGGCTTCTTAAGGCCAAACGATCGCGTGGTGATCAACTTGGCCCCTGCGGAACTCCCCAAACAGGCCGCCTCGTTTGACTTGCCTATCTCGCTGGGGATACTGGCCGCCAGTGGACAATTCCAGTCGGATTGGTTTTCGCAGTACGCACTGGTCGGTGAACTCGCGCTGGAAGGACACACGCGACCGATCAAAGGTGCGTTGTCCATGGCAATCGCCGCCCGTGAGGCCGGTTACCGCGGGATCTTGGTGCCAAGCGAGAACGCCAAGGAAGCGGCAGTGGTGGGTGATATCGATGTCATTCCAATTGCCAGCCTATCAGAAGCAGTAGGATTCTTTGCCGGAACGATTGATATCCCCGCGGAGCCCTCCAACTTAAGAGAATTGTTTGAAGAGTTCAGCCAATACGACTTGGACTACGCCGACGTGCGTGGCCAAGATGTAGCCAAGCGAGCTTTAATCATCGCCGCCGCAGGCAGTCATAATCTATTAATGCTCGGGCCGCCAGGCTCAGGCAAAACGATGCTGGCTAAACGCTTGCCGTCGATCCTACCGACGCTGACCGCTGAAGAGTCGATTGAGACCACGCGGATCTACAGCTCGCTTGGGCGGCTCAAGCCTGGACAACCGCTCATGGCAGTCCGTCCGTTTCGTTCGCCACACCATACGATTAGCAATGCGGGATTAGTGGGCGGCGGCAGTCCACCGGCCCCGGGCGAAATCAGTCTGGCTCAAAACGGTGTGCTGTTCTTGGATGAACTTCCCGAGTTCGATCGTCGCACGCTGGAAGTCATGCGACAGCCGCTAGAGGACCGTGTGGTAACGATCTCGCGTGCCCTGCGCAGCACAACGTTCCCAGCCAACTTCATGTTAGTCGCCGCGCTCAATCCGTGTCCCTGCGGCTTTCGCACCGACCCACGCCGCAATTGTTCCTGCGGACAGCAACAGATCGAACGGTACATGTCGCGCATCTCCGGCCCGCTACTCGACCGCATCGACATCCACATCGAAGTCCCCGCAGTGCCCTTCGAAGAACTGAGTTCTAATGTCAAAGGTACGAGCAGTGCCGAAATGAGGCAATTGGTTGAGCGGGCGCGCGGTCATCAGGCAAAACGATTGAGTGGTTCAACGACGAGCTACAATGCGATGCTGTCCAGCCGCGAGCTTCGCGAATACTGTCCGCTCGACAACCGTAGTCGCACGTTACTGCGCGATAGCTGCAACGAACTCGGACTGTCAGCCCGAGCTCACGACAAGATTCTGCGGGTTGCACGCACCATTGCAGACTTGGAAGATGCCGAGGGAATTGAGGCCATGCACCTCCAAGAAGCGATCAACTATCGCATGCTCGATCGCAAACTCTTTTGATCTCCAGGCGCAACGACTGGGATGCTCGCAATGGGTCATTTAGGTACAATCAGCCCTGGATATAAAATTAATGACAGAGATCCAAACGTTGCTTAGCGGGCTCACTAAAAAAGATTTACTGATTTGCCTAGGGCTTCATCATAGCAGATCTCGCGCGACCGAAAGTCCTAGAACTTGGCCTTTGAACCTGCGTAGCTCAGTTGTCTGAAAGCCAATAAACCATGAGTCCAACGAATGGAAGGAGACGACAAATGGAAGAACCAGATTCGAGCGATAGCTACTACGGGGGAAGTATGTGAGTCGAAAAATGTCAGAAAACCAATCAAAGATTCCTGACACCTTGGTTTGCGATGATGAACTTACGGTAGTCGGGCTAATTGACTTGCTGGCATCCAACCCTTTTGCTCTCCCACAGCAACTTCTTGCCAATCCGCCCGCTCTTCAAGAATGCGAACTCTCCGGCCATCGACACCCTCTAACTTGGCTAACTCACCAAACTCTTCGCCGTCCCCGGCTCGTAGCGCTATGGACTTCTCTACGATGATGGCTTCTTCATTCCTGTGCAAACCTTTGCTCAGGGCGAGCGAACCACCGGCCAACACCAAGATCAGCAGCGGAAGAATTGCAAGACGCCCAACAACTTGCGGTGCCCCCAACGTGCGGGCAATCGCAAGGCCCCAAAAAATGAGCGACGCAAGGCCGAGAACAACGAGGCGGTTTTGATAGCCCAGAATCGCCGAGGCGCGTTCATGTTGCTCCCCAATGGTCGCACTCCACGAAGCGACCGTTGACGTTGCATGGCTATCGAGGGACTGCTGTTGATCAGCCAAGGTCACGGCAAAATCGCGATTCCAACGTGCCTGAGTGTGGTCGGGATCGAGTTGCAACGCGCGCTCATAATTCGCAATGGCCCATCCAATCCTCCTGGACTGCAAGTACGCGTTGCCAAGGTTGACCAACAGCTGGCTGTTGTTCACCCCCGAATTCACCAGCAGCTCATACCTCTCGGCAGCCCGTTGAAACAAGTCGTGCGACTCGAGTAGATCTTCACTCGCCAGCTCAGCGCCGCGACGGTAGGACTCCGTGGCTTCCTTAAGCAGCGTCCGCAGTTGTTCTTCGGTGAGTTCCGGCATCTGAACGTCCTTTGCGGCGGATACAGTTACCGGGTTTTGGTCGGCGCGAACCCGTGCTTCGCCTAAGCTGCCAGCAAGGGTGCAGATTGCCAATAGCCCCAGAACGCCCGATTTTGACGTCGTGCCCTGTTCTCGGGTTTTCATGGGGCGAGTTGGTTCCGGCGACGGCCGAGCAGGACGGCTGGAAAAGGGGAGTGTCCCCAGGCGGCTGGAAAAGGGGAGTGTCCCCAGTCGGGAAAAATGCTGCGCAATGCGATCATTCAATTCGAGCGTGGATTGCCTCCATTGATCCAGTTCGCTCCTGGAAACTTGCTGCGGATCGCACTCAACGAGGCCGCAGGCGAACGACTCGACCTCTGCGGCCAAGGTATAAGCCCCTCGGGTTCGAAGGGCTCCAACGGTAGCAACCCAATTGGTAGGGGCAACCCAATCGGTGGGGGCAAGCCGATCGGTCGTAACGGGGCGTACACCGAGGAGGCGGTTGATCCGCACGACCAATGCTTGCAACAAGTCGCCAGGGGCCTTCGCCCCAGCTATCGCACTGGCAAACTGCTGTTGCGGGGTGCGAAAGCTGGCTAAAGCGGCTGCGGAGCAATGGGCCAGCCGTCGGCGGTTACCGACAAAAAGGGACAGTCCCCATGCGACTGGAGGGAGGACGAGGGCGAGCAACAGCCATGTGGGAAATACGCTGGTGGTTTGAGATTGCAGGACGTCGGCCGAACCATCTACGTCCAGAAGGGGTGACTTGCGTTGGTTGTCCGCAAGCTTTGCGTCGGTGGAATCAGTGGCAGCGGTCGATGAGGAAATGGGCTGTGTCCCTCCGCGGATGGCGTCGAGTCCGAGCGACTCAGATTCGGCCACAGAAATCGCAATCGGCGGGCTGTAGACCGTCTTGAATTCGCCTGCGTCGGGATCGAAGAAGCTAAATGGGATAGGCGGGATCTCGGAAATGCCTGCCTGCCGCGGCCGGATGGAAGTGGAGAATACCTTGGCATCGTCGCGCACAAAGCCGGCCAGCGGTTCATTGGGAACTTTGAACTGAGCCAGCTCAGGGAGCTCGGCCAGCGGCGGGGCTTGGACCAATTCCATCGGGCCCGTGCCGACGATTCCGATGTCCAACTTAATCGAGTCTCCGGCTTGCACCTGCGTGGGAGAAGCCTCGGTCACGATTCGATACGTTCCGACGGCGCCGCGATAATCGGCTGGTCTTCCCTGGGTGGGGACGGCCAGTACACGCGTAGAGGCCACCTGCACTTCAGCAACGATCGGTCGACTTTCCGTGACCATCAGTTGATTGCCGAAGGGAGAACCGAAATCATCTTGCATCCTCCGCGACAGCGGCGAGTTGAACGGATCGTCTTCAAAAAAACTGCCGAAGGGTCCGCGGGATTTACCAAGTGCCGTTGGATAGTTGACGATCACACGGATGTCACTTGCATCGATGTTTCCCTCGCGCGCCGGATAAATTTGCGCCCGAATCTCATAGCGATAGTAGGACCGCTCGTTCCCCTCACCATCGGTCCGCAGGACTTCGCGTCCACCGGGACGTTGGTTGTTTTGCTCTAGTTCACGCAGACGCTCGTCAAAGGTCCCCCAACTCGTTTGCTTGGAGAGCATGCGCCACATGTCTCCCTCAGACAGCGTGATCTCTGCCTCGCGATTACGATAAGGTTTGAGATCGATTCGCAAAGTCAGCTCCAGCGGTTCACCCACGTAGACTTGTTCCTTCGATGCTGCGACTTCGACAAACAGCAGATCGCCCGTTTCACTCTGGGTGACCACAAACTGAGCCCCCTCGACCGTGATCTCCTTGCCATCGACGGTCATCGTGAACCGCGGCACCTCGAAAGTCCCAGGACGCAGTGGGGTCAAAAGATAAGTCAACGTTTCACTACTCAATTCCGTCCGTTTGCCGTTAAACAGCAGCGTCTGGTAGCTGGTCGCTGGTGGACCGGCCGAACGGATCTCAACGCCGTCAATCGACGGAAGCTCAGGGAGTGAATAGTCCTGCGCGTTGTCAATTCGGATCTCAAGTGCAATGGAAGCGTTGACATAGGTCTCGCGCGTCGACAAGCTCACTTTCACATCGCCAGCGATGGCTGCAGCGGCCCAAGTGGCAACTGCAAGAAACGCGAGTACTGGTGAGTGATAGGATGGGATGTGCATGGGTTGCTCCATTGAAAAATTCAGTTCAACGCCTGCGAGTGACTTGATGCAAGCAAAACGCTTGAATTACCTCGGGGAGGGTAACTTGCGCGTCAGACCTCAGTGATAACGTCTTATCCCCGAGACACTTGGAGAAATGCTTACCAGTCGCGTTCCACGGGTACGCGGCGCGATCGCTCCAATTGCTGACGTTGTAGGCGGCGCAGCATGTCACGGTCTCGCACCGCTTGCAACAACTTAAGTGCCTCCTCGCGACTCATCGCTTGCCTTCCCGATTCGTTTTCCTCGGAGGTTGCCTCCGCAGCACCAGCGCGCGCCGCTGGGTCGGCAGCGGTTAGTTCACCACTGGAGGGTGTGGCTCCAGGGTCGGCAGTTTCTTCTTCCGCGGCTGCTGGCTCGCTGTCTTGTTGCTTGCTGTTCTGTTGCTTATCGCCGGGGTTCTCATCGCCTGCATTCTCTTCTCCGGGCTTCGCTTGGCCCGAGTTATTTTGTGCAGGCTTATCTTGCCCCGACTCATCTTCAACCGCCTTATCTTGTTCCCCCTCTTTGCCTTCATTCTTTTCACTGGTCTCAGATTCGCTTGAATCCTGCTTATCCTGACTTTGCTTCGGGTCTTGCTTCGGGTCTTGCGAAGATTCGGTAGGGTCGGTGGAGTTGTTTTCCTGTTCAGGTTCAGATTGTTGATTTCCATCCTGCGGTTGTTGCTGATCAGGCTGATTCTGCTCCTCATTCGGCTGTTGCTCCTGCTCCAGACGTTCGATCAGTTTCATAGCGAGTTCAACGTTGACGCGCGCGTCGGCATTGTCGGGCGTTACGCGCAGGGCACCACGATAGTGCGCGATTGCTTGTTGCAACTCAGCGATTGCCACCTTGGGCTGCTGTTCGGCCGATTGAAGGGCGCGTTGGTAGCTACAATTCCCGAGGTTGTACTTACTTGAGGCGGCGATTTTTCGGTTGCGTGAAGGAGCGGCTTGTGCAAATAGATTTGCGGCAGCATCCAGATCGCCAATTCGATAATGGGCGATAGCTAGGTTGTAGTGCAGTTCATCGCGCACCAGGTTGGCGTCTGCGATCGACTCATAACTGCGCAGCGCCTCAGCCGTCTCCCCTTGACGCAGTAGTTCGTTGGCAGCATTGATTTGTTTGGCTGGTGAGTCTTTCATTTCCTGTCCCTGGTCAGCGGTCACGGCACCGCTCAACATCAAGAAGAGGGCGAAGCACTTGACGATCCAAAAGCAGCAGCGGTGGTTCATGCTTAAGCGGCCTCGCGTGATGATGTCGTGGATGTCCGCCCGTCGCCGATCGAGCGTCTTGTCGCTGCCGACTTAGGACGCGACGTAGAGACCAAGCCTTCGGTAAGCATCAGGAGTAGGGCGGGCAGTGCAAACCACTGATAGCGCGGAATATAGCTGTTCACCTTGGCAGTTTCGAACTCTGTTTGCTCGAGCTTGGCGATGTAGCCGTGGTAGATATCCGCCATGTTGACTCGCTTTGTGCCCGCCGGGATGTAAGCTCCACCTGTCTCGGTGGCGATTTGGCTCAATATCTGTCCGTTGAGTTTTGACCAAACAGCCTCGCCTTTGTAGCTCAGGAACTTACCTTGCTCACGTGTATCCCGCAGGGGCACTTTCGCTCCCCGGTCGATATCGCCGAGTCCCACGGTAAAGATGCGAATTCCATGATCCTTGACGGCGGCCTGGGCAGCCTCCAGCGGTTCGCTTTCCTGGTCCTCACCATCCGTAAAAATCACCATTGCCTTGTGCTCGTTCGTCTTGTTAATGAAAGCCCCCGCAGCGGCGCGAATTGCATCCCCCAAGCGTGAGCCACCCAACAGCACGCTCTCCGGTGTGACCGCGTCCAGCGACTGGTTAAAGTCACCGTAATGGCTGGTCAACGGAACAACCTGACGCGTATCGCCGGCGAATACCATTAAGCCAATGCGATCCCCCGCCATTTCATCCATCAGATCCTTGATCTGTTGTTTGGCCCGCTCGAGCCGCGAGGGGCTGACGTCGTCGGCCAACATACTCCGCGAGACATCCAGGACAAACATCACTTCGATTCCCCGCTGCGGTACCTCTTGCTCCATTTTACCCCAGCGTATATCGACCAAGGCCAAGGCAAGTAAACCGAGCGAAATTGCAATTAGAATGGCTGAGCCCAAGCGGCGAAAGCTGTTTTCATAAAGCCCAAGCGAACCTACTAAGTTCGGTGAAGCAAACCGTCGTAAAGCCGAACGTCGTGCGGCGATCGCAAAAACGGTCAGCAACAGCGGCAGCGCAGCGATGGCCATGAGGTAAAAGAAAGCGGTGTTGCCGTACTGGATGTCCATAAGTATTCAATTAGGTTAGTTCGCGGAGCCAAGTTTGTTCGAGCACAACACGTAGCGCCAGTGCGACCAAGGCGATCAACAGAATGGGCGGAACAGAAAACTGGCCGAACCGGAACGGTTGCACGGCCAGTTCGGAAAAATTGACGTAGTTCTGCGACTCGATATTCGTTTTCTCCAGCAGATCGATTTCTGCGTAGATACTGACCAGCGAAGCGGTGTCCGTTGCTCGGAAGTACTTGCCCCCCGTCAACTTCGACACTTCTTGCAAAGTCGCTTCATCGATGTTTACTTGCATCATCTGAAAGCCGCGGCGGCCGGTGAAGCTATCAACCACCGGCACGGGAGCTTCTCCTTTGGTTCCGACGCCGATCGTATAGATTTTGATCCCAAAGGACTGAGCCAACTCGGCCGCTTGTTTCGGCTCCAGCGAGCCCGCGTTGTTTTCGCCATCGGTTAGGAGGATCATGATCTTGCTCTTGACCTGCTCTTCCCGGCGACTGTCCAGGCCATTCAGCTTTTCGACCGCCAATGAGATGGCATCCCCAATTGCCGTGCCATCTTCGCTGCGATTGGTAACGATCTGCGAATTGGTGAGTTGGGACAACATGTAGGTATGATCAAGGGTCAGTGGGGCTAGGCCGTCGGCGTAACCGGCAAAAGTGACCAAACCGATCAGATCGCTGAAGCGTCCACTGAGTTGTTCGTTCCCCATCACGAACTTAGCGACCACATTCTTAATCGCAGTTAGGCGGTCCACGTTCTCGCCATTGATCTTAAAATCCATCGCTTGCATGCTACCGCTGCGATCGACCACCATTTGAATAGCGATCCCATCGCTGTTGGTCACGGTTTGCTCGCGTCCCTCGCGTGGCCGAGCCAGCGCTACCACCAACGCCACGATAGCGATGAGTGACAGGGTCGGAGGAAGCCAAAGCAGGCGCTGACGCAGCGTGGGTGGCAAGCTGTCCGCCCATTGCAACGCACTGAACCGCACAGCCGGCTTGCCGCGCCGGGATAATATTCTCCTGGCGAGCAAGGGAATGATCAGCAAAAAGAGGAAGTACCAGGGTGAGTAAAACATGCTGTTAGCGATTCCCCACCTGCGTTGTGGACATCGCACCGACTGTTTGTCGAAACCCGTCGATCGCCTCCAGGCATTCGTCGAGTTGCGTTTGCAATTCGCCGCGCGTGATCTCCCTGCCAGCGTACTTGACGGCATCAGCGGTCTGCAGCAAGCGAGTAACGCGTTCCAATTGATCTTCCGTGACACCGGGCACTCGCCCGACGCTGGCGAGTGTCTCGTCGGTGGTTTGCGTGCAAGCGAAGTCTTCGAACTGTAGCGTCATGAACTCACGAAAAATCTTGTCACTGGTCTGCAGCGTGGAAGGCAAATCCATGGAGTTATCGGTTCCCAGTCCAAGCCGCAACGCTTTCAATTGCCGCTTGGCCCAGTCGGCGGGCTCTGGCGAACGGGTGCGTCGCGCCAACATGCATGCGAGCGCGATCGCCAAAACAACTCCAGCGGCGGGTAAGCCCAGCCATAACCAGCCAAAGGTGGTCGTGGCTGTCGGCAAATCGATGTCGATCGGAGCATGAATATCCCGAAACTGAGTTGGGTCGGCCTGCTGCTCGATCGCGCTACGGACCTGCAAGCGGATCGGTTCGGTTTGAATCGTTTGGCTTTGAGTGGACTGTGTTTGAGTGGACTGGGTTGGGATTTCCGCTGCTGGGCCGGTAGTTGAGTTGAGTTGAATGGCGATCGGCCCGACAAGCACATCGCCCGACTTGAGCGACTCCAGCGTCCAGCGCGTCCTGGTCAGTCGGCCATCGGCAACCGGTAGATCGGTTAGTTGCTGCGTGTTGAGCACTTCCAGGCCACCCAGCTGTGCGCCGAAATCGGGGAAGCGTACCAAAGTGCCAGCCTGAGCGATGACTTCTACAAGCAGTTCAAAAGGCTCGGCGACTTGCACCTGATCGTTCGACAACGTCAGCGTTACTTTTGCATCTGCATGTTGCTTAATGATCGTTCGCTGTTCGGCCCGCGCATCGGGCGAGCCGACGGCAACGGCCGCAAGTGTGGCAAGGAACATAAGATATTGTCGAATGCTCGGCGTGGGGCTCATGAACGACTATCTCGCTTGTAGAAATAGTGACGAAGCGGTTCGGCGCAATCCTGGCCCGTGCGGATATGCAGCGGTTCGAGACGCAGACGACGAAACATTGCATCGCGTTGCGTAACCGCCCGCTGGTGCATTGCTTGGTAGGCTGCGCGATGCCGACGACTGGAGGTATCCAACATGAGCACCTGCCCGGTTTCCGCATCTTCAAGCCTGACGAGCCCCACGTTGGGCATTTCCAACTCTCGCAGATCGGAGATGACGATAGGCACGATATCGTGTTTGCGTCGTGCTATTCTGAGGGTGCGTTCGAAGTCAACCGCTTGAAAGTCGCTGATCAGGAATACCACGCTTTTGCGCGGTGCGGTTCGGTTCAGGTGGTCGAGCGCGCCACGGATATCGGTCCCCAGACCGATCGGTTGGCAATAGAGCATTTCGCGGATCAGTCTCAAGACGTGCCGTGCACCTTTGCGCGGCGGGATGCTCCGTTCGATGGCATCGGTGAATAGCGTCAAACCGACTTTATCGTTATTTTTGATGGCGGACATGGCCAGTGTGGCCCCGATCTCGCAGACGACTTCACGCTTGGTTTGCGTTTGGGTACCAAAGTGCTGCGAAGCGCTCAGGTCGACCAAGAGCATTACCGAGAGCTCGCGTTCTTCCCGGAACAACTTGATGAACGGTTGACCGGTCCGCGCCGTGACGTTCCAGTCGATGGCCCGCACGTCATCGCCGACCTGATACGGCCGCACCTCTTCGAATTCAATTCCGCGTCCTTTGAATGCCGAGTGCCAGCTGCCGGCGAGCAGCTCATCGACGCGGTGTGACGTCCGAATTTGAACGCGGCGAATTTTTTTGATTACGTCTCGTGGAATCAATAGTCAACCTGCAATCACGTGGTTAAGGATCTCTATCACGATCGACTCACTGGTGCGATCCTCGGCTTCGGCTTCGTAGGTCACGATGATGCGGTGCCGCAAGACATCGAGTGCAATGGACTTGACATCCTGCGGATTGACGAAGCCACGGCCGTCGAGAAACGCATTGGCTTTGGCTGCCAACGCCAGGTTGATCGTCGCCCGTGGCGAGCCACCGAATTGAATCAAGCCGTCGAGTTGGAGGCCATAAGCTAGCGGTTTGCGGGTCGCCATCACGAGATCGACGATGTAATTTTCCACCCGCGCGTCGACATAGATTTCATCGACAAGTTTCCGGGCCTGCAAGATCTCTTCGGGAGACGTTACCGCTTCAATCTCAAAGGTCGTGGTGGTCTTGCTCATGCGTCGCAAGATCTGCAATTCTTCATCGCGGTTCGGATAATCAACGATCACTTTGAGCATGAAACGGTCGCTTTGGGCTTCCGGCAGCGGATAGGTCCCTTCTTGTTCGACTGGGTTTTGGGTTGCCATGATGAGAAACGGTTCGGCCAGCGGAAACGTCTCGCCACCGATTGTCACTTGACGCTCCTGCATCGCCTCGAGCAGTGCACTTTGGACCTTCGCAGGGGCCCGGTTGATTTCGTCCGCCAGGATGAGGTTCGAGAAGATCGGACCCTTTTGCACCACAAAGGTCTGATCTTGCGGGCGGTAGACTTGGGTGCCTATCAGGTCGGCGGGGAGCAGATCGGGGGTGAACTGCAAGCGTTGGAACCCGGTATTGATCGCTTTGGCCAGGGAGGAAACGGCCGTTGTTTTGGCCAGGCCGGGAACCCCTTCGATCAAGAGGTGGCCGCGGGTCAACAAGCCGATCAACATGCGATGCACCAGTTTTTCTTGCCCGACCAGCACATGATTGACCTGCTCGACGATGCGTCGGAACGGTTCGCTATGAGCCTTGATGTGCTGTGTCAGTTCCTGCACATGGGCTTGAGTCGAGGTGGAAGCTTCAATCATCTGCGATTTCCTCAATTTCCTCTGCGTAGAGGAAAAGACGAGTTAAAGGGGGTGGGTCAAGACCCCCATAAAGTGATTTGCCGGTATCTGGTAGTTGCTGATGCTGGTATTTTGTAGCAAGCTTTTCGCAGCATCCGCTCTCCATTTTAGCCCTTTGTCAGGACTTGGTAACTCGGGTACCTGAAGCTTGTCGTAGCCAAAAATGAGAGTCGCCCGTAGTGGAGCTTGCTAAAGATCCCAATGTTTCTGCGTAGTGGATCTTTAGCAAGATCCATCACGAAAAGAGGATCTTTAGCAAGATCCACTACGAAACCGTGCTTCGCTTGGAGGGCCGCAATCCCATTAGCTTCTTCTTGGCTGCAGCTCATTGTGGCTTCTGGCGGCGTCGCTCGAATCGAATCAAGCAACCGACGGGAGCGGTTTCGGCTGGCTCAATCTGCTCACCTTTGAACAGGGCGGACATGGCATCCACAACGTACTGTTTACTAACCAGGTTCGGTTTGGTGTTATCGTCCAGCGCACCCATGTAAACGATGCGGCGTTCCTTGTTGAGTACAAAAAACTCGGGGGTCCGCACAGCACCGAACTGTTTGCAAACCTCTTGCGATGCGTCGAAGAGATAGGGGAACTTGAACTCTTTGTCGGCGGCGCGCTTCTTCATCGCCGATAAGGAATCGGCCTCTATCTTGTTGGCATTGATGGCCACCACGGCTGCGTTAAGCTTCGAATCGACGATGAGTTGGTTCAAAGCGTTGATCCGATCTTCATAGTCGACGGCGTAGGGGCAGCTGTTACAGGTAAAGATCACTACCAGGACTTCTCGGTCGGCCAGGTCGGCCATCGAATGCTCTTGGCCGTCGGTTCCAGGTAGTTTGCTCCAACCCTCAATTTGGTCGCCGATATTGTGCGTCGGGTTGAATTCGCCAGCCCTGCCTACGAGGGGAGTTGATAGAGCCAACAGGCAGACCCACCGAAAAATAATGGAATGAAGGGTGCCAACGCGTTTTGACATCGGGGAACTCGCTGTCGAAGGGGGAATTCGGAGGGCTCGTCGATCCTGGCCCGTCCCCTACAGCATACCTTGGGGGAGGCCGTTGCTCACGCCCCTCCAGAATACGTGGCTGGCAAATCGGTCGCAATTTGCAACGTTCGCAAAACAAGCACATGAACTCATCTCTGCCCATTGACGTAAACGAAGTGCAGTCCATAATTTCGGTTGGTCGGACCGCACTTGCTTTGTGCGGAGTCTTTGCGTGTTTCTTTCAAATCGCTTCATCGCAGCTGGCTTGCTGGTATTCTATGGAATACCCATGGCCATCGGCCCCTCTTGGCATCGCCACGATCAAAATTGCGATGCATCTGCCTGTCATCTGACGGGTGTCGAAGGGGCGTTGCCTGAAGACACACATACGGCTCACAACCATGACCACGAACATGTTCATGGCAAGTTGGTTGGGCAGGAAATCGATGCGACTCCCGACACGCACGAGCAAGCGCAGGCTGGTTCGGGCAGCCCCCACGCTCCAGCAAGTAAGCTTGACGCGGCCAGTGGCAGCCTGCAATCGCTGGACACGCATGCGTCGTGCGCTGTTTGTGCGTTTTACTCCCAATCGCAGCTAGCATCACGGCTGTCCGAGCGGCCAACGGATGAAGCGCTGCTGCACTCGGTCGCGACCACTTATCTTTCAGTGGGTCGCACCGCCTACTCGGAATGCCAACCGCGGGGTCCCCCTGCTCGTTCGTATCTCTAACACGAACGGTTGAAACGGGATCGTTAGTACGGTGACCACTTTCCAGGACACCGGACAGAGAGGTCTTCTGGGCTTGTAGCTTCCGGCCCCCAGAGCGGCCTGCTGGGATGTAACTCGACCTTGCTTTGATGTTATCTCAACGCACAGCAGCGATATCCCAAGACCTGTTTTTCGTTGATTTATTTACACCAGATAGCAACAGGCTTGCGTAGGCAGTCCTCACCGGGCCGTCGCGCGCCCACTCTTTAACAAAATCATTTGGTCACACACAGTTAAGATACTCACATGAAAATAGTTACTCGCAACGCGTTTACGCTCGTTGAATTGCTGGTTGTCATTGCGATCATCGGCATCTTGATAGGTTTGCTTTTGCCAGCGGTCCAAGCGGCTCGCGAGGCGGCCAGACGGATGCAATGCTCCAACAACTTGAAGCAGATGGCTTTGGCGACTCACAACTACGAATCGGCGTTCAAGCGATTTCCGGGTTTGACCGGGTCAAGCTCCTTTTCGCCACAAGCCCGGATTTTGCCGTTTATCGAGCAAGCCAATCTGCAGAATTTGATCGATTTCACACAGCCACTGTATGTTGGGCCCGCTTGGAATGCTCGCTTGAATCCGATTTTTGTCCAAGCTGCTGGAACAGTTGTGCCGACATTCTTGTGCCCCAGCGACGCGATACAACCGACACGATCGGTGACCGATGCAGCAGGCAATGTGGTGCAACTGGCCGGCTTGAACTACATGTTCTCGTACGGTTCGGGAACGTTGACCAACTACGACGATCGCTATCGCACCGACGGCATCGTATGGGAAAATTCTTGGGCGCGGTTCTCCGACATCGCCGATGGCACCTCCAATACGGTGTTGCTGAGTGAATCGTTGATCGGGGACGGCCAAGTTAGTACCGTTTTTCCTGAGTTGAGTGTCCGCTTCCGCCGCACCGCCTCGTGGCCCGGTTCGAGCAGCAACCCTCCGCCGCAGCCAGGTTTTCGTATCGGTGGGAACACGATTTCCAATCCTGATTTGAGTACGGTCGTGCCTGCCCAGACGACCTCCTATCGCGGCACTCGGGGTGAAGCGTGGATTCGTGGGGTTCCGTTTTCAGTCGTAACCAACGGATATTTGCCACCCAACAGCCCAATCATGGATGTTAGCGTACACGGCCGAGGTTGGTTCGCTCCGCGAAGTCTGCACCCAGGCGGAGTCAACATTGCTCTGGCGGACGGAAGCGTGCGGATGCTCACTAGCTCGGTGGATCAGGTCGTGAACTGGGCAATCCATTCGCGCAATGGTGGCGAAGTTTTTAGCCACGAAGCACTTTAAGCCCGCGGCCCTACACACTCAACATTAACTCTCAAGGATTTAAAGTAGATGAAACGAACTTTCACGATAGCGGCCTGCCTCTTGGCACTGGTGGCGACGACCCACACCAAGGCTGTGGCCCAAACATCGCCACGCACCGTCGCCCGTTTATTCTGGCAAGACTCAGACAGTCGAACCGTTCGATGGGGAGACCTCAAGCGCGGCGACGCTTGGTCTTTGCAAGTCCAAGAACTGGCTGCGTTCCCCAAACTGGATAGCGAACGGCAATCTTTGGTGCAGATGCAGCATAGCGACGGGCTGATCTTGGCCGGCGTTCACGATACGGAAGATGCGAATTCCAAAGTGGTTGGGTGGCCATTGAGTCGGGTGTGGTCAAGCAGGAGCACGGCGATCACTACCACTGGCATTTTAATGCGCAACCGAAAACAAGCGTCAAACGCTTGGACGAGGCCCAGGGGAACCCGGCGCACGTCTACCTTTACTCGGGGAACTTCTATCTGGCTAACGACAAGAAGAATGGCTTGACCATGGTCACGCCAACCGGAGTCCGCTCGTCAGGCGGAAAGGGGGCGGATCGCTTCATCAGTGCGGGAGGTGGCCACATCACTCTCGCCGCCGTCGATAACACCGTCGCCTATTCGACTTGGATTGATCGCGATGGTGAAAATATGGGGCGTGTGGATGTGGTTGGGCTGACCAGCCAAGCCGCCAAGAGTTACTCGTTCAAGCTGCCAAGCGGTGGCATTCACGGAGCAACCGAGAATTCCGGACGCGTCTTCTTTGCACCCGCTGATGGCGTGTGCTGGGTCGATGCCGATCGAAATCTTAGCCGACATGCCGAGTCGGTGACCGTCAATCATCTTGCGATCGGTGAAGATGCCGAGGGCAAGCCACTGCGGACCGGTGCATTTGCGAATCATCGCAATTATGTACTGTTCAACTCAGGACGCGGCCCAGCGGCCCGATTGTGCATGGTCGATGCAACGAGCGCCAAGCCATCCGTGCTGCAACTCAAGCTGGACTTGGCGGTAGGTAAGTCTCTGAGCACTCCCGTGACAGTCAAAACCCGTGCGGGCGAAGAACTCGCTCTAATGTTCCAAGAATCAGCCGATGGAAGCCAAGTTGATAAGCTGATTGCCGTCGACCTGGACCCGAATCGCGATGGCAAGTTCGACGATGCCAAGGTCACGCGGACACTCGAAGTCGGCAAGAGCAAGATCGAGGGACATGACGGACATCACGAAGTCGCCGCGTGCGTGGGTGGCCGCTTCGTCGTACTGACCAACCCCGGCGATGGCTCGATCTGGGTTGTCTCTCTGACCGACTTCAGCGTGCAAGCCAAACTCTCGGTCGGAGGCAGCCCCACTCGCTTGATTTCGGTTGGAAGCTAAGTGTTGGGAGCTACTAGCGTTTGCACGCAGTGCTCGTTATCCAGTCGACAAGTGACAAGTGACAAGTGACAAAATACAAACGAGGGTCGATACAAGCTGTCGAGCCCTCGTTTGTCGTTTTGGTCGTCGAGTTACTCGCGAGCAAGTAGTAGTTGATCTCTCCGCCGATCAAACCACTCAAATAATGAAAATCTTGCCAAGCAGCAACATTCAAGCATCGCAACGCATATCTTCGTAACTTTGATATTCCGCGTTGGGGGGTTGGGGTTGGGGTTGGGCATTAGATCGGCGGAGTTGATTGGAAGTTGGATCGGCGGAGTTGATTGGAAGTTGGATCGGCGGAGCGATCCACTACTGCGGGCTAGACTTGGGCCAGGGCTTGCTCGAGCTTGGCCTTGGGAGGCATGCCGACGAATCGCTCGACCACTTCGCCACCCTTGAACAGCAGCAAAGTCGGAATGCTCTGGATGCCGTATTGGCCAGTCACCGAGGGGTTTTCATCAATGTTCAACTTGCCAACCTTGACGGAGCCTGAGAACTGTTCGGCCAGCTGATCGATCAGGGGAGCAATTTGACGGCAGGGGCCGCACCAGGGAGCCCAAAAATCAACCAAAACGCCATCGCTGGCGTTGAGGACTTCTGCTTCAAAATTGCTGTCGGAAAACTCAATCGTGTGCTGACCCATTTCAATCACTCCTGTTTAACTTGTAAATCTTGTGCTTTCGGGCGACTGTGTCGCCACGACCTATTACTCTCACATCATGTCGAGTGGTCAGAACTGCACCGCACAGATCCGGTGCTCGCAGCTTCGGACGGACTATTTCAATCCCGCTGAGTAATGACCACTATTTTTGCCAAATGTTCGGAAAGATCAACTAGCCCTACCCCTGCAAGCAGCGATGGCGTGGGAACTTCTCGCCACGATTCTACAGCCACAAGGAGCCAGTGGATCCGCTGCACTTAAAGCCACAATGGCAGCGGCCTTGGCTCTACTCCGCGATGCGAATTTCGGGCCAAAAGTGCTCTGATTTCGCAATTCCATCACACCGCCACGCGTCGATTGTACAGATACCATTCGACTGTCAGGATCACCAAGGCTGCGGCGAGGAGCCATCGCCAAGCTTCGATACGCACGATTTCGTTCTGTTTGCCAGTGGCAGTTACATCCTGCATTCCAATCTTGATCTCATCGGTGGGCATAATATCGCTTTCACGTTCGCTAAACAGGTTCACGGTGAAGAGCTGCAGCAGTCGGTCGGAATTGACAGGACGGGTTTGGTAGAAGCCCAACTGATCGGTCTGGGTAAAAATGATCTGAGGCCCACCCTGTCGCTCCACCGGGGTCGACTTGCCGTTGGGGCTCACAATCTGGACTTTGTCGTAACGGTTAGCTAAGCCCAGCGCGACATTCTGCCCCGGCTTGATCGTCTTCGATCCGGCTGTCCCCACGGCCCCCCCCAAGTACTCGAGCGCATTGTACACAAAGACGGGAAAACTCGATTTGATCGGCCAGTTGGTGTTGGCCGCCACTCCATCGTCCGTTGTATGAGAAAGTGGAATTCCCAGCACAGCATCTTGATAGGCCTCGCGGGGCCCGACTCCCAGCATGATCCCTTCATTGGTGCGTAACAGTTCGGTCCCGCCGGCAGGCAAGGTCAACGCCTGACCTTCAACAATCCGCACAGTGCCCATGTCCACATACTGCATCAAGGGATGGGCACGATTGGTATCGATCACAAACAGCGGTCCTGTAGGCTCAGCCAACTTCCAAGCGTCGCCCGGTGGTGTACTGCCGATGAACAGCGTGTTGGACAAGGGCATCTGCTCGGGTGCGCATTGATCGAAGATAAACAAGTCAACCGTTCCGGCGGCAGCCAGCCCGCTATAGTCCTGACTAGTCAACGCATCTGGAGTCATTTTCCTCACAGTTGCTAGTGCTGCGGCTTGCTCGGTAGCCAGGGCGGCTTCCAGCGCGTTATTGCCCAGCGTGACCAGCACCACTTCCAGCTGACGGGCCGGATCGAGTCCTGCGAAGGCCACGTTGTCCAAAGCCAAATCATCGTCAATCTCCAACTGCAGTTCAAACTGCCCCTCGGCGACATCATTCAGATCAAAGTTAACGCCGGTACTCGATAGCGGCTCGATCTCGACGTCGCTCGCATCCACGAGCACTCCGTCGAGCTTCAGCGTGATCTGCGCGTTGATGGTCTCGGAGCCAAAGTTCTGCAGCCGCGCGAAGGCTTCGATCCGCCCCGCCTTTTCAAGATTGCGTTCGACCGTGAAAGCGACGATGGCGGCATTGTTGGCCAGCGGCGAGCCGATGGGAATGTACTCGGCGGTGAGATTTCCCAAATCCATTTGTGGAACCCCAAACCCACCGTCACTCAACACATAAATTTTGGCCGGCAACGCCTCAGCCACTTGAATGTCGTTCAAGTCTTCGATTTGACTGGTGCGACCCGGATTGGCCAAACCCGATGCGGCTCGCAGGGCTTCATTCAGGTCGGTCGTGCGATTGGTCGCCGCGATAGCTGCCACGGCAGCCCGCAGACGCTTTTTGTCCGAAGTAAAGCCTTGTTTCACATCCGCGCGATCGTTGAACGCGATCACCATGGCCACGTCACTGCCACTGAGTGCGTCGATCATTTCGTAGGCCCGCTCGCGGGCAGCCGCCAGTCGCGTTTTGCCGACATCGGTAGCTTGCATGCTGCACGAATTGTCGATCATCAAAATCGAACGATCGCCCAATGTCTCGCTCCCTCGGTAGCCGGGACGCAGGCAAGCCAGGATCAGCGCCAACACGACTAACAATTGCAGCAGCAACAACAAGTTCTTCCGCAAGCGTTGCCAAATGCTGTTCACGTGCAGATCTTCGATCGTCCGCTTCCAAAGGTAGGTGCTCGGGACCGCCAACGGTTGCCGACGAAGCTTGAGAAAATAGAGCATCACGATCAAGGGCGGAACGGCGGCCATGATCAGCCACTGCCACCAACTCAGCATATTGATCCAACTCATAAACACACTTTCTCAGACGCACCCATGTTCATCACAGCTCAACAGCTTCACGCCCACGCCCACGCCCACGCCCACGCCCACGGGAACTTAACGCACGAGCCCACGGGAACTTAACGCACGAGCCCACGTTCCCGCAGATACTGGCCAACCAGTACTTCGGCCCCTTGATCGCTGCGGGCCAACAAATAAGTCATATCGCGCTGCGCGCAGAATTTCCGAGCTTGATCGACATAGGCAGCCAACGTCGCTTTGTAACGTTTAATGACCGCATTGCTAACCGATATCTCCGCCTCATCCTCATCTTCGCAGTCCACCAACTTGAGATCCCCTGCCAGCTCTGGCTCCATTTCCTCTTTAGACAGAATCTGCAGCACAAATACATCCATCTGCTGCGCGACCAACAAACGCAAGGCCGATTCGTAACCGTTCTTGTCCATCAAGTCGCTCAATAAAACCACGATACCGCGACCGCTAGTTCGCAAGCAAAAGCGTTTTACCGCGTCGGTCAAGTTGAAGACTTCCGTGGGTTGTACCGACTGCACGAAATCGGTCATCCGCCACAATTGCGAACGCCCGCGCAGCAAGGGGCTCGTTTTATTGACTTGCCCCAAGAACTCGATCTTCACCCGATCGCCGCGGCACATGCCAACAAACCCCAGCGAGGCGGCCACTTGCTTGGCGGTAAAGAACTTGGTCGGCTCGCCGAAGTCCATCGAAGGACTGGCATCGACCAAAAAGTAGACGTGCAGATCCTCTTCCTCCAAAAACAACTTCAGGAATAACTTGTCGAGCCGCGCGTAGAGGTTCCAGTCGACGAACCGCAAGTCATCGCCCGGTACGTAATTGCGGAAGTCTGCGAATTCGACACTTTGTCCCTTTCGCCGGCTTCGTCGCTCCCCTTTTAAGCGTCCTCGGAACACTTTGCGGCTCACCAATTCCATGCGTTCGAGACGGGCGAGCAGCCGTGGGGGGAGCAAGTCGGGCGTGGTTGCTGGTTGTGCCATGCTTTTTTCCTGAAGAGGTGATGCAACTATGCTACCATTGTCTATGCCCAACTAACAGCACCAAACCCGTTTGAACGCAGGTAAACCATGGGCACAATATCACTGGGGGCACTTGGGTCACGTGGCTTGTTTCACCGGCTCGCAAGTCGCCTGATGACTCTCGCGGCAATCGCAGGCTGCGTGTGGACGGTCGGCAGCTCACCCACGTGGGGCGCTCCGCCAATGCACCAACCTGAGAAGCTCGAGGATATTCGGGTGAGCAGCGACGGACGGGGCTTCGTCGGCGCCGAGAGTGGCCAGCCCTTTGTCGTGTGGGGTGTCAATTATGACCACGACGAACAAGGCCGACTGATTGAAGATTATTGGCTCACCGAGTGGGAAACCGTTCGCAGCGACTTAGCCGAAATCAAGGCGCTGGGGGCCAATACAGTGCGGATCCACCTACAGTTGGGTAAGTTCATGGAGTCGGCCGAGCAACCGAGCGCCGAGCAACTGCAGCAATTGGCCAAGTTCATTGAGTTGGCTGAAGCGACTGGACTTTATCTCAACATCACCGGCTTGGGTTGTTATCACCGGGCCGACGTCCCCGCATGGTATGACCCGTTACCGGAAGAGGAGCGGTGGCAGGTTCAGGTCCGCTTCTGGCAGGCAGTCGCGACCGTCTGCCACGCGAGTCCAGCGATTTTCTGCTACGACCTGATGAATGAACCGATCCTGCCAGGGGTAAAGCCCGAGTCCGATTGGCTGGCGGGGGAGTTGGCTGGTAAGTACTTTGTACAACGCATTGCACTGGATCTAAAAGGACGCACGCGCGAAGAGGTGGCTGCGCAGTGGGTGAAGCAACTTTCATCCGCCATCCGGCAGATTGACCAACGCCATCTGCTGACGGTCGGCGTTATTCCTTGGGCACATGTGTTTAAAGGAGCCAAGCCGATCTTTTATGCTCCCTCCGTCGGTGAACCCTTTGACTTCGTCAGCGTTCACTTCTATCCCAAAACGGGCGAAGTGCAACAAGCACTCGATGCCCTCAAAGTGTATGACATCGGTAAGCCCGTGGTGGTGCAAGAGATCTTTCCGCTTGCCGCCAGCGTGGCCGAAGTGGACGAATTCATCCAAGGCTCGAAGCCGCTCGTGGCTGGCTGGATCACCTTTTACTGGGGAACGACGATCGAGGAATACGAAGAACAAGGTGACTTGCGGTCGCATTTGATCGCCGCTTGGCTACGTTACTTTTCTGAGAACGCTCAACTTCCGGCATCCGACGGCCGATAGCTGCCGCGGTTTGCGAACTTACGATCGCTCCGCGAAACTCACGTTCGCAGCGCAGTGAGTGAGGGTTGCTACCCAGAGCGGAACTTCGCTCATGCCCGAACCCTAGCCACCCCTCGTCCCAAGTCGACCACTCCGCCTTGCGGCACGCTGATTGCATAGAGGTGGGTGGACGAAATTTACGACAATCGAGTGGGCAACTGTTCGCTAGGGCTCCAGGAGCTGCTGCAACAACTGCCACACGCTCTGGACAAATAGCGAGGAACCAACAGGATGAGCGATTTACTGCGTGGGCTGGTGGCGGGTGCGGGCGCATGGAAGCTCGGAGGCGGTTGCCTTTCGACCATCCTTATCTTCATTATTCTATGGTGGTTACTCGGCAACTTCGCGATATTCCAATAAGTCGCTCTCTGCCGTGCCCTGTGCAGCACGCTAGCGAACTGTGCTGGGTGTCAACATGGCCCGCTTCAAGGTCTCATCGGCTGGTTTGTCGGAGAGCCAGATCCCAAACAGGGCTTGTTTGAATTTCAAATTGGGAACGACCCCTTTGGCTGTTCCATTTTTGATCACGTAGAGTCCCTTCGATGGGACGTGAACGAAATCGATGATATCGTCGATGCGGAGCTCTTCGTCGAGTAGCTCGAGGAACTGTGCTGTCTCTGCGCGAATTTCTGCCACATTGCCTTTGGTCGATTTTTCCAGTCCTTCCTCCAGTGAAGAAACCAGTGAAGCCCGACTAACCAACCGCGAGGTGATCTTGACGCGCACCGCCATGCACTCATCAGCCGAGACGATTGCGGCTGCATCCTTGGAAGTCTGTTGCAGATAGAGACCACTTTCATACAGTCCAATAAAAGCTTTGGTACGCGATCCAACACCGTTCAGCACCAGCGTTGTTTCGCCGACTTTCAACTGAGGCTTCCAATCGGCCGCCTGCCCAGACGAACAGACTACTGCACCAATCGCTGCCAAGGCCAACACGAGAACTCGACTTAAAGGTGACATTCCTTGCTCCATCAGTGAGTGTAACCAACCGCGCTTTAGCCCCGCAGCGTGCCTGAAGGATGCCATTGAGCGCAACGCTCCGCAGAATACTCAACTCTGAAATTTTCACCAAGAGAGATTCCAGCCAATCCGAACGGGGGGGCATGGACAGGAGGCGAGGGCGGAGGCGGAGGCGGGGGCAGGGGCGGGGATTGACGCAGGTAGCTTCGATGGCCGGAGCCTCCACAAGCTGCCGGTGGAGGGCCACAATCTGTTCGGCGTCGCCGGTGCCGACGGCGAAATCCCCCCCACGTAGGCGAGTCTCTCCGAGACTCGCACCCCAACGTCTCGGAGAGACGTTGCTACGTGGCCGAGGCTCGCACTCCAACGTCTCGGAGGAGACGTTGCTACGTGGCCGCACCAGCAGCGACTACCACAGTTCAATGGGCTTAAGCCTGTCGGGCACATAATTGGCGAAGTTAGCCGCGACAATCACCTTTCCATCTGTTTGTTCAAGCTCAAATGAACCAACACTCGGAATGCTCCAGACTTCCGCCGACAAACCGACTTCTTCCAACTCTTCAAGTCGCACGGGCCATTTCCCTTTGGCCAGTTTGAATTGCTGCAGCGCTACGGCGGTTAAAGTCAACCGACGCCGATATTCGATTAACTCTAATGCGACTGCGTACTGCGTCACTGCGGGTGTCAACGTCAAATGCGCCATTTGCACCGCCGAGTTCCAGTCGCGATGTGCATCCATCGCAGACCGAATACCCGCCTCCCATTGCTTGGCCCTTTGGCTGAGTTGCCCCAAGGGGGCATCGCCCAGTGCCCGGATGCTCTGACATTGCTTGAGGTAAGTCAGACGGTCCCGTGGCGACAGCAGTATGTCGGCCCCGGGCAACACCGCATTAAGACTCGTAGCGAAATGCGCCTCGGTTTCGAACGACTTTGTCCATTTCTCAGCAATCGGAAGCGGTTGCTCCAGCAATCCGCGGAGCTCCTCCAACTGCTCGGCGTTCCATAGACCTGCACTCAACGATTGCTCGATCACCTCATACTCGATATACAACATGGCCACGTGCACTAGCTCACCGACCAGAAACAGATTCAAATCGAAGACTTCCGCAGTAGCCTTGAGCCCTTGGATGGCCGCCATGGTGCGTGGCGCATCGCCGTGGTAGCTGGCATGCACCGCTTCCAACTGCAGTAGCCGTGCCACACTGCGGGCGCCTTGAATATGCGGCAAAAGTGTGTTGACTCCACGGAACTGGAGCGGCTGCCAAACTGGCTTGGGCACATCGCTCGACGCATAAATCAGGTCAAGTACCGGTCGCATCGCGTCAAGGTAAGTTGCCACTGCCTGTTCCTCCGGCCACACGTACCGTTCCTTTAACGGTAGCTGGGGCAGTTCACCTTGACCAAGGACTGGCAACTGGTTTTCGTCCCAGCCCTTGGGTGTGTCGCACAGCATCAGGATCTGACTCCACGCCGCCGTGCCAGCGGTTTCCGTCGTTTCGCGGTAACGCTTCTCCAACCACACATCATCCGCGTGATGGTCTCGCAGATACTCGGCCAACTGCCGTGCAGCCACGCGCTGGTCGATCAGGTAACTTCCCCCAGCCCATAAGCCCACGACAATGGGAATGACGCTGGTATAAGCCAACCACGTTAAGCGGCTGCGGCGAGTGGGTTTCTCTGGAGACAAGTGAGTATTCATAGTTAATCTGCATTCATCTGTAATGGAATAGTGTTTGAGCGGAACCACCATCAAACGTGGGCGAATGACAACCTCAACTCATTTCGTTTCATTGGCTCGGAGCCAAGTCGGCCGCCTGCTGCTCCCACGCGCCATACCAAGCCGACGCGGTGCCGCGAGAGTAGGACAACTCTCCGTATAAAAATTGCATTTTCCCCTCCGCAGTCAGCAGGTAGGGCACTTGCGGGGAAAATATCTCGAACTCTCCAAACTGCTCGATCATCCGCTGCCGCAGAGCGGGCCGCTCCGATGGCTGCGCGTCAACCAGCTGCAGAAAATGACTTGCAACCACGTCGAACTTGCTCCACAACTCCCAAGACTCGCGTCCAAAGGGATTCCCTGACATCTCAGGGGTGTAGCCAAAGGTGTAGTACACGTCAGCGATCGTAAGCTGACTCCAGCTTGCGACGATGGCATTCCGCCGCCCCGAATCACGCGCTGCCTGGTCCGACAATTGGGCACGAACACGTTCAAACAAAGCAGGACCGAGATACGCGTTTGTCTCCTCCACTTGCAACTCGGCTAAGAGTCCCATCTGCATGTGATCGGCGGAAAACTGGTCGGGCAATTTCGAACTCTGCCGTAATCGAACACATGTCTCGAGCATCACCTCCACGGTCAAGCGATAACCGCGAAGCAGCTCGGCGGTCTCGTCATTTGAATTCGTCTCGTCATTTGAATTCGTCTCATCGCTGGCATTCGTCTCATCAGCCCGCTCAGCCTCATCCGTTGTTGCTCCAGCTGGCGATGCCGCAGCACCGCGCTGCAGATGCATGCGGGTCAGTACCAAGCGTGGAAGCAATCCGCGTTGAATACTGCCATGCGGAACACCTTGTTGTACTTCACCGAATTGCCGCTGCACCGCTTCCAGCCGTTCGATCCAATCGGACATCTGAAATGGCGTCAGCTGCTCCGGATCCCCGTCATTCGCCATTGGGCGCGGGGGGGGATCTCCGGTTTCTTGTCCGGTTTCTGTTGAATCAACTGCTTGAACATCGACGTGCACATCGGCCTCGGATGGGCGCGGCAGGGGATCCACCATCTCAACGGGCAAAATCGTGTAGCTTCCCTGTTGGACCAGCTGCAACCGTTGGCGCTCTGCACTGGAAATGCGTGGCTTGGTGGCCCAAAAACTTAGGAACGGTAGCATCGGCAGTAGGGAAGCAAGGGCAAACATTCCCAAGTACGACAGCCACCCCCGCCAGTCGCTGCGACCATCCATCCATCGCCGCGTCATCCACAACGTCCCCAGCCACAGTACGGCCACCGATAGACCGACGAGCCACGGGGAGGAGAACAAAAAGATCAGAGTCACCCCCAAAAAATAGACAAAGCCAGCAGAAATCAGCGGAGCCACAATGGCCCCCACGATCGGACTGCGGATTACCTGCGCGCAGAACTGCGAGCAGGCGAACAGTGCCACGGCGATCGATGCGACCCAATTCATCCAACCGAACTCCGGCGGTAGCATCACTGCCAAGACTCCCAGTCCCAGCAAGACACACGCGAGTGGTAGCACTTGCCGCGTCACCCACACCTTCCACGGCGCTACACCGCGATCCGCCAAGAACATGGCACGGCGATCATGCGAGTCGCTTTGAAAAACCGACATCCCCAACCAACTGCACGCCAGCGAACCGACGAGCGCTCCGAAGAAGACAATTTGCTCAGATGTTGGATCGACGGAGGCGGCCAATGCGACGAGCAACCAAACTGCGGTTAGTCCCAGCAGCGCGACCCGATTTTGCATGGCAAATTGCCAGACGAGCGCTGCAAACGGCGTCGTGCGCTGCCGTCGAAACGGAAGGGTCGCCACGGAAGCTTGCCCGGACGCTTGCGCCACCCAAGGCATTCCGGCCTGCGGGCCCAAGTGCCGGAGCCCCATGCGATAACCCCACCACAAGAACGCGATCCCGAACAGCCCCGAGTAAATCATCATCCAAAAATTTATGTACTCCGGTTGTTGCGCTCGTCCAAACGAAAAGGCCTGCAGGTTGGCCAGCAGCAATGGCAACCCTGCCAATGGAATCAACAACAGTAAGCTGACGAATGACGACTTCAGTCGCCACGCGGTCGCATAGCCAACCGACAACACGAAAAACGAATGCACGACAAACGGCAGAACTTCGATGTCGCGCAAGGCAGTCGTGGGCCAGTCACCGGTTCCGCCGGCGATCAACCAACTTGCGATCCACACGAAGACCAGCCCCGCCAAACCCACCAACAATTTGATCGACAAAATGTTATGAGCTGAAATGGGGAGCGAACTCAACCACTGCAACGTCCGCAACTCTTTCTCCTGGCCAACGATCAACGCCCCCGCCCCCACCGCAAACAAACCGGGCAAGCCGACGAAGATGAGCGTGTGATTCCACGCGTCGTAAGAAGTGGGAACGATCGCAAACAGCGCTTGCAGCCCACCGCCGATTATCAGCAGCAACAGCACCAACGGCCACAACTGCTGCAGCTCTTTCCACCACAGGCGCTTGATCACCAGATTGCGATTCATCGGGGAGAACTCCAACGCAAGAAGATTTTTTTGAACCGAAGATGTCGAAAATGGTCGCCGAATACGATTTCAACTACGATGCCTGCCGCTCGGATGCCGTGCGTTTGCCCGTCATAAACGGCTCAGCGGAGTGGCTCGGAGCCTCGCCGCGGGTGCAAGCCACAAACAATTCATCCAAGGTGGCTGGCCGTGTGCGAACCGACAATACCCCCGGCAACGCCTCGAGTTCACTCTGTTGCTCTTCGCCAAAGTTGCGAGCGATCCACCTGCGTTGACGCCCCTCGATCTGCTCGCTCAACACCTGCGTCGGTGCTTGCATGACCGGCAGCGCGGTCAACGGATCGACCAACGTGATCGTTACTTCGCTCGCCGTATCCTTCAACTCCGCCATACCCTCGACCAATTGCACTCGGCCACCGCGCAGGATCGCAACCCGATCGGCCACGCGCTCCACTTCGGAGATCTGATGACTCGACAGCAGCACCGTTCTACCGGCCGCCGCGCGATCGACCATACTCTCCAAGAACTCGCGGCGCACCAACGGGTCAAGGCCGGAAGTCGGTTCGTCCAAGATCAACAACTCAGGGTCGGGTGCCACCGCCAACGCCAACGCCACCTTGGCCCGCTGCCCTTTGCTCAAGTGCCGCAGCTTGCGCGTCGCTGGCAGCGCATACCGGGCCACCAGTTCGCGATAGCGTTCGAGAAACAGCTCGTCGTAGAAAGACGAAGCAAACCAGCCGATCTCGTCGACCCGCATCCAATCGTAAAGTGCGGGTGCGTCGGACACGTAGCCCACCCGTCGCCGGATTTCCAAGGCATCGCTGGCCGGGTCCAAGCCACACACCCGACAGTCGCCCGATGACGGTTTGAGGAAACCGGTCAGAATCCGGATCAACGTCGTCTTGCCGGCACCGTTTTCGCCAAGCAGCGCGAACACGGAACCGACCGGCACTTCCAGATCGACCCCCTGCAACGCGTCACAGCCACTAAAGTGCATTTTGAGCCCCGCGGCCGAAATACAGTTGCTCATTGTTCGCCCTCGCATTGGATAAGAATTGTTTTCCGAAGCATGACATCGGTTCGAGTCACGCTGCTTGCCCTCAGTCGCCCCGACTGCCGTCAAGCGGCATGTATCGGGCGTGTTAACACCAGTCCCCCTTTAAGTCGCGGGAGCGGGTGCTGTCGTGTTCGTGTCGGCTGTTGTGTTCGCGTCAGCCGTCGAGCTGACCAACGCCACCTTGCCGGACAGTTCAACCAGTTGTTCAGAGACGACCGCGTTGATTTCCTCGATGCTTAGCCCCCCGTGCAGTGCTTCGGTCAGAGCCGAGCGGAGGCGATCAGTGATCAGCGCTCGCCGCGATTTCTTGCAACGTTCGGTGGCCCCCGCGCAGACCGCCAGACCGCGACCGCGGACCGTTTCCAAAAAACCTTCACTCTGCAATTGCTGAAACGCCCGCACAACGGTGTTCGGATTGACCGCCAACTCCACACTCAACGTCCGTGCACTGGGAAGAAGTTGCCCTGGGCGCAACGCCTCTTCTGCGATCGCGAATTGCACTTGCCGCACAATCTGCTCGTAGATTGCCACACCGTTGCTGGCATCGATCGTGAAAAACATAGCCGAGTCCCCTGACCTAGCAAGCTGCCTAACTGGTTCACTAGCTACATAGTACACAATGCATTCAGCGTAGTCAATTACATGTTCAACAAATTTTTCACCCAGGAGTAAAAGTACGAAGATGAGTCCAGTCCCAGCCCAGCGTTTGAACAGAGGCAAACCACACAACTCGTCAGTTGTTTGAAAAAGCCTGCAATAGAAATTGCTCTTGATTTCTCTGCCGGAATCGGTCACAGACGAATGCAACCGTGCGGAGTTCCATTCCAGTCGTGCGATTCCAAGATTGTGGAGTTGGCACTGACGCGAGACCATTGAGAGAGTTCGAAGCTGTGTTAATTCAACCTCGCCCATTTTGGCATCGGACCGATGCGGCCATCGCATTGCTCGGATTTGCAGTTGCGTCTTCGAGTGCACAGGCACAGACACTTTGGGAAACGGCTCCCGCCCGCCCCACGCCACTCCCGACACTTGTGATGACTAAGGCACAGAGCTCAATTCCTTCTCAAAACACGTTTACTTTGCCGCAGTCGGGACCGCGCCCGCAAGAGAAACCCGTGCGACGACTGGTCGCGATTCCGCCACCGCCGGCAGGCGCAGCGCCCGGCCAGCCGCAGTCGCAAACACAGTCGCAAACACAGTCGCAAACACAGCCGCTCAGTTCAGCAGCAGAGCCAACATTTGCGGCACCAACGAATAACTTGAACAACCTGCCTAGTCAGGGCACGTTAAGTGGCATTGAGCTATCCGATCCCCCTTCCATCCTCTCATCCGATCCGCTGAACTTTCCGAGCGGCACGGCTGATCTTCCCCCGTTGCCAAATTTTGCGGATCTTCCTGCGCCTCCGGCTGACTTGCCAGATCTTGGCAATTTGACGGCAACCGAACCCGTTAGACCGAGGCTCCCGGCAGAAAGTCCTTTTCGCCAGGCGAGTGTGGATGCGCAGCAAGCTGCCGGCGCGTTCGGATTTGAACCAACGAAACCACAGGAACCCAAATTAGTTCAGTTCCAATCGGGAGAACTGGTGGCTGTTGTCGGAAGTGAACATGTTTTGGCTGGTGATATGAACGTCTTCGTCCAGCCAATCATCGAACAAAATCGAGAAAAAATTGCCAACGAGGAGCAAGAGGCTCAACTACGGGCTCTACTAACGCGGCAGGTGCTGCCCCAGTACGTCGAAGTAAAAGCTATGTATCTAGAATTCTTTCGAGACATGGTAGGCAACGGGTCTCCCAAAGAATTCGAAGACACGCGGAAACAAGTGGTCACCAAAGCCGGGAAGATCTTCTTCGAGAAACAAGTACCGAACCTACTTAAAAAATACGACGCCAAGGATGAGCGGGAACTCGAATCCAAACTGCGCGAGAAATCGATGTCGCTTCGCACCTTGCAGTCGCAGTTCATTGAGCAGGTTCTGTCTGGCCAGGTCGAGCAAAAATACATTCCCGAGGAATACGAAATCGACCGGGATGATATCATCCGCTACTACCAAGAACATCGCGAAAATTGGGAAGTACCTGCCAAGGCGCGATGGCGGCAATTGACCGCCCGCTTCGACAAATACCCAACGCGGACCGAGGCCCAACAAGCCATTCTGACGATGGGCAACGAGATTTATCTCGGTGGTAAGTCGTTTGAAGCCGTTGCCAAACAATCCTCCCACGGCTTCACCGCAGATCAAGGGGGTGTTTTCGATTGGACGAGCCAAGGCAGCCTTAAGTCACAGCAGCTTGACGAAGCAATCTTTTCAGTGGACCCACGCAAGCTCAGCCAGATCATCGAGGATGACTTGGGCTACCACATTATCGAAGTTTTGGAACGCGAAGCAGCCCATATCAAAGACTTGGCAATTTCGCAAAGTGAAATCCGCAAAACGCTTTCTCGTAAAAAGCGGGATGAAGCGACCGAACAATTGCGTGAACGGATCATGAAGCGGACTCCCATCTGGACACGTTGGCCCGAAGACATCCCCGGCAGCCGTCCACTCAGCGATGCCATTGGTGAGTTGGAGCCGAAAGCCTCCTGAGGCTGACGCACCCGAAATGAAACTACACAGGCCACTGCATCACGCTTCAAAGAGCACTCGCTAATTCACAATCCATAAATGCTGTTGACCCAGCAGCGACCAATTCACTATTCAAGACTTAAAGCTTGGCCACAAAGTCCTGGCCCAACCTACCCTTAGGACACCAGAATATGAAACGCAAATACGCACTCCATTGCCTCACCATCGCTGCTCTCAGCCTACCGTTTGCGGTTGGTTGCGGCGGCAACTCGACCACCACGGCAGATAACACAGCGGCACCCACCGGTGCTGCTGCAAGTACAAGTAACCAAGCGACCGCCGCAACAGCTGCGCAACCCATTGTCGTCGATGGCGCTGGTACCGAACCAGCTCAAGCGGTCGCGATCTTCCTAGACAGTCTCCGTCGTGGTGATGAAACTGCCGCCAACGCCGTGCTGACCGCCAAGTCGCGTGAGGAGATCGCCAAGACGAACCGCGTTCTCCAACCGCTCGGAACACCCGAAGGTCAATTTAAAATTGGACGCTTGTCGTTCCCCTACAGCGATTCAACCGACGTAGCCCTCGTCGAATGCATTTGGACCGAACCAGCACAAGCGGGCGAACCAGAGGTTTCCATCGATATCGTGTGCGAAGTGCACAAGGAATCGGAAGGTTGGAGGATCTCAGGTATGGTCGTATCGCTGACCGGTACTGAGGAATCCGTAGTACTCGACTTCGAAGATGCCGGATCGTTGGAAGCCACTATAGAAGCCGCGACAGGCCAGCCTAAAGCGCAGGCCACAGCGACAACCACGCCAGGCAAGTCAACCAATCAAGCAACTTATGGTACCTTGCCCGAACTTCCAAGTTTCCCACAAGCTACTGGCGGTTCCACTGGCATCGACCAAATCGCCTTGCCACCACTAAACGACAGCCCCATTCGCCGTTAAGCAGGTCGCTTTGAGTCCTCCGATCAAGCAGCCGCTCATTGTTAGCCGCTCATTGTTAGCCGCCGCGCGAACCAAGGAATTGAAAACCGGTTCGAGCTGGCGGCTTACGTGTTCGATCAGAGCGATTCAATCACAGCAATACAATTAAAGGCCCGCTGCCGCTTCCGTTTGAACTTCGGTGGGCAATGCTGCTTCGGTTAACGCTTCCGCTTCGGCGTAGAGTTGCGACAGTTGAAGCATGAGTTGTTCCAAGGCGTTGTAATAGCTCACGCTATCCATGAGGGATTTGCGGCCGCGCAGTTCTTCGATCGCCTTCTCCACAGCGGACCGCTGCGCCGACAGTTCCGGCGGAAAGACTGTGGCCTCGCTGGAGGCAAATAGAATCACTTTGGCCGCGACCGCTCCATCTATGGCCTGACCTTCCTTGGCACTCTTCAGCGGTCTCAGGCCCTGGTAAAAATCTGCCGACGTGCCAACGCGATCGGAATTGTCATCGAGCAAGGCGTGCTCGGAGGTGAGCCGCGCGTCGTCCCGATAAAATTTTTCGGTCTTAGCGCTGGCCGCCAGGAAAGCTTCCAGCAGCGAGACACTTTGGTCATGGTCGATGTCAACCGATAAATCGCGGAGGCTCTCAGCAAAGTACTTGCCGAACCTGGAGAAGTTAATCTCACTACCGCTGCGGGTAGCCGTGATGACAATTCTGCGGACACCCGATAGTTCCGGCAAGAATGGGGCACTGGCGGACGAACAGTTGACGACGACCACTTCGCTCCGCAGCGGCTGCAACCAGCTCTTCAGATCGCTGCTTGAAACGTCTGGCCCCAGCAAATTAAATTTGGCGACAGCGTTGGTGTAGGTTCCATGCCCGAGCATCACGATCCACACACGCTCGGTCCGATCGGCGTGTGTGGCAAGCGCTTGTTGCAGCTGCTGCAACGGCGTTTGATCTGGCCCCTTTGGCTCGTGCACGATCAGCGTTTCCCATTGGTTGTGCTCACCTAACTCCCTCCAGGACTCCCCCCAAGCCACAAATTCTCCCGAAAACTCGTCAGCCCCTGCAGCGCCGATCACGACAATCAATTTTTCGCGGCCAGCTTGCGGCGAACCGGACGCAGGGCTGGCATCCTCCGCAGCTGCGGCCAACGCCAAAGAAAAACCTGCCATTATCAAACTCAGGCCGCGTGACAGATAACTAAGGACTCGTCTTAAAATAGGTTGCCGGTTCCAGGTCCCTCGCCACTGCCTCGCGCAGCGAGAATTGCAGGGGAGAGGGAGGTGTGAGGGGAATCTAAATCGATAACTTATTTTGAGACGATGCCTAAGCGTACGAACAGTTGTTGCAATGTGCATTACGGTAGTCCCTTCCAACGTCGCAGTCCCCACTCAATGCACAGGCAGCTCAGCGCAAACAGCACCAACCAAGGGCGGTGCCACAGCGGCTCAACCCGCAATTCGGAAATCGGAACCTTGCGAGCGGGTAGGCTGGCCGCGAATGATTCTAAATTGTCGAGTTGCACCAGTTCACCGCCGGAACGTTCCGCCAGCTGCTGCAGAAGCTCTCGGTTGGTTTCAAGTCTGACAAACTCATTGGCACTAGGCTGAGCCGTCCAACCGGTGCGAAGCGGATCGAGTGGCTCACCCTCAGGGCTCGTGGCCTCGATGAGACAGAGATAGCCACCGTCATGCTGCGACCAGTACTCGGCGAGGTAAGTTCCGGGTCGAGTGGCATCGGGGATAGCCGTGGCCGTGACTTGTTTTCCATCGGGCTCGGTGATACTCAGCTCGATCGTTGCGTTATCCAACGGCTTGAAGGCGGCGTCGCGAACCGTGATCGTTAAGCGATGGGGTAGCAACGCGGAACTGGGCGAACTCACTTCGACCTGCACTCGTTTGGGTACGTCGTTGGTCAACCACCTCGCCATTTGTCGCCAACTTTGTGCCAAATCGTCGGTCTCTTCGGTAGCACGTCGCAAGCTCCAGCGCCAGAAATCGCCCACCAGCAGCGCTAGCGAACGTCCGCGTCCAAACCGCTGCGTGACCAACCCGGGCAAGTTTCCGAAGGGTGTCGTCAGCTCGGCTAGCACCGCCGCTCCTGGCTTGGCACCTGCCACACTGTTCCAGGTCAAGAAATCCGGCATCTGCTCGACCCGCTGCTTTTCGTCGCTCTGATTGGCTCGCAAGCGCAACCAGGGTTCCAACGAACCCTCACGCGACAGCTCGTAACGCACCGGCTGGTCCTTCTCGTTCTGCTGCTCGCTTCCGCTGAGGTAGACCGGCATGACATCGCCCAGGGGTGTATCGCCGTAGCCACCACCCAGAAAGCTCTCCTGACCACCCAGCATCATCAGCCCTCCACCGCGGGCCGCCACGAACTCGCGGAGTAACAGCATTTGACTCTGCGTAAAAAAGCTGGCTTCGATGTCATCGAGGATGATGGCATGAAAAGCAAACAATTCTTCTTCGGTGGCCGGGAAAGTGGGCTTGGGATTGTCGTTGACCGCCTTGCCAATCGAAATCAAAATCGATTCGTCGTATTGCTCAGCGGTTTCCGTGTCTTCGTTGAACCCGGCCATCAGTCGATTCGTGCCGTCAACCGCTTTGTCACCGAACACAAACTTCATTTCTTTGTTCGCAATGCGCAACAAAGCTGACAGCTCGATTTCGATATCTTCCTCCAACGCTCGTCGAATAAACTTGAATTCCCAATTTGGGCGTCCGGCCATGTAAAGGATGCGAAACGGTCCACCGCCACGATCAACCGCCAACAACCGGGAATTGTTGGCGACCGTGGCTTCGACCCGGCTCTCCGCAGCCCCACCCTCGCGATCTTCGTTGGCAAGCATCGCACGCACGGTGACGAACTGGATCCCGGCTGTTTTCGGTTGGTATTGAAAGCGAACTCGACCCTCAAACTCCTCTGCATTGCAATCCAACAACTGTTTGTCCACCGTTTCACCCGCCGCATCGATCAAGCGGACAGCGATGTTGGTCGACGCCACCCCCCGCGCAGCGACCGTCACTTCGATCGTCACCGGAGCCAGCTCGAACGATGACACGCTCACGCTCGTACTCTTGACCCATATATCTTTTATTTTCGACTCAGAATCATCCACAACGGGATAAATTGGAAACGGAAAGGTTTGCTGCGCCACAAGTGATTGCAAGTCATCGGTCGCCAAACCATCGCTGAACAGAACTAGGCCAGCAACCGGCCGCGCCGCAAACCGCACTTGCAACGTTTCGATCGTGCCTACCAAAGATGAGTTGTTCCCCTGAAACTCAAGTTCACTTAAGTCATTGACCGCACGCACGCGATCGTCAAAGGCATAGCGACGGACATCGAAGTCTTGCGCCAAGCGCGCTTGCCAAACCGAATCGGTCGGCAATTGTGGACGCAAGCGATCGAGCCTCGATTGCGGCTCGCCCGGCGGATGGATCTCCATACTGCGACTGTTGTCAACCACCAAGGCCATCAAGTTCGCACCGGGACGCGGTCGCTCCGAACGTTGCATCGGCTCCAACAAACAAAAGGCCAGCGCTGCCACCGCCACGATCTTCAGCAAAGCCGTTACATAGCGCAGACCGGACAACTGGCTGCGTTTCGCGTAACTCCAAACCGCCAAGGCAGCCACGCACACCGCCAGCGCACTGGCGATGACCAACCAGTCGCGGGCGCCCAGCACAATGCTGTCAGTCGAAAATAATGTATCGAGCACTAGCGGCCACTCCCTAAGTTCTCGTAGTATTCGCGGACACTGCGGCTGTAGACACTCGGTACCGGATCGCGATCCACCGGTACAATCTCGGTCTTGCTCGCCGCCCTCCGTAGCAATTCATCCGAGACCTTGCGCTTCAACTCGCGCAGCGGCTTGGCTATCATTTTCTCAACATCATCCCATTGCGGAGCGGCTGAGTGCCGATTGACATCCGCGCGAACCTCCCGCGCCCGCTGCCGAATCTGCGTCGCCTCCCAGCGAAGTTCAGGATCCGACACAAGCTCTTCCACGTCGCGGAGTCGATCGGACCAGTCGGTGTAACCTTCGCCGGTCAACGGTGCCGCCCGCCGCTCGGCCTCTTGGTCGCTACCACCCCCCATCCGCTCGGCAATCGAACGCGCCAGCCCACCCGGGGTTGTTGGCGACGTGCGATCCCCACCGGGTTGTGGTTCGCCGGGTTGTTGACCGGGTTGTGGTTGACTGGGTTGTGGTTGGCCGGGTTGTGGTTGGCCGGGTTGTGGTTGGCCGGGTTGTGGTTGACCGGGTTGTGGTTGACCGGGTTGTGGTTGACCGGGTTGTGGTTGACCGGGTTGTGGTTCGCCGGGTTGTGGTTCGCCGGGTTGTGGTTGACCGGGTTGTGGTTCGCCGGGTTGTGGTTCGCCGGGTTGTTGTTCGCCGGGTTGTTGTTGTTGTTGTTGATTTGGTTGACCGGGTTGACCGGGTTGATCTTGTTGACCGGGTTGATCTTGTTGACCGGGTTGACCTTCGGTGGATTCGCGCTGGGTTGATTCGGCTTCGTCTGGCTGGCTTTCGGCGTCGGACTGCGCTAGGCGTCCGCCGGTGGCATCGGCAATTTCTTGATCCAACTCTTCACTCAGCGCATCGAGCTGCGTTAGGGCGCGGCGGACGGAGTCCAACTCGCTACCGAGTACTGCTTCGGCGGCTGCGTCAATGTCTTCGCGCAGTTGGCTTAAGTCATTAACTGAGGCTTCAGCCAACTGACGGGCTTGCGGTTCCAAGTTGCGTTCCAGTAGTCGCTCGGTCACCTCCAGCCGTTCGGCGGCCTTTTCTTGTTGCGTACGTTGATACCCGTCGTACAGTTTTTGAGCCAACAGGGGCTCAGCATCCTCGGACTGTTCGATCGTCCCCTGCATGGCCTCGAGCAGTTCGTTCAACTCGGCACGTTGCTGTTTGAGTTGCTCACCGGTATTCTGCTCCTCCTCTGAGCCGCGCAATCCGGGCGAGGCACTTTCCTCGCGACCACTCATTTGTTCGACGATCTCGCGTTGGCGTTGTTCCAGTTCTTGCGCGTCACTTCGCATTTCCTGCATCTGCTCGGAGAACCGGTTGGCCGCCTGTTGCCGCACATCGTCTTGCAATTCCTTGAGTTCCTCTTCCGCGCGCGTGCCTGCGGACAGCGCTTGACTTGTGTCCCGTTGTTGCAATGCTTCGCTTGACTTTTGCAGGTTCTCTCGAGCTTCCTCCAATTGCGCTTGAGACTCCTGCATGGCTTGCCCCGCTTGCTCTTCCATCCGCTCCTGCAGTTCATCGGTATCTTGCAACATCTGCTGCTGTTGTTCGCGGAGTCGCTGCAGTTGACGCTCGAGTTCCTCGCGCTCCTGCTCGGTCTCGGCGGCTTGCAAGGCCGCTTCGATCTCACGCAGTTGCTTGTTAATGTCTTCTTGTCGGGCTGCTAACTCGCGCAGACGACTGATGACTTGGCGAATCTCGCTCTGCTCCTGTTCTTCCTCGGTCTGTGCCAGCCGTTCATTTTCGTAACGATTCTCTTGATTTTCCAGCCGCAGTTGATCGAGTTGTTGTTGCCGGGCGCTCGCTTGTCGCTGCGAACTCTGTTGCTGTTGTTGCTGTTGCGATTGCACCACCTCGAATTCACGACTTTGCAAACGCAGCAGTTCTTGGTAGGCACTTTGTTCCGACGAGATGGCAGGCATCAGTTCCGATTTGGAGAGCGATTTAGCGACCGCCTCCAGCCGTTCATTGGCTTGTTGCATGTGGGTGCTGGCGGATTCGATGATCGCATCCGCACCGGGCACATCGGCCTCCTGGGCTTTTTCAGCCAGCAGACTCAGCGCCTCCATTTGGGATTCCGCCAACAGCTTGACATCGTCGGTCGATAACTCAGGGAGTTTGTCGCCGCGGGCTAGCCGCATCACGTTCCAGCTCCCAACGATAATCTGCTTTTGCAACTCGAGCAGTTCCTCAGTCTCTTCATTGCCAGGCTGTTGTTGTTGCTGCTGTTGTTGCTGTTGCTGCTCTTCCGCCGTCGGTTGTTGCCCTTGCCGAAAGATCTCATCAAACGGACGCACTTCGGCAAAGAAGATGTCGCTGACGATTTGGCGCGGTTGACCGGTTTCGTCCAGATCCTCTGCCCACACATAGTAAGACAACAATTGCCCCGGTTCGGCAGCCAGATCTTCGAAGTTGATCAGCTCCTTGAGCTCCACGTTCTTCGTCTGAGTCCCCTCGGGGTTCGCCTCAACTTGAATCAATTCGCCACCGGCCAGTTGATAGGCGAGGCCGTAATTGCCCAGCACAAAATCGTCATTGATCTTTGCAGCCACCGAGAACTCTTCGATCGGCGAAACCTGGGCATCCCCGCCGCTTGTCAGCTGAATTCGCGGAGGAATATTGGGGAGCACTTTCGCCCGCAATTCGATGTTGACTGGATTCTCGCGCCCTTGAGCGTCGCGGAGCTTCAAACTCCATGCCTTGGTGGCGGTCAGTTCCAGCGTGGTTGAGAGCATCGACAACTGTGCGTCGACCGCGATGGCAATCGGCTCTTCCCCTTCGGCCACAAGTTCAGCCGCAGCGACCGGTTTATTCAAATGCAATTGCCATGTTAATTTTGTTCCAGCAGCAGCGGTCACACGGCGGGTATCAACAATTGTTTTTTGTTCCAGTTGCGTGTACATCGGATAATCCAGAACCGCATCGGCTCGTACCAGTGCTGGATACTCGAACACATCCACTTGATAGGCTTGGGTGGTCGCCGAATCGTATTCGATGCGATAGCTGAGGGGCTCACGCACATCGTTCAGGTATGCGGCAAAGATCGGATCGTTCAGCGAACGACGCATCGTGAGCCGCGTTTCCTCAGAGCTGTTGGTGGTCTTCCGCAGCAAACTGACTTCATCGGGCAGTCGATCGTTGAAGCGGGCGGTGACAATTAAACTGCTACCCCGCTCGATCTCGGTATCTCCAGGAGCAACCAAGGGCGGCGTTAATTGGTTGGAGGTCGTCGCGCTGGCGACAGCGGCAGGGGGCGCTGGTGGATTGCTCCACATGGCGTTGCCAATTAGCAGCATGCAGACCAGTGCAGGCACGTTGGCTAGCCATGCCAGCGACATTTGAGTCGACGATACAAGCGACTTCCAGCCGTAAGCCGTGTCGTGCCGTATGGCATCGCTGATGACACTTCTTTGAAGATAACTGTAGGAAGTTCGCGCCGTGCCAGCGAGCGTGGTTTCACCGGTGGCTTGCGGACGCAGCCCGGCGGCGGTGAGCAACGATTGATTGAGCGACGGAAAGCGATCTTCGATGCGTTGCGCGGTGCGGCTAAGATCAAACCGGCGAGCGGCACTGAAGGCAATCGTGATGACGGCAAGCACTCCGATGCCTCCCAACCACCACCACGGCGTTTCCGGCGGCAGGTTCGTGCCGCTACGTGCAGCCCACGTCAATGCCAGACCAGTCAAAGCGCCAGCTATCCAAACTGCAGTGAGACTCAACCCAAGTCGCATCCACGCCGCGCGCCGAGCCACGGCGGCTAACTTCTGATGAAGTCTCGGTTCCATTCTTATAACTCCATGGATTGAAGATGCCTCACACCGCTCGCAGTCAGCCAGTCGACGACTTTGCCAAAGGTATCAGTTTATCAAATGACTCAGCCCTAGCGTTGTGGCCGGTAAGGCGTAGCCATAAAGGGCTGGCACAGCCAACCAACGGCGGTCCACCTATTCTACTCGTTCGACGAGAGCTCTGTGGGGTTGGAGTGGTTTAACCTTTTTTTGGGGCCATCAGCGGCTCTGGATGTCGGCTGCGGTTGGGGGACACGGGGGCTGCAGTCGTCGAATGGCCTGGCGGTGGGACGCTGTAGCTTAATTGATGTTTTGTGTTTTGGGAGTTGGACCGGCGGAGCGGTCCATAGTTGTTTTGGGAGTTGGACCGGCGGAGCGGTCCACTACTATGGCGCACAGTCGGCACAACCGTTGCGGCTTGCCCCGGTGGGTTATATAGCACGCTGGCAATCTCCAAAAATTTACTCCCGAGCCCTTGGTGAGAGCTACGGTAGGGGGCGAATTGGGTTGAAGTTCCGCAGTTTTAACTCACCCGTCGCGCATTACTTATGCTCCAACACGCTCCTATTTGCAGCAGTTATCCCATGCAGCCGCCAGCGTCCCGAGGACTCGCGTTCACTTACGCAATCGTAATCTTCTTGTCTGCCTTTCTGCTGTTTCAAGTGCAACCGCTGATTGGAAAATGCGTTCTGCCATGGTTCGGTGGTTCGCCAGCGGTGTGGACTACGTGCATGCTGGTTTTTCAGTTGTTGCTGTTTGGTGGCTACGCCTACGCCCACCTCACCACCCGGTTCCTGACCCCACGGCAACAGACTTGGTTGCACAGCGGCTTGCTGGTCTTGGCCCTGATTGCCCTCCCCATCACACCCGATGAGCGTTGGAAGCCGACCGGCAGTGACGCACCGACGCTGCATATCATCTGCCTCTTGGCCGCGACGATTGGACTCCCCTACTTCATCCTCTCTTCCACCAGTCCGTTGGTGCAAGGTTGGTTCAGCCGCAGTCACGTCGCGCAGTCCCCCTACCGCCTCTACTCTCTTTCCAACATCGGATCTTTGCTCGCGCTCTTGTCCTATCCCTTCTTGGTCGAGCCCAGTTTGTCGACCGATTCGCAGGCCTCCGTCTGGTCATGGCTGTTTGTTGGCTTTGCAGGTATCTGCATTGTCGCCGGTTGGTGGATGGTCCGTATGCTACCGGCGCGCCCTGAAGCTACGCTTGGGTCCAGTGCGTTGACAAGTTCGCCGCTGAAAGCAACCATCGCGTCACCAGATTCAGCTCCGGCCATTCCCAGTTGGAGCCTAACGGGGTTGTGGTTTGGACTGGCCATGACGGCTTCGATTTTACTCCTGTCGACCACCAATCAGGTTTGTTTGGATGTGGCGGTGGTTCCGTTTCTATGGGTGTTGCCACTGGCCCTGTATTTGATCACCTTTATTCTCTGCTTCGATAGCGATCGCTGGTACTCGCGAAAGATCTTTGGCGTGGCCGCCATCACGCTACTCACCGCCGCCGTCTGGCTGGTGACACGCGGTTCGTACGTGCCGATCGGTTTGCAAGTTGCGATCTACTTCGGCATGATGTTTAGCTGTTGCATGGTCTGCCACGGTGAGTTGGCCGCTTTGAAACCCCACCCCCGTTTCTTGACCGGCTACTTCCTCACGATCTCTGCTGGTGGAGCAGCGGGTGGCTTGTTTGTTGGTATCGTGTCCCCCATCCTATTCGTCTCCTACAACGAACTCCATTTCGGAATCCTCAGCTTCTTGATTCTCGGCTTGCTTGTTCGCTTGCGAGAAGACGGTGCAACTTGGCCAATTCCCGCCTGGACGCAACCGGTAGCCATGGTGACAGTCGTAGGGCTATTGCTCGGTCTGTTATCGCAAGTGGGACGTCACGACGCCTCCGCACTCTCGGTCGGACGCAACTTCTACGGGATTCTCAAGGTCCAGCAGGTGAAGTACGCGCCCACCGACGAACTCATGCTTGAACTGGCACACGGTCGCATTACGCATGGTTCGCAGTTTGTGAGTACGGACAAGCAACGCATAGCCACTGCCTACTTCACCGAGATCTCTGGGATTGGCCAAGTACTCCGACAACACCGCACCGATCAACCGCGGCACATCGGCATCGTGGGACTGGGAGTCGGTACTTTGGCCGCTTATGGTCAAGTTGGTGATCGCATCCGCATGTACGAAATCAATCCGGCCGTTATTGACGCCGCCAAGCAACAGTTCAGCTTCCTGCGCGATTCTGCGGCCGAACAAGTCATCATCACCGGCGATGCCCGGCTATCGCTTGAGTTCGAAGCGCCGCAAGCGTTTGATGTGCTGGTGCTCGATGCCTTTTCAGGCGATGCAATTCCTGTCCACTTGTTGACACGCGAAGCGATCGAAGTGTACCTCAAGCACCTTCGCGACGATGGCGTGTTGGCTTGCCATATCTCCAATCTGCATTTCAACCTCAAACCGGTTATCTCCGGTTTAGCGGCACAGTGTGGTCTGCAGTACGTGATTGTCGAATCGCAAGCCAATGACGCATACGCCGCCAAGGCCGCCACTTGGGCAATTCTCGCCCGCTCGGCAGACAGCGTGCAGGCGTTTCAACAGCTACCGCCACGGGACAGTTTACCGCCTGCTGGCAAACCGATCATTTGGACCGACAATCGCAGCAACCTCCTAGAGGTCATGTGGCAGTAGTTCGGCCTCGTGCTCAACACGTTCCGCCCCGCGCTTCCCGGGTGGGGCGATATCACCAGGGGGATTCATTTGAAGTTCTTTGAGTCGTCGCCAGCGACGCTCCAATTCCTTCTCATCCGGAACACCAATCGTCGTTTTGTGTGGCTGAGTTTCCGCGTTATCGGGAGCAGCCAGATCCACCTTTTCAATCCACTCGGCAAGCACCGCCTGCGTCTCTCGGAAATTATTGGGTGTAGTAGCAAATGAGATCGAGTTGGTACGCTGATCTACCGTGAACACCAGCTCTTCCGAACCGCTCAAGTCGCGGAGCATCCGCAGGTGCGGACGGAGTGTGTTGACGTCGATATTCTTGAGATAATAGATCGTACCGCTGGTCTTGGTCGCATCGCCGACGGCACGCTCCGCTTGTGCAGCCATTGCATCGAGTCGTGCCTCAACCACTTCAAGCCGCTCTAGGATACGATCCAGCTTTTTCAGCAACGCCTCATTCCCTTCGCCTGGTGCTGGTGGAGTTTGAGCCATCGAGAACGACGCGAAGAGTCCCGTTACAAAAATTGCCTTGGCCAGCTGTAGCATGTTCATGACTCCGCATTGAGAATACGCAACTTTGGTCAGCTCCGCGATTGAGCATAACAAGCCAGTGGTACGCGTGGAACTTACCCTGCCCTCCCGACTGCATTTTCCATTGGTTCAATCAGAATTAAAGATGATTAAGAAGCAGTTGGTTCGGACTCGCAGGGCTCTTTGGCTGAAGGTATTGTAATGTTAGCGGTTTCTGTCGCCTTAAGGTGCCAGCTGATTAGTTCACGACCAGATCGCGATCGCGGACACCGAGCAAATAGAGAACTGCATCAAGTCCAAGTGTAGAGACGCGGTGCTCAGCGGCTTGACGCACCAGCGGCTTGGCGTGGAAGGCGATGCCTAAGCCCGCTCGGGCTAGCATGGGTAGGTCATTTGCACCGTCGCCGATGGCAATGGTCTGCTTGCGATCGACCCCCTCTTCACGCGCGAGCTGCTCCAGCAAGTCGGCTTTGCGCTGCGCGTTCACGATGGTCCCCACCACTCGCCCTGTTAACTTGCCATCGACAATCTCCAACTCGTTGGCGTACACGTGGTCGATCGCGAGGCGTTGTTGCAGGTAATTACCAAAGTAGGTGAAGCCACCTGAGATAACGGCGGTGCGATAGCCGAATCGCCTGAGCGTGCTCAGCAGCAGCTCGGCCCCCTCGGTGACTTGCAACCGCGCCGCGACTTTCGGCAATACCTCTGCGGACAAGCCCGCCAGCGATTGCACGCGTTGCCGCAGCGATTCGTCGAAGTCGAGCTCACCCCGCATGGCGGCCTCCGTGATCGCACTGACGACTTCCCCCGCACCCGCCTCTTTCGCCAGCTCGTCGATCACTTCGGCTTGCAACAAGGTAGAGTCCATGTCCAAAGCAACGACGCGGCGAATCCTGCGAAAAGCATCGTCGCGCTGCCAAGCTAAGTCCAGGTTCAGTCGAGCGGAGAGTTCGAGCAAGCTGGCCTTCAATGCAGCGCTGTCGCGCGGTTCTCCTCGGAGCGAGAACTCAACACAGGCCCGCGTCAAGGCACTGGCTGGAATCCGCGGCGGTCGGCCCGACAACCGCGTGATGACGTCGATGTTCAGCCCTTGGTCCGCCAACATGCGACTGACCGCATGGAACTGCTCAGCCGATATCGAGCGCGCTAGCAGCGTCAAGATGAAACGCGATTTTCCTTGGCGATTAACCCATGCTTCATAATCGTCGTCGCTGATCCGCTTCGGCGTGCACTTCAGACCCAACCCGCTGCCGCAGGCCTGCAACTCCTCTATCAACTGCTCCCAGTTCACACCGCCGGGAGTACGCACCATGATGCCAAGTAGCAACGATTGGTGTATCACCGCTTGGCTGACGTCGATGATTGCGCATTCGAAGCGTGCGAGCAGTTCTGAGATGCCAGCGGTCAAGCCCGGACGGTCTTCGCCGGTAAAGCGAAACAAGATGTAGGCGGCGGAGATGGCTGTGTCGGTGCCAGCGTTGCTGGGGGATGTTGGTTTCATGGCAGATATCGTAGTCGAACACGGCCCTTTGTCCGAGGCCACCGATCGGTAAGGCCCACTCATCGCCGTGCAAGCTCCCGCGAGATACGCTAAACTGAGCACATGACGACCTACGCGATACTTGGGACTGGAGCACTGGGTGGCCTGTACGGCGGCTTGCTCGCACGGGCTGGACGCGAAGTTCATTTTCTGGTGCGGAGCGACTACGACTTCGTACGTGAACATGGCTTGCGGATCGACACGATTCTCGGGGATTTTCATCTCCAAACGCCGCACATCTACGCCGATCCTGTAGATATGCCGCAGGTCGATGTCGTCATTGTGGCTTGGAAGACAACGGGCAACAAGGCACTCCCTGCCGCCCTGCAGTCAGTCTGCCATGCTCAAACGCTGGTCCTCGTCCTACAAAACGGACTTGGCGTTGAACAAGCGGCGGCGGACATTGTCGGGGCCGACCAAGTCCTCGGCGGCTGTTGCTTCTTATGCTGCAACAAGGCCGGGCCGGGACATGTCCGGCACTTGGACTACGGTCGCATCACCTTTGGCGAAATCAGCGAAAGTTACTCGGGGCAAATCACCGAGCGAATGCTGAGGCTCGCGGAAGATTTCCAAGGGTCTGGGATCGACATGCAACCCGCCGCAGACTTCACCGCCGTCCGTTGGCGCAAGCTGGCTTGGAACATCCCCTTTAATGGTCTCTCAGTCGCCCTCGACGCGGACACCCAGCAAGTGATGAACGATCCTGCGGCAAGCCAATTGGCTGAAGACTTGATGTACGAAGTGCGTGCCGCCGCGATCGCTTGCGGCTCGACCGTCGACGAGTCCGATATTCGCAAGATGCTCGATGACACCCGTAACATGGTCCCTTACGACAGTAGCATGCGTCTGGACTACTTGGCTGGTCGACCGATCGAAGTGGAAGCTATCTTTGGTAATCCATTAGAAGCCGCCCGCGAGGCGGGCTACCGGCCTGCTAAAATCGACATGCTCTATCAACAGCTCTGTTTCCTGGATGCCCGCAATCGACGGCAAGCAAAGTCAACCGTTGTTAACTAAACTTGTCGGTTCATGATTTAAAGCAGAATCCAAGCCAGCCGCCTTCGTCGCACAACGAGACCACCCATGCTGAAGTGCCTGCACACGCCCGTGATCTTGTCCCTCACGACAGTTCTGTGGGCCGGGCTGTTATACAATGCCGCGCGGGGCGACTCACCCAGGCCCAATGTATTGCTCATTGCCATCGATGACTTGCGATGCGATCTGGGGGCGATGGGAGTCGAGCATGCCAAGACACCGCAACTCGACGCGTTCGCCAAGAGCTCGCGCGTGTTTACGAACCACTATGTGCAAATTCCGACGTGCGGCGCATCGCGTTGCGCGCTGTTGCGTGGCTGCTATCCGTCGGTGGCCGCCCAGATCAACAACCAAGCCATCTTGCGGACCCAGGGGGCATGGGGTGCGGAGAGTTTGCCAGCGGTGTTTCGCGCGGCCGGCTATCGCACTTTGGCACTTGGCAAAATCTCTCACTACCCCGGTGGGCTGACCGGTAAAGGTTGGGCGGAAGGTCCCGAGGAGTTGCCGGGGGCTTGGGAGCGGGCTTGGATTCCCGCCGGACCGTGGAAAACGCCTGAAGCCATCATGCACGGTTATGCCAATGGTGCTCCGCGTCTCCCCGGCCAGTCTCCGCCGTGGCAAGCGTTCGACGGCCCCGACGAAGCTTATCCCGACGCCTGGGTCGCAGCCGAGGCGATTAGCACTTTGCGAGAACTGGCGGAAAAGGAGGAGCCCTGGTTTTTTGGAGTTGGCTTTTTCAAACCGCACCTACCCTTTGCCGCTCCACAACGATGGCACGCCTTGCACGCGGCGGGTGTCCCGGAATTAAGCCCCGAAGCAGCCGCCTAACCCGCATGGCCTTCGGTCTGGCACCGCAGCGGCGATTTCCGCGGGAACTATGGTCACGCAGCCGGACGCGATCCAGCCGCCGACCCTGAGTACGCGCAGCTGATGCGCCGTTCCTACGCGGCCAGCGTTAGCTACATGGACGCGCAGGTTGGCCGAGTGCTCGCGGAACTCCAGCAACTGGGGCTCGACGACAATACGATCGTTGTAGTGTGGAGTGACCATGGCTTCTTGCTCGGGGAGCACGCCATTTGGGGCAAACATTGCCTTTACGAGCAAGCCCTGCGTTCCCCCTTGATGATTCGGTCACCGGAGCTGCTGCAGCCGGGGCGTATGAGTCATGCCACAGTGGAAAGTATCGACATCTTTCCCACGCTCACTGATTTGTGCGGACTCGAGACCCCCGCCTCACTCGACGGTCGCAGCCTCAGCGCGATCTTAAACAATCCAGCGGCCCCCGCCTTGAAGCCTGCGCACGGTTTCTGGACGGGCGGACAGCGGACCGTCCGCACCGACCGCTGGCGACTGATCGTCCATCCATCCCAGCCGAAGGACAGATCGAAGGCTTCTGCGAACGACACATCGAACGACTCGCCGCAGGTAGAGCTATTCGATTATGCAAACGATCCGGATGAAACGCGCAATCATGCGGCCGAGCATCCGACGGTGGTCGCCGAGTTGCACACCCTGCTGCAGGCCGTACCAAGCATTCCCTCCACTGACTGAATGAACGGATAGTCGGTATAGCCTTTTTCATCGCACCCTTAGAACGAGGCAGGATCGGGGGTGTTGAGTAGTAGATCGTTGGCAAACCGTAGAGGTAGACCGGGATTTGCCAGGAACAGCCTTGCGAAGGACACAAGATCCGCATCACCTCGAGAAAGCGCAGCCTCCGCATTCTTGCGGTTGTGATCTTGCCGCTCGCTGTTGGCGTTGAGTTGGCTCTATGGAAGACGTTTCGCTGAGCGCGGCCGTGGTGGGATCGTGTTGATGAGTTCCATTGTGAGCTTCCAGAGAACGCCGTGGTCTTCCCATTACGGAGCGACCAAGGCTTATGTACAAGTGCTAGCTGAGGGGCTCAGTACGGAACTAAAAAGTGTGAATGTCGACCTCTTGGCAGTCGCTCCCGGGCAAGTTCCCAATGGAACTCACTTGCGGTAGTGTTCTGTGTGAGCTGACAGCACTAGCTACGGGCCCAGAACGAGTGATACGCTTGACGTGACAGAACAAGCGACAAGGCGGGCCCCGCAGTGAAACGCTTATTCTTGGCCAGAGAACTGCACCCGAGGGGCAGCGGTTTCGAATCGACGACTGTCCACATTGTGCTGCTCCCGCAAACTCGAGTTGGTCCGGGACCTACGACCCGCTGCACATTCCGCTGCTTCGCTCTGCAGCTCCAGCGCCTCGCGGAGGTTGTCTAACAATAGCCGATCGATCTCACAGAAATAGGCATCTTCACGGACCTTAGCGGACTGGTAGCGACTGCTTGCAACGTTCATGTGTAAATCCTGGTGACGAAACTACAAAGATGAGTCTAGAGTATGGGCTGTGGCAGATGCAATTCACACGTCGTTCGCCGATCCGTTACTAAAACATGCATTGGTCCATATCACATCGATTTTTTCACATCCGTGCGTTAGCTCACGGCGGCTGGTAACCAACAAAGTATTGTGGGGGCGAAGGACGCCCAAACTGCATCTACGATAAGCCAATGGAACTCTAGGTCAGCAATTTCCTCATGCAAACCGTCAAATGTGGACGACCGCAAAATTGCACAAATTTCTAGGAAGCAAGTCAGCCCAAGAAAATTTCTGGCGACTTTAGAAGCTGGCGGTTAGGCATTGCTCGGTAAAACAAAACAAACCGTAGGTGCGTTAGCCTTGCTCTTGGCGGTAACCGCTGTGCGGCAAGTTGTTAGCCGCCGATGGCGTGCATGATAGTCACCGCCTTGCGGCATAGAATAACTCGAGGCTCAGGGCTACCTGCCTAGCCCACTTTACTCCCGTCGAACTATGCCGCCATGCTTAATTGGCCAACTAAGGTTCGGCGCTCGGGGCGGCGAAGGAGCATAAGACCGCGGAAAAAGCTCAGCAGCGGAAGTGACGTGGGTTCGGGAACGGCAGAGATGAATGCGCCAGAAAGCACTTGATAGCTTGCTTGATTCGGCTGCACGTCTCCCTTTCCGATGTTTGTCAATTCAAGTTGCCGTCCGTCAATCACTGCGTACAGTTCACCCGGTATGGCTAAGCTTCGAACTTCGGGCCGCACACCGCCGTGAAGCGTCGCTAAATGGTCGACCAAAGGCTTCACAAAACCTTGATCGGCAAAAGACGGTCTAAATGAGGCTTCTGTCGAAGGGTCCAATCCAAAAGTAATGGAATCACCCGTAGCGAAGCTTTGAGGCTTTTGGTGGCGCTGTGCAACAGGGCGACCACGGTCCCAAAGGGTTCGTTCAGCGTTTCAGCAATTTGACGAGGGCTGATCTCATGCCAAAATCTCATAACCACCACAACTTTTTGGTGTGCTGGCAACCGTTCCAGCGCGTTGGCCAAAGCCAGCTTGCGTTGTTGGTGCCACGTGCGCTGACTAGGACTGGGCTGTGAGTCAACCAAGAAGCGTTCAAGCACGCACGACGACTCTTTGATCTCCTGCTCTGTCGTTCCATGATACTGGTCACTTGAGTTGAGGGCTTGCAGCATGGATTGTTGCACGATATCCGACGGATCTACTTTTCCCTGATAGTATCGAGCGAGATGCGTTCGAGCTAGGAACTTTAGGTAGTTACGATGCCTGTCCAAGTCGCTGCGGCTACTGGGTAAAGCTTCATGATTGTCTGGTATTTAGGATACGTCTCGGCAATCGCGGCGAATGATCGGCAACATGTTACTATTCAGCCTACATCTAACGTGGCAATGGCGGATGACTATCGAAGCCGGGTGTGCCACTAGTTTTCTACAACGGTCGCGCATAGCCGACGAAACCGCGCGAATTAGCCAGCGCCCAAAATGACTGTCGCGGCAACAAAAATCCGAAAAAAGCTTCAATCTTTTTGCTAGCGAGCACCCTAGAGCCAACCCAGTTCCCTTTCGCTGCCATGGTTGTGCGTCTCATCACACCGTCAATTCACTGCGCGATACAAGCTGGCAGGTTAGCCCTGAATGGGTCAGTTCGAGCATCGATGCACAATTTGGCTTATACCCCTCTGCACGGCCATTCAGGTGACTATGGCGGAAACCACCATTCTCTTTTGCGTCGACGCTCGATGTTCGTATTACCTCAGCGCGCAGATATTGAGTTGTAGGGGGAATTCCGCTGCCGGAACCTCCTTTGTGGCACCGCTGTGTACGGATCCAACGAATATCTTAGGGAGCTTATGATGGAACAACTTTACGCACCAGCCGAAACCGACTGTCACAGAGAAAAACAAACTCATACTAACGCTTATGTTCATCGCTCAAACAATACCAACCCACGGCAAAGCCGTTCAGACGATCGCATCAACAAACTCCAAACGATGGATCGCCACAAGAATCAGTTTCTCGCAACGCTGGCACATGAACTTCGCAGTCCTTTGGCTCCAATAAAATGCGCATTGGATTCAATGTCCATGATGCAATTGGATGAGAACGTGGAGAGCTTACGGCTGATGATGAACCGCCAAATTGGGCAAATGGCTTTCTTGATTAACGATCTAACGGATATTTCACGCATCAGCTGCGGCAAGATCAAGATACAACCGCATGTCGTCGAATTGCGCTCGATTGTCACCAACGCTGTCGAAGCATCCTCGACCTTCATCACCGAGTCTGGACAGACGTTAACCGTGTTGGGACTGAATGACAACGATTTTGTCAACGCCGACGCACCGCGGCTGACGCAAGTCGTTTCCAACCTTTTGAATAACGCTTCAAAATACAGTGGCCCCGACTGTCGGATCACTCTGACCACGATGGTTAAAGACGATTTGGTAACGATTCGTATTCGCGACAACGGAATAGGCATAGCCGCTGACCAATTGGATGAAATATTCGAACTTTTTGCACAAGTCAGCGGTTCTGCAGAACGATGCACAACCGGGCTGGGAATCGGGCTATCGCTCGTTAAGACAATCGTTGAGTTGCACGGAGGTAAAGTGACTGCCGCGAGCGATGGCATAAATTGTGGCAGCGTCTTCACTGTTCAGCTACCGGTGGTCAAGAAACCGGCAAAACATGAGCCAATTGAACCACAATTGGGTCCGGCAACCGCGAGCAGACCGTTTCGTGTCCTGGTCATTGACGATCAAAGGGCGCTGCGATTGGTGATGGCCGGGTTGCTTTCAAAGTTAGGGCATAGAGTTGAAGTCGCTGAAAGCGCCGCGGACGCGATTGCGAAGCTAAGCAACTTTCAACCGGAGATCATCTTCTCAGATATCTCGATGCCCGGAATGAATGGCCTTGAGTTTGCTCAATTGCTCCGACAACGACCTGACATGCGAGAGGTATTTATGGTTGCGCTGACTGGCAGTGGGACAGCTGGCGATCGCGAACTGGCAATCGCATCTGGCTTTGATGAGCACATGACAAAACCGATCGAAATGCAACGACTGCAAACCCTTTTCAAACAACTTTCGCATGCCATCATCTAGCTTCGCAAGTTCGGTTGGGCACTTCATGCGAGCGAAAGACAGAGTGGAGGGCCCATGGCGCTCCCAGGGTCCATTCGCCCGAAAGAAACCCATGGCGGAAAGGACCAGATCGAAACGGCGATCCACACGATGTTTTTAATAGCAAGTCGAAGCGATAATTTGACTTGGCAAGTAGGACCGTACACCTTAACAAAATGACAAGCCGATGATTCACTCGCACATCACACCTCGGGTTTTGTTTGTCTCGACGTACCCGCCGGAAGAGTGTGGCTTGGCGACATTTACCAAAGATTCGGCGGACGCTGTCGACTTGGCGGCCAGCCGGTCCATTTCTTCGGTCCTGGCTATCGAAAAGACGCGATCGTTAACCGGAGCCTGTGGCCGAGTAGCCCATGTGATTGACAACAGTCAACGCGGCGCCTATCGACAAGCAGCTGCGATCACCAACACAGGACTGTGGGACGTCGTTAGCCTGCAACACGAATTTGGACTATATCCAGGAGACTGGGGCGAGGAAGTCCTTGAATTTGTCCGTCATTGCCAGAAGCCGGTCGTAAGCACGTTTCATACTTTACCGACACAGCCCACTCAAAAGCCGCGACATGTGATTCGACAGATTGCCTTCAGAAGTAAAGCAATCATTGTGATGACGGAAGTTGCAGCGACTCTTCTACATGACGTTTACGGCGTGCCGAGAAAAAATGTAACCGTCATTCCGCACGGTGTCCCCGTGCTACCTTTTGAAGCCGAGCGGAGACGTCAAACGGCACAAGTGCCAGCAGGCCGTCAGGTCGTTGGCACGTTTGGGCTGATCAATCCTGGCAAAGGACTGGAATTGATGATTAGGGCTATGCCGCAGATTGTAGCCGAGTTTCCAGACACAATTTATTCGATCGTGGGAGTAACGCATCCGCAGGTAAAACGGGAGTCGGGCGAAGTCTATCGCGAGCAACTCGTTGAACTTGCGAATTCGCTCGGTGTTAGCCAAAGTGTAGAATTTGTTAATCGTTACCTGAGCCTGCCCGAGTTAATCGATTTTTTGCAGTCATGCGATGTGTTTGTCACCCCGTATCCGGGCAGAGACCAAATTGCAAGTGGCACGATGGCATACGCGATGGCGGCGGTCGGTGCAGTCGTAAGTACTCCGTATCTTTTTGCCGAGGAAGTGTTGGCCGATGGTCGGGGATTGCTCGTTCCGTTTTCCAGTAGCGCCGCTTTAGCAGATGCCGTGCGACATTTCCTTCGTGACCCAGAGTTTTTAGCGGAAACGAGACGTCGAGCGTACCGCTACGCCCAGAGCATGTTCTGGCCCAATGTGGGACGGAGGTACTTAAAAGTCTTCGCACAGTGTGCAGGGGCGGACAAGAAGCTCGAATACACTCGAACTTACAGACCAACCCACGTTGGTGAGTCCGAATTGACCTATTCCCTTTCACGGAAGATTTAGACATGGACCTTATTCCCTTGCATTCCATGATTCATCTTGATCGCATGACTGATTCTACTGGGCTGATCCAACATGGGATCTATAGTCTTCCCCGCCGAGAAAGCGGTTACACAACCGACGACAACGCGCGCGCGCTGCGGCTGTGCGCGCGTCTTTGGCAGGCAGCACCACATCCGCTGCAACTGTCCCGAATTGCCACTTACCTGAGCTTTGTCGAACACGCGCGGTCGCCAGTTCGTGGATTTCATAATTTTATGGGATATCAGCGAGACTGGCTCGACTCCGGTGGTACCGAAGATTGCCAGGGGCAGACGGTGTTGGCCTTGGCCGAGGTGCTGGCCAGTCATGTTCCGGAGGGTTTCCGAGCACTCGCATGCGAGCTTCTCGAAGATGCGCTGCCGGCTGCCAAAGAGCTGCGAAGTCTGCGTGCATTGGCCTATTTGGTCCAGGCATGGCGGACAATGCAGGCAGGCAACGTTGCGGAACTCGATAGTCTGGGCGAGATGGCCCAAGCTGCCGCAGACCGCTTGGTCGAATGCTACGAACGCTCTCGACGGAGCAATTGGTATTGGTTCGAGTCGCGACTAACTTACGCCAATGCGGTTTTACCCCATGCGCTGTTCGATGCGGCTGCCATGTGGACCGCTCAAGGTTACCTTGAAGTCGCAGAGGCAACGTTCGGCTTTCTGGAGCTCGTTACCACTTCAGACGAAATCTTTTGGCCGATAGGAAACCGCGAGTGGTTTTCTCAGGGGGAGGAAAAATCGTTGTACGACCAGCAACCTGTTGAAGCTTCCACGATGGCGGCAGCTGCATTGGCTGCTTGGAGCACCACTTCGAACGAAAAGTACTTGGAAGTGTTCGACCGAAGTTACCGGTGGTTCATGGGGGACAACAGTCTTGGATTGTGCTTGGCCGATTCGCAAGACGGTTCGTGCTGCGATGGACTCATGGCGAGCGGGGTAAACAGGAATCAAGGCGCCGAATCCACACTGGCCTTTTTGTGGACAGAAATGCTCCGTGGAAGCCTCATACAATCCCCAGGGATCGAATTGAGGACGAGGCCTGCATCTCAAGAAGTCTCTACTCAATGACCACCCATACCTCGATTCATGTTTCTCTAACAATCAAAGCAATCACTTGAAAAACCAGCCCGTTCTCGGCGCGCAGCGTGCGTCACTATTTACGCGATTCACGGAAAACCCAATTTTAACATCGAAGGATTGGCCATATCCAGCACATACGGTGTTTAACGCTGGCGCTTGTCAATGCGGCGATGAAACCGTGCTTCTTGTACGCGTCGAAGATCGCCGGGGACATTCTCATTTAACCGTCGCTCGCAGTACCGATGGCATTACCGACTGGAGAATCGACCCGCAGCCAACTTTTATTCCGGAGCCCAAATCCTTTCCGGAAGAGATCTGGGGAGTCGAGGATCCTCGTTTGACATGGGTGGAAGAACGTAAAGAATGGATTATCGCTTACACGGCGTTTTCCCCCAGCGGTCCAATGGTATCGTTGGCTTCGACCAAGGACTTTAAAGTTTTTGATCGGATCGGACCGGTGATGCCACCTGAAGACAAGGACGCCGCCGTGTTCCCGCGTCGCTTCGAAGGTCGATATGCGATGATACATCGACCAGTATCCGCTGGCGCAGGTGGTGCCCATATCTGGCTCTCGTTCTCGCCAGACCTAAGGCATTGGGGAGACCATCATATCTTGCTCAACGCGCGCAGAGGTTCCTGGTGGGATGCAAACAAGATTGGACTCAGCCCTCCGCCTCTCGAAACGGCCGACGGATGGTTGATCCTCTATCACGGCGTTCGCCATACGCCCGGGGGCTGTATTTATCGATTGGGCCTAGCTTTGCTCGACTTGGAGAGACCTTGGCAAGTTCTCCACAGAAGTGACGAATGGATCTTTGCACCCGAAGCCCCCTATGAGCAACATGGTGACGTCAACGGAGTCGTCTTTCCATGCGGTTGGATACTCGACGAGGGGACGGGCCTCATCCGCATGTATTACGGCGGTGCTGATTCTTGCATCGCGCTTGCCACAGCGCAGCTATCGGAGGTGATGGACTACGTCAAATCTTGTCCCGCGCCGGTGACAAGAGAGAAGCTAGGGATTGCGGTACCTGACTAATAAGGGTGCCTGCCTGGCAGGGAAGCGTGTGCTTCGTCCATCGACAATAACCGCTCGTGCGGGCCACGAGCGCGCGGGCAATTCGAGCATGGTGGATTCCGCCATGTCGGTACAACTTCTTCGCCAACCATGGTAAAATTTTGGTGCGGATGGTAGGTTTTTGGAATAGTTACGAACAACGCCGAGCCATCAGTGGACTGTTAGCATGAAAAGAAGTCCGAGTCTATCCAACGAGACACCCTCTACGGACTTGGCAACCGCCTCGCCTACCCCCGACTTGTTGAGCGGGGAGCTCCAAGTCGATCTCCCAGCGGACGAATCCAACGGCGAAATGCCTAACCCGTTTCCCACGGTCGGAATCGTCGCTTCCGCAGGTGGTCTGGATGCATTCAAGAAGTTCTTTTCAGCAATGCCTGCCGATAGCGGGATGGCATTCGTATTGATTCCGCACCTCGACCCGACGCACGAAAGTTTGATGGTCGAATTGTTGAGCAAGTCGACTTCGATGCCGGTCGTGGAAGCCAAGCAAGACATGGCTGTGCAAAAGAACAGCGTGTACATTATTCCCCCCAAGCATTTCCTGGCTATTTCCAGCGGGCAATTGCAGCTGAGCGAGCCGCCCAAGCACCGTGGATGGCGAACCTCGATTGACTTTTTCTTGCGATCGCTGGCCAAGGATCAGGGGGAGCGCGCCATCGGTATCGTGCTATCGGGTACCGGCAGCCACGGAGCGTTGGGGGTTCGCGAAATCAAGCTCGCCGGGGGGCTGGTAATGGCTCAAGATCCCAAGACGGCAGAGTACGATCAGATGCCTCAAAACGCAATAGACACTGGAATCATCGACTGTGTTTTGCCGCCCGATCAAATGCCAGCAGCCTTGGTCAAATACGTTGAGCAATCTTCGTCGAGCGACGTTGACGACGAAGGGCAGGTTGCTACGACGCCCGAGCAAGCCGCCGATCTTCTCGATAATTTCTTGGATTTGCTGCGTGCACGCACGAAATACGATTTCCGTCCTCACCGAAAACCGATGATGCTACGACGCATTCAACGCCGCATGGGGTTAGCGTGGATCGATGCAATGACCGATTATCTCGACTTTCTGAAACGACATCCGGAGGAAGTCACGGCGCTGTATAAGGATCTGTTAATCAGTGTCACTGCGTTCTTTCGTGATCCTGAAGCCTATCGCGTGCTAGAGCAAGAGTTGATTCCCGCATTGCTGGCCCGACGAACGGGCGCTACGCCAATTCGAGTTTGGGTTCCCGGCTGCGCGACAGGTGAGGAGGCCTATTCGATCGCCATGTTGCTGTTCGAGGGGCTTGCCAAAGCAAAGGCTACGGCGAGTGTTCAGGTTTTTGCCAGCGACATCGACACGGGTGCTATCGATATCGCCCGTGCCGGTATCTATCCCGCCAGCGTGGTTGGCGATCTCTCAGCAGAACGTCTTAGCCGCTTTTTCGTGATGATCGACGATGATCATTATCAGATCAGTAAGCAACTGCGTGAATCGGTCGTGTTTTCGCATCAGAACCTCATCGGCGATGCTCCCTTTTCAAAGCTGGATTTTATCTCCTGTCGCAATCTGCTGATCTACCTCGAACCAGTCATGCAGCAGAAGGTGATCTCCTTGTTCCATTTTGCACTAGTAACCAACGGCTTTCTAATGCTTGGTCCGTCGGAAACCATTGGCAAGTCGTCGGAGCTGTTCGAGCCAATCTCAAAAAAGTGGCGTGTCTTCCGCAGGACAGGCCCACTCCGGGGTGATTTGGTTAGCCTGCCACTGAATAGAACGGAAGAGCGACGCAACTTGCTGCCGCACCTGCAACCTTCGACGCTTCTTCGCAAGAACTTTAAGGAGCTAACCGAACAACTGGTTCTCAGCGATTACGCTCCCGCAGCAGCCTTGATCAACAGCAGACTTGAGGTCCTGTATGTGACCGGACCACTGGCAAATTACCTTGAGTTTCCCCGTGGGGAATTGAGCAAGGAGTTGCTGGCCATGGCCCGCCCCGGCCTGCGCACCATCCTGCGCACAACCTGCAACGCGGCATTCCGCAGCGGAAAGACCGCTATCGACTCCGACGCCCGCGTCAAGCGAAATGGACAGTATGTCCGTTGCTCAGTCACGGTTCGTCCGTTGACCGAGCCCAGCGAGTCCGAGGGATTGCTGTTGGTCGTTCTCCAAGATCGCGGACCGTGGCAGTTCTTCGCCACAGCTTCAGTGAACGGCAGTGAGCCTCCGGTGACCGAAACGTCGCCAGCTGACGATTCTCGCTTGGCTCAGCAACTGGAGTTCGAACTGAAATCGGTAAGCGAAGAGCTGCATAGTACCATTGAAGAAATGGAAAACTCAAACGAGGAGCTTAAAACCTCAAACGAAGAAATTATGTCGGTGAACGAGGAGCTGCAATCGGTCAACGAAGAACTGGAGACATCCAAAGAGGAACTGCAGTCTCTTAACGAAGAGATGACTACGGTCAATAGCCAACTCCAAGACAAAGTTGCCGAGTTAGACAAGGCTACCGATGACTTGATGAACCTGATGTCGAGTACGGAGATCGCTACGATTTTCCTCGATGAAAAGCTGAACATTAAGCGATTCACTCCCCCAACCAGGTCACTCTTAAATTTACTCACGACCGACATTGGCCGTCCACTGCGCGATATTGCCCCGAAATTCACCGACGACACGATGTTGCCTGAGTGCCAGCAGGTGCTGGACAAACTCAACCCCGTTGAACGTGAAGTCGAGACCGATGAACCACGTTACTTTCTTCGACGGATACTCCCCTACCGTACGACGGATCATCATATTGGTGGAGTCGTGATCACCTTCGTCGACATCACGCAACGCAAGGAAGCGGAAGCGAGGCAGCGCGAGAGCGATAGGCGTCATCTGTCAGAACTGCGCGAGAGTGCCGAGCGGCTTCAGACGATTCTTAACACCGCTGCGGATGCGATCGTGACTATCGATCTGTCGGGGAAGATCGACAGCATCAATTTAGCAACTGAAACACTGTTTGCTTACCGCCGCGACGAATTGGTTGGGCAAAACATCTCCCTACTGATGCCAACAATTTTTAGCGGTCACCCCGACGCAGAAAGAGTGGACACTGGAACGCTCGTGCTGGCGCAAGCTATTGGCAATCGACGTGAAGTACTGGCGAGGCACAAAGATGGATCGACGTTTCCCGTCGATTTGGCGATTAGCAAAGTCGATCACTTGGGGCTCTATACCGGAATCTTGAGAGACATCTCGGTCCGCAAACAATTGCAGGCACATATTTTGGAGATTGCCACCGACGAACAACGCCGCATTGGTCAAGAATTACACGACGGTACTCAGCAAGAATTAACGGGGCTGACTTTAATTGCTGGTGCGCTGGGTGAATTTTTAGAAACGGCTATACCCAATAACACCCAAGAAGGCGCATGCTGGACGCTAGCAGAGGAGGACTACCAGCGGCTTAAGCAAACCGCGTCCAAACTTACACATGGCTTGAACGAAGCCAATCAGCACGTTCAAAAACTTTCTCACGGGATCATGCCCGTTCAGATCGATGCCGAAGGTCTTCGTTCAGCCCTCGCGGAGTTGGCTGCGGCAATTAATGAGCAACAACAAATCCGCTGTGACTTTGAATTCTTCGGTTCAGCAACCATTGCGAACAACACAATCGCCACACAACTATACCGGATCGCACAAGAAGCACTTAACAATGCACTGAAACACAGTTTGGCGGATCATATCCGCATCTCGCTCTCCCAGCAGACCGAACTTATCATCCTCGAAATCTGCGATAACGGAATCGGTTTTGATCCGCAACTCGCGTCCCATCCTCCATCGGCAGATAGCGGAATTGGACTGCGCATTATGGAATACCGCGCGAGTATGCTCGGCGGAATTTTGCAATTCAACCGCAACAGTGGACGTGGGTCCACAGTTTGTTGTACCGTTCCCACCGCGGGGGTTCTAGTATGAAGAAATTACAATCGCGATCACGGATTATGATTGTCGATGACCATCCCATGATGAGAGATGGCCTATCGCTGCGAATTTCATCGCAGCCCGATATGGAGGTCTGCGGTGAAGCTGCAACAGAGGATGAGGCGGTGACGCTTGTCAAACAGCTCTCCCCCAGGGCCAACGCATACTATAGCAAGGGAATTCCTAGTACTTTTGCAAGATAGTCGAGGTTCCATCCAGCAACTCGACGTCGCATAGCGATACTGTACTTGTCTTTTTGCTGCTTGAGCATACTCAGGCTAAAGCGTT
>JBGSHW010000043.1:0-15680 GCA_041751975.1 Pirellulaceae bacterium
TTCGGCGATGGTGGCGCTGTCGAATTGCAAGAGTTGTCCGTCCTGCGAGTGGCCAAACATGCCAGCGAAGATGACCGGTGGAAAGGTCTCTTTGTAGGTGTTGTAGGCGGTGACGGAGTCGTTGTAGGCTTGCCGCGCGAATGCCACCTTGTTTTCCGTGGTGGTAATCTCCTCGGTCAACTGCGCCATGTTTTGATTGGCCTTCAGGTCCGGGTAAGCTTCTGACAGCGCGAACAATTTGCCGAGAGCGCCGGTCAGGCCTTGTTCGGCGCCGGCCAAGGCCTGCATGGCGGCGGCATTTTGCGGGTCGCTGGAGGCCTGTTGCAAGCCCGAGACGGCTTGGTTTCGCGCCTTGATGACCGCCTCAAGCGTGTCGCGTTCGTGGGCCATGTAGCCTTTGACCGTCTCCACCAGATTCGGAATCAAGTCGTAACGGCGTTTAAGCTGCACCTCGATCTGGGAAAAAGCATTCTCAAAGCGTTTCTGGAGGGTGACGAGTTGATTGTAGATGCCGACCACTAATATGACGACAATGACGGCGATGCCAGCCAGCACCCCTAAAATGATCCAAACTGCCACGGAGAAGCTCCTTGAGAGGTCGATATTGAAAATCGGGTCTGCCATGAGGATAGCATAAAGCAGCTCTCCACAGGCATGGGAGTAGGGCAGCAAACTGCGGACCCTAAGGCGCAAGATTTTTCTGAATTCTCGTGAAGAACCGCGCCGCGGCAGGCATCCAACTCATGACGGCAACGCTGCGTGCGGTATCGGTTGCCTGCAAGAGTCGCTAGCGGAGTATTGATGAAGGTAGATGCGCCATGCATACAACTGGCCGCTCAAGGTGACCGCGCTGCGCAACGAACACTTTACGATTCGTTGGTTGGGCGTGTCTATCGGTCGGTGCTGCGCATTGTAGGCCCGAACGATGCCGAGGATGTGACGCAGGAAGTCTTCCTCCGGTTGTTCGCCAAATTGGGCTCGTTTCGCCATGACTCGGAGTTCACGACCTGGGTTTACCGCTTGGCCGTCAACGAAGCCCTACAGCACCTACGGCGCTCGCGGCGACGGGCGACTGTGCCTTTGGTCGAGGATGCGTTGCCAGTACCCGAGCAGCCCAATGTCGACCTGAGCGAACTGCTGGAAGTCGCGTTAGGGCAAATCGATGCAGACTTGAAGATGATATTGGAGTTAAAGGAAGTGGAGCAGTTGTCGTACGCGGAGATCGCTGAGCTGCTCCGCATTCCCGCAGGCACCGTCGGCTCGAGGCTCAATCGGGCACGGCACGACCTGCGCGAAAAGTTGATCGCTCTGGGGTGGGAGGGGAAGTATGAATTGCAATGAGTTCACTGAACGTTTGTCCGACTTCGTCGATGGTGAGTTACCGCAAGAACTGAAGAGCGATTTTGCAGCGCACTTGGATTTGTGCGCGGCCTGCTCAGCCAAGTTGCAGGAACTCCGTTTGCTCAGCCAAGTCATGCGGCTTGGTTCCGTCGATAAACAGTGCAATCCGCTGCAATTCGATCACCAGCACCAAGCCAATGCAGGTGTACCTGAAGCGGTGGCGGGAGACATGCCAGTGGATGTTCTAGTGGATCGCATGTGGTCTGCCATCGCGTTGAGGTTGGATGCAAGCGAGTCTACCAGCGGCCAGGCTGTTGGGAGTTTGCCAGCGTTGAATCCTCCACTGCCCGAAGCTTCGACGTCGGTACCTTCGACATCAATCCCAGCAGCTGCCGTCGAATCACCGCTGCAAAAAGAATCGCCATCATTTGAATCACGGCCGTTGGATCGCCGTTGGAGGTCAGGTGCTGTGGCGGCTCTATTGGCAATTGCCTGTACGGGACTCTGGTTCCTACCTGGAATTATGAGCACTTGGCGAAACAACTCAATGAACCCTTACGGTTCAGCCAACTCAGCCAGCATCTCGCCAGTCAACGCGGTGATTGATTTTCAAGAGCTATTGACCACTCAAATACAACCGCGTCAGGCACTGGTGGCGTTGAGTCAACAGTTCCGCGGGAAAGAGACTCCACCTGCGGACGCACGGACGTTGTTGGGCTATGAGCCGTCGATGGCGAGGGAGTTGCCGGATGGCTTGCAATTAGTCGCCTTGCAAGTACTCAAGTTGCCTCATTGCAAGTGTCCAGCTGGCAAGTGCACGTGTGGTCCAGGGGGGTGTAATTGTTCGGTCAGTCTGTGTCAGCGGGTCGACGGTTCGGATTTGCTAGTGATCGAACATTGCGAATCGCAGCCCATATCGTTTGGTGATATCCCTTCTGAGTTGGTCCACCGAGCCGAGCAGGAATTTCGTTTTTTGAAGGCGGGAGAGCAGTATGCAGCGACTTGGACCGCCAACCAGCGTCGGCTCACTGCCATTGGCTTGAACGATCTGGAGGAAGCTGCCTTGTTGATTGCTGATGCCAAGTAACGGATTTTATTGAAATAACATCAGGACGCAAAGTCATGTCGTTTAAGTGTCGTTTACATTGGTTGCCCTTAGCTGCTGCGCTCTTCTCCGGACAACTCGGCTGCCAGCCCTCGGCGACCGCACCGCAGTCCGCCGATGTGGCTGAGAGCTCGTTCGCTGCCAGCGAGAGCATACCGAACATCGTTCAATTTGAGGGCCAGTCGCCCGTCGGTCCCGTGGAATCAATCGAAGGGGAACACCCGCATCTACCTGGTGCTCACGGCGGGATGATCGTTCCGATCGGGGCGGACAGTTACCATGCTGAGGCGATCGTGGAAAAGAACGGTACTTTTCGTTTGCTTCTGCTTGGCAAGGATGAAAGTCGTATTCAGGAGGTCGAGCTGCAGGCCCTCCAGGCCTACGTCAAAATCGCCGGTGACGCCGATACCTCCCCGATCGATTTAGTGGCTCAGCCTCAAGTTGGCGATACCGAGGGACGGACCTCACAGTTCATCGGACAGCTGCCAGACTTGCTGGTGGGGCAGGAGCTTGAGATAACGATTCCCAATCTGCGCATCCAGGGGGATCGTTTTCGAGTAGGCTTCACCACTGCGGCGTTGTCGGCCCATGGCGGCGAGACCGATATGCCGGACGGGGCGTCCGGTGAGAAGGCGTCCGAACTGTACTTAACCCCCGGGGGCAAGTACACGATGGCAGATATCAATGCCAATGGTGGCGTGACCGCCGCGCAAAAGTTTAAAGGTGTGATGTCGGCGCACGATATGAAACCTAAAGTCGGTGATCGTATCTGCCCAGTCACGCTCACCAAAGCCAATCCCAAGTTCACGTGGATCATCGATGGCCAAGGATACGAGTTCTGTTGCCCGCCTTGTATCGACGAATTTTTGCAACTTGCCAAAGAAGACCCCGAGCAACTGAAAGCACCCGATGAGTACATCAAATAAGCATGGGGGGCTGAAACTATTTCTGGCTTTGCTATCTGCCTTGACTGCCGAGAGTTCCTTGTTATCGCACGAGGGACATCGGCCGTTACCGGCGCGAGGGATGGAGATCGATTTAGAGCACGAACAGATTTTGCTGACCAAAGCAGCCCGCGATACGCTCGATGTGCAAACAGTTGAACTGGTTCCGCAGAGAATTACGCAGATGATCACTACTTACGGAACTATTGCTGCACCATGGGATCACCATGCGCTGATAACTTCCCAGCTTTCCGGACGCATCGTGCAGCTCCACGTGCGTGCGGGCGAAACAGTCCGCGCCGGACAAGTTGTAGCTGAGCTTGAAGCCCAGGAATTGGAGCAACTTCAACTGGATTTGCGGACGGCTCAAATTGCCAGTGAGTTATCGAAGCAGTTGGCCGCATCCACCGAACGAGCGACCCGCACGGGAGCAATCCCAGGTGCTAGTTACATCCAAGCTCAAGCAAAACTAAGCCAAGACTTGGCAGCGATTGACGTGTTGGTAGCGCGGTGGAACGCACTTCAACTTCCCCACGCAATGCTTGAAGCCATCCTTGCCAACCCACATCAGGATCACGAGCAGCGGTTGCTGTTGCGTAGCCCAATTGATGGAGTCATTAGGCACATGGACCTGGCGATCGGGAAGATTGTGGGTACGACAGAACACCTGCTGGAAGTCATCGATCTGTCCAAAGTATGGTTGCGGATCGATGTACTGGAGAAGGATTTGGCTCGGGTTAGGCCGGGCGGGAAGATCGACTTGGTGCTGTCCGCCACCCCCGCCGAGTCGATGGAAGGGGTCATCGATCAAATAGATCCTTACCTTGACCCGCGCACGCAGTCAGGGACGGTGTGGGCCACGCTGTATAACCCGCTCTCCATTGACCAACGCCCGAGACTTTTACCTGGCATGACCGGACGAGTTCACATTCATGCGGATTCACCTGAGAGCGGCTTAGTTGTGCCGATGGCGTCCGTCGTGCGCAGTGGAGCGGAACGCTTTGTATTGGTCGAAGAGGAGCAAACAGCGTCTGCGTCGACCTATCGAAAACGAGTCGTCAGTTTGGGCCAGCGGAGCGGTGACGGCTGGGAACTCCTCGGCGGCGAACTCGTTCCTGGCGATCGTCTATTGACTCAAGGAAGTCACCAGTTGGGCAGCTTCTTTAGCAAAGGTGTGCTGAAGCTGAGTCGCGATGGCGCGCGGGATGTCAATCTAGATATACAGCCAGCGGCCATCCAGAGCATCGCCAGCACACTGGCCATCGACGGAGTGCTCGAAGTACCCCCGTCTCATCGTGGTACCGTTTCAACACAATTGGACGGGACGCTCGCCCGGATTTTGGTCGATCGCGGAGCGCAACTTAAGCGTGGTGATGTGATTGCTGAGCTCATGAGTCAGGATTTTTTAACGCTGCAATTAGAACTGCTAAGTGCCGAGATAGCTTTGCAGCAGCAGCAGACCTCGGTAGAAAATTACCGATTGGCTCGAGAAGGTATTTCTGAAAGACAGTTGTGGGAGGCCGAGAGTGAACTGAATCGGACACGTAGTCAGCGCGATACGTTGCGCAGTAAGTTAAAGATGGTTGGGTTGGCCGACTCGCAGATGGATGAACTGGTCCGAACGCGACAGGTTCTGCCTTTTTTACCGCTCCGCGCACCGATCGACGGTCGGCTCGTTGCCTTTTATCAGTATCTGGGTAGCGTCATTCAATCCGATGAGATCCTATTTGAGATACATGATTCTACACGGGCTTGGGTGCAGGGTTACTTGTCGGAGATGGATGTGCCGCAGATCCATCAAAGGCAGCACGTCCGCGTACGCTTGGTTGCGGCACCCGATGATGTGATCAACGGAACGATTGTTAGTGCTCCACAGGCAGCAACGAACGACACGCGTACGCACGTTGTTTGGATCGAACTGACGCAACCCCCGACTATACCCTTAACACACAACATGTTTGCGAGCGTTACGATTGAGACGGGGGGGGGGACGACCGGGTTGGCGGTGCCGCGTCAGGCGATCGTGGCGGAAGGGACACGTTCCTACGTCTTCGTGCAAAAGGAGGATCAAGCGTTTGAGCGTCGAGCCGTAGTCACGGGTGTCAGCAACGATCGCTGGGTCCATGTACTCGACGGCTTGGACGTAGGGCAAGCAGTAGCGGTACGCGGCGCCCGGGCTCTGCAAAGCGGTTACGCAGCTCTGAAGTAAGGTCACTATGCTCAATTCGATCATCGCTGGCTCGCTCAAGCACCGCGCTGCGGTCTTGATTACTGCCATCGTTCTCGCGGTGTATGGCAGTTACGAGCTAAGCCGCATGCCGGTCGATGTCTTTCCCGACCTCAATCGCCCTACGGTCACGATCATGACCGAGGCGCCGGGCTTGGCCCCCGAAGAGATCGAACTGCTCGTCACGCGACCGCTCGAGTATCTCCTCAACGGAGCCACCGGCGTGCAGCGGGTGCGTTCCGCCTCCGGTGTCGGGCTCTCGATCGTGTGGGTCGAGTTTGAATGGGGGACCGATATCTATCGCGATCGACAGATCGTCTCGGAAAAACTGCAAATCGCCCGAGAACGCCTGCCGAATGATGTGAACCCAACGATGACTCCGATCTCCTCGATCATGGGGGAGATCATGTTGCTAGGCCTGAGAACGCGGGCGCAAGCAGCGGACGAGGCAGCGCGAGACGAGCAACAAATGGAGCTGCGGACGCTCGGCGAATTTACCCTCCGCAATCGCTTGCTGGCGGTCGAAGGGGTTTCGCAAGTGACCGTCATGGGAGGAATTCTCAAGCAGTATCAAGTGATCACATCGCCAGCCCGACTGGCTGCCCAGGATGTGACCCTCCAGCAACTGACAACAGCCGTAGAAAAATCCAACGTGTTGGTGGGTGGCGGCATCATGGAGCGTTCGCCGCAAGAGTCGGTGATCCGTATCAGTGGCCAAAGTTTGACGCTGGAAGAGCTGGCCAACACGCCGATCCTGTGGCGCGGTGGCCGTGCGGTGTTGGTCAGTGAAGTGGCGGAGGTGCGGTTTGGTGGACCGGTACGCCGCGGTGACGGAAGCGTCTTGGTGAAGTCGGAGGATGGGGTAGAGGGAGGAGCGGCCGTGATCCTTGCCATCCAAAAACAGCCGGGCGCCGATACACTCAAGCTCGATCGCGAAATCGGCAAAGTACTCGATCAGCTGCAACAAGAATTACCCGAAGATGTGTTGATCGAACGCCGCATCTTTCGGCAAGCCAACTTCATCGAAGCCGCCGTGAATAACGTGGTCGAAGCAATTCGCGATGGAGCAATGTGGGTGGTCATCGTTCTGTTTATCTTTATGTGGAACCTTCGCACCAGCATCAGCTCGCTGCTCGCACTGCCGCTTTCGATTCTACTCACCTTTCTCATCTTTCGCTGGTTTGGCATCGGTATCAATACCATGACGCTCGGCGGAATCGCGGTCGCTATTGGCGATCTCGTGGATGATTCCATTGTGGACATTGAGAATATCTATCGTCGACTGAAAGAGAATCGGCAATTGGAACCAGCCGAACAACGACCGCCGCTCACGGTGATCTATGAAGCGTCCTGCGAAGTGCGTAACTCGATCGTCTATGCGACACTGATTGTGGTGCTCGTGGTGTTTCCTCTGTTTTTCATGGGAGGACTCGAGGGACGCATCTTTGCTCCGCTCGGCGTGGCTTACATGACCTCCTTGTTGGCATCGCTGGCCATCTCGCTCACGCTCACACCCGTGCTGGCTTCGTACCTACTACCGAATGCCAAGTTCCTACAAGAACGCGGCGATCCTTGGTTGCTGCGATTGATGAAAGGGCTGGCCGCGCGGCTTTTGCAATGGACCTTGCGGAATACATCGCTCGTGCTGGGAGCAACGGCTGTGTGTGTAGCCATCTCGTTGACAAGTTTGGCTTGGATGGGTGGCGAGTTCCTCCCCACGTTCAACGAAGGGACCTTTACGATCAGTTTCCAGACAGAGCCCGGAACCAGCTTGGACGAAAGCCAACGCCTGGCTTCGCGGGCCGAGCAGATGCTGCTGACCATTCCCGAAGTGGTGGCCATCTCGCGCCGTACTGGGCGGGCCGAACTGGACGAGCATGCCGAAGGGGTGAACTCGTCCGAGATCGATGTCTTGGTTCGCCCCGAGCGCGTCCCCAAAGTTGGCTGGTGGCCCAGCTTGCTACGACTCATTCCAGTGGCGCATCTGTGGAGCTTCGAGAAGCAAGGACGTTCGCACGCTGAAGTCATGGCGGAGATTCGCGAGCAAATTACTTTGATTCCAAGCATCAAAGCCAATATTGGGCAACCTATTTCGCATCGTCTGGACCATATCATGTCCGGCATCCGTGCGCAGCTGGCGGTGAAGGTGTTTGGTAGCGACTTGCGCGAACTGCGCGAGGCAAGCCACGATGTGTTTGCGGCCATGAGCGAGGTGCCTGGTATCGTCGACTTGCAGTTGGAGCCGCAGGTCGAAGTGCCTCAAGTTCGCTTGCGAATTCGTCGCGAGCAGGCGGCCCGCTACGGACTGGCCCCCGGCGATATCTCCAGCTTGTTGGAAACGGCTTACAAAGGGCAAGTGGTATCGCAGGTGATGGATGAAGATCGCTTTTTCGGATTGGTCGTTTGGTACGACGAAGCCTCGCGTCAAGATCCGGAGGTGATCCAACAGACGATTCTGGAAACACCCTCAGGCCGCCGCGTTTCGTTGGGGGAAGTGGTCGAAGTCTGGGATACGACCGGTCCCAACACCCTCAATCGTGAGCACGTGCAGCGCCGCGTCGTGGTCTTCTGCAATGTCGAAGGACGCGATCTGGCGAGTGTGGTGGCCGAAGTTCGTGAGCGGTGCGCACCGATCGAAGCCCGCTTGCAGTCGCTCCCCGGTAGCTACTACTTAGAGTACGGTGGTCAGTTTGAAGCGCAGCAACAAGCCAACTTTCAATTGTTGGTTTTAGGGAGTTGCTCGATCGTGGTGATCTTTATGCTGCTCGTGCAATGTTTGGAATCGTGGCAAGCGGCCCTGCAGGTATTAGTAAATATTCCTCTGGCAGCCATGGGCTCGGTCCTGGCCCTGTTGATCGTCAATCAACCGTCGGCCGAGGCGCTGCAAGCGGCTGCGTGGTGGGAGTGGCCGCGGGTCTGGGCCAGCGCCACCACTTTGTCCGTGGCTCACTGGGTTGGTTTTATCACGTTGATCGGGATCGTCAGTCGCATTGGTATCATGATGATATCGCACTACATTCACCTGATGCGGTACGAAGGTGAGTCGTTTGGTGAGGCGATGATCATCCGCGGAAGTCTGGAACGCTTGGCGCCGGTCATGATGACCGCGGGCACCAGCTTCGTGGGGCTGGTGCCGTTGTTGTTTGGCGCGGGTGAAACCGGGAAAGAAATTCTCTATCCGCTGGCTTTGGTGGTCTTTGGTGGCATGTTGACCTCGACACTACTCGACCAACTCGTCACTCCCGCGTTATTCTATCGCTTCGGCGGGCAAGCACGGCAACTGCCGGCAAAGTGAACGGTTATCTCGATCGGTGACTTATCTTGAGACGAGGCACTCCGCATGTCGGATAGCACAGACCGAAATCTGCTCTATGGCGTGCTCGCCGTACAACTGGATTACATTCGGCCAGAGCAGATGTTGTCTGCTGCCAACTACTGGATGCTGAATAAGAAGTGTTCGATGGGACAGATCTTGGTGGAGCTCGGCTCGCTCACCCGCGAAGATTGCGATTTTTTGGATGTGGTCGTTGATCGTCACGTCGCCCGCACCGGCTCGCCCAGCAACAGTTTGTCGGCCATCCAAGAGTCGAGCTTGGGCGTTGGCAAGGGGGATGCAGTGACCGAATTGGTGTCGCGTTTCCAGTCAGGAAAAACCAACCCGTCGCAGCAAGACGGCCAAGAGACGTTCCACCAAGGCCTGGTTGCGTCGTCCCGATTGGGGCCACGGTTTGATCTGGTTCGCTCGCTGGCCAAAGGGGGCTTGGGGGAGGTCTTCGTCGCGCACGATCAAGATCTCGATCGCGAGGTGGCCCTTAAGAAAATCCTAGACAGTTCGCAGGTGTCAGTGGATGTGCGGCAACGCTTTATCGCGGAAGCCAAAATCACCGGCGGTTTGGAACATCCCGGTGTCGTTCCCGTGCACGGTTTGGGAACCTTACCCAATGGGCAACCTTACTACGTCATGCGTTTGATTCGCGGACGGAGTTTGGACGAAACGTTGCATGAGTACCACAAGCAACGTGAAATGGGGAAATTGGGGAGTGACGGTGATCGTCGCTTCCGCGCCCTGATTCGCGCGATTATGGATGCCTGTTACGCAATCGGCTACGCTCACAGTCGCGGTGTGTTGCATCGCGACATCAAGCCGCAAAATATCATGCTCGGCAAGTACGGTGAGACGTTGGTGGTCGACTGGGGACTGGCTAAAGTCCTGGGAAGTGTCCCCGAAAGTGTCATGCTTTCCGAATTGCCGATGGAGGAAGGGCGCTCGGGCGATAGCGAACCAACCGCCATGGGTTCGGTACTGGGGACGCCAGGTTATATGAGTCCCGAGCAAGCGATGGGACGCATCGATGAATTGGATCGGCGCTCGGATGTGTTCAGTCTGGGGGCCACCCTGTATGCCGTGTTGACGGGCCGGGCACCGTACTGCGCCGAGAAAAGGTTTGAAAATCTCGAAGCGGCCAAACGCGGCGTGTTTGATAAACCGCGAGCCATCAATGCGGATATCAGCCGAGGGTTGGAGGCGATTTGCCTGAAGGCTATGGCGTTTCGCTCTGCGGACCGTTACACCACCGCGGTCGATCTAGCCGAAGATTTAGAAAGTTGGGTAGCCGGCGATGCGGTCAAGGCGTTGCCGGAAACGATTCTGCAACGCGGACTTCGCTGGGCCCGACGGCATCAAACGGCGGTGGCCAGCGCGCTGGTGTTGTTGCTGGTTGCGTCCAGTGGATTGTTGTTGGCCAACTGGGCGATCAGCAAACAGCGCGATATTGCTCGCAAAGAGCGCGATATCGCCGACCAATTGCGGATCGTGGCCGAAGATAAGACAGAAGAAGCAAACCAGTCCCGGCTGCTGGCAGAGAGCAACAGCCATGTCTCCATGGAGATACTCGATCAATTCGTGGTGAGCTTGGCAGATGACAAATGGGCCCAAGTTCCGCAACTGGAAAGCGAACGCCTGCGGATGGTCGATTTGGCCCTCGGGCGATTCATCGAATTGCAGAAAGCGTCTCCCGAGGATGAACAACTCAAAGCGCGTATGGTGGAATTGCTGATGCGCTCCGCCAATCTTTATCGCATCAGCGGCCGCGATGAAGAAGCCTTTCAAAATATCGACCAGGCATTTCAATTAGCCCGCGAGCGTCTCTCCCTCTATCCCGATGATACTGCCAAGCTAGCTCAGCTCGGCGATACGATGGTGTACTACAACGAAGCAGTGCTCAATCGCTCGGGGCCCAAGGTCGCCATGCCAGGAGCCGTGCAAGGGGTAGCCATTGCTCGACGCCGCATCGAATTGAGTAACAGCCCTGTTGCCCAGTTGGCCTTGTCCATGGCCCTTGCGCAACAGGCCGATCTCTATCAGCGTTTGGGTGATTTTCAGCAAGCCATCGACTTGGCAACCGAGGGTGAGGAGTTGCTGCGGCAAACCAAGTTATCCGCAGCCCGCGCCGTTTACGCTCCGCTGATTCGCAGCGAACACATGATGTTGATCGCCGGCTCACATCTCGCCCTCAAGCGATTCGATGAAGCGACCTTGGCCGCATCGCAGGCGATCGAATTGGCCGAAGAGGCGATTGAATTGGCACCCGGCATGGTGGACGTGGAGAACTATCAGCAGCTCGCCTTGCTGATGCAAGCCCGCGTGAATCTCGCTCGCGGTGACGATGCCGCTGCGCAGGAACAACTCGAAGGGTGTCTGGAGTACTTTCAGCAACGGGCCAAAGATTTCACCGAGGTCACGTTGTATCGTGAGCAGTCCGCCGAAATCCTGCGTTTGCTGAGTGTGCTGGCCATGCACCGCGATGCTCGCCCGCTGGCGCGGCAACAGGCGACGCAGTCGCTGGAAACCTATCGCCAACTGGCGGGCGACACTCCCATCAATTCCAAACTGCTGCCGCTGCAAGTGCTCACCCAATTCGCCTTGCTGCAAACCTTGGATCCCAACCAGCAGCAGGATACCGCTTACCGCGAAGAACTCAGCCAAGAACTAGCGAGGGACCGGGAGCGATTGAGAGGGGAAAGTCCCAATGCTCCCGAATGGAATCAAAGCCAGTAAGCGATCGCGTCGATTGTGTGTCTTACTCGGGTTCAACGTCTGGATCGGTCTGCGAAGCTGGTGGTGGCTCGGTTGTCGTCACCGTAACGGTCAAGGCACCGATGAACGCTCCGTCAGGTTCTTCCTTTTCTTCATCGGCGGTTCGGCAATCTGGCACGACGAACCATACAATCAGCTGATCTTTGTCGCTGCCCAGGCACACCAACTGATGAACGATGTAGATCGGCACTCGGTCGTGTTCGAGTTTGGCGGTTCCACCTGCAAAGTTCTCCCCTTCGATGGCGATCACGTTGATATGCGCGCCGCTGATCGGACGGTGAGGCGGCTCGCAGCCGGGGCAAAACTGCCTGGTTCGCTTAATTTTCTTCCGTCCGGTGGAGACCTCGTTGATGATAAGCTGTCGGATGCGAGGGGGCGCCATGGTCGTTCTCCGTTAGTAGGCGTACGGGGTGAAAGACGCCATTTTAGCGGAGGTGGATATACTGGTGGTGGGGATTGATGGATTCTTGGAGGAAGTCACCGTTAAGGAGGTCTGATGCAATGGTTCTTCTCGGATTCTTCACTGTTTCTTCTCGACGCGGCACACCAAACGACCTTCGGAAAGAATGGTTTCGACCGTATCACCCACCTCAATTTCTTGGGAGGAGAGCAGGGGGCGGCCGGCGGCGGTGGTGGTGACGCTATAGCCTCGTTGCAGGACGTTGAGCGGCGAAAGTGCTTCGGTGGCTCGCGCCAGTCCAGCGACTTTCTCGTGTTTCATTTTCACCAATCGAAACATGACGCTACGACTGCGCAATTCCAGTTCATCGATCATCTGCTTGCGTTGTTGGTGGATGGCGTGGGGTCGCGCCAACACACTGCGGTGGGTGTAGTTGTGCAGACGTTGCTTGAGCGCTTTGACCCGTCCCCAAACAGCACCGTTGGCGCGGCGCCGCATTTGTACCATCAGCGAGTTGACTTCCGCGCGGTTCGGGAACACCAACTGGGCAGCATGGGTCGGGGTGAGCGCCCGAGCGTCGGCGGCCAAGTCGCTGAGGGTCACGTCGATCTCGTGCCCAACGGCGGAGACGGTGGGAATCGTGCATGCGGCCAAGGCGCGGACGACGACTTCATCGTTAAAGCACCACAGATCTTCCATGCTCCCACCGCCGCGGCCGACGATCAGTAGATCCAGCGCGGGAGTCAGCTTTTGAGCCAAGCGGATGCCACGCGAGATTTCGCTGGCCGCCTGCTCTCCTTGGACTCGGGCCGGGATGATCGTCAGCTCAAAATCGGACCACAGGCCATGGGCCGCCTCGAGGAAATCGTGAAGCGCCGCTCCACTGGGACTGGTCACAAAGCCAATGCGTTTCGGAAAACGAGGTAGAGGTTTTTTTCGATCGGCATCGAAGAGTCCTTGAGCAGCTAACTTTTGATGCAGTTGTTGGAAGGCCAGTTGGAGTTCACCGATCCCTTTGGGTTGGACTTTATTGACGATCAACTGGTAGCTGCCACGCGGGGCGTACACTTCGATCCCGCCGCAGCAGATCACCGCCATGCCGTCTTTCAGTTTGAAGGGCATCCGTTGAGCTGCGGTCCGCCAGATCACCGCTCGCACCTGCGATTGGTCATCTTTGAGTGTGAAGTACAGATGGCCGCTACTCGGTCGACTCAGGTCGGAGATCTCGCCTTCGACCCACACTTTAGGAACCGATCGCTCCAACAGGTTCTTGATGTGCCACGTCAACTGCGACACGCTCAACGGCGCCGAGTCCGTGTGACCGCGTGGTTCAAATTCCACGTCCTCTTCGTCTGCGTCTAGAGCCATGATCGGTTTCTTGAGTAGTAAGCTGTAAGGTGTAAGGTGTAAGCGCTGCCGACTTGTTAGTATGTCTGGTTAAAGCGGTAGATATCTGGGTGGTTTGCTTCGCTCAGGTCTCGGGTTCATGATTCTGCAAGCTGACAATGGAGGTTGATTCACTTCACGTAACTTAAACATCAAGCAGGACTTAACACTATCACCTCATCTGGCGTCCACTATTTCAGATTTCAAATCTCAGATTTCAGATTTCAAACTTCTTTCGGGGTGGTGAGCGAAAAAGAATTTCGGTGGTGGGAGGAGTGGCTTTCTTCTCGGCCCAGTCTTCGGCTGCGGTGGTGAGTGCATTGAGTTGTTCTTCGATCCACTGTCGATGCAATTCCAGTTGTCCGCGGTCGAGCTCGTCGGGAACTTGGATACGAGGTCCCACGATGGCTCGAGCTCGACTGCCCAGTCGTGGTATAGCAAACTGGTCCCAACTGCTGCGATTACGCCATGGGCGATCGCATCCGAAGCCAATCGGGACGATGGGGATTTGTAATCGGCTGGAAAGATAAACACAGCCTTGTGCCAAATGCCGACGTGGACCACGTGGACCATCGGGCGTAATGGCCAAGTTCATCCCTTGACCGCGATGGAGGAGTTCCTTGAGGGCGGCCGTGCCACCGCGGTTCGATGAGCCGCGGACAGTTTCCAGGCCAGCGAATTGGGCCACATGCGACAGAATCTCGGCATCCTGGTGTTGGCTCAACAACATTGCCAAACGGCAATGGGGGCGCAAGTGAATCGGAAAGAAAATGTATTCATGCCAGAAAACGAAGATCACCGGGCTGACAAAACGCATGTCGGCCGGATCTGCGGTTCGATCGTAACGGTGCATGCGATAACTGAGGGTCGACATCAAACCATTGATCGACTGGATCATGGACAAACCGAGGAATCGCCAGAAAATCGCAGGCGGCTGCAACTTGCGGAGTTGTTGGCGTGTTGCGACCGAAAGCTTGGGCATGGGGATCCGTCCGTGCGATCGAAGTGGAGTTGGGCTGGGTTGATTCAGCGCGTGGGGCGACTAGATGCTGCACATCTTAACAAGGCCACTCGCCACTGAATACTTCTGTGGCTCCGCCAGTCATGAAGAGGTGGTTCGTCGCTTCGTCCCAACGCAAATGCAGATCGCCACCGAGCAGGTGAATGAGCACTTCGCGTTCCGCCAATCCGTTTAAGACCCCCGCTACGCAAACGGCACTGGCACCCGTTCCGCAGGCCAGCGTCTCACCCGAGCCGCGTTCCCAAGTCCGCTGGCGGAGCTCGGTTCGCGAAATGACCTCGACAAATTCGACATTGGTGCGGCGCGGAAAATGACTGTCCTTTTCAATCTGTGGCCCGACCCCCAGCACGAGTGCATCGGTCGCTTGTGGCACAAAGGCAACGCAGTGCGGATTGCCCATCGAGACGCAGGTCACCTCGAGCTCGACCCCGCCAAAATGATGAGCCAATTTGATCACCGGCTCGGCGGCCAGTGTAGTGGGAACCCGACTGGGTTCTAGCTGAGGCTCTCCCATATCGACCGTCACCGTCGCCACCTTGCTGTCCGCGATTTGCAATTCGAGTTCCAGCACGCCGGCTCCGGTTTCGATTCGCAGCGATTGGTTGCGGCAGATGCCATGGTCGTAAACGAGTTTGGCGACACAGCGGATGCCGTTTCCGCACATCTCCGATTCGCTTCCATCGGCATTGAACATCCGCATCCGCGCGTCGCCGAGTTGACTGGGTTCGATCAAAATCAGTCCATCACCGCCCACCCCAAAATGGCGATCCGCGATCTTGATGGCCAAGGTCTCAGGCGGTTCGGGTAGTGTTTCTGCCAAGCAGTTGACGTAGATATAATCATTGCCTGCGCCGTGCATTTTGGTGAACTTCATGGGGAGACGACTCAATAGTGGAAGCCTTTAACTGAGGCCGCTCATGGTATCGGATTCGACGAAATCGCGGAAGCACGCGCGGTCTCGTCCACTTGCCTAATACGGAACGGAAGCAGGCCGCTAGTGATTTGTCGTAGCCAAAAAGCCATAGCTAGTGTCTGTCCGGAAACTGGTTCGAACTTGGATTTTCCCCGATTTCGGGGGGATTATCGCGTTGAAGAATTAATGCAATCAGCCTTTCGATCCAGAGAATTGCAATCGACGAGAGGCAACCAGCCGTCGAAT
>JBGSHW010000044.1:0-2955 GCA_041751975.1 Pirellulaceae bacterium
GCCAAGATTACGGACATCTTCGGTGAAGCTTTTTTCACCAGTAATTTCTGGTACATGTGGCGGTCACTTTTTGCCTTCCAGCCGTGGCACTCGGCGGTGGAAATGAAGCGCTACATGCACCTTTTCTTTCACGAGATGCCGCACATGAACACGATGTCTGCTCTGGAGCGGACTCGCTTCACTAACTTCCACTCGTTCATTTTACCCGCCCTGCGATTCATGCAAAAATCGGGCGTGAATTTTCACTACGAACGCAGGATTTCTGACGTCGATTTCGAAACCGAATCTAACGGCAAGGAAAGATGGATTCGACGCATCCACCTCGAAACCGCGAGCGGCGAGTCCATGCCCTCAATCGAGGTAATCGATACCGATCTCGTCTTTTTAACCATTGGCTCTATGGTCAGCAACGCGTCGTTCGGTGCCCATGATCGACCCGTGGATAAGCCTGCCGTTGAAAGCCAAACCCTTGGTGGCGCTTGGACGTTGTGGAAGAAGATCTCTGCCAAGCAGCCCGACCTCGGCCGTCCCGACCAGTTCCTGCGCGACATCTCGCAGTCCATGATGATGACGTTCACCGTCACTCTCCGCGGCGGACTATTTGAGCGCAAGTTCGAGTGGTTGGTAGAGCGTCAGATGGGTCGTCAAAGCCCACTACCCATCACCGCCTCCCCGTGGATTCTGCACCTCCATACGTATCGCCAGCCGTTGTTCCCCGACCAGCCTCGCGATACCTGCGTCATCTGGGTGACGGCGCTGCGTGGCAACGACACCGGCACATTCGTGAAGAAGGCCATGACCGAATGCACAGGCCGCGAGATCTTGGAGGAACTGCTGGGCCACCTACAGTTTGACCAAGACGAGGCGGAGAAGAACGAGATCCTCGACACGTCCACCTGCATTCCCTGCATGTTGCCCTACGGCATCAGCCAGTTCCTCAGCAGGACCGAGGGCGACCGTCCTGCGGTGGTGCCGGCTGGTTCGCAGAACTTCGCGTTCCTCGGGCAGTTTGTAGAGATTCCCCACGGGATCGTGTTCACCACGGAATACAGTGTGTTAGCCGCGATCCATGCGGTCAAACAATTCGTCAAGCCGTCGCTGGTAGTGCCACCCATGTATTTCGGGCAATACCACCCGCTCACCTGCGCGGCTGTTGCAGGTGCTTTGGCCCGCTAAGTGAAATCGGTTCGCAAATTGAACGAGGTCGAGATCGATCGCCCAACGGGATTCATAGACAGTTCTAATAAATATACAAACACCTGCTGATTACGGAGTGTTCAGTCGAGGTTCGAACAGCATTCGTTGTGAGGCTATTGGGTGATACTCTACTGTTGCGGAAGGGTGTAATAGTCTAACCTTGGGAGGACGCTGAACGAAACGGCCAAACCACTTGAAAACGCGCGAACCACCTCCCCATATCAAGCACGAAGCAGCGGCCTTCGCTCGCAATCTTGCCAATCAAGCCTTCTCGCGGACGGCGGGAGCACCGCTCATTGGTGGCAACAGCATTCGCCTCCTGAAAGACGCAGAGGAGAATTATCCCGCATGGCTCGCGGCCATTCTCATCGCAAAACAGCGAATCCACTTCGAGAGCTACATCATTCACGAAGATGATGCAGGCCGGATGTTCGCGGAAGCGCTCATCGGGAAAGCCAAGGAAGGCGTTCGTGTGCGGTTAATCTACGACTGGCTCGGTGGTTGCGGCACAGCTTCGCAGGGGTTCTGGAACCACATGCGCACAAGTGGAATCGAGGTTCGCTGTTACAACCCAGCACGCTGGGACTCACCCTTTGGTTGGCTCAGCCGTGACCATCGCAAGACCCTCTGTGTCGATGGAGAAATTGGTTTTGTGAGTGGCTTGTGCGTGGGCAGCATGTGGGCAGGTGATCCGGAAAAGAAGATCGAGCCGTGGCGCGACACCGGCGTTGAGTTCCGTGGACCCGCAGTGACTGAGCTTGACGAAGCGTTCGCCAATGTTTGGGCGATGATTGGTGAACCCATTCCGGATCGTGAACTGGCCTGTCCGGAAGCCGTCCCGCCGCAAGGTGAAACCGCGTTTCGCGTTGTCGGTAGCATTCCCGCGACGGGTGGTCTGTTCCGGGTGGATCAACTCATCGCAGCGCTTGCCCAAAAACGCCTCTGGCTGACCGATGCCTACTACGCGGGGATGACCAGTTACGTCCAAGCCCTGCGATCAGCGGCGGAAGACGGCGTGGACGTTCGGCTATTGGTGCCAAACGCAACTGATGTCCCGCTGCTCAAGCCATTGTCCCGCGCGGGGTATCGAACCTTGTTAGAGGCAGGAGTGCGTGTCTTTGAGTGGAACGGCACCATGCTGCACGCCAAGACCGCAGTCGCTGATGGACGCTGGGCGCGGGTGGGCTCCACGAACTTAAATGTCGCAAGTTGGTTCGGCAACTGCGAGATGGACGTCGTCGTCGAAGACCTGGCGTTTGCCCGGTCGGTGGAAGCGATGTTCCTCACGGATCTTGAAAACGCCACAGAACTCGTCCTTGATGCGAGATTGAAAGTCCGCGCACCAAATCAACCACCCCGACGGCGCCTTGTGCGGGCTCGTGGGGGTGGAAGCTCTGGGCGTGCGACTGCTGGTGCTGTCCGAATCGCAAACCTAGTTGGTGCCGCGTTTACGAACCGGCGTGTGATCGAGCCCGTCGAAGCACGCATCACCGTAGGAGTCGGCGTATTGTTGGTATTCCTCGCGGTTCTCTTCGGGTTCTTTCCACGCGTGGTCGCTTATCCAATCGTCCTGCTGTTGATCTGGTTTGCCAGTGCGCTTTTCTATCAGGGTTGGAAACTTCACCGCGCTAAGGCAAAGTCAAAGGCGCTGACCGACGGTCCTCCGCCCAAGTAACGAAAAGCAATGCAGACATCAAGCAGCGGAAAATCAGGACTTGCTTGCGGTTTGTTGTAGGACAGGACTCAGCACAGGACGAT
>JBGSHW010000045.1:0-3272 GCA_041751975.1 Pirellulaceae bacterium
ACTGTGCAGAATACGCAAAGCCTTTAGCCGAAGTGCCTTACGGTCTTTTCCATCCTTCGCCGTACGCAGTCTGAAGCTGCGTTCGTAAAATCAATCTATCCAACATTCCGCCGTTGTTAGCAATATCGTTGGAGGAGCGAGTGGACCGCCCTGCATCGTGCCTTCTTCTGTCGGTTGGGCGAGACCGTCGACCATAATGCCTGCTCGCAAGAAGCCACCGATCAGACCCAGCAATCGTTTGTCCCGCACCTTGCGTGCGACTCGGGAGAGCAGCACGTCGTGTTGAACTGTATCGAAAAACTTGGCCAAATCCATGTCCATGCAATGGCGATAGCCAGCTTGGATATGCTGTTGAACTTGCTTGACTGCTCCGTGAGCAGAGCGTTTGGGTCGGAAGCCGAAGCTCGACTCTGAAAAGCCAGGATCGAAAATCGGCGTTAGGACTTGCATGATAGCTTGCTGGATCAACCTTTCTTGGACATTGGGCACCCCCAATTGTCGGCTTTTCAGTCAACACCAATTGCTATGTTTCGCTCGAGTATTTCCGTAAAGACGCTGAATCAGATTTTTCTGACTACGTAGTGCATGAAGCCGCCCACATCTTCCACAATGCCCGCCGCCGAGACGCGGGGCTTATGGGCAAGAAAGAAGATGATTGGCTACTTCCAATTGATTTTTCCATGCGAGAGACATTTGCCTACGCCTGCGAAGCCTATAGCCGGATTTGCGAACTTGCACGAGGCCCACAAGCCCGTCGGTCAGTGATAGAGAAACTCAAGCAATTACCGCCGCCACTAGACGATCGCGTCAACGCAGACGAATATTTTGAACTACTGACGAGAGCAGTAAACCGCCGCAACGGATGGAAGGCGATACTCGAAGGCTGCTCCGAGCAACGAAGGTATTAGATTTGGGTCTGCGCTTCTTAAGTTTGTGGCCAATACCTAAGGCGCTTCATCAGGAGTAAGTTCGGCCATCTTGCCATCACGCGAAATTACGATCTCTGTGTTTGATGTGCGGGCACTTTCGATAGCTTGCGGTACGCGTCCTCAAAAGCCAAGTCTGCCTTCGAACTCAATGAATCTGGGGCGATAATTTTAGTCTATCGCTTCGTTGAAGCAGCGGTTTATCATAACGCTTGGCGTGCGACCGCACCGCTCGTCTTCATGCCTTCACGGGCGTTGTGGTTAAAATCCGATTCGAGGAGAAATTTCAGGTCAGCATTTTCCAATGGCGCGTCTGCAGTCGGCGTGGCGTCATGTACGGAGGCATCCCAAGTGAGATTTCGGAAGTCTTCGAGTCCGCGGCCTTTGGTGCATCCGTCTTTGGGGCCATCGCCAAAAACCACGTTGCCTGCGCTGGTGACACCGGCATTACCGTTGGCGAAATGCAGAGCGTTGGCATCGCGCGAGTAGAGAACGTTGTTGGCAAGAATCATACCCTCGCGTCCATTCCATGAACCGCCGGCGAAAGCGTGACTGGTGTTGATAATGGTGTTGTGGATGACCTGGAGGTTGAGTGTCTTGCCCTGGTGATCTGTGCTACGAAAACCGCCGTTTTTTCCGGCGATGAGCACATTGTTACGCACGATGGCCTCACCTTGCACCTGCATGACGCTGTCGCCGCTTCGATAGCAGAGATTGCGCTCGATGATGTTCACGGGCTGGCCGTTTGTGCCATAGACGGTGATGCAGGGATAGTTGGTGTCGTGGACGTGGTTCTCGGCGATGAGATTGCCCCATGACCCTTGCTTAACCTCGATGCCATCACCTTGATCGCCCCGGCAATCGTGGATGTGGTTCTGCGCGATGACGCTATGGCTCATGATGTGCGTGGCATTGTTGCCGCCGAGATACATGCCCTCAGCGTGGCCTCCGCCGTGATGAATATGATTGCGCGTAAGATACAGACGCTGTGTGTCAGCGCTGTTCGCGCTGAGGCAAACCTCATTGGTGTGGTGAATGTGGCACTGGTCCACCCATACATCCCGGCACTGCCCGAGCCGCAGACCGTGACTGCCACCGGTAAACTCAAGCCCACGCAGGCAGAGAAAACTCACCGGGCCGCCCTGGCCCAAGTTGAGTACATTTTGTTTGTTGTCTGGCCGAGTGATAACCACCTGTGCGTCTTTGGCAGCCACGATCCAAATGGGCGCCTCCGCCGTGCCACTAACCAACACATCCCACATGCGTTCAACGCTATAAGAACCCGCGCCGATCTCAAGCCGGTCTCCGGGCTGCAACGCTCCCACGGCTTTAACAAGTGCCGCGCCGTTCTGTATGGAGGTGGCCCCAGCCAACGGATTGTGCGCAATGGTTCGTTCCGGCTCGATGGATGCCCATGCAGGATTGTAGCTGGCCGCTTGGGCAGTGTTGCTGACGAGAAGCAGTAGGGAAAGCAGGCGGATCATAGGGTTCATTGGGTTCGAGGTAGTTAATGCACTGTCAACATTTAACTTTAGAGTAGCCAACAATCGCGGATGTCGTCGAAAAATCTCGTTGGGGTATCCAATTGCATTGCGTTTTACTTCTTAAGAGGTGCAGTCGTCATTCATAGCGAAGCGCACATCTGCCGAATGCAAGGATTTGAATTTCTGTAGCTCACGATCTTCACGGCCAAGTCGCTGTGCTGAAACAAACGACAGGCTCGTCGAATCGCATCCAAGATCCACCCTTGGTCATTTCCAAACGCACCGCCGCCGAGCAGAGTTAGGTACACCAAATTGTTTCCAGTCTTCGACGCATTTAATACTGCCACTGCGAAAGTCGCTTCGTAAGCTGCCTCTAAAATCAGTTTTGCAAACCGTTCCCAAAGTCGCGAAGGCAGACCACAGTAAGAGACCGGCAGCGCCGAACAATACGCCTGAGTCACCAAGTGCTCGCAGCCGTCCAGCGTTACCTGAGTTTCCCACTGCACACCAATTTTCAACTTCGACCGCAGCCCATCCAAGTCAACTTCCGACATGCCACCCAGTATAGAGTCGACCTCTTTGAGTCCCTCTGCGGTTGGCAATGCGTAACCGTTCCGCATTTCCCACAAACTACCTCTTCGCTCCCCTCGCCCCTCCTGCGCAGCAGGTTCCTGGGGGGAGAGAGGTTGGGGGTGAGGGGAATGGTTTCCCAGCGCCCTGTCAATATCCGCTAAACAGTCAATCTGCCGCTCCGCCGTTTGGCCCAACTGTCCGTCCAATTCAACAAAGTAATTCCGATAGAGGGTTCCCGCTCCACAAGCGATCGCACAAGCCGGCCCTTGCGTCGGATCGTTCTCATAAA
>JBGSHW010000046.1:0-6609 GCA_041751975.1 Pirellulaceae bacterium
TCATCAACCAGGCTGGCAGGTGATCTGGGAAGGCTGGAAAGAACTTCTACCAATGGTCATAGGTTACGACGTCGCAAAAGCAAAGTACTACAAAAAATGTGGCTAAACCTAAGGGCTAGCGCCTTGCCGCTCACAAACCTGGCGCTCACAAACCTGGCGCTGTCCAGTTAAGCTGGCCTGCTGTTCAAATAAGGTTGCTGTTTAAAAGGGCCTGAGTGCACGGCTATACCAGTCGTCAGAAATCTTCCGATCTAATGGCCACAACCTCAGTAGGGCCATTCCCCTTTGGTCCACAAACCGCCGTCAACATAGAGTGTTTGACCGGTAATGAAACTTGCATCTGAACTCAAGAGCATGGCCACCACGTTCGCCACATCCGACTCGGTTCCCACACGGCCCAGCGGAGTGATCGTCCCCCAGGTCTTGGCGTAATCAGGATTCTCGCGTTGCGTGCGTTCGTTTTCAATTGCCCCAGGAGCGATGCAGTTGACTCGGATCTGGTACTTGCCAAACTCAATCGCCGCCACTTTGGTGAGCATTTCAATGCCACCCTTGCTGGCGGCATAATCACCGAGACTCGGGAATGGCACTCGATTGGCCCCGGAACCAATGTTGATGATCGCGCCGCCGCTATGCTGCATGGCTAGACCCGCTCGTTGCGTGCACAAGAATGTTCCCTTGAGATTCGTGCGCAGGGTGCGATCCCAATCGCTTTCGGACAATTCGAGCAAAGGTGCAAACGTCTGCACGGCCGCATTATTGATCAGCACGCTCAGCCGAGCCTGATCCTCGGCGATCCGCGCGAACAACGTATCCAGCTCGCTCGCCGAACCGACATCCGCATCGTGAATCCAGCCACAGCCGCCCACCGCTTCGACTTGGCGTAACGTTTCCAACGCGCCCGCATCATCGCGGAAATGGTCGATGACGAGCTTGAAGCCTTCACTGGCCAGACGCACCGCAATGCGGCGACCAATGCCTGAACTGGCGCCAGTGATCAATGCCAATTCGTTCTTCTGAGCTACGACCATCTTCTGAGCTAAGACCATAATCAAATCTCGACAGGCTAAACGGATGAACGCCCAAGGCTCCCAGGAAGCCTAGGCGGGTTGTCATACAATACATTGATTTTACCTTTGTACAATGCATGACCCAGCCGCTCTTACCACGCTTTCACTACGCGTTTGGCACCATGCCTAGCGCCCGCATCAACCGCTCATGTAAGCTTGCCCCTATGCAACCGCTCGAAGCACAACAGGTAACATTACGGCAGCGGTACACTTACCTTCCCAAGGATTTTGTCGAAGCGCGCCAGGGTCTGCTCTGTGCCGTCGTCGCGGAGGGGCTGGAATTTGGCAGAGTGCTGGTCACCCCGCGTTACCTTCGCTCCTTTGACGGCGCGCTGCGCAAGCTGGATTCCCTTGAAGCCTTGGAACTGGTCCGCGAACACTACCCAACCTGGATGTTCCATTCTCCGAGCCGCGATGTGTTACTCCCCGCCATTCCGGTCGAAGAGCTCTCGCGGTTGCATCGCCCCAGCGACGGCTGGCTGACCGCTCCCGATCGCGAGGGAAGTGAGGCGACCGTTTTCCGCCAGCTGGCCTCAACTTTTCAAACAATAACCACTGATGTTGGCCTCACGGGTTCGTACCTCATCGGGGCCGCCGGCGCCGAGTCCGACATGGATCTGGTCGTGTATGGCCTCAAGAACTTTGCCACTGCTCAGCGCCTGGTCGCGACGGCCATTGGCCAGGGTGAACAGCAGGAAAATCAACAGGCTTTACCCTTGCAGGCACTCACTCATGCGCAGTGGCAGACCTCCTATCAACGACGTGGCTGCAGCCTCTTGACGTTCGCTGAGTACCTATGGCACGAGCAGCGCAAGAGCAACAAGTTCTCCGTCGCTGGGATCAAGATCGATGTGAGCTGTGTGGACGAAACACCACCGGCAGCACAGCACATGGGACGCAAGCAGGGAGTGGCGATAATTCGCGGGCGGGTCACCGACGCAACTTACGCGTTTGCTTCCCCGGCCATGTTCGCTATCGATCATCCAACCATTCAACGCATCTTGGTTTTCACCGCCACTTATGTTGGCCAAGCTCGGGTGGGGGAGATGATTGAAGCTCAAGGGCAGGTGGAAGCTGAGCCAAGCGGAGCACTCCGCCTGATCGTCGGCTCGTCGCGCGAGGCACCCAACGAATACCTCCGCGTCGCTCACACTTGCGAAGACACGCGGGCCTTAGGCAGTTAAAACTGCGATTTTTGCAATGTTTCTTTGCCAAGGACCGGGCTGCGAGTGAACTTCAAATTTGAGCCGACAAGGTAAATCAGGATCGCTAACCACACGCACACAAATCCAGTGATCCGAACCGGGCCAAAGGCCTCGGCAAAAATCAGCGTGCCAATTAGGAACTGCAACGTGGGACCGATGTACTGCAAGATCCCCAACGTCGAAAGCGGGACACGCTTGGCTGCGAATGCGAACAGCGCGAGCGGCATCGTGGTTAGTAGCCCTCCCAAGACGAGCAGCAATTGCGAGTTTAAGAACTGTCCCGGCGGTCGCGGACTGGGAGTGATCCACATCAGCCACAACAGGGCGGGTCCAACCAGGACGGTGGTTTCTAATAGCAAGCCGAGCAGGGGAGGCATTGGGGCGTTCTTCTTGACCAAGCCATAAAGGGAAAAGGAGACGGCCAACACCAACGAAACCCATGGCAGCCCTTCGCCAGCCAAGGCCATGATGGAGACTCCCACGGCAGCTACACCCACAGCCAACCACTGCGTCTTGCCAAGCGACTCGCGAACCACCAACACGCCAAGTAGCACGTTGAGCAACGGGTTGATGTAGTAGCCGAGCGAGGCTTCGACCACGCGGTCATTAGAGACGGCCCAGATGAATACCAGCCAGTTGACGGTGATGAGGCAAGCCGCGATGCCGTAAGTCACCCACACCCGTGGTGTCCAGATGTATTCTCGCAACTCGCGCCGCACTTGCGGAGCGGCAATGTAAATCAGGGCGGGAGCTAGAGCCAGTAAGATAACCCAGGACCAGAGGATGCGATGGCAGACCACTTCCAATGGGTCGATGTAGCTCAGTTGTCGCCAAAATAGCGGAAATGTACCCCACATGACGTGAGCTAACGCCCCACAGGCCAGCCCAGCTCGCCGTTGATAAATTTCCGACATCGGGAGTTAGACCTAAAGACGAAGCGAGACCAGCAAATTTGGGCGGGGTGTATGGGAAGTCACGCGCACCTGGCAAACGCGTCGAGACAGGATAGTCGAAAAAGCAAAATGGCATCAGCTCACGTAGGAGCTAAACACGGGCCCCACTCAGTGACTTCGTCCAGCAATTGAGGGCGCAACTTGGTTGCCAACACCCCCCGGGACCAGGCTGCCCCCTTGGCAGTTCTGCGCCTACCATGGTACTCTTGGGAAATTTTATTTGGGGGCCAAGGAAGCTAGCTGGAGGAGACCCTCCGCTGGGTTTAAACAGCGGCTCTCAACCAAAAAAACTCGAAAAACTCTGGGATTGACACGCAGTGCCACGACGAACGGACATCAACAAGATCATGCTCATCGGCTCGGGGCCGATCGTTATTGGCCAAGCTTGCGAGTTCGATTACTCGGGGACCCAGGCTTGCAAGGCACTGCGCGAAGAGGGCTTTGAAGTCGTCTTGGTCAACAGCAACCCCGCCACCATCATGACCGACCCCAACACGGCGGAACGGACCTACATTGAACCGCTAACTTGGGAAGTGGTTGCCAAGATCATCGAAAAGGAACGCCCCGATGCGCTGCTCCCCACCTTGGGCGGCCAGACCGGATTGACCGTCGCGATGGATTTGGCCGAGCACGGCATCCTCGAAAAATACTCCGTCGAGATGATTGGGGCGAATCCTGCGGTCATCGCTAAAGCGGAGGATCGCGATCTGTTCAAGCAGGCCATGGGCCGCATCGGCTTGGAGGTTTGTCGCGGCGAAGTCGTGCGCTCGATCGATCGAGCTCGCGAGGTGGTCAAAGATATTGGCCTCCCATGCGTGGTCCGCCCCAGCTTTACGATGGGTGGTAGCGGCTCGGCCATCGCCTACAACCGTGATGACTTCGACGCCCTCGTCCGCAACGGCTTGCTCCAATCGCCGATCAGCGAAGTGTTGATCGAAGAGTCGATCATCGGCTGGAAAGAATACGAGATGGAGGTGATGCGCGACATGGATGATAATGTCGTCATCATTTGCTCCATCGAGAACTTTGATCCCATGGGAGTGCATACCGGTGATTCGATCACGGTGGCCCCCGCACAAACATTGACCGACAAAGAGTACCAGCGGATGCGCAACGCCTCGCTGGCGGTGATCCGCGAAATCGGCGTCGAAACAGGGGGCTCGAATATTCAGTTCGCCATCGAGCCCAAGACGGGGCGGATGATCGTTATCGAAATGAACCCGCGGGTCAGTCGCTCCAGTGCCTTGGCCAGTAAGGCCACCGGATTTCCCATTGCCAAAATCGCTGCCAAGCTGGCCGTGGGCTTCCGCCTCTGGGAACTTCCCAACGACATCACGCAAAAAACCAAAGCCTGCTTTGAGCCGACCATCGACTATGTGGTCACCAAGATCCCGCGATTTGCTTTCGAGAAGTTTCCGGAAGCCGACACGACGCTCATGACGCAGATGAAAAGCGTGGGCGAAACGATGGCGATTGGACGGACCTTCAAAGAGTCATTCCAGAAGGCGCTCCGCGGACTCGAAGTGGGAGCGTTTGGTTTTGGTTGCGACCAGAAGGATCTCTGGGGTACCGACCTGCAACCGGGCGAAGATGACATTCGCAGCAAGCTGGCTCGCCCCAACCCGGATCGAGTTTGGTACCTACGTTATGCACTCAAGTTCGGACTGTCAGTAGAAGAAATCTATCAGATCACCGCCATCGATCGCTGGTTCTTGGACCATCTGGCCGAGATTGTTGAGATCGAAGATTTTCTGCGCGGCATCGGCTCGCTTGAAAACCTGACCGCCACACACATGCGTCTGGCCAAACAAAGTGGCTTTGCCGATCGGCAACTCGCCCACCTCCTGGCCACCGATGAACTCGATGTTCGCGCCTGGCGCAAGCGACACGGGGTGGTCGCGAACTTCAAAGCAGTCGATACATGCGCTGCCGAGTTCGAAGCCTTCACACCTTACTACTACAGTTCGTACGAAAGCGACGATGAATTGCCCCCCAAGCAGGCGGGCAAAAAACGAATCATGATCCTCGGCGGCGGTCCCAACCGCATCGGTCAAGGGATCGAGTTCGACTACTGCTGCTGCCATGCCAGTTTCGCACTCCGCGAAATGGGAATCGAATCGGTGATGGTCAATAGCAATCCGGAGACGGTGAGCACCGACTACGATACGAGCGACATGCTGTTCTTCGAGCCCTTGACCACCGAAGATGTGCTCAACATCTGCGACAAAGTGCAGCCCGATGGAGTCATTGTTCAATTCGGCGGCCAAACGCCACTTAATCTAGCGCGCGCCCTGGCGACTGCGGGTGTTCCCATTATCGGCACCAGCGTCGATACGATTGAGTCGGCCGAGGATCGCGAGAAGTTCCAGCAGCTGCTGCACGAATTGAATCTGAAGCAGCCAGCCAATGCCATTGCCCGGACGATGGCACAAGCCCGCACTGAGGCCAAGAACGTGGGCTTCCCCTCATTGGTGCGCCCCAGCTTTGTACTCGGCGGCCGCGCCATGGAAATCTGCTACGACACGGCGCAGTTCGAGCGTTATGTCGCCGAGGCTTTCATAGCCGCCGATGGACAACCGGTACTCATCGACCGCTTCCTCGAAGATGCCATTGAAGTCGATGTCGATGCCTTGTGCGATGGCGATAACGTAGTGGTCATGGGGATCATGGAACATATCGAAGAGGCCGGAGTGCACTCGGGTGACTCAGCCTGCGTGATTCCCTCGTACAGCCTTTCCGCAGAAGTATTGCAAGAAATCCGCGAAGCGACTTGGGCTATGGCCAAACGCCTGCGGGTTATTGGCCTGATGAATGTCCAGTACGCCATCAAGCACGAGAACGGAAAGACCAACGTTTACGTCCTTGAAGTCAACCCGCGGGCCAGTCGTACCGTGCCGTTTGTGGCAAAAGCTACCGGCGTACCGGTGGCTAAATTGGCCGCCAAGGTCATGGCTGGCATGACACTGGCCGAACTGGGCATTACCGAAGAGCCTATCCCCAAGCGGGTGTCGATCAAAGAAAGTGTCTTCCCGTTCCGCAAGTTCGTAGGGGTCGACATCGTGCTCGGACCTGAAATGCGCAGCACGGGTGAAGTGATGGGAATCAGCCCGACGTTTCCAATTGCCTTCGCCAAGAGTCAGTTGGCCGCCGGGGTTGTGCTGCCGACCTGTGGACGCATTTTTGTCAGCGTTGCCAATGCCCACAAAGACCGCGCCTTGGAAGTCGCCCGCCGCTTGTGCGAAATGGGTTACGAAATACTGGCGACGGAAGGAATGGCCAAACGGCTGGAGGAAAACGGCCTGCCAGTTGAACGAGTCAAAAAGATCAAAGAGGGGCACCCCAACCTGATCGACCACATGAAAAATGGGAGAGTCGATCTGA
>JBGSHW010000047.1:0-80143 GCA_041751975.1 Pirellulaceae bacterium
AACGTGATGCAATTGCCAATTCGTTTGAAACGCACAGCCATAGCCAAATGAGGTTGTGGTGTAGCGGCAGCACAGCGGACTTTTAATCCGCAAGGCGAGAGTTCGAATCTCTCCGGCCTCACTCTTACCCAAGCGGCGTGCAGCTCGACGGTCCGAGCAGCGTCCTTATAAGACGAAGGTCGAGGGTTCAATTCCCTCCACGCCGACTGAACAAATGGGATTGTGGCAGACAAGGTAATGCATCGGTCTCTTAAACCGAACGATGTGGGTTGCCGAGGCGTTGCAACGTTGATGGAGGCGGTTCGCCATGAACGTACTGATGCTGTAGGGCATTGTCGCTACCACGTCTGTCACTTGAGTTCGTACCAATCTTATCGACAGAGCACTGTCAAAGCTCTCCTCCGTAGCAGTCGCGTGTGATGGACGAACAATTCGTTGCCTCAAGGCGTCTTCTCTGTCTGTGCTATTGGCCCAATATATTCAGTAGCCACGACTAAATCATCGAACCACACTCGATTGGCATGCCCTGCCGTGCCTTTGGTGATGTAGGTATAGAGCCAAACGAAGTTCACATTGAGGCTCTTGTCAGTGCGGAAACGAAATCCATCAAAGGGATCTCCTCCAGGTGCGGTCTTGTAGTACTCGCGATCACCAGTCTGTTGATTCCATAGAACGCCTTCGCCCTCCTCACCCGGCTTGAATTTGTCGAATTCCCATCGGCCACGTGGAAAGCCGGCACCGAGATGACTAACCGACTTACCATCAATCCAAAGCGCCAGTTCGCCATTTGACTTGCCAACATCATTCATCTGTACCATTACTTCAATGCAAGTCCATTGACCACGTCGCACTGCGAGAGCATTGTTGTGGATAAATGAGTTCCCCCAAGTTTGTCCCCGTGGCGGACTCCCCCGCATTTCGCACCAGTACGCGTAATAGTCCCATCGCCATTTTTCTCCGAACGGTTCAATGCCGAGCCAAAACGCCTTGCTGCCATCCGTCGGCTGTCCAGCTTTCACTGAAGGCCAGCGAGTCGGCGGATAGTTGCCACCAACGCATGTACCAAAATGGTGAATCGGCTCGCAGTCTTCGGCTATTCGAACATACATTCGCGTGAACAGTCGCTCAAAACCCCCTTCGAGTACTCGATACAAGTCGCCACCGGTTCCATTCGCAGCCAACTGAGTCATGAGTAGCGATCGCGTTCCCGTACTGCCTTTTGGCACATCTGGGCTGAGACTCATGACATGCTTGTCACGGACCGTATCCCAGCGGGATTCGAGAACTTCCAACGTCCCTTCGAAGTCTTCTGTGAATACAACGACCGGGTCGGTATCAATCTCGGCATCGCCCGGATACTTAGAAGCGATACCCACCCGTTGATCCGATGTTTGAGCAAACGATTGCCGTTCGCTCGCGATTTGAATCGCGCAAAACATCGCGCATGACACAATAAGTCTGCCACAGGACAGTTGAAGCATCGGTTTTCTCGTTACCATTTTTACACCTATCCAAGTTGTCCCGGCGAGACCACGAGCCATTCGGCAAGTGAGAACCTGTTTTCCTGGTTTGCTATCCAAGATTCTAACCGTTTCGGTGAACGTGCAAGTTGCCTCGTTGGTCCTACTTGTGATCAATTCAGTGATTTATGTTTTTGCGCTTTCGCGAAAGGAGGCGGCTTTATGTTTAAGAGAATTGTGATTCGCAGCTACGAAGTTGGCCTGAAGTTTCGCGAAGGCGAATTCAAGGGGCTAGCGGGCGCTGGTACGCACTGGATCTTTGATCCTTTGAACAAGATTCGCGTACGTGTGGTCTCAAAGCGAGATCCATGGCTTGCCGACGACCAGCTCGATGTAATCGTTAAATCGGGCGCATTGGCTGGCATGGCCGAAGTGCTGGATTTGAAGGACTACCAGCGAGCGCTCGTGTGGATCGATGGGCGGTTCGCTCGGATTCTTGGCGCCGGACTGTACGCGTACTGGCCTGGCGTTCGTGAAGTGCGAGTTGAAGTTGTCGATTCGCGAGATGCACGATTCGAGCACAAGGATTTGAAGTTCGTGCGTGCCGCGGAAGCTGCTCGATTGCTTGACATCTGCAAGGTCGAACGCGACCACGTAGGTGTGTTGTTCATCGACGGTCGCTTGGTGGCTCAGCTCGAACCGGGTCTTGATGCATACTGGAAGGATGCAGCCGACTCGCGCGTGGTTGTACGCCCGTGAAAAGCCTTCGCCAGCAACCAGCGCAAGCTGGCAGGTAAGGAAGCTAGCCCAAAGCTAGTCAACATCGATCTACAGCCGTACCAGACGGTCCAGGCTTGTGAGCGAGCTGACATTCTCAATATCGGTGGCTTCAGTGACTCCGTATTCAGTGTGGTCAGTGCGTTCCTCGCCGACAACAACCAGCGATTCGTCGCTGAAGTTGAAGCGATGGAGCTGTAAACGGGTGTTGGACAATGGTCCAGTCGCGGCTTGTCTAGAACTCTCAAAACACCCGCGGGTCGCCATTGCGGCTCGCGGGTGTTCGTATTTGATGCGCAGGCCCAGCCACACCGACTGCCTTGCTTCTTTCGCTAGTGGCGGAAAATACGCGGCCGTTCAAGTTGACCGCTTGTGACGGTTGTAACGACCAGGCAGGGTGTGAACGTCGGATAATATCGCCTAAGTGCGGCTTCCTGGGGGATCGTATTGATTATTTCGGGGACCGAAAGGTCAAAGGTTAGACTCTATTCGTCTTGAGGGGGGACGCATGGGAAACTTGGTATTTGTGAGCGCGCCTACCCCCACGGTCCAGTGCTATCATCGCAGTGGGGCGCTTGCGGACATACTTGGCGTCTGAGAGAATTACACGCAATACACCAAGACTCCATTCGGGGGTGGGTGAAGTTCAGCCGATGTCACGCAACCCAACATTTCTGAACGCGACAGCCAACTCATCGAATCTCACAACCCATTTGATTCTCTTAAAAAAGTAGATTAGAACTGCGTTATCCCGCGCCAGCGCTGGCGAATTACTAGGTCTGCCTTCAATGCGTGCTGCAATTTGGATTGTTCGGCGCAATCCACTAACATCTAGACTCCGGAGGAAATGCCATGCCAATCGAATTGCCACTTAATACAATGACTGTGGGGGAGAAAGTCCAACTCCTTGAGCAGGTCTGGGACAATCTATGTCAGCAATCGGGTGATGTGCGTTCTCCAGAATGGCATGCCGCGATTTTGCACGAGCGGAAAAGGCAAATTGAAAATGGAACAATGACTGTTTCGCCTTGGTCTGAGGCCAAAGAGCGACTACAGAAGCTTGGAAAATGATAATTGAGATCTCGTCTGGTGCGGAAGCCGATGTCGCTGATGGCTACTGGTTCTACGAGCGTCAAAGTATCGGGCTTGGCGACTACTTTCGTAGTTGTATCTTCGCTGACATTGAGTCGCTGAGATATCTTGGGGGGATTCATGAGATTGAAAGCGGATTCCATCGATCTCTATCGAAACGATTTCCTTTTTGGCATCTACTACACAGTTCACGGTGATTGCGTGATGGTCGTTGCCATTCTCGACCTTCGACGTGAGCCACTGTGGATACGAGAATCGCTTGACGAGCGGCAGTAGGCCGCACACAGCCCTGAACGCGAGGTGCGGAGCACGTGTTTCCTGATGGTAAGTCACTTGGACGCAAACGCGTGATTTTGGTCGTTACCCCAGCGAAATCGCAAGCACCATCCTTTCCTCCCGATTGCAATTTTGCTCGCGACGATTGGTTCCTCGGTTGCTTGTCTTTGGCCAGTTTCAGGATCAGTTTTTCGATGTCCTCAGCGGTCCGAGGACGGCCAGTTTTTCTTTTTCGGAGCGCCGAGGTTTTGGCTGCGGCTTAGCGAATCCAGCGACGGATGGTCCCCGGGGTTACGATCGTGGCCAACTCATTGAGTGCCGAACCCAGATTATTGGCGAAGCGAATCAGGCGGTTTTTCTCGTGTTCGGCTAGACTAAGCCGATCCGGTAACCGACTGCGACGGATCTGATTTTCTGCCTTGAGGTAGCTCACTTGGCGCGCCAGTTCCTTGTCGGTGGAGCCAGCGATGACGAGCAGGAGGGAGGTGCACAGGCTGCGGAAGCTAGCCATCGCCGAATGCCGTACAAACCAAGGGAAATCGTGGGTGGATCGCACTTTTTGCACCGCCGAAACGCCCTCCAAATTAGTTGCCGAGGTGGCATTTTCAATGCGTCGTGAAATTTGGATTGTCCGGCGCAATCTGCTAGCCAGTCCAACAAAGTGCGGTTGCAGCAAGCGGCTCAGCATTGGGTGATGATGGGCGACTGACGTGTGACCAAAGGTCACACGGACGGTCGTTACGACTGGCGGGATGGACCCACCAGCAATCACACGGGACCGCTATTGCCGCCCGAATGTCACCATCGAGAATTGCGCCGCACTATCCAGATTCAACTGACGCAAGACCCTTCGCCTGAGGCGGAAGTTGGGCCTGACTAGAATGAACGAGTCCAACTGAAACTTGCCACCGGCCCAAGGTACTTACACTCCAAGTTATTCCCCTAGTGGACCATTCCATGTGCGATCGAATCCAACGGCATGAATTACTAGCATTATTGAACCTGAATTTCATCCTGTTGAGCAGTGCCTTTTTCGTAGCTGCTGTTGGCAAAACGGCAGTCGGACAGACGAATTCCTCGTCCTCATCGGCAACAATCGCGAGGCATTTTGGTAACGCTGACCTGTTCGAAGCCGAAGTCTGGGCTAAGGTCGGTGAAAGGACTTGCCTCCGTTGCCACAACAGGCAGAGTGAAGCGAAGGAAAGCAAATTTGTTCTAGAAAAATCGGATGATAGCTTGAACGATCTCGCGATGCTGGCTCACAATCATGCTGCCTTTCGTACCATGGCAACGATCGTAACCAGCGATCAGTCGGTTCTGCTGCAGAAGGTTGTCGGCGGGCTTGACCACGGCGGTGGCCAAGTTCTACAGCCGGACTCGACGGGTTTCAAAATCCTAGAGCGGTTCGTCCTGCGGACGATGTCTCCAACTGGTGAGCCGATTCACGAAGGCGAGACAGACGCTTACAGGCCCGCAGCGTTCTTTGACGGAGTCACCATGCTCCCACCGTCGCGTTTGCTGCGACGCGTCACGCTCTCCTTGGCGGGTCGACTGCCGTCCACAGAAGAATTGAAAGCAGTTGAACAAGGGGGCCTTTTCGCAATCGATTCGATCCTGGATTCCATCATGCGGGAGGATGCGTTTTATACGAGATTGAAAGAGGGCTTCAACGATATTTTCCTCACCGTTGGTATTGAAGATAACGCCGAAACACTTTTGTCATACGACCACTTTGAAAAGACACGACTGTGGTATCAGACGCACGATTTTAGCCATCTACCGGAAGCGGAACGCGAGCAAGCCGGATGGAAACTGGCGGAAGTCTATCGCGACGCTTTGTTGCGTGAACCCCTGGAATTGATTGCATACATCGTGCGGAACGAAAGGCCATTTTCGGAACTGGCGACTGCCGACTACATCATGGTCAGCCCTTACACCGCGCGAGGTTACGGCATTTACGATGAAGTCAAAGATCAATTCAAAAATAGCGATGATCCTTTCGAATACATTCCCGCTCGGTTGCACGCCCTCAAGGGTCGCGATGGAAAGGTACAGGAATCTAGCACCGGTTGGTATCCGCATGCAGGCTTCCTAAGCACGTTCCATTACCTGCGACGCTATCCGTCAACGGAAACGAATCGTAACCGGCTGCGCGCCAGAATGTTCTATCAGCATTTTTTGGGCATCGACATCATGCAACTGGCACCTCGATCTACGGACGCATCTGCTGTAGCAGCCAAGTTTGCAATCCCAACGATGCAGGCTGCTGACTGTGTCGTTTGCCACACGACCATCGATCCTGTTGCCGGTGTGTTTCAGGACTTCAACTTTCAGGGCGAATTGGGACCTCGAGACGATGGTTGGTACAAGGATATGTTTCCGTCGGGCTTTGAAGGAGAAGACCTGCCAGAGGGCGAACGATGGCGCGCGACACAGTGGCTTGCGGAGCGAACCGTCAAAGATGTGCGCTTTCCGTTAGCGATGGTCGAACATGTGTATTTCATCTTGCTTGGCCGTAAAGTCCTTCAGCCACCGGAAGATATTGACGATCCAACCTTTGGCAGCAAACGCAGAGCCTATCTTGAACAAAGAAAAATGATCAAAACCGTCGCTGCTCGATTGACCGCTTCCAGTTTCAATCTCAAAGAAGCTTTCAAGGCTATCGTAGCCACTGAGTTCTACCGCGCCGATGGAGTTGCCTCGGCCACCGAGCATCCGCAGCGGCAGGCTGAACTGGATGACATCGGTGTAGTTCGTTTGATTACACCGGAACAAATGGAGCGTAAGCTCAATGCGATCTTTGGCAAGCGATGGGGACGATTTCAGGAAGAGTACAAAATCCTTTATGGTGGTATCGACTCCATCACCGTAACAGAACGAAACGCAGAACCCAGCGGCGCCATGGGAGCGATCCAACGTATCATGGCAAACGACGTTGCTTGCCTTAATGTGGGCCCCGATTTCCATCGCCCGGCCGGAGAACGGAAACTGTTTTCAGGAATCGAGTCATCGGTTGTACCAGGCGATGAACAGTCGAACCAAAACATTCGCGAGACGATCGTCCGTTTGCAAGAGAAACTCCTTGGCTACAAACTGCCACTGGATCACCCTGAAGTTGACCGTGTTTTTCAGCTCTTTAGCGGTATCATCCGCGACGCCAAGGCTTTGCCGAATTTTGAACCGCGTGAAACCTACTTTTGTGGTGGACGCGAAGATTTTCATGTGGAAGATCCCCATTACACAGTTCGCGCGTGGCGTGGTGTAGTGACTTACATATTACGCCAACACGAATTCCTATACGAGTAACGCACTACCATGTCACGTCGAACATTCTTGAAACGCTGCAGCCTCGCTGGACTTGGCTTTGCCGCGCCGATTTACTGGCAGTCGGTGTTGAGAGCGACGGAGAAGACTATAGAAGCAGCTGGCTACCCTGGTCCCTATTATGCTGTCTTCAACGCCTCGGGGGGTTGGGACACAACGTACTTGATGGACCCCAAGGGGGTTGATGGTATCAACCGGCTGTATCAGCAGAGCGACATTCTGACGGTCGGCAATCATCGAATCGCGCCTATCGCGAAGCACATCGCAAGTGGGATGAGCAATGAAGACTTTTTCGCGAAGTACGGGTCCGAACTCCGAGTCCTGAATGGGCTGGATCTGTCCGTCAACAACCATACTCCCTGTGCACGGTACATGGCCACTGGAAAGCTCGACAGCCTTGCTTACCCGACCTTTCCGGCACTGGTTGCAGCCTGCCATGGAGCCGAAGCCCCGCTAGCATTTCTCACCTTTGGCAACTACTCTGCCACCGGCAATCTTGTGCCAATGTCACGTGTGCCCTATCTGCAGTCTCTTAAATTATTGGCTCGAGCGGACTCTGTAGAAGGTGGTGATAATCCCTATCAAGACGCATTCGTTTCGGATCGTATCGAACGTGCACTAGAACAACAGTTTGAAGCCCGCGTTTCGGACACACGGTTACCGCGGGTCGAGCGCAGTCAGAGCATGTTGTACGCAGCTCAAGCAAATTCCAAAGCTCTCGAACGCGTGGTGCCGTTCATCCCGAAAGAGCTAGCCAAAGAGCGACTTTCGCAACAGAATGACATTGCATTGGCTGCCTTCAAAGCCGGCGTTTGTATCTCAGCAAACTTATCGATTGGTCAGTTTGACAGTCATAACAACAACGATATTGATCAGATGAAATTGATTCCCGAGTTGCTAGCTGGTATCGATGACCTATTGCGAAAAGCGGAACAGCTCCAGATTCGTGACAAGCTGGTGGTTGTTATCCAAAGCGAAATGGGCCGCACGCCCAACTACAACGATGGAAATGGCAAAGACCATTGGTCTATCAACTCCATCATGTTCCTCGGACCCGGCATCACTGGAAATCGCGTAATCGGCGCCACCGACGAAAAGCAACAGCTCATACCGGTCAGTGCAGCAACTCTGGCGATCGACAACGACGGGGGCATCCGCATGCGCCCTGAGCACATTCACCATGCGCTGCGTGAATTCGCTAACGTTCAAGATCATGCATTCAGCCAACAATTTCCCCTGGAAGTACCTGCGAATGAAAAGCTTGAGAACGTTTGGTCATAAGGCTTAAGTACTTGAACAAGAATAATTCGTGTTAAAGGCTCTTGCTGCGTGACGTAAATGCTGCGTGACGTAAATCGTCTGTGACCTCGCGCGAATAACTCAGTTTTCCATGGTCGCCTGACAAAACGCTGTACGGCAGTGCTTGAAGGGCAAAACAATATGCGGAACCAGCAATACACGAAATTGGTCTAGCCAAATCCAAATCCTAGAACCAAACCGCCAGTGCTAACCAATACGATTTCTTCCTCGCCGTCAAACCAGCACCTCTTCAATTTTTCGACGGGGGACCCGCTGGTAGACCTGACCCACTCTTAGCTGCGATTGCCGGTCGTTATGCTGGCTGCCGATCAACCGTGATCGCAGTCAGCACAGTTCGCTGTGAGCCTTTGCTTTCGACCGCAGGCTGGTAGCTAGGTGTTTGGTAAGGGTTCGCTGTCAATTCCACGTGCTCCTCCGCTCAATGTAATCGATAAGCAAGATGCACGCATCCACTGCCGCTTGCTGGACGAAAGCAGCTAATTCCAACAACCTCCCGCCGAGATATACTCGAGATTTACTTGGACGGTGAGGAGCAATGCTGCCGCGTGCTCAAGTAGCCGCCCCAACCGACTCGCGCCACGCCCATATCTCGTCCGAATCGCTCTGTACGCTTACAACAATTTGCGAACATCTTGCGTGCGGGATGGTGCCCTCGTGGTGCGAAATGGTGCGAACTTGGACGACGAAAAAACGGTAGAGCAGACTGATTCAACGGGAACGAGCCAACAAAAAAACCGCACAAACCCTGCGGGAAAATGCGGTATTGTGCGGCTCAGTGCGAGCTTATGCGAGGAGCGGAGGGCACGGGAGTCGAACCCGCAACTGTTTCCAGCGACTGATTTCGAATCAGCTTCCTAACCATTCGGTTACCCTCCTCATTGTTCGCCATTTTTGCCTCGAAGCGTGACTTGTACAAGTCCACTTCGGCGGGATCCCCCAGAAGCCGAGAACTTCCAGAGCCAAGAACTCGCAAAGCCGAGGACTTTGGGGGCCAAGAACTCGCAAAGCCGAGGACTTTGGGGGCCGAGGACTTTGGGGCCAGCCGACTGGGCTACTTCAGGGCTATCGTCTTTTGTAACGGTTTGAGTATTTGTTCCACTAAGTACTCGTCGGCTATCCCTTCGCAGATGCCTGCCAAACGCGTCAACTCAGTAGCAAATTCTTCCTCGCTGCCGAGGCTGTCGAAGCGTCTAAGTGTCAAATAGACACTCAGTGGTTCTTCACCATACTCGTCGCTACGAACTTGATAGGCAGTGGTGCGAGTTTCGAAGCCGATGCGGCACTGGGTCTTGCATTCGTCGTCCAGGGCAAACTGCAGGACGGGTTCGTAGCTAAGCAGGGATATGCCAGCAATTTCCCCCATGCGTTCGAAGGGATGCAGCATTCCCAAGGCTTCGGCGAGCAGCTCGTTTTGATTGCCTCGAAAATTGTAGTCGAAGCCCATGGTGAGGTTCAATGACTCGCAATCGAGGTGACTGATCGACAACTCGAAGGGAATCAGACTCAGCACGGTTCGATGCTGTTCAATCGCGCTCTCCAAGGTCTCGGGGTTGACCGCTCCTGAGCAGAGCCGTCGCGTTTCGGTCGAGACCCAGCGGTAGCTCCCTGATTCCTTTTCTTCCTCCAAGCAGAATTCCCCTTTTTCGCGGGCAGAAAAATTGGCCATTCGTGGAAACCGCTTCTGGATCTGCTCAAAAAAGTGAAGAATGGCCTCCCGATTTTGCGGTAAATCCATCTCAGTACTTAGGTGCATGTTTACGTAAAACTCGTCACAATATGCACCGTATTTGTTCATGCGGAAGTCCCTCGTGCACCAGCGTCTATGGCAAAAGGGAGACTCGCATGGGTAGTGGCACCCGCACTCAACGCCCCCTTTTATAAGTTAGTGAAGTATAGGTTGTAGCCTACGCTAGTGTCAAAGAGGGGCCCATCCCGCTCAAGGTTCAGCGGACAGGTTGTTTGCCTGGGTTATGCCGCATGTCCGGCTCATAAAAATCAGTTCAAAAATCATGCACTCCAATTCAACTCCCTTTCCTGAGTACGTTGAGCCGGCAAGCGACATGCCGCCATTGAGGCATCTGTTCGTCTACGGGACACTGAAACGCGGAGAATGCCGCGAAGCATGTTGGCCTTTGCCGCCGACTGCCGTCCGGCCCGCGTGGACACTTGGTGACTTGTTTGACACGGGACCTTACCCGGCCCTCTTGTCCGGTAAAGCGTTGGTGGGGGGCGAGGTCTGGAGCTATCGCGAAGAGGAGATGGCCCAGGTGCGACAAACACTGGATGCCATCGAGGGAACCGATCAGCCGGGGCAAGCTAACGAATACGACCGCGCATTGAGTGTGGCATATCTGCTCAACGGACACGCGGTGCAAGTGGAGCTCTACCGCTACGCCCAGCCCGAGCGACTCGCAAACTGCGTGCGCGTCACGCCGTGGCTCGAATGGCAGGGGCGTCGTTTCGCGGTTTGGCCAATCGGGGTGAACTGGCCAAACATGCAGCGAGATGGTCACTAGTTGCCGTAAAGTTTGACGTCGTCAAAGTCATTCATATCGTCAAAGGAGCCGATGCCAATACGTCCTTTGCCGAAGGTTTTGTCAACGGCGGTCATATGCGGTTTTTCCATATCGTCGAAGAAGACCTTGATGGTCCCCTCTTCGCTATCGCGAACCACTTTGACCGTATGCCATTGATCATCCCAGGGCACGTTCTTCGTGTTTTCGGTTAGCGGAGTTCGTGGAGCATCCTTGACGATCATGATCTGACCGCTGGCCGGATCAGGTTTGGCACCGAGGTGAGCGTAATAGAAATTCGTAGGGTCTTGGTAGCCGAAGAACACACAGCAATCGCGGTGGTCCCCTGTATCCTTGGTGCTACGTACTTTGAAGATCAACACGAAATCGCTGAGCTTGATATCTTTGATCAGTGCGATGTTATGTGGGCTGCGTACTTTAGGTTGATAGTTGCTGGTGCGCTTGTTCAAGCCAAAGACTTGATTCTCGCCATCTTTAAGCAGGTACCAAGCCGCATCATCTGAAGTTTCCCAATTATTCGATCCCCGTTCAAAATCTTCGCTGAAGACGAGGGCCATGCCCCGCGAAAGTTGGTCCGTATCGACACTCGGCACTTCGTCTTGACTGCGAAGTGGCTGTGCGCACGAGAATAGCAGCAGGGCACTGAGCGCACCATGCACATACAGGCTCGGATGGTTCATGTAAGTTTCCTTGTGTTAGTACTGTGGTACCTCGGGGTCGACGACTATCGACCAGGCGTCAATGCCGCCGGTCATGTTTTGGGCGTGGGGGAAGCCGTTTTCGCGCAACCAACGGGTGACCCGCAAGCTGCGGCCTCCGTGATGGCAGTGCACTACGATCGACTGATCGGCGAACTCAGCCAACCGCTGCGATATTTCAGCCCATTGGCTCATGGGCATCAATGTCGCACCTTCGATGCGGGCGGTTTCCCATTCGTCAGGTTCACGGCAATCGATCAACACGATCGCTCGTTCCTCCAGTAACCGTTTGACCTCACAGACCTCGATCTCGATCGGCTTATCCATAACGTCCATTACTCCGCAGAGAAATTCCATGAAGTTTGTGATTTGTAGACCTCACCAGGCTTCAGGATCGTGTTCGGGAACTCGGGATGATTGACCGAGTCGGGAAAATGTTGGGTTTCTAAGCAACAAGCGCTTTGGTGAGCGTAGGTCTTGCCCCCCTTGCCGGTTTGTCCCATCAAGAAATTGCCGGAATAGAACTGAATTCCAGGCTCTGTGGTCATGACTCGCAGGCGTCGTCCAGACGACTTATCAAACAGCACGGCTGCCAGCTTCATGGGCACGTTACCCTCGGCCGGGTTCAACACGAAGTTATGGTCGTAACCCAGCGTGGCGGTATCTACCAGTGCCGCGAGATCCTTGCCAATCGGCTTGGCCTTGCGGAAATCGAGTTCGGTTCCCTCGACCACGGCGAGCTCGCCAGTCGGAATGAGCGTGTCGTCGACTGGGGTGTATTGATCGGCGTTCAGTCGTAGCGTATGGTTGAGGATTGTTTCGCTGCCGTGACCACCCAAATTGAAATAGCTGTGGTTGGTCAGGTTAACAGGAGTCGCTTTGTCGGTTTTGGCTGTGTACCGCATGGTCAACATATTTTGTTCGCGGAGCACAATGTAAGTTACTTCAGCTTCGAGCGTTCCCGGATAGCCTTCTTCGCCATCTGGACTGGTGTAACGGAACCTCACACCTTGGCCACGATCGTTTTCGAACGGCTCGGCAGTCCAAACCACTTTGTCGAAGCTGCGTTCGACTCCGCCGTGAAGATGGTTGGGTTCGTTGTTGATCGCCAAACTGTACTCCTCACCGTCGAGCGTGAACTTACCTTTGGCGATACGATTGCAAACGCGCCCGGCGGTGCAGCCAAAGTACTGATTGTCGGCCGATTCGTAGCCAGCCACATCGTCCCAGCCCAAGACCACATCGGCTGTTGCGCCCGCGTTATCTGGGACATGCAATTCAACAAGGGTTGCGCCAAACGTCATGATTTTGACGGTCATACCGCTCCCGTTGGTGAGCGTGTAGATCTCAACAGCCTGGCCGTCTTTAGTTTGGCCAAATGGCTGGGCAGAGGGAGCGTCGCCCAAGGCGATAGCCGAGCAGCTGAGGAGAACACAGAGAGTCAGCAGTGGTTTGAACATAAACGGAAATCCTGGTGGTGGAAGCTAGCGAGTTGTGGGGCGCGGGCCAGCAGTCGACTGGGGTCGGGGAACCTGCCTTACGCTGCCCGGGTTACCTGTAAGGCTATTCCAAATGGGACCTCCCGTCCATTACCTCACCTTGGATTGGGTGGTACCAGGAAACGGAACGGTGCCCATCACCCACGCGTGTTGGGGTCGGACTCCAACCCGGCGCGCAAGCGAGTGGCAAGCACTCCTTGGCTAACGCTGCAGATTGGGATTTAAGCATTCGCCTGCGAGCAGCGGGCCACATCAAGGAGCGGCGTGGATGATGGGACCCACCACTTCCACCGCTTTGCGTCCCTTGAAAGCGCCCGGCTTGCCTTCGAATTTGCCCACTCCGGCGATCTGTATTTCGATTGCCGAACGGGCATCTTTTTCGGTCGTCACTACATCACCCACTTGTAGATTGAGCAAATCAACGGCGCGGACGGTTGAATGAGCGAGGTTCACGATGACTTCGACCTTCGATTCGCCAATCAACTCTTGCAATAAAGTTTGCGACGATTCGCTGCTCTTGGACGACGCATAGCCGATCCAACTATTGTTGGTTAGCTTCGATCCGATACGCTCGATGGTGTTGAACGGAATGCACAGGTTCATCATCCCCCGCGACTTGCCCATCAACAATTCGAAGCTGACCAAGATGACAACTTCGTTAGGCGGTACGATCTGCACCAATTGCGGATTGCTCTCGACCCGTTCGAGTTCGCATTCGAGCGCGACCGTGCTTGCCCAGGCAGCTTTAAGTTCGCGGAGGAACAAAGTGGTGATGCGGCTTGTCAGACGCAATTCAATTTCACTGAGCGGGCGTTTTAACAAGCTGTCGGGAGTCGGTGTACCTCCGAGCATGCGGTCGATAATGGGATATAGAATCGACGGGCTGATGTCAAGAATCCAGTTCCCTTCCAAGGGTTGTGGGCGGAGCAAGTTGAAACAGGTAGGAATCTCTAGGCTGTAGACGAACTCGCTGTAGGTCAATTGATCGACGCTGATTAACTTCGATTCGGCCATCGATCGAAGCAGGGCGGAGAGAGAGGCACCGAAGTTCCGCGCGAAGCCCTCGTGCAGCGATTGCAAGGCCCGCATCTGCTCCTTGCCAACCCGTTCGGGCCGCTTGAAATCGTAGGCGACCACCCGCTGCCGAGGAGCCGAGGGCTTGGAGCTTCCGGACATCATCGCTTCGGCTTTAGCCGCCGCGGCGGCCGCGTCGGGAACCACAGGTGCTTTGGCTGCCGGAGCTGCCTTTTTCGCGTCACCTGCATTCGTTTCCATGGAACGCAGCAGCTCTTCCACTTCGTTTCTACTTAGCGATTCGTCTGCCATTGCACTCCGTACCTTCCATGAATTTCGTGAACTGCTGTGTGCGAGCACGCGTACATTGCTCAGCCCACGTGCTTAGAGCTTTGCACTTAGCTCCAAGGCCTTGTCATAGCAAAAATTTAGAGTGGCATGGTGTGGATCTTTAGCAAGATCCACTACGGGAAAATGAAGCTGTGACGAAGCACTATCGCACTTGACCATTTCCCATCACCAAATACTTGTAAGTGGTCAGTTCCTCGAGGCCACAAGGGCCCCGCGCGTGAAATTTATCGGTGCTGATACCAATCTCAGCCCCCAGCCCAAACTCGCCGCCATCGTTGAAGCGTGTACTGGCGTTAACGATCACGGCGCTGGAGTCAACTCGCGCTTGAAACAAGTTGGCCGCTGCCAGATCACCCGTCACGATGGCATCGGTGTGATGCGAGCCGTAACGGTTAATGTGCTCAATCGCAACCTCGATGTCATCCACCACACACACGCTGATGACTGGGCCAAGGAACTCGGCCTTCCAATCCTCCTCGTCACCCGGAATTGCGGATGGGAAAATCTTTCGCGCTGCGGCGTCGGCTCTCACTTCAATGCCGCGGTCGCTCAACGCCCTAGCGATCGGTGGCAACATGGCTTCAGCCACATCGGCGTGAATTAATAAACTCTCGCAGGCGTTGCAAACTCCCATCCGTTGGCATTTCGAGTTCACCACGATGTCCAAGGCCATTTGCAAGTCGGCAGCTGCATCAACGAAAACATGGCAATTGCCATCGAAGTGCTTGATGACAGGCATGCGAGCTTCACGAACGACCCGTTCAATCAACCCCTTGCCACCCCTGGGAATTGCCACATCAATGCACTCGGCAAGCGCGAGCAAATGCCCAACTGCCTCCCGATCGGTGGTTTCGACCAATTGCACTGCAGCGGCTGGCAAGCCGACCCGGGCGGCCACGCTACGCAGGATCTTGACCAAGGCGGTCGACGAATGAAAGGCCTCTTTACCTCCGCGCAGGATCACCGCATTGCCACTCTTAACACAAATCGCGGCCGCATCGACCGTCACGTTTGGACGGGATTCATAAATGAACAGCACGGTTCCCAAGGGGACTCGCACCTTGCGAATCTCCAGGCCATTGGGGCGCCTGCGTCCTTCAATCGTCTCGCCCACTGGATCGGGCAGAGCGGCAATCTCGCGCAGGGCCGTGGAAATCTTGGCAATGCCCACTTCGTCGAGCGTCAAACGATCGATGGCCGCCGCGGTGAGTCCGTAGTCCGCTGCGGCAGCCACATCCAAGGCATTGGCCTGCAAGATCGTCGGGGTCGCGGCTAACAAGGCGTCCGCCGATTGCAGCAGCCAGTCGTTCTTTCGCCCCGTCGAACAACTCGCCAATTCACCGGCGGCCTGTTTGGCGGCAACGGCGATATCCCGGCAGTAGCTCTGGAGATCAAGTTCAAGCAAGTCGTTCAAGTGTCAATCGCTGAGTAGAGGGTGTGTTGGTGATATCTAAAAAACCTAGTGTAAAAACAGTGGGTGCAGCTCTAGAGGCAACGCGAAACCATGTCGATTTGTATCTAGTCCCCAACGATTCTCACGTCACGGCAGGAGCTTGCCATCCCCGGTTTCCCCCCGTTCCTGGATAGTAACCTGCGCTTAATCCCAACGGCTCATTCCAAATTCTAACATGCTCGCAGCCCAGTATCGTCGAAGGCACACACAACGGTCAACGTCATCCCGCCCTCTATAAAGCAGCTAAATCTGGTCTGCTCCCCGTTTGCTTCTCCGGCTACACGTCGGTTCGCCGTCGAACAGGTCGCATCGTTCCGCGGCCACCCTCGGTCGAGTGGGGCCGCACGGTGCGAGGACTTGGTAAAGTGGTCGATGCAGGGGGTGTTGACGAGTCCATGGTGGAGGCTGGCATGCTGGCAGACTTGACTGGTGGATTCACTGGTGGATTCACTGGTGGTTTGGTAGGCGAAGTGTTGGGGGCGAAGCGCATGTGGGGTGCGGGGACGGCCGAATAAGCCTCGTGACCAATGTCGCCAAGGTACTCTTTTCGAACATCGGGATGTCGGCGAACTTCGTCTGGAGAACCTTCGACCAGGACGGCACCCTTGTTGATCACGTAGCAGCGATCGACCGTCTGCAAAATCTCCCGTGCGGCATGGTCGGTGATCAGGATCGCAATGCCACGCTCACGCAACTTGGCGATGATTTCTTGAATGTTTTGCACGGTGACTGGATCGATCCCGGCAAAGGGTTCATCCAACATAATAATCCGCGGATCGGAGACCAAGCAACGAGCGATCTCCAGTCGTCGCCGTTCGCCGCCCGACAGACGTCCCGCTTTGGAACGACGGATATGTGTAATGTCAAAATCTTCCAGCAGTTTTTGGGTCCGCAGCTTCCGCTCTCGGGACGGGACACCCAGCAACTCGAAAACGGCAAGAATGTTTTGCTCGACGGTCAGCTTGCGAAAGACACTCGATTCTTGCGCCAAGTAACCCATACCACCTTCTTTGGCGCGCCGAAACAGCGGCCAATCCGTCACCACTTGACCATTGAGGTACACTTGGCCCCGATCGGGTCGAACGATGCCACAGGTCATTTTGAAACTGGTTGACTTGCCCGCACCATTGGGGCCCAACAGTCCGACAATCTCCGCCTCACCGACCGTCATGCTAACACCGCTTACCACACGGCGACGCCCGTAGGTCTTTTCCAATCCTTCGACTTCGAGAATATTCATTAGACGCCTTCCATGACGTGAGTGGCTGTTGGCCTGGCAGTTAGCGTATCAATCCCATACGACCGAAATTGGGGGTGAATGGGATTGGCGAGTTCCAGGTGTGGGGCCAGAAGACCAAGAGCGCTTTGCCTAGCAAGTACTTTTCTTCGACGTAGTGATGGTTTGTCCAGGCACGCGCATCGGAGCTGGCCGCGCTGTTATCCCCCATTGGAAAGTACTGCCCCTCATCGAGCTCAAAGGGCAATTCGCTGCGCATCGAGAACAACTTTGTTTGCGACCACCACTGCGGATGCGAATAGACCTCAGCAATCGCCTCGCTACCCGTTAGACCGCTGCGTTCGCTGGCTTCCGGAATCGTCGCACGCAGGACGGATTCATTACGCAGGTCAAAATCGGAGTAATTCTTGCCGCGAATCGCGATGTAGTAAATGTCACGATACACCCGCGCCTGTCGGACGGTCAAGTTGATTCCTTGACCACCAATACCGACGGGGGCCGCATCGAGCGGATCGGCCTCGGTCCAGTAGGGTCGTCGCGCATCGCCTTGCCGCAAATCGTTGGAATCGAAACTTGTCGGGCGATCGAAGCTTACCACACTCCCATTGACCCACAGCACAAGTTGATCGTCGACGTTGGCAAACTCGACGCGATAGCTGCCTGCCCCACGCACTTTGGTCTGGCCAATGGCTGTCTCGGCACCATCAAACAGCGCGATTTTGGCTTCGTTGTCAAAACCGGCCAACGTGGCCTGTCCGGTCGACACATCGATACTGCACTGCAAATGGAGCCCGAATTCGACGAGGTCCAAGAGCAACGTGCCGCTCTCACTTTGAACGTCCACCACGAACTCACCCGTGAGATCGCCCACCCAATGCAATCCATCGTTTAAGGTACCATCTTCGCGTACCGGCTCCGGATGAATTCGCGGCCCAATGATGTACTCGTCCAATACGTCGTTGAGCCGCTCGGTGTCCATGCCTTGCTGGCTCAACCATTCCTTGGCCGATTGGATTTCCAGGTCGAGTGCCCGACGATCGCCTTGGATATCACTCAATAGCCGTCCATCTCTGCCATACACGCCGCTACGATCCACGCGCATGGACGAGTTGTAAGCCAAATAATCAGTGATCAAACGGGCGGTCTTTGGCGGGGCAATTGGTAACGCCTCACCCGCGTACGCGCGAATCCAATCCCCTTCGGAAACGAAATTGTGATAGTAACGCAGCCATTGCACCGCCTCCGAACTCTTCAGTTCCGCCGACCATCGCCCTGGAGCTTGCTCAATCGCCCAGGCCGCAGCTTGATCCTCCAGCGGTTGCCAAGCGCTTGGCCACCCTTGCTCAACCAACACGGCCGGTTGGTGCTCGGTGTCGGCCACGATCTGCCGCATTGCTTTGATTTTGTGGGGTGGTTTACGAGCGATCGTCCACTCGGGAGCATCGGTCGACTTCAGGTAGACATCTCCATCCCGAATCAGCAACTGTTCGCCCGGTAGGCCTACCAGTCGCTTGATGTAGTTCATCCGCGCGTTGTCGTGGTACTTGAAGACGAACACATCCCACCGCTCAGGCTTGTGCAAGATGTAGTCGAACTTACTCACCAAAATGCGATCCCCCGAAAAACTCTTGTGGTTCGGGTTATCCCGCAGATCGTATGCGTTGACGGCGCGGCAGACCGAACAAGTGCTGGAGATCGTCGAAAGGTCCCTGAAGGCACCCGTATTTGCGTCAAATTCGCTGCTTGCCCCGGCTTGATAGGCCTGACCGCAATGGGTGCAGGTCAGGTCTTTATGAGCCCCCATCAACGTGGGGGCCATCGAACCGGTGGGAATGACAAAGGCTTCAGCCACGAACGCGCGAAACAAAAACGCCAGAATGAATGCGACCACGATGGATTCCACCGTTTCGCGAATGCTTTGAAAGCTGGTTGGACGTGTTTCGGAACTTGTTTCTTGACTGACAGCGACCGACGACATCGTTTGGCTTTCTTGATTTGGGCGGCGGCCAAACGGCATCCGCTACCGGCGTGAGCTGAATCGTCAAAGCCCGGCCGATGCATGCAGAGGCTGTGCACACGCCAGCTTTAGGCGACCCGCAGTATAGCGTCTCCGCGCCGTCGCTAGAATGCGAACTTTCGCGGCCGAGGTTGTTTTCTCGACCACGCCACACCCCTGCGGAGGGTCCACCGTGCGTCGTACTATGCCTGCAGGGAGCATCGATCGATGGGGCAACGCTGCGCATTTGGGCACACAATCCACGACTGCCCGCGACCCACCTTGGTACCAATCATCTTCCATCGATCGGGTTTACTCCCCGACAATCGCGATTCAGCAGATGACAACACCAAAACGGCAAGAGAGTTGAGAAAACTAGCAACTCGCAAATAGTCGAAAGCCATGCTGGAAATGGGGTTAGCGACGACGCCTCAAGATGTGTTACAGTGAATGTGTGCCGCGTAAGGGGCGATACTGTGGTGATGAAACCCACGGAACACTTGAGGTCTGCGATTCCCTCCGCCGCTAGGCCTAGGGGTCTGAGTAGGTCACTCCCAATCCCTGCAACGCGAATGGTGCACGGCGGTCATACCCAACACAATTCGTCTATACGACAGAGATGAGTTTGTGAGTCGGAAGCTTCCGTCAAAGCGTTAAGAAGCGCATAGGTAGATCGTCGGTTGAACCCAAAAAAGTACAGAGCAGTAGACAACTACTATGTTCCATAGCTTGCTTCGTTACACGAAAGTCCTGTCGATTGTTGGGGATATTCTGACGATTCGCGCTGACCATGTGGGCTTGGGTGACTTGGCAGTTGTCGAAAACTGGGATGGCGATAGATCTTTAGCCCAGATTGTCGAAATCCAGCGGGACCAAGTGTCGCTTCAAGTTTTTTCCGGAGGCAAAGGGTTGTCGACGGATGCCCGCGTCCATTTCCTCGGGCGCTCCATGCAAGTTAAGTACTCTAGCAATGTCTTAGGGCGTATTTTTGATGGCGTCGGTCAGCCAGTGGACGGTGGGCCGCGGCTGGAAGATGATCGTTCAGTTGACGCAGGTGGGCCGTCGATAAATCCAACTCTGCGTATCGTGCCGAAAAAGTTCATTGAGACTCAAGTCCCGATGATCGATGTTTTTAACTGTTTGGTGGAGAGCCAGAAGATACCGATCTTCTCAATTGCGGGTGAACCCTACAACAAACTACTGGCTCGAATCGGCATCCAAGCCGATGCCGAGATCATCGTGTTCTGCGGCATGGGGCTGATCTTTGACGATTTTCATTTCTTCCGCAGCACTTTCGAAAACGAAGGGGTCTTTGCCAGGACGGTGATGTTTGTGAATCAGGCCTCCGACCCGATTGTCGAGCGTTTGCTGGCGCCGGACTTGGCGTTGAAAGTGGCCGAGCGATTCGCGGTGGAAGAAAACAAACGCGTGCTTGTGCTAATGACCGATATGACCGCTTATGCCGATGCCCTGAAAGAAATCGGCGTGGCAATGGAGCGGGTGCCTTCCAATCGCGGCTACATGGGAGACCTCTACAGCCAGCTTGCTTTACGCTACGAACGAGCGTGCGATTACAAAGGAGCCGGTTCGGTCACGATTCTGACCGTCACGACGATGCCCGGCAACGATGTGACCCATCCGGTTCCGGACAACACCGGTTACATCACCGAAGGTCAATTCTACTTGCACGGTGGACAGATCGATCCCTTCGGTTCGTTGTCGCGACTGAAGCAGCAGGTGATTGGCAGCGTGACCCGCGAAGACCATTCGCAGGTAATGAACACCATGATTCGCTTCTATTCGGGGGCAAAAGATGCAGAGAAGAAACAACAGATGGCGTTCGACTTGTCCCCTCTGGACTACAAACTGCTGAAGTTCGGCGACTTGTTCTCCAAACGCTTTATGGATATCGACGTTGCTTTGCCGTTGAACGATGCACTCGACCTATGTTGGCAAACGATGGCCGAGTGCTTTGAACCGCATGAGCTGCTCATGCGCGATTGGTTAATCGAAAAATACTATCCCAAAGCCGCTGTCGTTTAATTTGCAGCCAACGACCGGGCGCGGTGTAGCAACTCGGCTTTGCATACAACTTGAACGAAGGGACAAGAAACGAGCATCCTGACACTATGGCTTTAGCCCTCAACAAAACGACGCTCAAACAACAACGCGACCAGTTGAAGACGTTCAAGCGTTTTCTACCTTCACTGGACTTGAAGCGGCAACAATTGCTAGCCGCGCTCAAGCAGGCGAGGAGAGAGCGGGACGCGATCCAGGCGGCGTGCTTCGAATCCGAGTCCCATGTCGAGCAGATCTACCCGCAGCTTGGGAGTTCTACGGTTGCCACCCGCAATTTAGCCAGTTTGGTCCGTATAAGGGCGGTGAAAATTGGCAAGCAAAACATGCTGGGGACGACATTGCCGGTGGCCGAGGAAGTCGAATTCGATGTCGCCCTCTATTCGCGACTGGTCGCGCCGTTCTGGATCGATTTACTGGTCGAGCGGCTGCAGCAGCTGGCAACATTGAATGTCCAACTGCAGGTATTCGAGCAACGAGTTGTCGTGCTGGAGGCCGCAGCCCGAAAAATTACCCAACGCGTTAACCTATTCGAAAAAGTATTGATTCCGCAAGCCGATGCCAATATCCGCAAGATCGTGATTTTTCTCTCCGACCAAGAGCGAGCGGCCGTTGTTCGTTCAAAAATTGCCAAAAGCAAAAGTGCGGGGGGAAGGGATGAGGGATGAGGGATGAGGGATGAGGCGTGAGGCGTGAGGCGTGAGGCGTGAGGCGTAAAACCTGAGATTTGCTGCCTCTAACGGATTCTAGGTACTGGCTTTTTTATAGTTTGATAGCCTCTCATTGAAGCCGCCAGATGGGGATTTCAAATCAGTTCTGGAATGGTGGGAGTCCTTGCTGGCACGATCATGTGGCTCAACGTAGAGCGATGAAACGTGACATGGCGACTCCTTTTGCGCGGCAGCAAGCAGTCATCGATACAGTAAGTTGTCGGTAGCGTCGTCGTTTTGAAACACAGAGTCACAGAGAACACAGAGGGGGGAAGCTCGAGTCTGGCTCATTATCCCTTATCCCTTATCCCTTATCCCTTATCCCTTATCCCTTATCCCTTATGACTAAAGGCAGCTATGTCGATCGCACAACTACGCAAAGTCACTATCTATGGAACTGCCCGGCAACGGGACGAGGTCTTGGATCGTCTACAGCACATGGGCTGTTTGCATTTGATCGACGTGAGTGGAGTTGCGGACGGAAAATCGCCTGCGGATGATGATCGCAGCCAGGTTCGCGAGGCAATCAAGTATTTGCGATCGGCGCCAACTCCCAACCCCAATCAGCACACAAAGTACCCAGAGGGGATGGATTGCCTTCGAATTGCTCGCACAATTCTGGAGAACAAGACGCAGCGCGAGGAGTATCACGACGAGCGGGATTTTCTTGCGAAGGCGATCGAACGGACTCGGCCGTGGGGTGATTTTCGGTTACCCGAGCAGGAGCTACCGCACGGGCTCAAAGTTTGGCTCTACCCCATACCGCATCGTAGGCTCGACGCTTTACTGGAATCGCATCTGGTCTGGCAGAAGATCAGCGAAGACCTTCAATTTCAGTATGTGGCCGTGATCAGTCCCCAAGAGCCGACTGGTTTACCCGGCAAGCCGGTCGAGTTGGATCCGCGTCCTCTGTCAGAACTCGAGGCTCGCTTCGAATTTGTCGATGAGCGATTGGAAGCACTTGGTTGGGAGCGGGTGGCGTTGGACCGCTGGGGCAACTTGCTCAATCGCGACCTGGATGCGGCGGACGATGAAATGCTCCGGATGGATGCGTTGACGCGGCTGGCGACGGACGAACATGTCTTTGCAGTTCAGGGTTGGGCTCCCCTTTCAACGCTAGATGCAATCCAGTCCTTTTGCCGTGAACAAGAGCTGGCCGTTGCTATTGAGAAACCGGTTTGGAGCGAAAAACCTCCAACACTTTTGAAGAACCCCACCGCGATTGCTGGAGCCGAAGGGGCGGTGACGTTTTACATCACTCCGGCCTATAACGCGTGGGACCCGACCTGGGTCATGTATTTTTCATTCGCGATATTTTTTGCAATGATCATGTCAGACGCTGCCTACGGTGCATTAATGGGGGTGCTGCTGCTAGTGTTTTGGAGAAAGATGGGAGCTCACGAGAAAGGTCGTCGTTTTCGCAGCTTGATGGTGGCGCTCGTCGTGTCGACGATTGCTTACGGAGTGGCGATCGGCAGTTATTTTGGAGTCTGCCCGCTGGTGCTCAAGCCATTTCAATTGCAACTCAATGGTCAACCTTTGTTTGAGCAGCGCGAGGCGATGATGCTCGTCTCGTTGACGATCGGAGCGGTTCACTTGGCGCTGTCCAACTTGATCACCGCGTGGCGGATGCGGGGGAGCTTGGTTGCGCTCAGTTCCGTTGGCTGGGCTGCGGTGTTGTTCGGAGGATTGGTTTACGGAATAACCTCGAGCGGTTCTAATCAGGGGATTGCTTGGTTAGCCGAAAATCTATCCACTTCGTCGGAAGCGATGCACAAGCTGTTCAACCTGAGTGGCTTGTATGGGGTGATTGGTGGACTGGGTATGGTGTTTTTGTTTGCCAGTCCGCGTCCGTTGTTTTCGAACCGTCTCGTGGATTGGGCAATGCGGGTGCTCGACGGTCTCATGGCACTTACCAATGTCTCGAAAGCATTTGGGGACACACTGAGTTATCTCCGTTTATTTGCCCTTGGACTCGCGAGCGCTCAGTTGGCTTCGACGTTCAATGGCTTGGCATCCGGTGCAATGGAGGTTCCTGGGCTGGGAGTCATACTGGCGATTATGATTTTAGTCGCTGGGCATGGAATCAATTTGCTGCTTGGGATCATTGGCGGAGTCGTTCACGGGTTGCGTCTGAACTGTATCGAATTCTTTAACTGGAGTCTGAACGAGGAAGGATATCCCTTCCGCGCGTTTAGTAAAAAGGCGGGATAGTTAATGGACACGTTTGTGATGTTAGCGTTGGGTTGGTTCGGTGTGTTTGCACCAACGGCACTGGGGGGAATTGGCAGTATCTTGGGCTGTGCGCGGGCCGGACAGGCGGCGTGCGGAGCGATGCTGGATGTCGAAAGCGGTTATGGGAGGCTGGTCGGATTGTCAGCCTTGCCGTCATCGCAAATGATTTATGGCATCGTTGTGATGTTTACGCTTAATGGTAGTCCGGTGGATATCGATCGTGCACCGGGACTGTTTGCGATCGGTTTGTTGTGCGGCCTGGCTCTGATGTTCAGCGGTATTTATCAAGGAGCCTGCTGTGCGTCGGCAATCAACGTCAGCAAGCATAAGCCGGAAGTTTTCGGACTGTCGGTTGCCCCGGCAGCGATCGTGGAGGGCTTTGCGGTGTTCGCATTCATTTTCGCGTTGGTGCTGGCCGGTGGCCTTCCCGGAAACGCAGCCACATAGACCTGGCAACATAGACTTGGTACTGGCTGGTGGCCCGTCCCATGCAGCAGCACGACCCCATTTTCAGGATGACCAACAGCCATGGCTGACACTAAACAATCCAGCGGAGTCCAGGAGCTGATCGACAAGCTCCACCAGGAAGGGGTCGCTACGGGGGAAAGCCTCGGCGAACAGATCGTCGTCAACGCCCGCAAGGAAGCGATACAGATTTTGGACGAGGCCCGTTCCGCAGCCGATAAGATCATTGCGGACGCCAGACTCGAGCGCGAGAAGTTTATCGAGAACGGCAATACCGCCCTGCGATTGGCCAGCCGCGATGCGCTGCTGCGGGTGCGCGAAGCGTGCTTCGAGGAATTCAAGAACCGCCTCAAACGGCTGGTTGGATTCACACTTCAAGATCGAAAGTTCTTGGAGACGTTGATTCTGGAGGTGGCCCGCAAGGCGCAACCGGAGGACTCGCAAAGACGAACACGCGTTCTACTTCCCGCCGGTCTTGCAACCAAGGAAGAGCTCGCCAGTGAAGTTTCCAATGTCCAACCCGGGTCGATGGCGGCGTTCCTACTCGGGTTGACTGCGGACTTATTGCGTGAGGGTTTATCGTTCGGGGTAACGGATGACCCGAGCCCGGGAATCACCATCCAGATTGTCGAAGACGATGTGCAGTTGGAACTGACCGACGAAACACTGACGACGCTGTTGCTGCAATACCTTGCGCCTCGTTACCGTGCCATTCTGGAAAAGGATGCATAGTGTTCGGCAGTGCCTATTACATGCTGATCGCCAGCCTACCGCCGCTGCCGGCACGCTTTGATGTGAGAAGGGATCCGATTTCGGCCCCACGGCTGGAACAGCGATTGCGGATGCTCGAGAATGACGACGCCGCCGTGATCGACCAGTGGCGACAGTTCCTGCAGTGGGACCGCCAGCCGCTCGACCGAACCGACGAAGAGTTCATTGCCAACCACGACGCGTTGATGCGCAACATCTCCAATACGACCCTCCGTGAGATGATTCGGATCCGCATCAACATACGGACGATTGTCAGCGCCCTTCGATGCAGAAGGGCCGCGATGCCATCTCCCCAAGGTGTTGGTCAGTGGGTCGAGCACATTCGCCGCTATTACAACGAGCCTGAATTCAACTTGGCGGGGCGCTATCCCTGGATCGGTGAACTCGATGGTTTTCTGGCCACTGGCGATGTCTTGGGTGCACAGCGATTGTTGTTTGGCATTAGCTACACATGCTGGAGCCGTATGGCCGAACGCTACACTTTTTCTTTTGAAACGATTCTGTTGTACCTAGCCCGCTGGGAAGTCATTGATCGTTGGACCAGCCGCGATTCCGTGGCAGGCAAGCTTCGCTTCGAATCCATACTAACGGAGACTCTGGGTGACTACGCTCAACTCTTCCAGTCCTAATGTCAAGACCGCGCGGGTCATCGGCGTCAATGGAAATATCGTAACGGTCCAGACCGATGGCGCGGCGATCATGAAGAACGAAGTCGCCATCGTGATCGTGGGCGAAGATCGCTTGAAAGCGGAGGTACTGCGGATCTATGGCGACATCGCCGATTTGCAAGTGTTCGAGGAAACGTACGGCGTACGCTACGGCGACCGAGTCGAGTTGACCGGTGAGTTGTTATCGTTGAATCTCGGTCCTGGAATGCTCGGTGTGATTTTTGATGGTCTGCAGAATCCACTGACCCTGCTCGGCGAACAGGATGGTTTCTTTCTCAAACGCGGCCGCGAGATTTATCCGCTCGAAGTAAATCGAGCCTGGAATTTTAGACCCTCCGTGAGCATCGGTGAGCGGATTGGGTCGGGACATGTACTGGGAAGCGTGACCGAGCGGAATATCACTCACAAGATCATGGCTCCGTTTGATTTGCCCGACACCGTTGAGGTTGTCAGCGTGGCGGCGGGGCCAGCGAGTGTCGAGCAAACGGTGGTCACCGCCAGAGATTCGGCTGGCAAAGAATTCCGTTGGAATATGATTCGGAACTGGGCCGTGCGCAAGCCTATTCCCTCGGTGATGATTAAGCAGCGTCGGGCCAAGCGGGAATTCCCGAGTGAGCCGTTGCTGACCACCATGCGGATTGTCGACACATTTTTTCCAGTGGCCCGTGGAGGGACCGCCTGCATCCCGGGTCCCTTTGGCGCCGGCAAGACGGTGACCCAAGGGCTACTCGCACGCTACTCGACCGTTGATGTCGTGATCGTTGTGGCTTGCGGTGAAAGGGCCGGAGAAGTTGTCGAAACGATCCACGACTTTGCCGAAATGGAGGACCCGCGGACTGGTGGCAAACTGATGGACCGCACGATCATCATCTGCAACACGTCGTCGATGCCGGTTGCGGCGCGCGAAGCGTCGATTTATACCGGAATCACGATTGGCGAGTACTATCGACAGATGGGACTGGACGTGTTGCTGCTAGCCGATTCGACCTCAAGGTGGGCCCAAGCCATGCGCGAGACCTCGGGACGATTGGAGGAAATACCTGGCGAAGAGGCGTTTCCGGCTTACCTCGATTCAGCGATCAAGAGTGTTTATGAAAGGGCCGGCGTGTTGAGGACCCCTGACGGATCCAGCGGCAGTCTAACGCTGGTCGGCAGTGTCTCTCCCGCCGGAGGCAATTTTGAAGAACCGGTCACGCAGTCCACGCTGGCAACGGTCAAATGTTTTCTGGGGCTTTCTTACGAACGGGCCTATAAACGTTTCTACCCCGCCATCGATCCGCTGATTTCATGGTCGCGTTACCGGGAGCAACTGGCCCCCTGGTTCGATGCCAACGTCGATCCCAACTGGACCCGTTCGGTGACGACCATGCATGACTTATTGCGTGACGGCAACGAGATCTTGCAGATGATGCAGGTCACGGGCGAAGAGGGGATCACGACTGAGGATTTTATGATCTACCAGAAGGCATTATTTCTGGACATGGTCTTTCTACAGCAGGACGCGTTTGACAAAGTCGATGTCACGGTTTCGGCCGAACGACAGAAGAAAATGTTTTTGCTCTGCCAACGCTTGATCGACCGACAGTATCACTTTGCCACTCGTGCTCAGGTCAGCGACTACTTCACGCACCTTACCGGCCTCTTCAAGAACCTGAATTACTCCCCTGCCGAGAGCGACGATTACCAGCGGTACTGGTCCGAGATTGAGAAACTGGAAATGGAGACCGTGGCGGCCAACTGACAGTCTGGCACTCTGGCACTCTGGCACTCTGGCACTCTGACGATCTAGCAACCTGGCAACCTGGCAGAGATTAAAAGTTGGCAGGGCTAGAAGTATGTCGCCAATGGTCCCTGGGAATCAAGCAGTTGCGGTGAGGTTTGGCGCGCAACATACTCTCCCCGAGGGCCTTCAAGCTTTCCGCTTGAATTCGCGCGGGGAGGGTCGGCTTATCAGGGCCGGGGAGGGGCGCATCACTTTTCCCCGATACCGCGTAACGACCTGCTTGGAAGCGCTATGCGTTGAACGTGCTCGATATCAACTTGGGTGAGATGTTCGCGCAAGGTTTTGAGTTCAAATTCCCGCATCACCCCCGCGACGGCCAGTTCGGCATCGCGACTTTCGATGATCGAACCGTCGGGGGGCGGCGCTGGTTTTTTTGCAGAACGTTATGGGCTGGGGCGTTTTCAGCCGGGCGACGAAGCTCAAGCGACCATCCTCATGTAGGCGGAGTATCCTGCGGTGTTCAACGCCTGCAATGTTCAGGAATGCATGCTCGGAATGAGCGTAGCAAGCGATGGAACCCTACGCATTCAACCCTGCGTGCCACCGCTCTGGTACGAGCAGGGCTTTGGTCAACGCGGGCTTGGATTGATGCATCAACGGGAAGTCCAGTTCCGCTATGAAGGCAACCAATTCCGTGGGCAAGGTTCCGGAAAAAGTGGCGTAGTGCACTTACAAACTCAGCTCCCACCCGCGCTCAACGCGGATCCAATACGTGTTGCGGTCAATGGTGAATTGAAAGAAGAAGTTTTAGAGTCGCAGCAAGTTCGAGGGACGGTCTTAGCGCGTTCCGTTTCTCTGATGGTAGAAGTGACTGAGGGCAAACCCGTGGATATCGAGATTAAGTCGCGAGAATAATTAAATCCTTTTTGAGAATGTGTAGTAGCCATTGTTTTGTATTGTCATACTCCCCCCAGATTTCGTCTTGGGCTATAGCAACTTTTGAAAAATCTCTGTTGGGGGGTAAGTTATTGCGATCCGCCCCAGGAGCCTGAAGGGCGAATTTACCGGGCCTAAGAAATTGTTGCGATCTTGCAAGTTCCTGCAATGATCCGTGGGCTGGGCACCCATTGAGCTTGGCCGAAGCGGCCGCGCATCCTAGAAAGTTCCGTTTTTTCCAATTTTCAGTGCTGTCAAGTTCGAGCTGCCCTCTAAGGATTTGCAAGTGTGTTCCGGTTTGAACTTGCCTCCTTCGTCGTTGCGGCCAAAGCTTCGGTTCTGTCCGCCCTCGAACTCATTCCGACATGCTTGAAGTGCTGCAGCCTTAATTGTTTACGCCATGGACCTTCATTTTTTGCAAGAGCACCGCCCATCGGTAGCAGCTGCTGGAAGTGGCAAAAGAGCAAGTCTAGTAATTTAGTAATTTAGTGAGTTGTCAGATGTCAGCTGAGAATCAGAACAGTCTTCTAACTTCTGCGTATCTTCACCAAGCGACACCCACAGTTTCTCGAAGTTCCGTTACGCTGCCAAACGGCCGTACTCTTGACCTGCACCGCTCGCGGTGGGACGGAATACTTGACCTCGAGGAGTACGAATACTGCCGGCAACACGGCATTGCCATTGGCTATGACTGCGCGCAAAGCGGATGGGTCGCTCAGACCTTTACGGACGATTCGTTTGAGCTATCGCAGTATCCAACGTTCGCTCCCCCCCCCGCTCCATCGACGACGTTCGATTCAGAACATCGGGCTCGCGAACTCCGTGACCAGTTGCAAAGTGAGGCCGAAAGTCTTCAGACCGAAGTGAGACAACATCGGCTGTCATTGGACGAGGCCCTGGAGCGCGTTGACCTCGCGGCCGCAAACGCCTTGAAGCAGTTTGCAAAAGCGTTCAACCTGTCGGACTGCGACTTGTGTCACTGGGGGCTTAAGTCGGCTGTGGCCGATTTTCTGCATTCAGTTCGGGGCCCGCTTCAACTCAGCCCTTCGGTATTGGATTCGCAGGCGATCGCCTTTCGGTCGTGGACCCCAGGGGACGCGGAGGTCTACACCGAGCTGCTGGGCAACCCGAGGGTTTGGCAGTACCTGCCGGAGCCATTCCCAGCGGAATTCACGACCGAAACCGCTCGCACCTTAATCGAGGTGGGAGCCATCGGCTTTCATCATGACGCAGTGGCGATCGAGGTCGACGGCCGACCGATAGGGCAATGCGTACTACGTTTCGACCGACCCTTCGCCGGGACACGCGCTTCCGAAGTGGCCTACTGGCTCGGTGAGGAGCACTGGGGCCGGGGCTGGATGAGTCGAGTTTTACCGGAATTCACTGACCGCAGCTTCCGCCAGCACTCGATCGATGTGATCTACGCCTGGATCATGGAAGACAATAAGCCGTCGATCCGCGTAGCGGAACGCGCAGGATATCGGCGCGAGCCTTGTCCCCTCGAATCGCAGATCGCCGAATCGCTCCGACGTCCCGGGTTTATCCGCTACGCGACTTACCGAGTCGACTGGCTGCTCGACGCCAAATGAAATTCGTGACATCTCGCTCGTAAAACGGAACCGCAGCTTCCAGGCCAGTCATCAATCATTTCAAAATCCATTTCCCGGCGCATCCAACTGGTAACGGGGGCACATCAATTCCATTGTAACTCTGGGATCGACACAATTGCAGTTAGCGTCACATTCAACCGGGCATTTCATACTGACAGAAACTTCGGATGCTGTAGTTCCATCCGGTAACCGTTAACACGTGCGGCTTCAGCTGCCGTGGTTAGCGTGGAGCTGCTTCTATCGCTTGAGTCCGCAACGGATTTTCAACGACACGGAAGGGGACCAAGCCGGAGGTGACGGCAGCTGAAAAATCAGTGCCACGGAGTTGGATTCGCACAGTCGCGGTGGTGAGATAGCTGCCGACGTCAGCCTCGAGCAGCGGCCATGGGTTCTGCAATTTCCGATCGCCGACTGCAACCAGTTCGAGCCCTGCGTGTGGGAAAGTTGCTGACTCGATCACATCCAATTCCGGGGCACCGCGCGAAGTCACTGTCTCGATGGGCACGCCGGATAGCGGCACCTGCTCGCCCGGTTGCACGGTGCACAGTCCTACCGGCTGGTATAACACGTCGCGGTTCATCTGTCTCAACAACCTGCGTTTCTTGTGCTGGGTGAACACCGACAATTCCCACGGATCGCCGATTCGCGCACGGATGACCTCCAGGGTAACCTTGTTCTCGCGGTGGTTGTGGAGGAACAACTGCAGCATGAGCGTTTCGTTCAGATGAAACCGCTGCGATTTCTCGATCACTGCGCCATCCTCGTCGACTCGCACCAATTGCGCTCCCAGCGAAATCCCCATCAGCGGTTCGCCCCAGAAAACAACATCGCTCTGCTCGGGTGTGTAAACGACCGGAGCCGCCTGAGATAGATCTTCCGAAATCGTGAATGGGATCTTCCGCAGAGTCCCCAAACTCATTTGTTTGTTTCCTGCTTGGGTTTTATCCTTGGCCCACACACCGATGAGGGAATCAATCGTGTATGCGCCCGGGAGCATTTGCGTGGTGGGAATACTCAAGCGAAAGCCCTGCGGCTCAACGACCTCCCCTGGATCGATCTGTACGTCGGTTGCAGCTGCCGAACGAACGTGACCACGCAACGACAACACATTGTCGCCACGCAGATCCAGCAAAAGCCCCGAGATCGGAAAGCACTCGATCCGTTTTCGTTCCGCTGTTGTGTTCTTGAGTACGAATTGGAAATTAAGCGGCTGGTTCACACCGATCACACCGCCATTGGGTGAGAGTTTGAGACCCGCCAGCACGCCATCGCCTGACTCGGTTGCCCAGTGAATGCCATCAGCGGGCTGTTCCTGCGCCATCAGAAAACTTAGCGGTGGCCAACCCGCACAAAAAAGCGCGGCAGCACATTGCTTGACAAAGGGACTAATATTCATCGCCAGCTTCACTTCAACTTCAACTTCAACTTCACTTCAACTTCAACTTCACTTCAACTTCAACTTCACTTCAACTTCAACTTCACTTCAACTTCAACTTCAACTTCACTTCAACTTCACTTCAACTTCAACTTCAACTTCACTTCACTTCACTTCAACTTCACTTCGTATTCATTTCAGTGGAAGCGACGATAAGGGCTCCCCGTCGGCATCCAGGATTTGAAAGTGGTGGATACCGTGTGCTTGATTATCGCGGTAGGTCCAGACCACTTGTTTGTCGCGCGTAACTTCGATCAGCTTGGGGGCGGCGGGGTCCGCTTGCCCAGCGGCGTAACTGGTGATAACGATATTGCCATTATCGAGGACTTGCGCACCGCAAGGATCTTGCAGCCACGGGCCGGGCAAATCGTCGTTGGTGAGTTGCCACGTGATCTTGCCGGCTTGGTCGAAATCGACGACGCGATTTCCGTGGGTTAGGCAAACCAACGTCTGCTCTTGACCGTGACGAATGGCGGTGAAGGGCCAGGTTTCAAGCGGTTGGTCCGCTTCACTGCGCATGGCGGTGCTCAGCTCGGCAAGCACTTTCCCTCGGGGGTCGTAGTGGCGAACCGCAAAGTCCAACAAGTGCGGGGCCAGGTAACTGCCGTCCGCCAGTTTTCGGGCCATGCGCGTCTGCATGTGATGGTTTTCCAACTGGCACTCTAGCGGGAACTCGACGAGCACTTTTCCCGTAGGGTCCACTTCGATTAAGCGTGGCTTCGGACCTGCCTCTGTCAAAACAATCGTCCCTGTCGCAGTGGGCTGCGCCGAGTTGACTTCGGCCTGTGTCCCCTGCCATACCAGTTTTGGCTCCGCTGCCGACTTGCGAGAGGCAAGCACGACGGCGCCGCCGGGGTAGGTAGTTGACCGGTTGAGCGTCAGCAGGATCTGCCCATCCGGCAGAACATAGCCATCACGAGTGCCATGCTCAAACGTCCAGATCTTCTCCCCATCGCCATTGACGATATAGGTTTGGCTACCGCAAGCTAGGAAACCGTGCTTCGGAGACTCGCCCCGTGCCATGTTCCCGTGTGCAAAACAAATGAGTAAGAGGCCAGCGACCAAGTTTCTGGAGAAGTGCATGCGTGGATTTCTGCGGCGGGAGGTAGGTGGGTTAAGGGGATGCGGAGCGAAGGCTATTTTGCAGTCGGCGTGTTACGTCTTGCCAACCTGCACGGCCGCTCCCATGTTGGCGATACCAGGTCCATCATAGCGTTTACCAAAGGGCAAGATCATCGGTTCTTCAAACGGTCGGCGGGGAACGAGGTTGGCGATCTGGTCCAATCGCTCAAGGATATCGGTACTGAGCGGCCCTTTCTCGACCGCAGCCACACTCGCTTCCAACTGTTCCATATTTTTGCAACCGATGGGGACGGTTGACACAAAGTCGTTGGACAACGCGAACCGCAGGCACAGCTCGACTGCAGTCATCCCAGTTTGATCAAGCAGATCATAGAATGCCAATATTTGCTGCTGCCGCGCGTGGGAGAGCCAAATCGGCTGCCGTCGGACCTCTTCGTCAAACCGCCGGGCCAAAAAACCCTGACCCAACGTCGAGCCAGCCACAATCCCCATGTTACGGGCCACGGCCGCAGGGATCAGTTCCGCTGCCGCTTCGCGAAACAGGGCACTGAAATTGAACGCCGTAAGCACCACGTCGAAGTGATCGGATTGAACCAAACGCGTTAACTCCGTCACCGTTGTTCCGGCCAGTCCGGCGAAACAAATTTTGCCAGCCCGCTTGAGCTCATCGATCAAGTGCAACACGGGGCCGTCCAGCGGATCGTAACTGCTCCACCAGGCGTACTGTTGAGGGCGATCGGGCTCATGAATCAGTAGCACATCGATCTGTTCGCGATGGAGCAAGCGCAGGCTCTCTTCCACCGAAGTCCGCAGACCATGGATATCCTGAGGATTGAAGGGCTGGGGGCGACCACCCACTTTGGTCATCAAAATCAGGGGTGCCTGCAGGCCGCGGATGGCCTGGCCGACGGTCGCCTCGCTGTCGGCATACGCTGGGGCGGTATCGATCGCATTGATACCCAACTCGATCGCCCGACGCATGATGCGCTCGGTTTCGTTCACACCGCCGGCCAGTGAGGACGTGTACAAACCGCCGATGGATAGCGCGCTAACCTTTAATCCCGTTCGGCCCAGCAGTCGTTGACGCATAACTCAATAGTCTCCGTAAGAGGCAAAGCAAATGAATAGTTGTTGATTGGGCACTGCCGAGGGGAACGCCGTGCACTCGTAGCTCAATGAAAGGGTCGTCGCACTTGGGACATCTATTTGAACCACAAAGTTTTGATCGGTTTTCGAATGGGAGTGCGAGTCGGAGTTCGAGTGCGAAAAGCTGCGAATTTGTACCTTTCGGACGCAGTCTTAGGGCGGGCGATTAGCGGAAGGCTTAAAATTTACCATTTTTTTTCGCGATCAGGCAGTTCACCCACCGCTTAGGCTCCGCATTGACTTCTGGTATCATCCTGAACTCGGGCGTTGATCAGGCGTAATACGTCGGTGGCTACATGAACTCGTTGTTCAGCAAGCAGCTTACTCTCAGTAAAAATTGGCTCGACATGAACTTAAAATACGTCTTCTTCGCATTGGTTGTCGGTATCCGTATGCTCAATTCAACTAGTCAGGCACAGACACCACTGCTCGATCGAGAATTGTTTTTTGGCAATCCTCAAATTGCCGGTGGCCAGCTCAGCCCGGATGGGAAATATATTTCGTTCATGAAGGCTTACAAGGGCATCATGAACGTGTGGGTGAAGCGGTTTTCGGAGCCGTTCGAAAGCGCACGCCCATTGACCGATAGCACCCGCCCGCTGTACGGCTACGCCTGGACGGATGATGGCAAGTACATCCTGTACGTGAAGGATACCGACGGCGACGAAAACATGAATCTCTTCGCCGTTGATCCACGCGCCAAGGGGACAGAGGGACAGGAAGTGCCCGTATCGCGTAACCTGACACCCCTGAAAGAGGTTACTGCCCAAATGATTCATGCCAGTCAAAATGACCCGGACCTGCTCTGGGTTGGACTGAACGATCGAGACAAAGCCTGGCATGACTTGTACCGGCTCAAAATCTCCACTGGCGAGTTGACGTTGTTGTACACCAACACCGACCGCATCACCGGTTATGAGTTTGATTGGGATGACAAGCTGCGTTTGCTGAGTACCACCGACGAGGCGGGGAACACGGTCTTGTTGCGGAAAGAGGGTGACCAATTAGCGCCAATTTACGAGACGTCAGTCACTGAGAGCGCGGGGGTGATAGGCTGGAACGCTACGAACGACAAGGTATACCTGGAAACCAATAAAGGGGAGTTGGATCTCTCGACCGTGTTTGTGATGGATCCAGTCTCCAAGACCATGGAACTCATGGAGAGCGACCCGCAGAAGCGAGTTGACTTTGGTTCACTACGACTCGACCGAAACACGCGCGCGATCATATCAACCTCTTACACCGAAGATAAAACTCGTATCTACTGGCGGAACCCGACATGGGAAGGCAACTACAACTTCCTGCAAACACAGTTTCCGGGGCGCGAGATAGCATTTCAGAGCTCAACCAATGATTACAGCAAGTTCCTCGTGGCCATTCACGGCGACAAGTACGCCTCAGAGGCTTGGTATTTCGACGCGACCACTCGCGAACTGATCCATCAATACACTCCACGGCCAGAACTCAAAGCGGTCGAGCAGCACTTGGCCGTTATGACGCCGGTCCGTTATCCGAGTAGCGATGGACTGGAAATACCAGGTTATCTGACACTCCCGGTGGGTGTTGAACCGAAGAACTTGCCGGTGGTCGTGCTCGTTCACGGTGGCCCCAAAGGGCCGCGAGACAACTGGGGCTACAACCCGGAAGTCCAGTTCTTGGCCAATCGTGGCTATGCTGTCCTGCAGCCGAATTTTCGCGCGAGTGGCGGATATGGCAAGCAGTTTCTCAACGCGGGGGACTTGCAGTGGGGCAAGCTGATGCAGGATGACATCACCTGGGGTGTGCGTTACTTGATCGAGCAAGGGATCGCGGATAAAAAACGGGTGGCCATCATGGGTGGTAGCTATGGCGGCTACGCGACTTTGGCGGGACTCGCCTTCACCCCCGAACTGTATGCCTGCGGAGTGGATATCGTCGGGCCGAGCAATATTTTTACATTGCTCAATTCCATTCCCGCCTATTGGGAATCGGGACGTGCCTTCCTGTATGGAATGGTGGGCGATCCTGCGACCGACGAGGGAAAGAAATTGATTGAAGCGGCCAGTCCACTGTTTAGCGCGGATAAAATTTCACGGCCGTTGCTCATTATCCAAGGTGCCAATGATCCGCGAGTTAAGCAAGCCGAGGCCGATCAGATTGCCATCGCGCTCCGCGACCGAGGGCATGATGTCAGCTACTTGTTGGCCGATGATGAAGGGCATGGTTTCGCCAAACCAGTCAACCAGATGGCGATGTACGCCGAGACGGAGCGCTTTCTGGCCGAAAAAATCGGCGGTCGCTACGACGCTACGATGCCAGCCGACGTGGCCAAGCGGTTGGAAGAACTGCGGGTGGACATCAGCCAGGTCACCTACACCGATCCCAACGACGTCAAACTCTCCGAGGCCTTGCCGCCGCTGAAAATCCAGCTGCAAGAAGGTGTCGAGAACTGGAATGTGACGCTGGCTGTACAGGGGCAAACGATTCCCATGGAAGGCAAGCGGAGTTTTACCCAACGGGATGGAACGTGGGTGATCAGCGAGTCGTTGAGTGGGCCGATTGGTGAAATCGAGAATGTGGCAACCTATTCGGCGGAGTTGAAGCCGCTCACCCGTTCGCTGAAACAAGGCCCGATGTCGATTGAAGCCACGTATGCAGAGAACGCGATCGAACTTCAGCTGGGCGAGCAACAGGTCCGCTTGGAAGCCACCGGTGCTTTGCTATGCGACGGACCAGGGCTAGAAGCGATCGTGCAAGGGCTTCCCCTTGAAGTGGGCTACGAATTGGTGGCCGACACCGTCGACCTGGCCTCAATGAAACTCGAACGGATGCGGCTCAAAGTCGAGGGACTTGAAACGGTTGAAGGTAGCGAGTACCTCAAGGTAGTGATCAGCAGTCTGGACAATCCCGCGCAGAAAATTACGCTGTGGCTGAATCCGCAGACCAAACAAACACTCCGTAGCGAGCAAGTCATGCCAGCGATGGGCAATGCCGTTTTGACAAAGTCGTTATTCAAATAACATGCTCTCGGTGACCGGGGTGGTGGCTTCCAGAATTCAGGTTGACTTGGGCGGTACTTGCCCTGAGCGTAACTTCTCCAGCAGCTCCGTGACCCCAATTTCATTGGACCAATGATCCAGGTATCGGTTGTCAACGATGTCACCAGAAACCGCTAAGATGCCCACGGCATCTGAAATCTGGCGATCGAGGGACTGATCCTGTACCAGCGGAGCTTGTGGAGAATGACGTCTTCAGGAGACGCCAGAAAGGCTGGTTGCCCAAGAATGGTGACAGCTCGACGCCGCACGAATCGATGCAACTCATAGGCATCACCGGCTAGTCGAAAGAAATCGACCTTCAACGCCGATCGGATGCCGTCACGAGCAATCTCACATGACATTTCATGTAAGTTCAGCGCGATCAACAACCTTTGTTCGCCGGACATTTGGCGGTATCGGTGGATTTGCTGTTCGGTATAGTCGCTGGGGGTCATCGGCAGTTTGTACTTTGGCAAGTCTAGAAACTTATCCCGCGGCTATCAGTTTGCCGGGTAGTTTATCAAACTCTTTAGGGAAAAGTATTCTTAGCCGAGCAAAAATCCCGCGGAGCGAATGATGACCACTTCAACTGCGAAAACGATTCAGGTGTACCAGCTCACCGGAGATCCGGTGTGGCGGAGCCTTGCCTCTTCCAACTAAAACTTCGAAAAAAGTTGTCGCATCAAGGCAAGCTTCACTCGCTTTCGGAGGACTTACGGTGGTGCAGGTGCCCTTTCACGCAGGCTAAGCCAGTCGACAGCGGCTTCACGCGGGAAGTGATCCAAGCTTTAGTGCTTGATAAGTGGTCGATTAGGAAGTATGCTTGCACGCTCTGCTACATCTTCCTGGACCTTAAGCGACGCTGCTTAAAGCCACACTGCTTAAAGCGAATATGCTCACACACAAATCTCAGTTGCCTGGATCAATTGTCACTCCACCGTGATTGCGGCTGTTGAGTGTTTCTTTGTGTCTGCTTGAGTTGTGCGCTTAGCCCCATTGCACTCATCGAGTGCTTTTCTTTGGGTAGGATCACTTTTGTTTTTTGGAATTCGTTGATTCATGCTCGATCTATTTCGTACCCAGCCCCAGAACTTGAAGAATGAGCTGCTGTCTGGTTTAACGGTCGCGTTGGCCTTGGTGCCTGAGGCGATCGCGTTTGCATTTGTGGCGGGGGTCTCGCCAATCATTGGTTTGTATTCCGCGTTTTTCATTGGACTTATCTGCGCTGCCCTCGGTGGACGACCGGGAATGATCTCGGGTGCTACGGGAGCGATGGCGGTTGTAGTCGTCAGCTTGGTTGCCATCCACGGCATAGAGTACTTGTTTCCGACGGTGATCCTATGTGGGCTGTTACAGTTGTTAGTGGGTGCTGCTCGACTGGGAGTGCTCATTCGCATGGTGCCCCATTCGGCCATGCTGGGCTTCGTGAATGGTCTGGCGATCGTGATCTGCATGGCTCAGTTTGGGAGCTTCAAGACGGTTAATTCAGTGGGTTCGATGCAGTACATAACTGGTCCCGCCTGGTGGATCATGGTGGCCATGGTGGCTGCTACGATGGCTATCATTTGGCTCCTACCGAAGCTGACCAAAGCGGTCCCTGCCTCGCTCGTTGCGATCCTGGCGGCGACCGGCGTAGGGGTGGCACTCAATCGCACAATGCCCGCGAACATGGCTGCAGAGAATCAGCCCTATGTGGTGATGACGGTCGGGGACATGTTAGCCACCAATGCCAAAGCGGCGGCTGCGCGAGCAGTATTGGCTGCTGCGGATGGGGCGTTTGCCTCGCAGCCTGCCCAACACGGCACCGCCCTTCCCGAACGCGAGGTATCCGAGCAAGAAGCGGAACAGATTGCAGCGGCCATGGCGGTCGTCAACTCGCAGAACGTTAGCATCCGGGCTGGCCTTCCGACTTTGTTCTTTCAATCGTTCACCCTGCCCCCTAGGACACTGGCCACACTCTGGATCATTTTCCCGTTTGCAGCGGTACTGGCCGCCGTGGGCTTGATCGAGTCGTTGATGACCATGACTTTAATCGACGAAATCACCGACACTCAAGGGAACGGTAACCGGGAGTGTGTGGGACAAGGGATAGCCAACGTTGTTTGTGGTTTCTTTGGAGGCATGGGTGGCTGTGCGATGATCGGCCAATCGCTAATCAACGTGGAATCGGGCGGACGGGGTCGGACCTCGGGGATATTTGCGGCCTGCTGCCTGCTGACCTTTGTGCTCTTCTTCTCAACTTGGATCGAGATGATTCCGATGGCTGCGTTGGTGGGGGTGATGTTCATGGTTGTTGTAGGAACCTTTGAATGGGCGTCACTCCGCATCTACAAGAAGATTCCGTTGACCGATTTTCTAGTCATGGTCATCGTGACCGCTTACACAGCCATCATGCACGATCTGGCGTCTGCGGTTGTGATTGGTGTGATCGTGTCCGCCTTGGCGTTTGCCTTCAAGCATGCGAAGAATGTGGCAGCCGATGTGCAATTCAACGAGCATGGGGCGAAGATCTATCAACTACACGGCCCCTTGTTTTTTGCCTCGGCCATTCAGTTCAAAGAGTTGTTTGATCCGCGTCAGGATCCAGAGACTGTCGTCATCGACTTTTATTATTCGCGAGTTTACGACCACTCTGCCATGGAAGCCATTCATGCCGTAGCGGCCAAGTACGAGCAGAATGGCAAGACCGTGCATCTCACGCACCTGAGCACTGAGTGTCGGGAAATGCTGCGTAAGGCGAAAGATTTAGTGCACGTTTCGTTCTCCGATGAGCCCCAGTTTCACGTCACCACCGACCGCTTCAAGTCGCACGGTGCCGACAGGAATGGACCGATGGCTCAAGTGTAAAGGAGAACCGATGCGCTGGCCACAGCAAGGACGCAAATGCAGTGGCACCGTTGGATGTCGGTTAAAGAAGCGGCGAAGTTCCCAGTAGTTGGTGTCGCCACCGATTCCCCAGGTTCGTATCCAATTACGTTAACTTACTAGGTTTTCTGCAATGTGAGCGGCAAGGCACTAGCCGCCGGTAAATGAATGACTTTTTAGGTTCGATGCAATGTTTGCGGCAAGGCGTGAGCTGCCGGTAAATGTATGAAAAGCAACGAGAAGAACCGGCGGCCAGCACCTTGCCGCTCACGAACCTGGCGCTGTCCAGTTAAGTTACATCGCGATCGGCTGAGACGACCTAGCTCGTCAATTTAACGGGCGATGGTGAGCTTTTGAGCGGCGTTGGTCGGAGCGACTTCAAGCTGGAACTCGGAATTGTTCCACAACGACCAGACTTCTTTATCGAGAGTCTCGGCGGGTAGCGGCCGATGCAGCCAAAAGCCCTGGCCCAAATGGCATCCCATGCCCAGTAGTTGCTGGGCTTGTGAGTCTCGCTCGACTCCCTCCGCGATCACGGACAAATTATGGGCATTGGCGATCGTTAGAATGGCTTCAACTAAAGCGGCTGACTCCGGTTCGGTATCGATCGAAGCGACCAAGCTGCGATCGAGTTTTATGAAATCGAAGGGCAATTGACGTAGGCATGCCAGGGACAGGTGTCCGGAACCAAAATTGTCGAGGCAAAATTTGAAACCAAGTGCATGCAGTTCATGGATGCGATGGGCTACTTTAGAGAGTTCCGAAGCAACCGAAATTTCGCCGAGCTCAAGGATCAAATCGCTAGAGAAAATTCCCGCTTCTGTCACAGCGTCGATCAAGACTTCAGGCAGAGTTGGCAGAAGCAGCTGCAGGCGGGAGAGGTTCACGTGGACGGCGCACCGCGCGGGTGCTTGCCGCATTTCCGCTCTCAACTTGGCAATTTGCAAGCAGGCACGCCGGATGATTTGATCTCCGATGGGTACGATCAGTCCGGTTTCTTCGGCAACGCCGAGGAAGTGGGCAGCCGACATGCGTCCTTTGGTTGGATGCTGCCAACGCAAGAAGGCCTCAAAGGCGACCGCACTGCCGGAACGGAGGTCTACGATGGGCTGTACGTCGACCTTAAATTCGTCGCAATTCAGGGCCTTGCGCAGGTCGCTCTCGACCTGTAGTCGGTTCTGCACCTGTTCACGCAATACTTGATCGAAAAGCGTCACGCGGCCCTTACCATCATGCTTGGATTTGTACATGGCGAGGTCGGCGTCACGTAGCATATCGGCTGCAGTTGCAAAAACATGCTCGCTGGTTACCACGCCGATACTGGCGGACGAGGAGACGGTTTGGCCCCGCAAGACATAGGCTTCGGAGAGTACCCCCAGCAAGGCTTCGGCTGCGGCCATCGCAAGGCTTGGACAGTTCAGCTGGTCGAAGAATACGACGAACTCATCGCCACCGATCCGGGCTGGCATGCCCAGGCTGTCGTTCATGTGCAAAAAGAGACGAATGCGTTCGGCGATTTGTATCAACAACAGATCACCGATCTCGTGACCCAAGCTATCGTTAATGAGCTTAAAACGATCGAAGTCCATGTACAGCAGTGCAAAATGGCTATGATCTCGGCGATCGATTGCCCCCTGAATGCGTTGAATCGCTGAGGATCGGTTAGCAAGGCCCGTCAGACCATCGTGGTAGGCAACCTGTTCAATTTGCTTAAGCATTCTGCATTGTTCGGTAACGTCATTGAGCACGATGATGGCTGCATTACTGCCACTTTCCCGGTGCGCGAAGGGAATCGCGGTAACGTTAACGGTCTTTTTGGAACCGAGTGGCACCATGACGGCAGCCTGCATATCAACAATCTGTTCGTTGCGGTGGATGGCTCGTAGAATTGGGTTGTTGTCCGGATCGAGGGGGAAACCGTCCTGCGTCGCGAGCGGCCAATGATCGAGGGTTCGCGCGGAAGGTAAGAGGCTGGAGCTATGTCGACGGTTACCGAAAAGCTGATAGGCAGCTTCGTTGGAAAACTCAACCTGCTGATCTTCCGCGTTGACGATCAGAATTGCGGCAGGAACGAGCTCCAGACCCAGCAGAAGCAGTTCTTCCGCTTCACCACGAGCGCGTTCGGCAGATGCCCGCCCCTCAGACTCGCGCAAAACTTGGTTCGCATACTCCGCCAAGGTCTCCCCCAGCCGATCGAAGGTGCGCGCAAGCTCTCCAAACTCATCGATGCGGGTCGAGTGAATGCGATGGGAGAAATTGCCACGCGAGAACGCTTCAGCCGCCAAGATCAACGCCCGAAACTGGGCGGTGATCACATGTTGGATGAGGACAATCAGGGCCACGCAACCCAAAATACCGGCCGCAGCGATCGTCAAATTGGTCGAGCGCTCGGGCTGCAAGACGATGAGTCCCGCCGTAAGCCCGCCGATGGCGAACAATCCGTAGATGAGTTTCTGATTAATCCCCATGAAGCTTCGCTCGTCCGGCCTTCGAATATGAACACCGGAAGTGTAGCCACGACACTAACTCGTTCATGTAACGATAGGTTGCCAAGAGCGTCGCACTTTTTCGCGAATGTGCAAAAAGTACCGTTTCAACGGATTTTTTGGCTGGCAACCTCAATATTGTTGCTGACGAACCAAATGCACCACCCCGAAAGCCATACGAATCGGCAGAGGTGGGGTGCGGTATAGCTGAGCAAACAGCCGGGAATTGTCCCTCACGGAGGAGAGCGCCTAGGCTCGGACCGATTCGACGGGCTGCGCTTCAGCCTCGCCGTCGCGTTGAAACAGAAGTGTTGAATTCAGTTCTCAGTCTGCGGGCGTCAACAGGGCATACATATTGTCGCTAAATGGAAAACGATTGTCGGAGAACGTCTTATGGGGTGGTTTGCAAGAGGTCGATTTCAATCAGCAACTCCGATAACTCCTCTTCCAACTGGACGATCGTGGAGGTATCGTCGGGTTGCTTCTTTTCTGCGGCAATCTGCTGCCTGAGCCGCTGCGTTTTCTCGCGTAAAAGCAAAACCCGCTTCTTAGATTTTTTGTCCATCTCAAAATACTTTCCAGAAATAGCAGCAATCTAGGATTCGATCGATCTAAAAGCAGGCGGTAACCATGTTTTGACTTACATCGCGTCCTTGGGGTACGGTCGTAAGCCGAGTAGCATCTCTGCTCGCGGTGTTAGCGGTACCTCAGCGAATTTCTCATGCGTGAACTCAGCCAGATGTTTGCGCACCATAGCATAGACGGCTTGACGGTCTTGACTGGTATCGACTTTAACACACCTACCTTTGCTCCTAAATAACTCAACTGTCGGCAAAGTCTCGGCTTTAAATGTGTCGAACCTCAGCTTTAGGCTCTCCGCGTTGTCATCGCTCCTCCCCGTGTACGGCGCGCGACGCAGGATGCGTTTTTCCAGAACCGGATAAGGGCATTCGAAGTACAACATTTTAGGCAATTCCTCATCGCTCCCAAAGGCTTCCAACCATGCGTTCAAATTGGATACCGAGCGGGGAAAGCCGTCGATCAAGAAGTTGCGTTTGCCAGTTGCGCGGATAACGCGTTCGATCCCCTTCTCGAGCAGCCTGACTACGATTTCATTTGGCACCAACTTGCCCGCAGCCACATATTCGTTGATCAAAGCGGAAGTCGGATCTCCACTCTGCGGCGCCGCCCGAAGCAGCGCGCCAACGGACAAGTGGTGCCAACCGAGTTGTAATTCGGCCAGTTCACACATTGTTCCTTTTCCTGCTCCGGGTCCACCGAGCACGAAGACGAGATTGGGTTTCGGACAAGGTAGTCTCGGATCGCAATAGTGGACTAGGACCTGCGGGGCAGGGGCAGTTGAGGGCACGAACAGACCATCGACTTCCGGGAGTCCCGCGCCAGTTACTTCAACAAAAATCGTGTGGGACTCAGATTCTGTTTTTTCAACCATGTTTTTCCTTAGTCCAACCCCAGATGTCTGGATCCCTCAACGATTGGGCGACACGCACACAAAAACAAGCGACAATCACAGCTCCTGCCGTGCGTCGAGCAACGTGTACACCGAGTTATACCATGCTGGAACGAGTTGTAGGTACCTTGATTTGAGTCTTGGCTGAAGGTGCCCCAACCAGGCGATTCGAAACTGAATTCCTGACATCCCAAAGAGGCAAGTGTGCGAGCCTGCCGTGCGCAGTCGTCGAGAAATCCAATAGAATGAGGGGCGAGCAGCTAGCTTTTTAGAATGTTGAAGTTCACAAACATAAAGTTATGACCATGACTTTACGAGCGATCTCAACCGACCTCTTGCTCACGCGGACCGCAGCCAAGTTTCTAAGCCCGAAGTCAACCGGGCGAATTGGGTACTCGCGAGGGACGGTGCGCTGGCTGTGGGGAAGCATCATCGTCCTGTTGGTATCGACCCAGGGTCGGTCGCAAACCAAACCATCGATTGAATTGGTTCACAAAAGTAACCTTCCCTCGGGCAACGGTTTGGCCTGAATCACAGACCGGCATTGAGCGCGGCAAGTGGATCGGCGTCGAATTCATGCTGCTTCACAATACGGCAGGTAAAGATGACGGCGAGCAAGCATATTGGATCGACGGCGAGTTGCGTAGGCACTGGCGCGGCATCAATTGGCGCACCAATCCCAAGCTCTTTGCCAATGCCTTTACGCTTGAAAGTTATGTAACGGACCGTTGGACGAAGCAACCACAAAACATGGTCTACTTCGACAACGTCGCAATCGCTAAGGAATACATTGGTCCAGGGACCGCCGTCGCGGAATAATGCTGGGGTGCCGAAAGTTAGGACGCCATGGGGGGCGTTATTGGAAGTTGTGCGCGAACAACGGAGGGAATTCAGACTGCTTTTCACTGCAAAGTGTGGCGGGCATCGTTTGACATGTTGTTAGTGCGTCCTAAGGTTATCGGTCGCCCTCACAGAATCTGCGTACCTGCCCCGGTGTGCTTGTAGCATGGTAGGATTGGAACGTGAGAAATATGTCTGACTCTTCGCACGCCGTCGCAGCCTGTGCCGATTCGATCGATTATGCCGCTTTGCTCAAACGATGTATGGGCCGCGTTGAGCTGATGGCGCGAATTCTTTCTCGTTTCCGTGTCGTGGTAACGCAGGAGATAGCACAGCTTGGAGAAGCCCTTGAGCAGGCGGACCAAGAGCTAGTTCTCGCCTGCGCCCACCGTTTGAAGGGAACTTGCTTGACAGCTTCCGCGAATTCTCTCGCACAATTGGCCGAGCAATTGCATCGCACCGGCGTTCTGCGGCAGTCATTTGACATTCGTAACTTACGGTCAGCACTGGATGCTGAATTGGTCGCTTTACTTGCGTCAATCACCGAGTGGGAGTTGGGAGCGCAACGTGAAAACGACTAATGGCGGTTTCGGTCAGGTACTTGTCGTCGATGACGATCCATGCTGCCGAGAACTGATGTGCGGCATCTTGTCTGAAATGGGAATCGCCGTACAGCAGACCGATTGTGGGCAGGCGGCTTATGAAATGATATGTCAGGGAGATGTACGTATTGTCATCTCCGACTGGCAAATGCCAGGAATGAATGGAATCGAACTTTGTCAAAAGGTCCGCAATCGTGTGTTGGGCGATTACGTATATTTCATCTTGCTAACTTCACTCAGCAGGCGCGAGTTCCTGGTGAAGGGCTTGCAAGCTGGCGCTGATGACTTTTTAACCAAACCTATCGATCCCGATGAATTGCACGTGCGATTGCGTGTGGCTGAACGGGTGGCTGCGCTGGGTAACCGAGAGCTCATCGTGTTTTCGTTAGCCAAACTGGCCGAATCGCGTGATCCAGAAACCGGCGTGCATTTGGAACGCATGCGTGAGTACTCGCGCATTCTAACTCAGCGACTGGCAATGCATTCCCCCTACGATCAGTTGATTGACGCCGACTTCATACGTGCTATCTATTTGACGAGTCCTTTGCATGATATCGGCAAGGTGGGGATACCTGACCAGATACTTTTGAAGCCGGGCAGACTCACCCCAGAAGAGTTCGAGATCATGAAGCAGCACGCCATTATTGGCTGCAAGACACTGGACGCTGCCTATGCTGCCTGTCCGTCCGCTGAGTATTTGCGATTGGCCAGGGATATTGCCTGTTCGCACCATGAAAGGTTCGATGGCAGTGGCTATCCGCATGGATTGATCGGAGATGCTATTCCTTTGGGCGCGCGAATTGTCGCCTTGGCGGATGTGTACGACGCCCTGACAACCAAGCGGGTTTATAAAGAAGCCTATTCACATGCGGTCGCAAGAAGAATCATCATCGATAGTAGTGGAAGTCACTTCGATCCCGCAATCGTCTCAGCGTTTATCGAGCTTGAAGATGAGTTTCTGAAGATCAAGTATCAACTCGATGACCATCCCGAGTGTCCTCCGCTGCTACTGCTCGAATCCGACATTGCTCCGACTGCTAGTCTTTTAAATACATAATTTGCATCCACCGAATCGTTGGCCCGTATGCGCTGCAAAAATTATTTTCTCGTAAGTCAGACTGAATTAACGCGATGAACATCTCTCATCACTTCGGAGCGATGGTTGGAGCGTTAATCGCAGATCGTTATCAAGTGACGGAGGTCATATACGAAGCGGCCGAGGGCTGTACGCTCGCTTGCATTGACAGTCAGTCGTCAACTGGAGCACAAGTCGTTGTCAAGTTGTTTCGGCAGGAGTGCATCTCCCCGAGTGCACAAGCTCGGTTGTTGGATGATGCCGCGCTCCGTTCAAAACTGGGCACATGTACTCTGACTCGGGTGATTGACTTTGGAAAAGAGGATAATCACTTATATGTGGTCATGCCGAATATTCACGGCGTCAAGCTCACGCAGTTTTTAGCGGAGCAAGGTCCCTCTGTCGAATTGGGGCTGCAGCTTGGCATTCATTTAGCAGGGGCCTTAGCCCAGCTTCATGATCTGGGGGGGTTGCATCGAAACGTTGAATCCGCAAATGTGCTGTTGACCGACACAGCGGATGCCCCCATCGCTTTGGTCGGTTTCGGTACATTGCGTCGTTTCCATCAGGACAAATTGCTGACGCAGGATGTTGGCCGAATCGTCATGTACATGTCGCCTGAAGAGGCAGGTACGATCGATTGCGAAATAGGACCTCCATCGGACCTCTACTCACTGGGAATCGTGCTGTTTGAAGCCATCACCGGTCGCACTCCCTTTAAGGCCGGTTCGGCGAGCCAAATTTTGCGAGAACATCTCACCGCTACCGTCCCAGACATTAGGGCGCACGTTCCGGATGCGCCCCTTGCATTGAATGAACTAATTCAACGCTTGCTGAAGAAAGACCCCAGTGATCGCTATCAGACGGCTGCGTCGGTGGCCCATGACCTGGCGCACATCGCAAATCCCGAGAGCGCACCGCATGTCCCACATGGGCAAACATTCGCCATCGGTTGCACCGATATTCGCCGCACCTTGACCGAGTCGAGTTATGTGTCACGAATTGATGAGTTGCGGTGTTTGAGGTTGGCCATCGAACAGACGGCCGTTGGCTCAGGTGGGCTCGTATTCGTGGAAGGTGAGGCAGGCATCGGTAAGAGCCGACTGATTCACGAAGCATCCAAACTGGCGGAGAACGCTGGACTATTGGTGCTGAATGGACGCTGTTCACCTAGTGTAGATCGCCATCCGTTTCAAATGTTCGACGGAATTGTCGATGGCATCGTGGCTGAGCTCCGGAATGCGCCAGCAGCCGTTGAAGCCCTTAAGGGGTTCCTCGGAGAATCGGTCGTGGCACTCACGGCCGCCTTACCACCACTTAAAACGATTCTAGGTGATGCACGTGATGGGCGTGCCGTGCCTGAGGCCTTCGGAGAAAATCGGACATTGGAAGCCCTGTCGACCTTCATGATGGCCATAGGAAAGTTCGTTCGTCCTGCGGTGGTCGTGCTGGAAGACTGCCAGTGGTTGGACGGGCTTACACATCGCTTAATGCGACGCTGGACCTCTGCGGACAATGTTAGCGAGCGTCCTACCTTGATTGTGGCGTCCTTCGTATCGACCATGGTCGAACCGCACCACACCTTGCGTCAACTCGTACCCGCACACCATCTCCATTTAACGCAGCTCAGCGAAATCGAAATTCGGCAGATGCTCGAATCGATGGCTGGCAAGCTGCCTGATGAGGTTGTCAAGGTATCGCAACGTCTCTCGGCAGGTAGTCCCTTTATGGCAACGGCGGTGATCCGTGGTTTAGTAGAAGCACGGGCGTTGCTACCAGACAAGGAGAGTTGGACCGTCGATTCGCAAGCCATGGCTGATATTCGCTCATCCCAAGCGGCTGCTTGTATCCTAGCCCGTCGTATTGAACTTTTGCCCTCGGCCACCTTGCAGGTACTTGCCGTCGGAGCAGCTCTCGGACGTGATTTTAATCCTGCGCTGGTTGCTAACGTCGCTCGGGTCGATTTGGCAATCACCGAGCGCGCACTCGATCAAGCATTGGAGCGCCACTTGATCTGGGTCAGCCCCGATGGCGATGAGTACAAGTTCGTGCATGAGCAGATACGCACCGAGCTTCTTGGCCAGATATCCGATGCAGAGCACCGGCGGATTCACCGACAGGCGGCGAGTTGGTTGGAAGACCATCAATCGCAACGGGTGGCCGAGATCGCTTTCCACTACGACAAAGCGGGCGAAGCGCAGAACGCGGCAAAGTACGCGATCCTTGCGGCCGACCAGGCCCGACGCCAGTTCTCGTTGGACAACGCTGAGCAACAGTATCGCATCGCCCAACGCGGCGCCGCAGCCTGCTCGGCAACCATTCGCTACAAGATCGCCAAGGGACTCGGCGAGACCCTGATGTTGCGAGGCAAATATGCGGAAGCCGAACCCATGTTTTGTCAAGCCAAGGAGCTGGCGGAAGGGATACTTGAACGTGCGCAAGTTGAGAGCCAACAAGCAGAACTCGCATTCAAACGGGGTGACATGGAACAGGCGACCCTGGGACTCGAACAAGCCATTCGAACCCTTGGCGGACGTGTGCCCAATAACCTTGCCAGTGTCGGCTGCTTGCTCCTCTATGAAGCGGTCATGCAAGTGTTGCATACATATTTCCCGAATATTCTTCTTGCCCGTAGGAAACGCTTACCGAACGAAGCCGAAACTCTAACGATCATCCTATTCAGCAAGCTCACGCACAGCTATTGGTTTTGTCGGACGAAAGTGCAGTGCCTGTGGGCTCATCTCCGCGGTCTGAACTTTGCCGAACAATTCCAGCCAACGCCAGAGCTGGCCCACGCATATTCAGAACACGCGCCGGTGGTGAGCCTGATTCCAATGTTTTCACGAGCGATTCGGTATGCTGAAAAGTCGCTCACTTTACGGCGCGAGTTTCGTGACATGTGGGGCGAAGGTCAAACGCTCACGTTCTACAGCTGCGTCCTGTATTATGCTTCGCGTTTTGATGAGTCGATCGAAAAGGGACGCAAGGCGATTCGCCTGCTCGAGCGAACCGGTGACTATTGGCAAGTGCATATTGCCCGCTACCAAGTCGCTGCGTCGCTTTATCATTTAGGGGATTTCCAAGCCGCGATGGTCGAGGTACGCAAGAATCACCAGTCGGGGTTAGAATCCGGAGATGAACAGGCTTCAGGGATCATCTTTGACCTTTGGGCGAGGGCTTCCCAAGGTGATCTGCCGAAGGAACAATATGCCGTGGAAGCGGCTCGCGTGCGCCATGATGTTCAGGGGTACTCGCAAGTTCTAATTGCCGCAGGCATTGCCGCAATCTACCGCCAACAATGGAATTTGGCGATCGACAAGCTAACCCAAGCAGAGGCCCATGCGCGGCGGGCGGGTATCTTAAATGCCTACACGATCCCAGCTTGCTCGTGGCTTGCAACTGCCTACCGTGAACGTGCCCAGCAGTCGCTCCCATTTACTCCGCGCCAATATGCTTCTGATCTGCGCCACGCGCGGATCTTCGCGAAAAGGTCTATTCGCCAAGCCAAGTTGTGCGCCAATGAACTTCCGCGGGCTCGTCGCGAGCTCGCGATGACTTCCGCTATGCGCGGCCACTACCGCGCGGCACGCAAGCATTTATTGAAGAGCATTGCGATAGCGCATCGACAGAACGCATCCTTCGAACTCCAACAGTCACTGCAATTGTTGTGCAAGCTGGCTTCGTTAGAAGCGGGAAAGCACTTTGCCAATCTACCTGACGAGGTAAATGAACTGGCGGCGGCGGTGGGGGGCTGTAGACTGACCGACTTCCCAAACATCGCTCATCGTGCCGAGTCGACACTGTCGCTGGCGGATCGCTTTGACGGAGTCCTGCAGTCGGGTAGAACCATCGCTTCGGCCCTATCTGCTGAGCGAATTTTCGCGGCCGCCAAGGATGCTGCCGAACGCTTGTTAAGGGGGGAGACGTGCTACATCCTATCGGTTGACAAACAAGGTCACATCCTGGGTAGCGACGAGGAGCGTTTTGACGTTGACGCCATCCAGCTTATCAAAGCCGCGTTATTGGAGGGCAAAGCTATATCGTCCAGTCCTTTGGCGACCGACGGGGACGCGGCTAAGTCGCAATTGTGTGTCCCAATTTGCGTGCGAGAACGCACCGTCGCGTGCCTGTATGTGGCCCATAATCAAGTTCGACAATTGTTCGGAGCCGACGAAGAACGGCTGGCTGACTTTGTCGCAACCATTGCTGGTGCAGCGCTTGAAAATGCAGCCGGCTTTGAAGAATTGGAACGGTTCAATGCCACTCTCGAGCAACGCGTTTTGGCCGGTACTGCAGTCGCTAGAGCCAAAGCGGATGAGTTGGCCGCATCGAACTGTGAACTTGAACTAGCGACCCAGCAGTTGTTGCAGGCCCAAGTCGAACTGCGCGAAGCCAAAGAGTTGGCCGAGGCGGCCAACGCATCCAAGACGCGATTCCTGGCTACGATGAGCCACGAGATCCGGACTCCTATGAACGGAATTCTCGGCATGACGGAACTCACCCTACGTTCCGAGCTGACCCCGAAGCAAAGAAATTTCCTGAGCATCGTCAAGCAATCAGGGGACTCCTTGCTGAGTTTGCTGAATGATATTCTGGATTTGTCGAAGGTTGAGGCGGGCAAGTTGGAATTGGAGAACATTGCGGTTCGCTTGCCTCAATTAGTCTGCGATGCCGTTAAGCTTCTGTCGGTCAATGCAACCAGTAAACGTGTGGAGCTGATCTGCGATCTGGCCCCTAACCTGCCACGCACGATCCAGGCCGACCCTTGCCGGCTAAGGCAAGTGATCGTTAATCTTGTCGGAAACGCAATAAAGTTTACCGATACGGGAGAGGTTCTAGTGCGTTGTGCGCTAACACAGGAGGATCGGCAACAGCCACAGCTTCATTTGTCAGTGACCGACACCGGTCCCGGCATTCCGCCGGACAAACATGCGGCGATTTTTGAATCGTTCCAGCAAACCGATTCGTCGACCACCAGACGTTATGGTGGTAGCGGCTTGGGATTAACGATCTGCGCGCAATTGGTGCAACTCATGTCGGGCAAGATTTGGGTGGAGAGCGAGTTGGGCGCGGGAAGCACGTTCCATGTAACCATTCCATTGGCACAACCATTTGAGCCCGCTTTGCCGACACAGCAACTCGCCGAGTACAACGTGACGATCGTGGGAGCCACGGCAAGCACTACAGCTTGCTACGAGCAGGCCTTGACTGCGGCCGGAGCTACCTGTCAGATTTTCAGCGGACTCGGGGACGCCCTAGCCGCCGTTGAGGAGCGGAGCGCGACAGCGGACACGACTAAGATTGCACGACAACCGTTGTTGTTAATCGACTTTGGCTTTGATGAAGTTTGGACTGAGGCCATCCGGCAGTTTAGCCACTCGGAAACTCTTCATTCGTTACCAATCTTCGCGCTGTTGCCAGCCGATGCGCCTGACTCGGTCCTTCAGTCACTCCACCTCGATCCAGAGCGGTGCTACCTCAAACCGATTGCTGGGTTCGAGTTGGTAAAGATGCTTACTCGCACAAGGCTGGATACGGCCGAGACGCCCGCTGCTTCTAAGAGTACAGCAAGTGAGCGAGGGCTCCATATCTTGGTAGCCGACGACGCCGAGTTCAATCGCGAGGTGGCCGTGGGGGTGCTCGAACTGTTCGGACACCGTTGCTCCACCGCCGCTTCGGGAGAAGAGGCTGTGTGGGCCCTCAAACACGGTGAGTATGATTTGGTACTGATGGACATCGAGATGCCCGCAATGGACGGTCTCGAGGCCACGCGCCTGATCCGAAAGATACCCGGTCGAAGCGGACGAACTCCAATTATCGCGATGACCGCCCATGTGTTGCAAGGCACCGAAGACCGCTGCTTGCAAGCTGGCATGAACGCATGTTTGACCAAACCGGTGCAACCCGATGATCTGAATCAGACCTTGCAACGGTTTGCTTGCGGGCTGTTGATTTAAACTCAAACCGTAGCGTACGCGAGGGACGGCTTGCCCCTCGCTCACGCCTCGTTAGACCATGGCAACGACGTCAAACATCAAAGGAGCAGATTGGCATCGATGCTCATGTCGGGTGCACTCACCGCCTCCTGCAAGGCGGGTTGAGGGACAGTCTGTGGTTCCGTTTTGCGCGGCAAGCCGTTGGTGGCTCCATCGATGCGGAGGATTCTTGAGGAACTTTCGCGTGTCAGGAAGTTGATTATGATCCCGGTCGAATCGCGCGAGGTTTGAATCGAATCGACGTCGAACCCTGCACTTTCATAGAGCCTCAGCACGTCCGATTCCGTCCGTTGATAAAAGAACCAGTCGAGGTGCCATTGATAAGGAGTCTTGTCATATCTCTCGGTGTCCTTAAAGGCGATGTATAAGGCCCCCTTCTCGTTCAATGTCTGACGCCAACCAGCAAAAAGACCGATCAACTGTTCGTCGGTTAGATAGTCGCAAAGCCCCACACTGTAGATAATGTCAAAGCTACCGAAGTTGCGTACCGTCGCGGCTGCCGAACGCGTGCGGAGCGCGTTGTAACGCTCGGGTTGAAGCTGGCAACTGACGGGCAGCCCACTGACCACCTGCCGCCGGACGTAGTTGAGCGCTTCCTTATCGTTATCCAAAGCAAACACTTCAACGGGATGGTCGGTCTGGGGCCAGTCAAGGTATTCGCGACAGGGTCCACTCGCAATGTCGAGTATGCGTGTTGGCCGATTACGTGACGCAATCTCCTCAAGCAGAAACGCTCTTGCCGCAGCCAGTCGGCCACGTACGGCTTGGGCTAACGGCAAGTCGAGAATACAGAGGTCGATGTATCCTCCCAACCCTCGGGCAGGTGTGGCTTCATCGTAAAGCTTGATCAACATTTCGTAATCGCCCGCAAAGCCACTCGGCTTGCTATGAGCGCGATTCGCTATCCAACTCCTGCAGAACCAAGGTGCGATCTCCTGCCGAAAGTACTTTTGCGCAGCGCGCAGTAAGTCATGCTGTCCGGCGTGCTCGAGTTCAAACAAACGACACGCATGCTGCGATTGTTCAAATGCGGCCAATACTTGCCGATGTAAACTGTCACCCGACTCTGGCTGCTGCAAGTCGTCGATGCGCTGAGCGAGTGCCTGCATGTGCGCCTTGAATTCTTGCACTTCAGCAATGAATTCTCGAGCCAGTGATCCTACTTCAGAAACAACCGAAGATTCCATAAAGCCATACCCCATGGGAGAGCGTTAACGGTAAACGCATTGCAAACAGGTCTGCGGGGGCTAACAGATAGTCGCAAGCAACAAGGGCGCGATCTGACTTCTGACATTGTGCAGTGCAACGGGCGATTCGCAATTCACTTCCGGTGAATTGGATGTCTATTCGGAGATATCGCTTGCGCGGCCGTTGCCTCGTAACAATCAACAAGGCCTGGCGCCATGGGCAAGCTCTAGTCATTGTTTGGTTGAAACCTCCCCAAACTGGTAGCGAGCCAACTCCATGAAATCAGCTTCCGATAGGCAACTGTTTAGGCGACCATTCATCTACGATTCCTGGTCGCCAGCAAAATCTAGAGCGACTCTGAAAATTCTGGCCGCTGTGCGGAATTGACGCGCTAAGTAGCTCGCCGTGCAACTTTGGGTAGAACCAGTCTTGTCGTGCCCGACAAAACTTTGGTTCAAGCCAGCAGACTGCTGACACCCAATGCTCTCACTAAGCCAGCCTCCCAATGACAAAATCGTCAATCAAAAAGAGCATGCCGACCTGCTCTGTTAGCACCGCCCTTATCGCGTTTCGATCAAGGGAACCCACCAATTGCCCCAGTAGGTGTATTTTCACTTGACAACTATTTTGTTTCAAAAAGTTATTGAAAAAGTAGACTTTCGGAAGCGCCGGCCGCTAGTAGAATTGGAGGCACAATACCGCCCGATTGTCCCGGAAGATCAAGTGATGCCCGAATCGCTCTTCAAACTCAATACCCACAGTTATACCGTAACGGTTCACTGGGCCAATGTTCGCCAGGCCCAGGTAGTTCTGAATCAGTTGCGGGCAACGTTGGCCGACCTCAATGGGCTTCTGACAGAAGGCAAAAGGCGGTTGATTGAGCGTGCAAGACGCACCCCCAAGCCGGCGGTCGTCTACATGGGTAAACATGAGCCAGCGATGCGGATCTTCCCCTTTAGCCCGTCGCGACGCGCGGCCTTGTTTGGTGCCAAAAGAATCGATGAATTGCTCCGCAAACGCAATGCGCTCAAACTAAACATCGAGCACGAGATTCGCCTCATTGAGCAATGGTTATTGCAGAATTCGGGTGAGGCTTGAGAGTCTCGATGTGAGCGTAGTTGGTCGCCCTTAAGACAACGACCCTTCACCCACCTATTAGCGGGCGCAGCTGATCTAGCCAGCGTGGTATCGCATCCAGTGGTTCTTCGTCTGCTTCGTATTCCAGTGACACCCAACCACTGTATCCGGCCTCTTTTAGAATCCCAAATACCCGCTTTAGATCGGTTGGTACCGTTGCCCCCGCCAGCTTCATTTCGACTTTGATCTGTGCATTCACAGCGTAGGGTGCGATCTGAGCCAGTTCGTAATAGGGATCCGCGGTGGACTGGAAATTGCCAGAATCGAAGTTGACTCCGAAAGCTGGTGATTGCACTTGCCGCACGATTTCTAACAAGCCGCTGGACTGGGCGGTCACCCCTCCATGATTCTCCAGGGCTAGAAAGACTCCGCGCTGTTCAGCATGGCGACATGCCTGTTCACAGTTGCGAGCACAGCGCGCCAACGTTTCACTTAAATTCTCTGAGCTATTGACATCGCCAGCGAAGATGCGGACGGTTGGCGCTCCCAGCAGTTGATACCGATCAACCCACAATCGCGTGTGCTCTAGATCCGCAGCGAGTTTTTCAGAGTCTGTGGTACAGAAGTCATTGCGAATAGCCCCTCCGGTGATTGTAACGCCAAGCAGATGGCAATGCCGTTTCAACCTAAGCAAGTAATCATCATCGACATCATCCGGAAAATAGTAGGAGGTCAATTCTGCCCCCGCCAGTCCTTGCTCTCGGCAGTAGTCGACAAATTGAAACAAGTCCATATGCTGCGATTCATTCGCCGCCGGGGCCAAATACTTGCGGAGCGAGTAGGCGGCCAGACTCAGACGCAGCCGGCCAGGAGTGGGACGTTCGAAGGGATCGATGGCGAGCACTGGATTGATCGCAAAGGCGGTTCCCAAGGCACCCATTGAGCCCACGGCACCCAAAAATGATCGACGTTGCATACTGCACTCCTAAAGGTGGGCTGAGTCTGACGTTATGAGTTGTGCTCGAAACAGTCACGAGCATCCTGTGCAAATAGGTTTGCCGACCATTGTAAACTACCTCGCCCGCATTTGTCGCATTTGCGGGATCTGCAAGACTTCGCAGCGCTAGCGGCGTCCCTGTGGATCGCACTAGCCATCCCGTTGAGAAAACGGTATAGGTTTTCGCAGCGGACGCATAGCGACCGAATAGCCACATGGAAGCCGACGGCGTCAGCCGCGGGCCCAGAACGTCAAATAAACGTGAGCCGACGGCGTCAGCCGCGGGCCAGAATGCTGATGGTAAATGTTCGTTGCGGCTCGCGGCTGCCTCCCTTGGCCCGCGAGAATCTCCTCTCCCTACCAACGACGACCGTCACACTCGGGGTGGCCTTGGCTTCGGTTGTTTTACTGACCGGCTGTACGGTGCTTTCACCAAAGGCTATCAAAGCTACGCCTTTGATAGAGTCACCCGAATTGCTCGCTGATCAGCCGGCCATTCAGCGAGGCGAACGCCGACCGATTGTTGATGCAGTGGGTTGGACGTTTGGCATACCCAGCAAAATTCTGCTGTGGGACCGCCGCATAGAGAATCACAAGATCAGTCCAGAGACCGAGATGGCAATTGCCGAATACTTGGCGGCAAACCACTTGCAGACGGTCCGCGTAAGACTCAATCAATACCGTCCTGGGGAGGATTGGAGTCGCTTGGTGCAAAACAAACGCGTGGGGGCCCCGTGGCGTTACACACTGGGAGCTCTCAGTGTCTTGGGAGAGACCCTGATACCTGGACGGATCTTCGGCAGCGACCACTACAATCCGTTCACAAATACGATCCACCTATATTCAGATGTGCCAGCGATTGCCCTACACGAAGGAGCCCATGCCAAAGATTTCGCGCGACGCACATGGAAGGGATCTTACGCGGCCGCTTATCTTCTGCCTGTCGTTCCACTGTACCATGAGTCGGTGGCCAGTCGCGACGTAGTGGCCTATTTGGAAATGCACGGGACCCGAGAGCAACGCGCGGAAGCAGCGAGGATCCTCTATCCTGCATTCGGAACCTACGCCGGTTCAGCCGCCGGTACGTTCCTAGCTAGCTACAGCGCCCCATTGTATTACTCCGGCGTATTGGCCGGCCATGCGCAAGGGCGCTGGGAGGCACGCTCAATTATGGCGGAGGCCGAAACACCACTCACCCCCGATGCCCGAAGCGCACAGGAAGCACCCTACGAACCCGAAACGGCCGATGCTCAATCCTCAAGCTACCAGCACACTCCGCCCTAATGAGTCCATGCATCTTGGAACTCTTTGTAAAGTAGAGCGCATCGAATCGAGAAGTAACTTACGAACTTAACCTCCCCGGCGGCATGCCAGCGTTCCGACTTGACGTCCGGCAGCTCGAGTCGGCCTATCAGGGCCGGAGGCCATCATTGGCCATCTCAGAGCCCCGATAGGTTAGCTCCCACTAACTTGTTGTGATCAGCCAGCTCCGAGCTTGACGTCAACTTCGACCGTTTCACCATCGCGCAGTACGGAAACTTTGACCGTATCGCCCGGCTTGTAAGCACTCAGCGTCTCAGTCAACGCAACAATGGAAGGAATTTCCTTCTGATCGATCGACAGAATGACATCTCCGGGCTGCAGTCCGGCTTGAGCGGCAGGCCCATTTTCGGAGACAGCGGAAAGGGTAGCCGCCGCGACCGCACGATCAAGTTGAACACCCATAATGGCTCGCGTGGGAGCACTACGGTTAGGACGTCTTCCCACATCGGCATATGCAGAGTTCTTGAGCAGAACCGGACGATCAATGAGCGTGCTGATTTCTTGGGCTGCGCCAGCGACCATGTCAGCAATCCGTGACATCCCCTCTAAGTTGATCAGTTCGAAGTCGTCGCTCGGTCGATGGTATTGGTTGTGCAACCCGGTGAAGAAGTGGAACACGGGGATATCCACTTCATAAAAGCTGGAGTGATCACTGGGTCCGAAGCCAGCCGGTTGCTTGTCGATATCGAACTTTGAAACTTCATTCAATCGGTCGATGAGTCCATCAAAAGTATCGGCAGTACCGGTGCCGTACACGGTGAGTACGTTGTCGGTCAATCGCCCCACCATATCCATGTTGAGCATGGCCACGGTGTTCTCCAGTGGAAAGCGCGGATTGCGGACGTAGTGCTTGCTCCCCAGCAGACCTTTTTCTTCGGCGGTGAAGGCCATGAAGACGATACTGCGACGATTCTCTGCGGTATCGGCCGCCAGCCGCCTAGCAACTTCGAGCATGGCCGTGGTACCCGAAGTGTTGTCATCGGCACCATTGTGAATCGCGATGGTGCCTGGAGCTAACGAGCCCTCGCCACCCATGCCAACGTGATCGTAGTGTGCCCCGATGACGACATACTCCTCAGCCAACGAGCCTTTGCCGGGCAACAAGCCGACGACGTTGCGTGCCGGGACCTGAGTCTGTTCGATCAGCGTCTCTCCTTGGACCTCGATCCCCTCCAGCACGACGCTCTGGGGCATCAACTGCTCGTCGATGGCAAGTTCCAACTCGCTCAGGGTCTTCCCAGTTGCCATTTGAATCATCGGCTCAACGACACTTCGCAAGCAATAAAAGGTGGGAACTTGGTTCTCGGTTAAGGCGGCGCCAGCAGCCGTCACGCCGAGCAATTGGTCTCCTTCCGGAGATTCGGCTGTTACGCGATCGTTGACCAGGATCAAGGCAGCTGCTTTGCGGAAGGCTGCGTTCATTTCCTTGGCAGAGAAATAAGCATGCTGTGAGTTGCGCGTGCCATCGAACTTGCTCGACTCCAGATTCTGTTGCGGTTCCCTCCTCAACACAATCACCACTTTTCCTTCCACATTTAAGTTGGCGTAATCGTCGTAGCCTAGGTCAGGTGCTGAAATGCCGAACCCAGCAAAAACTAAGCCACCTGAAAAGGATCCGCTCGATCCGAGCGAGACCGCCGTATAGTTCTCGCCAAGCACGAGGGTCGGCATGTTTGCCGGAAGCTGCTCTGCGGTGAACTGAAGTGTATTCTTCTCTGGTGCCCCAAGCCCAGGAGGCCCAGGAATCGTGAACTCCTGAAAGGGAGTGCCATCAAACAATTGCGTATTGAAGCCGAGTTCAGCGAAACGCTGTGCAATGAATTCCCCAGCGCGGGCAATTCCCTCAGAACCCGTGTTCCGACCCTCAAGTTCGTCCGATGCAAGAAACTGAAGATCTGAGCCAATTCGCGCAACGGCCGAGGTCGCAATGTCCTCCGCGAAGGCTCGTGACAGTTGACGGGTCGACGCAAGGCAACTAGCGACCAACAGCAAGCTCCCCAAGGTGACTCGCTGAGATAGCCAGGTGCGGAGGATTGGATGAGGTGAAAGAAAGTGAATACTCACAACAACTCGCATTTCTTGAAAGTGACACAACCGTTTCGAAAGCAACGCTGAAAACGATCTGAAAGAACTTCGTCTCGGCCGCAACCAAGTGAGCTGAATATTGTACGCAGATTTATCCGCTCGCGTCACGCCTGCGGCCGCACAACTTTTTACAACGCGTCACAACTCGCTGAGGTAACACTGTAGGTTGTACTACCTCACGCCACTCACACTCCAGCATTTCCTTCTGCCGCAATTAATTGGCAGAACCTGGCTGCTATCAACAAGGTTACGGCATTTGAGTTGCCGCTAGGGAGATCCGGTAATACAGAGGCATCGGCGATCCTCAAGCCAACCACTCCATGCACACGAAATTCCTCATCCACAACACTTTCCTCCACCGGCGTATGGGGGGCGCGATGTGGGTGCGACACATGCATGCGACAGCTACCCACGGGATGGTAAATGGACTGGGCTAGAGTTTGAATTGAGCGTTGCAACGAGCGCCGATCTTGCCGTCGGGAGCCAGGGAGTTGTTCGGAAGAAATGATGCGGCGGAGGCTCGGTTGACGAGCTATCGCACGGGCTGCCTCGATGCCAACCAATAGACGTTCCACGTCATCGGGATGCTCGAGGTAGTGCGGATCGATGGCGACATCCACACGTGGCCCATGGCCGCGCGCTGGCGAAACCAGTCGCGGAGTGAGCGTCCCGCGCGAGCGGGGGTGGAGGTCGGTTACAGCCAGCGTCAAATATTGGTTGGCTGAAGCGAGCCGCGGATAGCGCAGATAATGCGTAGGGGTGAAGTGAATCTGCAACTCCGGCGTGGCCCCGGGAGCTACGTTATGTTCCGAGAAGTTCTGATCGAGCGGGAGCACCGCGCCTGCTTCCGCAATGTTGCTGGCCAACAGACCGCTTCCGGTAGAACGATACTGCTGGCGATCAGCTGGCGTGGACCGTCTCGATAAGCCGCTGGGTTGTTGCGTTTCAAACACTACAGGGAACACCACATGATCTTGTAGGTTGCGTCCCACGGCGGGCAAGTCGACTTGGCAATCAATCTCCAGATCGCGCAACAGTTGAGCTGCTCCGACCCCCGATTGCCACAACAACTGAGGAGTTCCAATCACTCCGGCACACAGGACGATTCCTTTCGCAGCGCTCAAGTACCTTCGCCCGCCGCCCCCTTCGAATTCGACGTGCACTCCCCTCGCACGCCCCTGCTGGAGCAGCACTCGTTCCGCGCGACAGTTCGAAAAAAGCTGCAGTGCCTTGAGTTCATGAAGTTGTTCGGCGGAGTGCACGCGTCGACCGTGGCGTTGCGTGGTGGAGAAGAGACCACACGCATTCGATTGCGATTGCGTCCAAGGCGCGACCACTTGCAAGCCAAACTCCTCCGCAGCGGCAACAAAGGCGTTGCTCCAACGATGGGGCGACTCGGGAGGGGCGTGCCTGAGCAATTCGACATCGAGCAAGGACTTTGCCCACTCCCAGCCCCAGCGCTCGAAGTCAGCCAGGGCGGCTTGCAAATAGATTAGGGCGTTGATGGCGCCACTGCCGCCCAACCCGCGCCCGCGGGGCCAAGCGATTCGGCGGCCGGACAATCCCAACTGCGGTTCGGTAGCAAAATTCCAATCGAGCTTCGTACCGAACGTGCGCGGATACCAATTGGGGACGAGGGTCCGCACATCGCTGGCTGCCGCTCCCGCTTCGATCAACGCGACTCGGCCAAGGTGTTGTGATGCAAGTCTTCGGGCAATCCAACCACCGGCCGAACCACCTCCCACAACGATAAAATCGAACGCTGCTTCATCGATCGGGGGCAACCAAACAACCTCAACTATTTAGGGGAGACATCGAGTGCTTCAGCGGTTGGTTGAAAGCTCGACACGCGAATGTCATGGAACGTCAGTGTGGGATTGTCGCGTTCCAAGATCTTGGCTTCCCATTCCGATTGCAACAGCACCGCATCGTGTCCAAACTGGTCGCGGACCCGTTTGGCGGAATAAGACAGCTTCATGTTCTTGATCTCTTCTTCACTGGCGTTAAACCAACGCGCCAGTTTGTACGGACGCCAGCTGATGTTGGTCGGGGTGTTGTACTCCGACTCCAAGCGGAATCGGACCACATCGAACTGCAGCTCGCCTACCGCTGCGAGGATCATTTCGCGCCGCGTGGCGCGGGCGTCGTAGAACATTTGAATCGCCCCTTCCTCCAACAACTGCTCCAGTCCACGATCGAACTGTTTGCGTCGCGAGGTATCGGGACACTCCAGTACCGCGAAGAACTCCGGAGAGAACTGTGGCAGCGGTTCGTATTGAATCGGCTCCCCTTGGCACAAGGTATCCCCCAACTGAAACTCCCCCGGACAGACGACACCGATGATATCCCCCGGATAAGCTTCTTCCATGGTTTGGCGATCTTGGCCAAAAATCCGTAGGGCACGCGGCAGACGTATGCGTTTTCCACTACGAGCCACGGTGACTTCCATGTCGCGTTCAAATTTCCCGCTGCAAACGCGCATGAAGGCCACACGATCGCGGTGTTTGGGATCGAGATTCGCCTGAATTTTAAAAACGAACCCCGAAAACTCCTCGCGATTGCCTGCGACCAAACCTATGTTGCTCAGGCGGTCGCCCGGTGGCGGGCACAGGCGCAAGAAACCGCGCAAAAAGGCTTCCAAACCAAAATTAGTTAGCGCGCTACCGAAATAGACGGGCGTTTGCTCACCGCGCAGAAAGCGCTCGCTGTCGAACTCGGCCCCCGCCATTCGCACCAATTCTACTTCATCCCGAGCGACGGAGATGATCCGCTCAGGGATATCCGGCAAGCCGTCCAGCGCTGCGGCGCCGGAAGCTGCCACCCGCGCCGGGATCGCTTCCAGCTCTTCCCAACTGATGGTCGCCGCCGCCGTGCGTCGCTCTCCACCCCGCTCGCTAAAGAGCTGAATGTTGTCTTGTTGCAGATCGATCACGCCATGAAAATCGCGACCTGAACCGAGTGGCCAGTTGTGCGCGATGGCTTCGATCGAAAACTTGCGTTCGATCTCGTCGAGGATATCCAGCGGCGAGCGGCCGGGTCGATCCACTTTGTTGACGAACGTGATGACCGGAATTTTCCGCAACGCGCAAACTCGAAACAGTTTCTCGGTTTGGGTTTCAATCCCTTTGGCCAAGTCGATGACCATGACTGCGGCATCGGCGGCCATCAAGGTACGATAGGTGTCCTCGCTGAAGTCATGGTGACCAGGGGTATCAAGCAGATTGATTTGGCAATTGTCGTACTCGAAGGTCAACACGGTCGAGCTGACCGAAATTCCACGCTGTTTCTCGAGCTCCATCCAATCCGACGTGGCAGCTCGTTGCGTTTTTCGCCCACGCACCGCGCCTGCGATCTCGATCGAACCGCCGTAGAGGAGCAATTTTTCAGTTAAGGTCGTTTTACCAGCATCGGGGTGTGAGATAATCGCAAAAGTGCGGCGTCGACTACGCTGGTAATCGAAGCTAGAGATCGCTTGATTCATTGGGTCTTTCTTCTCAAACTGAGCAGACAAGCTGTCGCTAGCGGGCAGTTGATTGATGGTGATTTTTCGGCCGAGTGAGGTGCCATTGGGCGGTAGCCCAGGTTTATGCCCAGTACATTGGGCGGTAGCCCAGGTTTATGCCCAGTAACCGCCGCTCACGCGTTACGGCTGATTAGATCAACAGACCTCTAGCCAAGCAGGTAAAGAACTCAGGCCCGTTGCTAACACCAACCCCTTTCAATGTACTGGCGGGCTCCCATCCGAACAAGTCGGTAAGCCTGCTCCCCACCGTGAATCAAGCCCCGCTGAGTGCTTCCAAGATGGCTCGCGTGCGGCGGATTTCTTCGCTGTCGGGACCCTTCGATTCCGCCCCACGCGTTCGAAAAGAACCATGCAGTTGTCGGCAGCCAAGTTGCGTAGCGAGGCGATGTGCATTGCTTGAGTTCACTCCGGCGCCGGGGAGTATTTCGATCTGACCCGCAGACTGCTCCATCAGTTTCTGCAGACGCTCGATCCCCGCCTCAGCCGTCGGGGCCCCTCCGGAAGTCAACACGCGGCGCACACCACACTCGATCAGTTGCTCCAGCGCACTGAATTGATCGAGCACCTGATCGAATGCGCGATGGAAAATCACCTCGTGTCCGGCACACAGCGCCATGACTTTGCGGAGAATTGGTGTCGCGATATTTTGATCAGCGTCGAGGCTGCCAAAAACGATACCATCGACCCCGGCCTCCAACAGCGACTGACAGTCGCGGAGCAAGGTCAATTCTTCGGTGGCAGAGTAGACGAAATCGCGAGCATGGGGACGCAGCATCGCGACGATCGGCAGGCTGCAGTTGGCTTTAAGCCACATGCAGTTAGCGCTGGATGGGGTCAAGCCATCCAGTTCGAGAGCCGTATTCATTTCGATGCGCGTTGCACCCGCCGTTTCGGCCAGCACCGCATGGGCGACTCGATCCACGCAAACTTCGAGCTCAAACGGCGTGTGCGACTTCATTTTTCGACTGCGTTTCCAATGCGCATCAACGCTTGTTCGGAGCGAAAGAGCAGATCGTCCCCCACCACCGCTGGGCTGGCCATCAAGCGACCTTCTAATTGATTGGAGGCGAGCAAGTGGTAGCTCTCCCCCGCAGCGATCACGGAGACCACATGCGGATCATCGGCAAGTTTGGCAAGCTGTTCTTCGGACGGCTTAGCCGCCACAGCACTCGTTAGCCACACGCGTCCGTCGGCCACGACCGGTGACGACCAGCCCTTACCATCGATGGGCGTTCGCCAGCGAATTCCCTGATCGCTGGCGAATTCCGTCGGTACTTTGGCAGAGGTGTGCAGGCCCTGCCCCGAAGGACCGCGGAATTGAGGCCAACCATCCTCGGCTTGCCCCACTGAGGCGATCACAAGTGACATGGTTGGTAAAGTGATGAGACACGGCAAGTTAGTTAGGTTCATATGTTTGTTATTACTGTGCTCTCGAATCGCAAAGCGTGTTATGATAAGGGGCGAAGTCAGCTGCCTACTTGGGTGCAACTGGCGACTGGGGTTTTAGTTTTGTTAGACTACGAAAAGCCAACGTAACTGGTACAGCCTCCTCGTCTTCCGCTTCCCCCGTCTCTTCCGTCTTGGCTGGCAGCACCTCGACGTATCCGGTGATGTAGCCTTCGTCATTGATACCACTGGCGATGCTGTATACACCTTCACCCAGATTGATCGCCGTGGTCTTACCCTCCTTCCACATAATCGCTTGCGGACCACCAGTTGGGCCATGCGGGTCATCGCTGAAACCGACGACAATCCCTTCCGCATTGATTCCCCAGACCTCACCTGATTCATCGCCTGGCAAGAGCTTGACCTCTTGCAGTTGGCCATCAACGCCTACGACCTGCGGCAGGCGGAGCCCGAGTCGGTTCGTGAGGGAGCCGACGATCACTCCTGCGTCATTGATGTCCCGAAGATACAGCTGCTCGTCGTTGATCAGCTCCCGTTCCCATTGACCATCTACCTCGCGCCACATAAACAGGGAACTGTCAATGACTCCTTTCGAAAGATCAAATGTACAACATGCAGCAAGCAGTTTTCCGTTCGGGGAAATGACCACCCGCGAGGCCATGACGTATGGATTGTGCTCATACAGCGTCGGCAAGACTTGCGGATTCCATTCCTTGGTCTCAGCATCCCACGTCCAGACGCATGGGCGGAGCCCCTTTTCGCCGGTTGCATAACCACTTACCCGCCGACCGTCTGCCGAAATATCTTGAGCATGTGTGGCGATACTCTCAGCCGGCCGCGGTAACTTAATTGTCTTACCCATGGCGGTGTCCCACACGATAGCAATCACGCTACCGTCGGGACTTCCGATTTGCCGAGTTGCCAGCCCCACGGCAAGATTGTTATTGCTTAACGCCTGCACTTCGAAGTTCGTAAACCCCTCGACCGGCGGTGCTGTAAGCATTTGCTTATCGTCGCAGTAGAAGTATTCGCTGGAGAGCATCGTCAGATCCGCATTGGCGATTTCTCGCTGCCCGATGATCGCTCCACCGGAGTTGATCGCCAAGCCTTGACTGAAGGAGGTCGAGTTGTCTATGACCTGCAATTCGTAGTCGCCTTGGGTAATATTTCTTAATTTGAGTTCCGGCCTACCCTCCTGAGCCAACAGCTCTCGCGGCATGCCCCAGAGACTTGATACGACCGCGAAGGCTAGCAACTGCTTCTTCATGAGTTCACTCGATGTTAGGACGCCAGTGTTGACGGTGTTGCGAACAGGAAATGAGCCTACCCTCATGCTAGCAACCACTCAGCGGACCGGTTGGGCTAAAGCATGCCACGCACATTGTACACCGAACTCAATCTGTCTTGAGCCGCAGCGTGCAAATCCAGTAAGCTTCGCCGCTGGGGAGGTGAGTACGTAGCAGGCACACTGGCCTTGCACTTTGCACCTACAGCCCGCCGACAGAGCGAGTCATGTCACCTTGTCCACGACTTCGATCGCATGTACCCAGGGGAATAACGTGAAGCTCAACATCCTCGGAACTAGAATCAACCGCGCGCCCAAGCACATTTTGGTAACGCGTTTAAGTGCCATTGGTGACTGCGTCTTAACCATTCCGCTGGCGGTCGCCGCCAAGAAGTTGTGGCCCAGCGCGCGGATCACCTGGGTTGTCGACTGTGCCGCCGCACAACTGCTGCAAGACCATCCCTGTGTCGACGAAGTGATTCGTATCGAGCGGAAATGGTTGCAGCGTCCCAGCAATTGGTCGAACATGCGCCGCGAGTTACGCAGCCGTGGCTTCGATTTGGTGTTGGACCCGCAAGGTTTAACCAAGAGCTCGATGCTCGGATGGCTTAGCGGTGCCAAACAACGCATTGGCTTCGATTACTCACATGGCAGAGAAGTCGCCCCTCTGCTCGCAACCCGTCGTGTCACACGCACACAGCGCCATATGGTGGATACCTACCTGCAACTGCTTAGTCCCTTTGAACTTCAAGAAACGGGGAGCGGTGAGTTTTCAATGCCGGTTTACACCGCTGCCGCTGAGCGTGTCGTGCAGATGTTGCAGACCTTGGGGCTAAGCTCAGACGACGCAGCCATCGGCAACTCGAACTGGATCGCAATCAATCCCGGAGCAGGCTGGACAACTCGTCAATGGCCCGTGGAGCGATTCGGCAAATTGTCAAAGCAACTTTACGACGCACACGGACGGACGTCGCTCGTTTTCTGGGCTGGCGATAACGAGCGCTTGATGGCCAATGTAATCGCCGAGGAAAGTGGTGGAGCCGCGCAGGTCGCACCCGCCACCAGCTTATGCGAGTTGCTCGAAATGTTCCGCCGCACATCGTTGCTAGTCAGCAGCGATACAGGACCATTGCACATCGCCAGCTCGATTGGCGCCCCCAGCGTTAGCTTGCATGGTCCGACCTGGGCCGACGAATGCGGACCCTATAGCAATCGAGCCATCGCCATTCAAAGCCCCACTCCCAATGTCTCTAAAAGAATGCAACGACGCGGACCCAATGTGGCCATGCAGGCCATCGAGATCGATGAAGTCTTCCGAGCCTGCAGTCGCATGATCGCCAACGAACCAAACAGGCAACGCATGGCCGCCTAAGCAGGTCGACAAGTCAGGTCGACAAGTCAGGTCGACAAGTCTCGTTGGGGATAAAGCGTTATCGCTGAGCTCTAGCGCGCAACTTACCCTTCCTGCCGGAATTCAGGCAAAATGCTTGAATTCATACTGAACTGCTTAGCAATTCGCTCCCTTCCACCCGCTCGCTTAATGCTTCCAACAGCTCGCCGGGAAAAAAACGGCTCCAGGCCGCTGGGATCGGTGCGCAGTAGCTAACCGGCACCGCGGTTTGCGGATGTCGGAAACGGAGACGATAAGCGTGCAGCGCATGCGGCAACTCCCGCGTCTCCAACACACCTTCGCTGACCGCATCGCCCAAAATCACTTCGCTCGCGGACGGCAAACCGTACAAGCGATCGCCGACGATCGGCCAGCCACGGTGGGCAGCTTGCAGGCGAATCTGATGCATCCGTCCGGTTAGTAACTGCACGAGTACCAGCGACCGACCTCCGACAACTTCTAGCGGTTCGATCCGCAACTGAGCCAGCTTTGCATGTTCGTCGCTGGCGGTCGCGATTTCGGCTTGAGGCTGATCGATAATCTTCCGCATGTAGTCATCCCAGGCGTGAATGCCTGGGGGCATTTCCCCTTGCACGACCGCCACATAGTATTTGTCCACCTTGCGACTTTGAAACTGCTCGCCGAACTTGGCCAAAGCCCGCTTATTGCGGGCTACCAGCAAGATGCCACTGGTGGCCCGATCGAGTCGATGCGGCAAGCCGACAAATGGATTGCCAGGATGGCTGTCGCGTTGCTTGAGTTGAGCCGCTAACTGCAATTCTAAACTTGGCACCCCGGGGGCCGCTTGGGTAAACAGTCCAGCTGGCTTATTGACGAGTATGAAGTGAGCTTCTTCATACACGATTGGAAGTGCCGCCGCTTGCGTATCATGGTCCATAACAAGTTTCTAGTTGGCGGCGGTTTGCTGCAGCAGCACGAAACCCAGCATGGCCATGCTGGTTCCGTTAAGCATGAAGTGAATCAATACACAGGGCCAAATCGAATGCGTGGCTCGATAAACCAAGCCCAAAACAATTCCCAGGATGATCAACGGAATGAAGCTGAGCCCATATCCCCAGTGGGCCAAGCCAAATAGGATCCCGGTCACGATCGAAGGCCAAATCGGCGGAATCCAATTTGCCGATTCCAGCTGCACATCAAGCGCCTGCTGCGTGGCCGGTGAGGTTCCCACAGGCGAACTCATCACCGCGTAAGGATTCTCCGCACTCGACACCGCGACGCTGGCATCGCTGGCCAAAACCCCGAAACTGTCACTGGAATCGAAACGGGAAGCGGCACTGGCCCGCGCACTCCCTGGAATTTCCCCGAAGATGTTTGCGAACACCGACTTGAACGGAATTGACTGCATCCAGCCTTGCAGAATCACCCGAAACAAAAACTCTTCGGCCAGCGGAGCGATAATGGCGGCGGTGATGACACCGTACATGTAAGCCGACAACGAACCTTGTTCGGTCATCTGCTCGATCAGCGGGTGCGCATATTCGGTGTCCAAACCAAGAGATACCACAATCATGAGCACATAGATCACGGGCAGCGTCGCCAGGCCGACAAGCAGCCCGAGTAGCAGGTGCCAGGGCAAATTGCGTGCGCTAAACCCGATATGCGACGGCCCAACCGAGAAACGAGCTTGGATCCACAAGACCCCTGCGGCCATTGCGGCTAGATTACCCAAGCTGGCAATCATCGACAACGACAGCGGGAGCTCCCCTTCCGCCGCGCGAATGGCTGCTACGTCAAGGTTCAATATTCTCACACCTATCACCGCAAATAGGCTCTGCCCCAAAAACACGGCGATTAAAACCATCAGCAAGTCGACCAAGCCCCACACGCGCGGTCGCCACGACTCGACCGGCAGCAAAGCTTGCTTATTGCGAGCCCGCATGCCGAAATAAATCCAGCTTCCGATTCCGCCGGAGGTGAAGAGCATCATCAGGCCAAAGATAACAAAGACCGCAGCCAACAGCGCTGGGTTTTGTTGAAGCATCTCGGGGGTTATTTCCGGCGGTTGGTTCTCCATAACTCAACGACTCGCTTTTTGAGGATTGCTCAGCTTGATCGCCTGAGCCACATAGTCCCAGCCGGAACCAATCGTAATCAGCACGGCTCCCCAGGTGAGTGCAATCGTGAGCCACTTGAGCCATGGTGCATCGGTGAGTCCGTGCAGCAGCAGCAAGCTGGAAACAACGGCGGCACACTGCACAACCATCTTCCACTTGCCCAACCACCGCGCCGAGAAATCCCCCCCTTGCCCTTCAACCATGGCTCTGATGCTCGTCACCAAGAACTCGCGGCCAATAATGACCGTCACCATCCACGCCGGCACTTGACTTCCAGGCACCCCCACCAAAGCGATCAGGGCGGCGGTGATGATAATCTTATCGACAAATGGGTCCAGGATTCGCCCAAGCTTAGTGACTTGATTAAATCGCCGCGCCCACCAACCATCCACAAAATCGGTGGAGGCGGCGATTACAAACACAATCAGCGCGGGGAGAAAACTCCCAAACTCAATCAAACCACCCACGATTAAGGCCAACAGCAGACGCAGCATCGACAGCGCGTTGGGAACGTTGACGATGCGATCTGATGCCTGTGCGGTGATGGGTGCGGATTCCACGAAATTGTTCCCCTCTATCGTTTGGTGAGCCTAACACGCCAACGGTTGAAACCGAAAACCGCTGAACGCGACAACCGCCGACCAGCGAGTCAGTCGCACGAACAAGAAGCCCACAAGCTACAACTCCCTCAACGAGGCGAGCCTACCGCAGCGGCAATTAAGTCGTAGTCTTTGTGCCCGACAATCTCCACAGGAACAATGGCCCCCGATCGCAAGGGCTGCCGTTTATTGCCGGTCACAAACACGACCGCATCCACGTCAGGAGCGTCGGCAAAGGAACGTCCGAGCCAGACATTTTTCTCGGCATCGACCACTTTATCGATCAATACATCCAAGGCACCACCGACCTGCCGCTTGCACCAGTCAAAGGCCAGCCGCTGCTGCACTTCCATCAGCCGTTCGCGGCGCTCCGCCTTGACCTCGTCGGGCAAATGATCCGGTAACTTAGCGGCAGGGGTGTCAGGCTCCAGCGAATAAGTGAACACCCCCAGTCGCTCGAAACGGGCCTCTTCGACGAAGTCAACCAGCTCTTGGAACTGAGCCTCCGTCTCCCCTGGAAAACCGGTGATGAAAGTAGTTCGCAGGACCAAGTTATCGATTCGGCCGCGAAGTTGAGCCACGATGTCGCGCGTACCCGCAGGAGTGACCCGCCGCGCCATCCGCTTGAGCATCTCGGCGTTGAAATGCTGAAGGGGCATGTCAATGTAGGGTAGGATCTTGCTCGAGTCGGCGATTGTCGAAATCAATCGCTCGTCAATGTACATCGGATAAAAGTACATCAAACGGATCCAGTCAATCCCGTCGACTTGCTCAAGTTCCTGCAGAAGCTCCGTCAGGCGACTCTCGCCGTAAATGTCGCGACCGTAATATGTTGTATCTTGCGCAACAATAATCAACTCGCGCGCACCCGACTCGGCCAGCTGTCGCGCCTCGCGAATGACATCCTCCGACGCCTTGCTAGCATGCTTGCCGCGCATCTTCGGAATCGCACAGAAGGTGCACAGCCGATCGCAACCTTCGGAGATCTTGAGATACGCAAAATGCTGAGGGGTGATCCGCAGACGATTGGAATCATCCAGGGCCCGAATCGGCGCAGGACGGAAAATCGTCCGCTGCTCCTCAAGCCCATCCACCAACTGACTGGCCATGCGAGTGATTTCGTCTCGACTGAAGACCCCGACGAGCGAATCAATTTCAGGGCGGGCCTCAAGCAATTGGTCTCGCTCGCGCTCCGCCAAACAGCCAGATACAATCACTCCCTTGATCTTCCCTTGACGCTTAAGTTCAAGCATCTGATCAATGGTCTCCAGCGACTCCTTGCGGGCGTTGTCGATGAAGCCGCAGGTGTTGATGACGACAAAGTCCGACTGGGCCGGATCTTGCACCAAACGGTAGCCGTCGTCTCGCAACAAGCCTAGCATCCGCTCGCTGTCCACCAAGTTCTTGGGGCAGCCGAGGCTGATAAAGGCGTACTTTCCACGCACGCCGCTTCCGAGTGGCTGATCGAAGGTGTCAGCCGAAGTCGCCACAGAAGACTTGTCGACGATCGGAAGCGTAATAGCTGGCATGCAATGAATTCAAAGACCGAAGGTACACAGGAACTACAAATCAGCCCGCGATTTCAGAAATCTCAACCCGCGTGTAGCGTTGGCGGTGGCCGGTCCGACGCTGGTAGTTCTTACGCCGATTGAACTTCTGGATGTAAACCTTCACACCCTTTTCAGTCCCCAGGACCGTAGCAGTCACCTTGGCACCACTGATGGAAGGTGAACCGAGCTTTAGCCCTTCATCGCCGCCGATGGCCAACACGTTCGAGAATTCAACGGTATCGCCAGCGCTCAAGTCATCGCGCAGATCAATGTCAAGGCGTTGCCCAGGTTGAACTTTGAATTGACGTCCACCGTCACGAATAATGGCATACATGGGATTGTTCTCAAATTGCAAACGGCCAAATCACTCGACGCAGCCTCTTCGCCGCGGCACAAAGCGAAAATTTAATGTAGGAACCACCCGCAGTCGAGGCCTAATTGTTGCTATCCGCCAAACATTGAGCAACTTCCCTTCGCAACACCGGCGTCTGAAGCCACTTTGCAGATGGCTAAAACCTCCGGAATCAACGCTGCACGTCCGCTGGCTCGTGCCACCAGCAGCGGAATCCCCTTAGCGAGTTGACGTGCGCAGGTTCCTCCGCCTCCCGCTGCGGGCTGGGATTTAATCAACAGCCGCATTAATGCCGTTTCGCCAAAACGGCGTTGCCAACTTTCTGCGCGGATATGCCTATTAAATTAGCATCGAATTTCCAGGCGGCCGAGATCCCAAAGAATTCAAAAGCAAACGAAATCAGAATAGAATCATACGATCCAGGTGGCTAATTTCCCCAAAATTTCGAGTCCCGAAAGGCACTTGGCACGCTCAATGCTTTGGATGGGAAGCGTGCTGATGATTTGGGGTGAGAGCCAATGATCAAGTCACTCGGAAACCACGCAGAACCAAGGCTGCAGAGTTTATTCCCAAGCTTCAAAGCTCAAACGCAGAGGAGAATCGGTAAGAATTTTCGCATGCCGCAATGCGGCTTGCACGCACTTCTTCGAGATTGAATTTTGGGGGCCGAATCCTTATTTCCGGCCCCCATTTTTGTTTTTGGCTCGCATTTTTTGAGCTAAAGAGGGGAGCAGTTGACAGAAAAGCGGCGATGATTTAGTTTTGAAACAATCGTTCCCCGTCCGTCAACATTTCTAGACATTGCTTTCCATGTTATTTTTTCGACCCCAGCCACTCGATATTTCGATTATCGACCGCCGTCAGGGCGGGGCGAACTGAGGTCTTTCTTTCTTCACGTAAAACCATCGGTAAGACCCCTGGAGCCCTCATTCGCTCCAGGGGTTTTTTTGTAGCTACCACACGCGAGGCACCCATGACTCGAACAATCGCCATCTACGACACCACCCTCCGCGACGGCACGCAGGGGGAGGGGGTAAGTTTTTCACTGCAGGATAAACTCAATATCTGCCAGCGATTGGCTGAGATCGGCATTGATTACATCGAAGGTGGCTACCCACTGTCGAATGAAAAAGATGTCGCCTTCTTCCAGCAAGTACGCAACCTGAAGCTGGGTGCAAGCAAAGTCGCAGCGTTTGGCATGACCCGCCGCCGAGGCATTAAGCCCGAGGATGATCCGGGCATGCTGGCCATGCGGCAAGCCGAAACGGCCGCCTGCACGATCGTCGGTAAGAGCTGGGATTTTCACGTGACGGAAGTGCTCAGCGCTGGGCTGGATGAAAATCTACAGATGATCGGAGACACAATCGAGTATCTCGGGCGATCTTGCGAAATGCTCTACGATGCGGAGCATTTTTTCGATGGCTACAAAGCCAACCCGGAGTACGCGCTCAAGACCATCTTGGCCGCGGCACAAGCCGGTGCGCGGTGGCTGGTGATGTGCGATACCAACGGCGGTTCACTCCCCAATGAAATCACGGAGATCGTGCGGGCTGTGGTGGCGGCTACCCAGGACTACAAAGTCCAACTCGCCATCCACTGTCACAACGATGGTGATTTGGCCACCGCCAATTCGCTGGCCGCCGTGGACGCGGGTTGCAATCAAGTTCAGGGAACCATCAATGGTATCGGGGAACGCTGCGGCAATGCCGACCTGATCGCAGTCATGGCCAACCTCGGATTAAAGCGGAAAGGATTTACGCTCTGCGGCGGTCGTTCACTCGAACACTTAACCGAGTTGTCGCGCTACGTTTACGAAACAGCAAACCTGCAACTCCGCGGAAATCAGCCCTTCGTCGGCAACAGCGCCTTTGCCCATAAAGGTGGCATGCACGTGCATGCAGTCAATAAAGCCGCGCATACCTACGAACACCTCAACCCGGCCTTGGTTGGGAACGAACGGCGGATCTTGGTGAGCGAGCTCTCGGGCCGCTCGAACATCATCGCGCTGACCACTAAACACAACTTGCAATCCGACCGTGCCTTAATGGATAAGATTCTCGCCGAGGTCGTGCGGCGCGAGAACGAAGGTTATCAGTACGAGGCGGCCGAAGCATCGTTCGACTTGCTGGTACTCAAATGCGCCGGCTCTTTCGTGCCGCACTTCGAGACGATCAAGTACCGCATCGTAGCCGGCGATCGAGACGCAAGTCGCAATATCCCCTTTGCCGAAGCAATCATCAAGCTCCGCGTCGGCGCGCAAGAGATCTTCGAAGCAGCCGAAGGGCACGGTCCCGTTAACGCCCTGGACGATGCGCTCCGCAAGTGCCTGGGAGCCGTCTTCCCAGAACTCGAGCAAATGTATTTGGTCGATTACAAAGTGCGGGTGGTCAACTGTGAGGCTGGCACGGCCGCTCGCATCCGCGTCAACATCGACAGCGCCGATAGCCAACACCACTGGGGAACCATCGGTGTTAGTGAGAATATCATCGAGGCCAGTTGGTTAGCGCTACTCGATGCGGTCGAATACAAGCTGTTGATGGACGAAGGGAAAATTCAGCCTTAGGGGACAAGGAACTCGGTCGTGAAGGCTTCGCTGGCAATCACTTTGTCGGGGCTCACCAACTTGATCTTCACAAATTGGTCGACCAGCTCATTCCAACGCTCGCTACTCATGGCACCCATGTCTGCGGGTCCCGCGCCCGTGGGGATGCAGAGAGGCCGTAGGACGTTAACGCCGAAGGCCAATGACTCGGCGGTCATCCCATGTTCGTTGACCTTCAAGATCGCCGCGTTCGTCTCCTCAGGTGTCTCGAAGTACTTTGACCAGCCTTCGCGACTGGCCGCAACCATGCGTTTGACCAAGTCCTTGCGTTCCGCGATCATCGCTTCGGTGGTCATCAGGCACGACGCGTAGGGATTGTACCCTACATCGGAAAGCATCATCGTCCGCACCTCGACACCTTGCTGGGTCGCGAGCAGAGGTTCGCTGAACGAATAGGCCTGAACCGCCGTGTTCGGATCCGTCACCAGCTGGGCTACCGAACCGCTGAATGGCACGACTTGCACGCCATCGAGCATCCCCTCGGATTCCATAAACGTCAAAAACCCCCGCCCCACGTTGGCTTGCAATGTCATCCCCTTCAGTTCTCGCAAGTTCGTTGCCGGCGCGTCGGATCGAACCAACACACAACGCGGCGTGTCCTGAATCGGCGCCATGAGGGCCACGATAGGTGCTTCTTGCTCGCGGAACAAAAGTACATCGTCTGCATTGCCAATGGCAAACTGAACCCGCCCCGTGAGCAACTCTTGGGCGACGGGCGCGTTGGGTCCACCGGCACGTATCTCAACATCCAATCCATATTTTTCATAAATTCCGTGCACCTTGGCGGCATAGAAACCACCATGCTCCGCTTCGGGGTACCAGTTGAGCATCAATACCACAGGTTCCGCCGCTCCGCCGGTCGTTGCATCTTTGGATGGGACTGATGCCGTCGATGATTCCGGAGAGTTACAGCCACCAACCAGTAGGCAGCACAACACAACTAGACCTAACGAGAAAACCTTCATGTGGCACTTATATCTCAAAGATGTTTTTTGGAAGTGGCGATGTTTTTTGAAAGTAGCTTTGCCGCACCGCGTCAGTCGATACCCATGCACTAGCGGCATGTTTGGCTCGTAGAAAGCTTAGCACAAACGTCAAGTCCGTTGCGATTCTGAACGCAAGCCGAAGTGCAACTTTGCTGGAAGCTGGCCTTCGCTACGTATTTCAAAGGAAAGGCTTGGGGCAATCTGTGCTCTGTGCAACGCTTCGGTAGGGCAAGGGCATCGACTCAGAAGTGGCCTGAACTCGCCCAATGACAGAGCACCGCCTAATGCATGGCTGAAACAGTCTCGGCCAACTCCGCCTTAAAGACCTCGATCGACTCAAAGGCCTTGTCGAGCTCGGGCTTAAAGAGATCGCCGATTAACAGGTCGGTGATATCCCCACGATGCTCCGGAAAACGCTTCACGAAATCTCCAAAGTTGAATCCGTCGTAGTACTCGCAGACGAGCCGCCGCATGCGATTCATTCCCTCGACATAACCACCCTCCCAATTCCCCAACTGGGCGCGTGAGAAATCGTTTTTCCGGAGTCCCTCGATAATCGCGTCTGCGGCTAATTCTCCCGATTTGAGTGCCAACAGTACCCCCGAAGAATAGAGTGGATCGAGGAATCCAAAGGCATCACCGACGAGCACCCAACCGTTGCCGGCCGCTTGCTTGGCGCGATAGGTGTAGTCCTTTGTCCCCTTCACCGGCGCGACTTGCCGACCAGCGGCGATGCGTTCTTGGAGGGCTGGGCAATTGTCGAGTTCTTCGGCGAAGGTCTGGGTGTGATCCTTGCGGTCTTTAAATAGATAGTCAAAGTCCGCCACCACCCCTACACTCACGATGTTGTCGTGCATCGGAATGTACCAGAACCACCCTTCTTTGCCTTGCAAGCTCAAAACGGTAGTGGCACCTTCATCAATTCCCACGTCGCGACGGGCCCCCTCGTAGTAGGTCCAAATGGCTCCCTTGTTGAGCTGCGGATCGGACACTCGCAATTTGAGCTTATTAATGATCATCGAACTTTGTCCACTGGCGTCGACGACGACCGGCGCTCGGAACTCCTCCGCCGCTTGACCCTCCTGGGCTACCTTAATGCCGACCGCGCGGTCACCTTCGAACAGGACATCCATGACCCGCACTCCTTCGTGCACGACCGCACCATGTTCTTCCGCGTTCCGCAAGAGCATTTCGTCGAATTCGCTGCGGCGGACTTGCCACGTTTGTGAGCACTCGTGCGGCTTGTTGTCGTGAAAGTAGAACGGGGCCGAACTGCGGCCAGAGGCCCCGACAAACTGCACGCTGTATTTCTTCGTGAACTGACTGGACCTAAGTTTGTGCAGCATTCCGAGCCGTTTGAGGACCCAATAGGTTTCCGGAATGAGCGACTCGCCGATGTGGTACCGCGGAAAGTGCTCGCGTTCGAAAACGGCCACGCGATATCCCTGCTGAGCCGCCAAGGTGGCCACGGTCGAGCCAGCGGGGCCTCCGCCAATTACCAGGAGGTCGAATTCGCGTTGCACGGTTAGCATCATCACTCTCCAACGGAAATGCTTAGAAACAGGGTCATATTATAGATGTTGCGACAAGTGTCGTCAACACATTCATTCGGCTAGCCAGCGTGGGGGGATGAGCCAGAGAGGGGATTTCTTGCAACTTGAACTGCCATCCAGGCACCGCCCGCCTGAAACGACAGATGCCGAAGCTGGCGGCGCGGATTCCCCCAGAACCGCTTGCCTTGACGCTAGGTGGGACGACCGATAAGTTCAATTTTTGAAACGAGCTTGCCTCGCGACGGACCAGCCGTAACCAGCATAACCCCGGAGATAATGTGAAGGCCACCAGCAATAAGCCGGGTTGTGACTCACTTGAGCAGGAGGTCTTCCTTAATTTGTGGAAGACCTACGATCGCCTCAAGGCCATCGAGGATGAGGTGCTGGGGAAAGTCGGTTTATCGGCCCAGCAGTACAACGCACTCCGCTGCCTCCGCTGGGCCGCACCCGCCGCGATCGCCACGCTTGACCTCGGCCGGCAATTGGTCTCCAGAGCTCCGGACATCACCCGCATGCTCGATCGACTTGAACTCCGCGGCCTATTGAAACGCGAGCGTCTGCCTTCCAATCGCCGAGTTGTGGAAGTGAAAATCACCCCTGCCGGCGAAACCTTGCTGGACGATATTCACGCAGGAGTCCTCGAATGCCACGTTCGGCAGTTAGGGCATCTCGATCAAAAGTCGCTCAAGCAACTGGCGAAACTCCTAAAAGCCGCTCGACTCCCGCACGAGAGCTCGCAAACCTAGGGTTAGCGCAAGCTGGGCAAGGCAGTTGATCTGCCTGACATCCCATCGGCTCACAACTTCTTCGCGGCGTTGACTTGGGTGTAAAAGATTTGGGTGAAAAATCAAACTCCATATTCATTTCTAAACTCTAAGTCCGCAGAGCTAATCAAGGCAATGCACAAAATCTCTGGCAACGTCAACCCAAGAGCGCTCGGGAAGTGCTCGGGACAGTTCTCGTTGTCTGCGCAGAACGGCTTCGCGGTTATCGACCGTGTACCCTACCCCGCGGGCCATATCATCAACACTACTGGCATCGAAATACTCAGGGGACACAAGTCCAGCCCCCAGCATCTCTTCAGTGACTGGAATGCGCGACATGGCCACGGGCACGCCAAGTCGATTTGCATCAGCAAAGCCGAACGGAAACCAACTCGCGGACAGCGGCGGGATGATTAAGCACGAGGCATTGGCTAAAAGACCCTCATGAAACTCTTCGTCGATATTGGTGCATTCAATCACGTCGTACACTAAACCGCGCGAAGTGAGCATTTGACGCAACGTCGCATCACCGCTCAAATTGCCCGTTACGACCAGTTTCAAGTTTCGTCGCTGTCGCCGCAACAGGATTTCGTAAGTTGCCAGCACACGCGCGTAATTTTGAGCGGGACGACATTTACTCGAAACGAGCAGATACTCACAGTTTTCAAATGGAAAATCACAAAAGAAGCGGCAAAATCGCGTTTCACTAAAGTACTTGCGAAAGCGGTTTCCCAATTCTTGCTTATTGAGAACCCGATCAGCCACCAGGCTCGTATCGGTTACCGACGCGTGGGGTATGACTCTGATTGGCTTGTTCTCATTCGTCACAACTTTGTTTAAATGCATCAGCTTCACGTGCGCCGAAAAGCACACCACTGCGTCCGACCATTCCACAGACTTCCGTATGGTCTCGGTCTGTTCAACTGCTGCTGCTTTATCAATTACCTTAGGCTCGAATTCTAAACAGTTAGGATCCGGTAGCGTCAAGATTTTCTTGCCGTGATGCGCAAACACCCCTTGCCAAAGCGGATCCGGAGAAATCCACAGGTCGGCCGATAGCTTTTTCTGGCTTAAATCGAGTTTGATTTTCTTTATCGAGCATTTCGTCTTTGCAAAATGGATCCGCAACGATGCAGTAGACAACCTGAGCAGAGTCCCAGCCACATTATGTAGCTTTCGATTAAGCGTACGGTGTTCCTTGGCCCGCTCCAAGCTTACACTTATCCACGTCAAGGGATTAGAGGACGCCCCCACTTTCCGAATCACTTGCTCACTCTTAGTGATCGATGCCAACGCGTCCGAATCAAAAGACGACCGAAAAACGATGGGGATGAACTCGATCTTCTGTGGTAACTCGCCATCGCGATTTGTAAGTAGTTCCGTTAACATCGGGACGGATGCGGCTTCCGTTGGTATCAGCAGCTTTGTAACCTCGGGCAATTTGCAAATACCCAACGCAACTTGCCGTGCCCATCTAAGTATCCCTTCGCCGTAACCTTCGTTAAGTAACTCACTTGTCAACTCAATCCACAAACCAACAGAAATAATTTTCGTCATCAAAGGCACTCGATCTTCAAGCGGGAAGCTGCTAAACAAGAAGCTATAGCTCGCTCCAGTTCGTCGCTCCAATTTGAAACATGGTGCTCCTGAATTCTAGCATTGATCCGCGCAGGGTCCGGCTCGCGCAGCGAACCGTTATGAATCAGTGCTTCGGCGGCGGATTTTGCACAAAACGGATCAAAGAACTTCATATTCAGTGAAAATGCTTCGTTAAGCTCAAGCATTTGCGGATAACTACTGCTTATGCTCGGAGTTCCCATGATAGCTGCTTCGATCACACTGAATGTTCCATTGTCAGCTATCACGTTGTGTAGCAAAAACACCGCTTGACGAAGCACCCGAGAATATTGGCCATCAGGCAGTTCCCCGGCAAATTTTACTCGATCCCGCCACGGACGCAACTTTGCTTGAAAAGCATCTCGTACCTGCACAATATAGGGCAAATTGTAAAGTGCACTTTGGCTACTGCACTGTTCGGAGCTCGCAAATGGATCAAACAGCTCCGTATTTGCACCAGTAATGACAACATCTAGATTTGATTTTTCGCTCTCAAAATACATCTTTAAAGCATCGATCGACATCAAGTGATTCTTGTGTGGCGCCGCGTTCGAAACCCAAATGAAGTACGGTCGATCAAAAAGTCGCGAACTGTGGTCCTCGCTGGTTGTGCTCAATGATAAAAAATAGTCAACATCGACCGCAGTCGGCATTTGCAAAAGCTGACCACGAGCACCGCTATACGATTGGAGGTCAGCATAGGTCGCGGTGCTGGTTGCGATAGCCAGATCCGCATTCCGCACGTTACGCAGGAAGTTGGTGTTCGCAAAATTGAAGTCTTCGTAAGCGCCCTCTCCAAAGATATCAGGTACGTATCGCTGCAAGTGATCTGTAACCAGCATTCCGTAGGGGCGGAAAGGTAGAAGTGTCAATGTAATGCGATCAGAAATAAACAACCAGAAATCGCAATCAAGAAAGTCATGGTCCGACTCAACCATCGAGCAGTACTGGGAAGAAACCATTCTCCCAACTTCAATCGAGTTGCGGGCGAGCAGCTCTGCCGCTCTGGCTGGCTCGTGAGCGCTCCAGTCAAATTCCCGAATTTCCACCCTACGAGCGTGCTCATCAAGTACGTCCAACTGGCCTTGAATGACCCGACGATGGCCCGTTGGCAACCCCAACACAAGTTCGAAATTCGAGGATCTCTGAAAGTACTGCATAACATTTGCAAGCAGACGGACCGTTCCACCTCGATACACGTGCGGCAAAATTACGGCAAGCTTTATACACCTTTGATTCAACTTCGATCTCCTTCGCAGGTAGTGCTTTGCCCCCGGAAAAATCTCATTTCTAGGTAACCCTAAATCTTCCGTTCACTCAGCTTCTCAGAACCCTTCCCATCGGGGACCATTGAGATTTCTGGTCGAAGGCAGCTCGTAGCTTAACTGGACAGCGCCAGGCTTGTGAGCGGCAAGGCGCTAGCCCTTAGGTTTAGCCACATTTTTTGTAGTACTTTGCTTTTGCGACGTCGTAACCTATGACCATTGGTAGAAGTTCTTTCCAGCCTTCCCAGATCACCTGCCAGC
>JBGSHW010000048.1:0-8748 GCA_041751975.1 Pirellulaceae bacterium
CCCCGCGGCAGGGGAGGTCGGGAGGCCAGTTGATTCGCGTCATGCTAACGATCAAAACTTTTGGCTCATGCCAGGCAAGCTGGCACGGGGCGGCTCTTAAGAAGATATGTGTAAGCTAAAGTGGGCAAAGCCGAGACACGAGGTACCAGGCCAGCGGCAATAGCGGTATTGGCACTTGCCAGTTATCCTAAGACTCCGTCCGTAGTTACCTACCTTTCGCCGAACGAAAGGGATCGGGCCCCGTCTGAACGAAGAGCTATTTGTGGTTGAAATTGAACGCCGAGATCGATTGCCGGTCGAGTTATCCACGGTCATGCAGTCCGATCGCTATCGCTTGCGTCAAGCTTGGCAGAAGCTGTCTCGGGCCGGAAAGACCGATCCCCAAAACGCAGAATTCCAAAAATGGTTGGAGCGTGTCAATGCTTCCAGCGGGCTGCGCGAACGGAGATCCGAGCGGGTCCCTGAGCTCAAGTACGATCCCGAACTCCCGATCACGTTGCACCGACAAGAGTTGATTGACTTAATCCAGTCCCGCCAGGTGATCGTGGTGTGTGGCGAGACCGGCTCGGGCAAAAGTACTCAACTCCCCAAACTATGCCTTGAAGCGGGACTCGGACGGAGCGGAGTGATCGGGCACACCCAACCCCGCCGCTTGGCAGCCCGAGCTGTAGCCAGTCGACTTGCGGACGAGCTCGGCACGCGCGTCGGCGAATCGGTCGGCTTTAAGATTCGCTTCGCCGATTCGACCAAGCCGGAAACGTTGGTCAAAGTGATGACCGACGGGGTACTACTCGCGGAAACTCAAAGCGATCGCTTTTTGGATCAGTACGACGCGATCATCATCGACGAAGCCCACGAACGCTCTTTGAACATTGATTTCCTGCTGGGCTACCTCAGGCGGATCAGTGGCCAGCGTCCCGACCTGAAACTCATTATCACATCGGCCACCATCGACCCGCAACGCTTCGCCGATCACTTTGCCGATGAAGCAGGCCCCGCCCCCATCGTCGAAGTTTCCGGACGCACCTATCCGGTAGAGCAGCGTTATCGATTTGCCTCCATTGACAACGAACAACCGCCTGCACTCACAGCCAGCGACGAACTGGTTTCATTGACTGCCATCACCGACGCGGCCGATGAATTGATGAGCGAGGGGGCAGGGGACATTCTCGTCTTCCTGCCAACCGAGCGCGATATTCGCGTCACCGCCAAACATCTCCGCGGGCACTTCACCCGGATCGGCGGCGACCGCGCCATCGAGATTTTGCCACTCTACGCCCGCTTAAGCCACACCGAGCAGAACAAGATCTTTGAATCGCACGCGCGGCGCCGCATCGTGCTCTCCACCAACGTGGCGGAGTCCTCGCTGACCGTGCCTGGCATTCACTTTGTGATCGATACGGGGCTGGCTCGGATCAGCCGCTACGCGCCACGCAGCAAGGTGCAACGGCTACCGATCGAGGAAGTTTCGCAGGCGTCCGCCAACCAGCGCAGTGGTCGCTGCGGTCGCTTGGGCCCCGGCGTGTGCATTCGCTTGTTCAGCGAAGATGATTACCTGCGTCGCCCCAAGTTCACCACACCTGAAATTCGCCGCAGTGACTTGGCCAGTGTGCTCCTGCAGAGCTTGATGCTGCGGCTTGGTCCACTCGAAGAATTCCCGCTGCTCGACCCACCCAGCGCCGAGTCGATTCGCGATGCCCAGCGCACGCTCCGCGAACTGGGAGCCATCGATGACCGCGGAGTCTTAACACCCATCGGTCGACAGCTTGGATTGCTCCCCTGCGAACCACGCGTTGGACGTATGCTGCTCGAAGCCAATCAACGCAATTGCCTAGCCGAGGTGCTCGTCATGGCCGCTGGCTTGGAATGCCAGGATGTCCGACAACGACCCGCCGGTCAACGACCCGAAGCGGACGCGGCCCACGCCCAGTTTCTTGACCCTCACAGCGATTTCCTGAGCCTACTGCGACTGTGGGATTTCTTCGAACACCTCCGCGAGGACTTGGGGCGGTCGCGTTTGCAGCGGGCTTTAACCCAGAACTTCCTCTCCTTTCAAGGCTTCCGCGAATGGGCCGACACGGTGCGGCAACTGAAGGATATCTTGGAAGGTGCTGGAGTGCATGTGGGCAAACGCAAGTACCATCTGCCAGCAGTAGCAACCACTGCCGATGAGCCCGGTCAACACCCGCGCGGAAAGTCACCTGGCAACTCACCCGGAAAAGTCGGTGGCAAAGCAGCAGCCCGCGTGGGAGGCAAAGGAGCCAGCCGATCCTTCCTTAACCAACCCGGCAAGCGACAACCCAGCAATCAGCAACAGGGCAAGAACCAGCCTGGCAATAGCCAGTCGCTCGAAGATCCCGTCACCAAGTTGGCCAGACCCAACGGTTACGCAGAAATCCATCAGTCGCTGCTGGCTGGATTGCTCAGTGGAATCGCTGAGCGCGGCGACCGCCATGAGTACAAAGGGGTAGGGGGGCTGAGCGTTGCCCTCTGGCCCGGCTCGGGTTTATTCCGCCGAACACCCAAGTGGATTATGGCGGCCGAACTCCTGGAAACGAATAAACGTTACGCCCGAACGGCTGCCGAAATTGATGTGGAATGGATCGAGACCGCCGGCGCTGATTTGCTCAAGCACTCGTATAGCGACCCGCATTGGAGCAGCAAATCGGGTTCATCGATGGTCTATCGTCGCAGCACGTTGTACGGTCTAACGATTGCTTCAGGGCACCGCGTCCCCTACGCCTCGATCGATCCCGAGGCCGCCCGCTCGATGCTCATCGAACATGGCTTGGTCGGGGGCGATTGGACTTGCAATGAGCCGTTCTACAAACACAACGAAGAATTGGTGGCCGACATCCATGAACTGGCCCAGCGCACCCGAGCGCGGGATTACATCGTCGATCGCTTTCACTTGGCGAACTTTTATAACGCCCGCTTGCCGGAAGAAGTCACCGACTTGACCAGCCTGCGGAGTTGGCTCACCAAGCAGCGGGGCAAGGGGAATGGAAATGGGAGTGAAATGTTGCTTTGGATGCAGCCCGAAGATCTACTGGCCAGCAACGAACACCTGCACACCATCGACGAAACATTTCCCAATACGCTCAAAATCGGTCCGACCGAGCTGCCGCTCGAATATCACTTTGAACCAGGGCATGAGGCGGATGGAGTCACCGTCACCGTGCCGCAAGCCGCCTTGCGGCAGGTGAGCGAAGAAGCGCTCGGTTGGCTTGTCCCCGGTCTGCTCGAAGAAAAGATCCTGGCGATCATTAAAGGGCTCCCGAAAGCGATTCGCACGTACTTTGTCCCAGCACCCGATGTAGCCAAAAAGCTGGCCGCCGCTTTGGCACAAGTTTCCCGCGACCAGCCATTCACGTCCGCGCTAAGCCAAGCGATGAGCGAGCACTCGGGAGAGCGAATCACCCCCAACCAGTTGATTGTTGAAAAACTCCCTGCCCACTTGCGATTCCTCGTGCAGGTCGTTGATAATGAAGGGCACGTGATCGACAGTAGCCGTGATGTGGTGCAACTGATCGCTGAACACGCGCCGTCTTCTTCGGCGACCAGTCGAGCCGTTCGTCAAGAAGATGAACAAAACTGGAGCAACCGCCCTGTTACCCCCAACGACTTTGCTGGGATTCCGGACCAAGTCACCGTGCGACGTGGCGGCTTGCTCGTCGCTGCTTTCCCGGCCCTGGTCGATGTGGGCAATGCAGTGGAATTGCGTTTGGCCGATACGCTCGATGAAGCAGAGCGGATATCCCGCGGTGGCTTAACTCGCTTGTTCGCGATCAAGCATCATCGTTCGCTCCGCGGCCATGTCGCCAACCTGCCTGGACTTTCGCAAGCCAGCGTGCAACTCAGCCACATCATCGGCAGCAAGGAACTGGCCGAGCGTCTGCAGGATCTCATCGCCCGGATCGCGCTGGTCGAGACGCAACCACTCGTCACCGATCGCGAGGCGTTCGAAGCAATCAATGCGCAGGCGACCATGCGGATTTCCATTGCCGCCCAGGACGTGGCGGTGTGGTTACCCAAGCTGGCCACGCAGGCGCACGAACTGCGGTTGAACTTGGAGCAAGCGCCGGGCTTATGGAGTGAGGTGACGGCGGACGTCCGTCAACAAGTTGGACGGCTCCTGGGCAAGGACTTTTTAAAAGAAACACCGTGGCAATGGCTGGCCGAGTTTCCGCGCTACTTGCAGGCAGCCAGGATGCGGATGGAGAAGTTGAAGAACGGTGGCGTTGCCAAAGATCGCAAACTCGCTGAACCGGTAGCGGCCGCCTGGAAGGCTTATGAAACGCTCAGGACTTCGCCGGCCGTGCAGGCATTCAATGCCCAGTCGGCCGCTGAGTTGCAACAACTCCGCTGGTATCTCGAAGAGTTCCGCGTATCGGTATTCGCCCAACAACTGGGGACGAAACATTCGGTTTCACAGAAGCGCATCAACGAATTGATCCGTGCGCTGGAGTAGGTTCTTCCATGCTCTGAATAATTTTTCGACTTATGCTTGCGGTTTTCGGGAGGGCGACGTGACAACGGGAGGGCGACGCTCCTGCGGAGCCTTTCCCCGCCGCCATCTGCCGTTCACAAGCAATCGGTTGTGCTCGGATTGGCTTGTGGACGTTAGACGGCAGCACCAGAAAAAAAAGCTCGGCAGGAGCCTCGCTCTCCCGAATGCACATTCCCCTGGTCAAAGCACCATGAAAGTTGTTTAAAGCGGTGCCCTCGCCCAACCTCTCCCACCACCTACCTCACCCACCTCCGCGCCCCGCAAGAGCAAAATACCCTCCGGCTCTTAGCGGTGTTAAAACTCGCGGCGGCATGATCGCATCCCCTGTCAAATTGATCGGCGTGATCTCCACGGACTCAAAACCGGCCGTCACGAGCAACTTGCGCAACTCGCCTCGACTAAAGATATGCAAGAACATGGCTGGCAAACCGCGGTAAGCATACACTCGATCGCCGAACTCCCAGTCCTTGGTAAACAAGCTTTTCCACTTCGTCGAAAGCAGCCAAGCCGGACCGGCCGGATCCCATAGACTGTGATAGCGATTGTGCACATGCAATAGCAATCGCGCACCCGGCTTTAGGGCTGATCGCAATGATTTCAGAAATTGCAATCGATGCTTGTGTCCCCGGATCATGCCGATACTGCTGAACAAACAGACGGCCATGTCCAAGCTGTTGGGCGCCAAGCATCGCAAATCGACCAGGTTCGCTTGAATGCAGCAATTCTGCTCGGGATGCTCTGTCTTGCGGGTGAGTTCGGCCAACATGTAACTGCTCAAATCGACATTCACCAAGCGATATCCAAGTGGCGAGAGAGCGCGAGAAACCCGGCCGGTGCCACACCCCAAGTCGGCGACAACCGGAGGATTCTGCGGATCGCCGATCGGCGGCAAGTGCTCGTGCAGGAACTCGAGGTCCAGCTGCATCAATGCGTGCTGGGCAAAGTACGTATCGTAATCCCCCGCGATCGACTTCGACTGCAGATAATCCCATGTCCCTCGGCTCACGCCGGCTGGCAATCTCCACGTGGGTCTGCTCATGCAATTGCTTCACTTAGCGTAACGGGAGCGGAACCCCCTTTGAAACACCTTAACGGTCTCGCCCACTACCCTACGGACCACTTGGCGGTTCGATTGTGCGTTGCAGCCCACCGGTCATCCCGGTTCGCCTGGCGGCGTTACCGGTCGTTGCTGGTTTTTTGTGGCAAAAGTATAATCTGACCGCGACATCCACCAACATACACCGTTTCTCGACTTTCGCCGAGCAACGGTCACGAATCAATCCGATAATCAGTTACTTCGGAACCGGTCGACAACACTTCAGGAGAATCACAGTGACAATTCGAATCGCAATTAACGGCTTTGGTCGCATCGGTCGACTCACGTTTCGCAATCTGATGGCCCGCAGCGACGAGTTTGAAGTAGTCGCCATCAACGACTTGACCGACAACAAGATGCTCGCGACCCTGCTCAAGTACGACTCGATTCACCGCCGTTACCCCGGCGAAGTCAGCTCGACCGACACGCACCTGATCGTCGACGGCAAGAAGATCCTGGCTCTCAGCGAGCGCGATCCTTCGAAGCTGCCTTGGGGTGAGCACAAGATCGACATCGTCATCGAAAGCACTGGCATTTTCACTGCCCGCGCCACGGATACTAAAGCTGGTTACGACACGCACTTGAAAGCCGGAGCCAAGAAGGTTGTCCTCAGCGCACCTGCCAAAGATGGCGCTGACCTGACCTGCGTGATCGGTGTGAACGACGACAAGTTAACCGCCGACATGAAGTGCATTTCCAACGCGAGCTGCACCACCAACTGCTTGGCACCCGTTGCTAAAGTTCTACACGAAACCTTCGGCATCGAGTCGGGCTTGATGACCACGGTGCATGCCTACACCAACGACCAGAATGTGCAGGATCAACCGCACCAAGACCCGTATCGCGCACGGGCGGCTGCCTTGAACATCATCCCAACCTCGACCGGTGCCGCATCGGCCGTGAGCCTGGCCATTCCAGAACTCAAAGGCAAGCTAACCGGGATCGCCCTCCGCGTGCCAGTGCCCACTGGTAGCGTAGTGGACCTAACGGTGAACCTCGCCAAGAACGCCACTGCCGAATCGATCAATGCAGCCATGAAGAAGGCCGCTGATGGTCCGCTGAAGGGAATTCTTTGCTACACCGAAGACCCGATCTGTAGCACCGACATCATCGGCGACCCGCACAGCTCGATCTTCGCAGCCGACTTCACGCAAGTACTCGGCAAAGAAGGCAAGTTGGCCAAGGTGGTCAGCTGGTACGATAACGAGTGGGGTTACAGCTGCCGCACCGCCGACCTATGTGCAATTCTGTCGAAGATGCTCTAAGTGTTGACAACCAGCCCAAAATACGCAGCGCAGAGTAGCCAGCTGAAAATGCGTTGAACACAAATTCAAGAACTCAAAGCCCACCCGTCTTCGACCGGTGGGCTTTTTCGTTGTTGGATTGGACCGCGATTAAAGGGCTTAATCAAAATCGAATAAATTGCCAAGCCACGACTCCCGCTTCTTCGGCTTGCCGTGGTGATGCGCTGAGCGATCATACCGATCGTCATCGCGGTCATCGCGACGTTCGGACCGATAAACTTCTTCGTTGCGCTGCATGGCCCGCGGCGCGACCGGCGGTGCTTGGGCCACTGACAATTCGATCAGTTTTTCGAGCTCTCCACGATCGAGCCAGATTCCCCGACATTTGGGGCAATAATCAATTTCGACTCCCTGTCGCTCGGCAAGCTGCAAGTTGAGTTTACACAGCGGACAGTCCATAAACGAGTTCCTCATCATTGGGAATAGCAACAGAACCAGGCGACTACAAGGTTCGCAACTTGTGCCGCGCTGTCGTTATTCAGACTATAGGCACGGGCAATAATTAAGATTAGCTAAAACCGTAGCGCTAATGCGTTATAAAAAGTAAACCGTCCCCAGGCCGCCATGGATTCGCTCGATGACTTACCCTGTGTTGATAGCCGAAATATTGTCCCCGAGCACCGAAGACTCTAATCGTGTAACAAAGTCCCTTCTGAAACACTGAGGCACTGAGGTCACAGCGTAAAAGTACTCGACTTCGAGTTTTCTAGTTAAGTCTGCTCACCGGATATCGCACTGCGTACCGAGGTCCTGGCCCAGCCTGCTTTCATCGGCCGCAATGTATGGCCAACTCCGTCCAGCATCCCACCATGGATGAAGAATTCCGTACCGATCGACTACGCCAAATTTTAGTTCTGGACAGTCTGCTGGACGGACTGGCCAAACCTTAAGCAGTTGTACATGGATCTTTCGGGATAAGGCGGGTGCCACTGGCTTCGCCAGTGTGACCGAAGTCTTGGATTTATTTTGACGGTTACGTTCCAATGCGTGAACCGCCGGGATCGAAGCTGCCGAAGTAACCAGAGATTGATGGCTCTGTGAACTCTGTGTCTCTGTGGTTTAAGAATGAATCATTGTTCGCCATCGATCGCGAATAGGCCAAGACATTGCTCGGGCTTTAAACGACATTGTGTAGAGCGTTATCCCTAGAGACTCGTGATGGGCTACTTAGGACCCATTCGGTCTGAGCCTGCTCGTGTTGTATAGCATTGTAGTGCACCGACTTTGGTTACTTCGGCAGGTTCAATCTTCTGACTGCGCGCTTCGTACCAGTTGCTTAAAGGCCTGGCGAAGCGACTTGTGGAGATAACGTGCAAACGAACCATCGAGCTGGCGAACAGCGATGAGCTCTACGACATCGGCAAAGTCCTTGTGCGTGCGCCGTAGGCTACCCATACCGCAAGCGAGCTTCATTTCGATCAGACGCGAGAGTCTCACCACAGAAACGCCCTCAAGCTCCTCGACATTTAACTCGCCCCTGGGTTCGGCAATGGTGACTTCAGCACCTTTGCCTGCCCTCGTTCCTGACAATAAGAATTGCACCGCAATGCCGCCGGGACTTTGAAACTCTTTCGCCACTTCATCCCATTCGAATCCAGCCTGAAGCAGCAACTCTTTAACTTGAGCAGAGTCCTGAGCGTCGATCACCATATCGACATCGGTCGTGTTCCGCGGGTAGCCATGAAGGCATACCGCGACCCCACCGCAAATCGCGTGCGGTAAATTCGCCTGTCGCAACAGCTCATGGCACCGAAGAGCGGTATCCCACAGCGATTCGTTGCCAAGCATTGCATAAACCTTTTGCGCTGCAATCATCATCAGTTGGGTCCTTGCGACCT
>JBGSHW010000049.1:0-96703 GCA_041751975.1 Pirellulaceae bacterium
ATTCGACGGCTGGTTGCCTCTCGTCGATTGCAATTCTCTGGATCGAAAGGCTGATTGCATTAATTCTTCAACGCGATAATCCCCCCGAAATCGGGGAAAATCCAAGTTCGAACCAGTTTCCGGACAGACACTAGCTAGCATCTGCGGCCGACACCCTCAGGGCATTCCAAACAACGGATTCGATTTTTGAACACGCCAACGGCAGATGAAAACCAGCTTGGTGCGCGAGGGCTGCGTTCGATCCGCTTGGCCGCTGTGTTGCTCGCACTTCATTCGGCGGCAGGCTGCGCCAGCCAGTACTATCGGACGGCAGCGCATGGTACGGCTGGGTCCGCCAGCACTGTGAATTTTACCTTGTCTCAAGGGAGCGAGCACCCGCGGCTCGATCGACTGGAGACTGCCGTGCATTACGCTCCCACAAGAATGAGGGAGTGGTTCGGCAAACCGGCCAGCGAGTCGGGCCAGCCAGCGTCGACTCCCGAGCAACACTGCTTGAACAACTTGGATACGGCACAGGAGTACCTCGCGCTGCATGGCTTGAACGAGATGTACATTGATATTCGCGCGCATGATCCGGCCGAGCAGTGGCGACGGCTGCGGGCCAATCGCGAGATCTCGGGATTTTGGAAGTACACCGGGGGCACGCTGCAACATCTCCAATACTGTTTAGTCCCCGGGCGCGTGCTCCGCCGCGATTCATACAACGTCTTCACCAACACCCTCTCGATCAACTCGATCCGTCCTGAACGGACGCTCTACGCAGCGGCAACTGCCAAGTACTTGTGTGAGCGCGATTATCCAGGGGCCTTCGCCACCGGCTGCTACTTTCCAGTTGTCCCATTGTTTCGCGACTATCATGTGGGCAATGATGTGCTGAGCTATGCCCGCTATCGCCAAGATTGGGAGCTGGAGCAACGACTCTACCCGCACGTCTATGGCAATTTCGGCTCCGAGTTGGTCTCTCAAGGCACGTCGCTTTTCCCGCAATTCGCTATCTTGCCGTTCTATGTCCGGCCCATGCTGTCACTCGGCGGCCGCGTGGTGGGCAAAGGGGCTGGGGCCTACGTCAGCCAACAACGTCAGCCAGCAACGTCAGCTGACTAAGGGCTGCTCGCCGCGATGAGCTCTCGATACAAGCACGATGTGTGGGATGAGCCAGCCAGCCACCGAAAGAACTAGGCCCATCAGATTAGGCGGACATGTTAAGTTCGGCGAGATCGACAAGAGCTAAAGCTGAATTTTGTGATGCCTGTACGCGGTTAATCCACCTAGTTGGACTTTTATAACGCTGAATTTGTCCACTTGGGGGTGGAAGCCGCCATTTCGCATCTTGACCGACCGCCGACCAGCCTTAAAACAGTGAGCTGGCAAAGTGCATTAACCGAATGAATGAGTGAACTTACGACCTGCCATAGTTAAGCTGCGGGTCGTGTTGAGCGGTAGGTAGGTGTGTGAACGCTGTTCACGCAGGTGACCCACACTCATTTATAGCTCTTTAACAACTAACTCTCCTCCACCAGCGAGTACCCTGAGCGGTGTCCGAAAATCAACGAATCCGTAGAGCTCTGATCAGTTGCAGTGACAAAATGGGGCTGGTCGATTTCGCGGCAGGGCTACTCGCCAGCGGCGTCCAGATCTATTCGACCGGTGGTACTCGTAAGCACTTGGCCGAGCATGGGATCGATTCGATCGAAGTCGCCGAGTACACCGGTTTCCCGGAAATGATGGACGGACGGGTGAAGACGCTCCATCCGAAGATCTTTGGTGGCATCCTCGCGCGACGCAATCATGTGGGCGATCTGGCTTCGATGCAAGATGAAGACATCCGCGGCATTGAGCTGGTGGTGGTCAACCTATATCCCTTCGAGGCCACAGTGACCCGCCCCGGTGTGTCGCGTGAGGAGGCGATTGAGCAGATCGACATCGGCGGTCCGAGTCTGATTCGCGCAGCGGCGAAGAATCATCAATGGGTGACGGTGGTGACCCGTCCGGAGCAGTACAGCGCTGTGTTGTCCGATATCGAAGAGCAGGGAGCGACCACGCTCAGCCTCCGCAGACGCTTGGCTGCCGAGGCGTTTACCATGACGTGCCACTACGATCAAGCTATCTCGGATTACTTCCGACGTGAAGCGGCTGGTACTGAGCTGCCCGCCACCTTGACTGTACGTCTCGAACGCAAGAGTCAACTGCGCTACGGCGAGAACCCACATCAGAAGGCGGCCGTCTATCGCATCCCCCGCGACTCAACCGCCAGCGTCGTCAACGCGCGGCACATTCACGGCAAGGAACTGTCCTACAACAACATCCTCGATCTCGACGCTGCCTTGTCGATTGCCCGCGGCTTTGGTCAACCGGCCGTTGCGGTGATCAAGCACAACAATCCTTGCGGCACGGCCACTTGTGCTAAGTTATCTTTGGCAACCCGCAAGGCGCTCGACGGCGATCCGGTCAGTGCCTTTGGAAGCGTGTTAGGCTTTAACCGCACGATCGATGTCGAAACAGCCGAAGTGCTGTGTGAACCAGGGCGGTTCATTGAGGCGATTATTGCGCCGGATTTCGAAGCTGGAGCAGTCGGCATACTGACCACCAAACCGAAGTGGCGGGACAACGTACGGCTGATGCAGGTGGGTCGTTTGACGGAAGCTCAGTCCGAGATTGCCATTCGCTTTGTGGCTGGCGGAGCGCTGGCTCAAGAGTCAGACAACTTGCCTGCCTTTCACAGCCAGTGGCGCACGGTAACCGATGCCACGGTGGGAGACTCCCTGTGGGATGACCTCTATTTCGCGTGGGAAATGGTGCGGCATGTGAAGAGCAACGCCATCGTTTTGGGTCGCGATACGGCTTTGGTCGGTGTTGGGGCAGGTCAGATGAGTCGGGTTGACAGCGTGGACATTGCGATTCGCAAGGCAGGCGAGCGGGCGGCTGGCAGCGTCTTGGCCTCGGATGCATTTTTCCCCTTCCCGGACTCCATCGAGGCAGCGGCCGACGCGGGGGTCGTGGCCATTATTCAACCCGGGGGTTCGATCCGCGACGATGAAGTCATCGCCGCTTGCAACGAATTCAACATTCCGATGGTCTTCACCGGAGTGCGACACTTTAGACACTAGCTACTTTGTCACCGCTTGATTTTAGGGTAGTGGATCTGGCTAAAGATCCACTACGGGGGATGCTGGATGCTCACGATGGCAACGCCATAACAACTTGCCGATCACTATGGACGCACTTGCTAGCTGCTCGCACCTTACACCTTACACCTTACACCTTACACCTTACACCTTACACCTTACCGCTATCCATCCGCCTTGCCCGCCCCCACATTGACTCGCCCTCCTCGATTACTCCCAGGAACAAGATGGCCGATATCCTCGAAAAGATCGTAGCGACGAAGCGTCGCGAGGTGGAGGAAGCCATCCGTCTTCGCCCACTCCGCGACTTGATGAAAATCGCCGATCAATCCCCTCCGGCCCGCGACTTCATCGCACCGCTGCGAAACGCTCCACCCATTCGATTGATCGCCGAGGTGAAGCGCGCCAGTCCCTCCAAAGGCATTATTCGCGAGAACTTTGATCCGGTGGCGATCGCCACCGCTTACGTCGACGCGGGGGCCAGTTGCCTGAGCGTTTTGACCGATAAAGACTATTTTCAAGGTTCACTTGACTACCTGATCGAGATCCGAGCCAAAGTGGATGTGCCGCTGCTCCGCAAAGACTTTGTGATCCACCCCTATCAGATTTTTGAGGCGCGGGTAGCCGGGGCCGACGCAGTGCTGTTGATAGCCGAATGCCTGACGCGGCAAGAGCTGCGGGGGCTCTACCAACTGGTTCGCGAACTGGGAATGCGGGCCTTGGTCGAGTTCTACGAACGGAGCAACTTAGACAACGTATTGAACACGGGGGCAGAGCTGATTGGCGTCAACAATCGCAACTTGAAGACATTCGCTGTCGACCTGCAACACACCGTTCGGCTTCGCCGCGAAATACCCCCTGACAAAATTGTCGTTGGTGAAAGTGGCATTTACACCGCCGCGGATGCCAAATTGCTGCAAGATTCCGGGGTACAAGCCATGTTGGTGGGTGAATCGCTCATGCGGCAAGCCGATATTGGGCAAGCGGTCCACGCGCTGATCGGTTAAAATGAGCTTTTACGGCCGCGGCCGCACCTACGCGACTTACGGTCGGGCGCTGAGCACCTCTCGATAGCCTTTGACGATCTTTTGAATACTTTGCCAGTTCACTCAACTCGCACTTATGATTACCAATCGGCACGATTGCTGGAACAGGCACAACCGCTCGTTCGAAAGCTCAAACCGGATTGGACTCCCGAGTATTGCTTTCGCCGCTTGTCGTCCCAACCTGGCTGCGTGTGGCTCGACAGCAGTCTCAAGTCGGACGCGCTCGGTCGTTACAGCTATTTGGCCGCGGATCCGTTTTCCATTCTGCGCATCGACAAGCGGTCGCCGCAAGCCATTTTTCGGATTGCCGAACAACTCGAGCGGTACGCGCAAGCCAAGCTCCCTGGGCTACCTCCGTTCCAAGGTGGCTGGATGGGTTGGTTGGGCTACGAACTGGGAGGCTGTTTCGAGCAGCTTCCCACCGCCCGTCACAACGAATTCCATTTACCGCTGGCCACCCTGGGCTTGTACGATGTGGTCCTCTGCTGGGACCATCTGCAGGGCGAAGCTTGGATTGTCTCTCAGGGCTTTCCGGTACTCGCGGCCGAAGCGCGACAACGCCGCGCCTACGAACGCCTGCAGCACTTCCTGCAGTTCCTGGAGTCCAAGGAATCAACCGCTTCGGCGCAACAAGTTGTTCTTCGCCAAACGCGATTAGCCGAGCGACAGCTGTCCACTCAGTTTCCGACTCGCTGGTCAGCCAATTGGACCAGCAACTTTTCGTCTGACCTATTGCGGCAGGCGATTGCACAGGGTGTGGAATACATACATGCTGGCGACATCTTCCAAGTGAATCTGGCTCAGCGCTTGTTGCACCGCGCCGTCTGCCCCCCCGAAAACTTGATGCTCCACCTGCGTCAACAAAGTCCTGCTCCATTTGCGGGCTATGCCGACTTCGGTCGCGTGCAGGTGATCAGCTCGTCGCCCGAACGTTTCCTGAAGATCGAAGATAGTTTGATCGAGGCCCGGCCCATCAAAGGGACGCGTCCGCGACTGAGCGATCCGACCGCAGATGCCGGGATGGCGGAGCTGCTTGAGAGAAGTGAAAAAGACCGAAGCGAAAACGTAATGATCGTCGACTTGCTGCGTAACGATTTGTCCCGCGTCGCCCTGGCCGACTCAATGCAAGTTACGCAACTGTGCGGTCTCGAGAAGTACCGTTATGTGTGGCATCTGGTGAGCATCATTCAAGCGAAACTAAGGGATGCCTGTTCGTTGGCCGAAGTCATTGCGGCCACGTTTCCAGGTGGCTCGATTACGGGCGCTCCAAAACTTCGAGCGATGGAGATCATCGCGGAACTGGAACCAAGTCGCCGGGGACCCTATTGCGGTAGTCTTGGCTACTTCAGTTTTGCGGGCGACATGGATCTAAGCATTCTGATCCGTACGATCACTGCCTGCGATGGGTGGTGGCAATTGCCGGTGGGTGGCGGTATCGTTGCGGACAGCGACCCCAACTTGGAAGAGCAGGAGACGTGGCATAAGGCAGAAGGGATCTTGCGCGCCATCGACTTACTGCCGAGCAAGGGAACCGTCGTATGATCTTGTTGATCGATAATTATGATAGCTTCTCCTACAACCTCGTCCGCTATTTGCGACTGCTGGGCCAAGAGGTCGTGGTTGCGCGAAATGATGCCGTTGAGCTTGCAGAACTTGCCAATCTTTGTCAGGCCATCGTCATCTCGCCTGGTCCCAAAACTCCGGCAGAGGCGGGCGAGTGCTTGGCCATCGTCCGCTCGCTGGCCAGCAGCAAGCCGATGTTGGGGATCTGCTTGGGACACCAGGTGATCTATGAAGCGTTTGGTGGCTTGGTTGTCCGCGCGGTTAAACCCGTGCATGGCAGAACGACACCCATGCAGCTTGCCGAATCAGCGCTCTTCGCCGGCATCCCGGATCGAACCCCCTTTGCCCGGTATCACTCGTTGATCGGACAACCGGCGTCGTTGCCCACCTGCCTGCAAGTCATCGCGTGGTCACCCGAGCAGGAGATTATGGCAGTCGCACATCGTGAATTTTGTCTCTTCGGCGTCCAGTTCCATCCGGAGTCGGTCTTGTCGACGGCGGGCTTTCAACTTCTTGCTAACTTCCTACACAGCGCCGGGCTCCCCACCCCAGCGACCCTTCCGACCAACGACTATACACTTAGTGCGCTAACTAATATCACGCTCGAAGAGGAGAGCGAAGAGCAACCCGTGGTGCTCCCCACCGCATATTCCATGCTAACATGACTCCTTAGTTAATCAGCTACCCCTGACCGGACACGGATGGAATCGAAATGGCTTCGTTTTTCGTAATTCGCGGAAAGGACAACGGACAGCATTTTGCCGTCCGCGGAAACGTGGCTTCGATTGGTCGCGAATCATCGAACCAAATTAAGCTCAACGACACTGAAGTTTCTCGTCAGCACGCCTCGGTCACACGCACCGAAAGCGATGAGTTCGAGATCAAGGACCTCGGGAGCAGCAACGGGACCTTCGTGAACAGCAAACGTATTGCCAGTAAAGTTCTTCACAGTGGGGACCGCGTGCAAGTGGGGCGCACTTTGATGATCTTCACGGGAGGGCCCGACCCCCATTCGACCCGCTCCAACGCGGGCGTTGAGATTGTGAATCCAGCCAACGGTTTGGAGCCACCGCAGATCCGCCGCGCCGTCGAAAGCCAACTTGGCGCGTTCTCCGTACTCCCGGACGGAAACTTACATACCAATAGTCTGGCTATGGAGAGTGAAGCCAGCGAATCAATACGTCCTGTCAACGATTGGGAGATTGTTTATCAGGTGAGTCAAGCAATCAATCGAACGGTCGATTTGGGAGATCTGCTCACTCAAGTCCTCGATCTAATTTTTCAGTCGATCGAGTGCGATCGGGGTTGCATCATGATGCTCGACGATGTCACCGGCCAACTGACCCCAACCTACAGCCGCGAACGAAGGCAGTTGGCGAACGATCCAGTGAAGCGAGAGCCCCCTCGCAAGCTGCAAATCAGCCGTACGATCTTGGACTACGTGACTTCCAACAAGGAAGGTGTGCAGACCAGCAATGCCCAGGACGACTCGCGTTGGCAGTCGGTGGAAAGCATCAATAGCCTCGGGGTCAATGAGGCCATTTGTGTCCCCATGCTTGGCCGCTATGGACTTGTCGGTGCCATCTACATCGATACGCAAGTTTCAGCGGGCGACTACGCAGACCGACTAGGAAAGCCATGCTTCGAGGAATCGCATTTGAAACTCATGATCGCCATCGGTGGCCAAGCTGCGTTGGCGATCGAGGACACGCAGTTCTATCGCGCCATGCTGCAATCCGAACGACTGGCGGCCATGGGACAGACCATCGCGAACTTGTCGCATCACGTCAAAAACATTCTACAGGGAGTCAGTGGCGGCACCTACTTGGTCGAAGATGGGCTTAAAAAACAGGATATCGAGGTCATTCGACGTGGTTGGAGCATCGTAGAAAAGAACCAAGAACGGATCTCCAATCTGGTCATGGACATGCTCTCGTTCAGCAAAGAACGCGAGCCAGAACTCGCGCGCAACGATGTATCGTTGTTGCTGAAAGATATCTACGAACTGATGCAAGCCCGGGCCGCGGAATTGGGAGTGGACTTGACTCTTCACCCGTCCGCCATGTTGGTTGAGGCCAACTACGACAGTGAAGCCATGCATCGAGCCTTGTTGAACGTGGTCACCAACGCCATCGACGCGGCGTCAGCTGCCGAACATCCGCCGGGGGTTCGCCCCTGCGTCGAATTGTCGGTCGAACATCAACGCGACAAGGGACTGGTCGCCATCAGCGTCAAGGACAATGGCGAGGGGATCTCGGAGGAGGATCAACTCCGCATCTTTGCCCCCTTTGAATCGAACAAAGGTGCCCGCGGTACGGGACTGGGATTACCGGTCAGTCAAAAAGTGCTTCGAGAACATGGCGGAGACATCACCATTCGCAGTGAAGTGGGCAGAGGGAGCACCTTCTTGCTCCGTTGGCCCGACGGCGACTCTCCCCCTGCACTCCCGGCACAAGTAGAAAGCAACATCAAAACCGTGTACGAGTAGCCCCGCCTTCTCGTAGTGGACGAGGCTACGAGTCCCGCCAAGCAACGCGGGCTGCCTTGTCCAACAACCACACCGAAATCAGAGAGGGTTGGTGCTTAAAGCCCTCAGCGCGATTATCCCAGATATTTTTAAATACCTAGTCTGTTGCTCCCCAACACACTTGGTTTGATGCAACTACGTTTTCAATGCGGCTTTGGCCTACGTCCACCAACGCTTGGCTGTGGCAGGCGCGATATCGAGCCGTGCGGCCGCTTCCACGAGGCTGTGTAGCCGCCAAAGTAATGCAGCGTAACAACTTCCGCGCCCAGCGCGTCTTGAAGCGCCAAGGCATCCAGTGCGAAAGGACGGTGACTTGTTTCCTTGTGGTAGGAATCGGTCAGAAATTCGGTGTCCGCCAGTTCTTGGTCAATCTGCTCGCAGGGGGTGGTTAGCTCCAAAAAAGGGGTGGGACTGTACCGGCTTGGCCAAGCCGACCATAATAAATGGCAATGAGGAAGACCCCGCAGAATGTTCCTGGGGGCACTGACACTTTTAGCGACGAGTTGATCTGTGCAAGACTTTTCGAGCGATAGCATGGCCGATGGCGGGGCGAGCAACGTTTACGCGCCGCGTGAGAAGCGATTTCCCTGGGGCTGCTTGCTGGGTGGTTGCTTGGGTGTTTTCCTGCTGATGCTGATCGGCGTCGGTGCAGCTGGCTGGGCGGGGTATTCTTTCTATCGCGCGCAGCTTGAAAAATACACCTCTCCCGAACCCGTAGTCTTACCGGTGGTGCAAATGAGCGATGAGGAGATCGCTGCGATCGAAAAGCGGGTGGAAGATTTCCAGTTGCAAGTTGACTCTGGGCAAGCTCCCGAACAACTCATCCTGACTGCCGACGACATCAATGCGTTGATCAGCAAAGAGGAAGAGCTCCGCGGCAAAGTACTAGTTGACGTTGAGGATGGCGAACTTTCGGCCGAAGTCAGTTTTCCGATGGATGGCCTACCCGGGGGCAAAGGACGTTATTTCAACGGCTCTGTTTCCGCGGACGTAGCGCTGAAAGATGGCATCTTGATCGTTACCCTCGCCGATGCGTCTGTTAATGGGAACCCGGTCCCGGAAGAAATTATGCAGGCCATGCGTCGGGAAAACTTGGCCAAGGACATGTACAAGGATCCTAAGTTCGCGAAGAAGCTCGGGCGATTTGAAAGTATCGTGATTGACGAGGACCGTATCGTTTTGACGTTGAAGAAGCAGGAGGCAGTGGAGAAGACCGAAGACGGGGAGCAGATGGAGGGGGAAGAGGAAAACGAGGAAACGGAATCCCAAAGCGATGAGCCGCAGCCTGATGAGCCGCAGCCTGATGAGCCGCAGCTTGATGAGCCGCAGCAATCAGAGATTGAGAGCGATGCCGAAATCACAAGCGATAATGAACTTGAAACGGGCGATCGCCCTTGAACGTTTGACAGGACGGGAATTAAAGCGGGGACATTCGGAAGTGTCTTGTGAGGCGCGGCTCTTGCGGAGCCGCTGCGGGCGATCCCCCGGCCTCAGTAAGCAATGTTAGGGGGGGACTCTCCAAGGCTCGGCAGGAGGCTCGACCGACCGTAATGCGATATTGCCTTTTTGGCTAGGAGATGGAAACGAATGAAAACCAATGGAATAATGCACGGGCTTGTGTTGTGCTGCAGCGTATTGCTGGCTCAAGGCGGATCCAGCAGCTCATCAGCTGCCGATGGCGATTCGCTCCAGCATGCCAGCAGCTACCGGGGACCTTTGGATCTCGTTTTACTGGACGACCAACGTTGGTGTGTAACCGCCAATGAACTATCCCACAGCTTGTCACTCGTTGACTTGAATAATGCGCGGATAGCGGACGAAATCAAGTGCAGCGCGCGTCCCACGGCGCTGGCGGTTATCAATGACAATGAATTGTTGGTGACCTGTCGCAACGCGGGAACCGTGGAGCGTTTTCAAGTCATCGACGAGAAACTGAGACATGTTGCTTCGATAACGGTCGGTTTTGAACCGATGGGAGTCAGCGTGGATAGCACTCGGCAGGTGGCTTTCGTGGGGCTGGTGGCCACTGGCGAAGTGGCCCAGCTGGACCTGAGCAAGAACGAATTGGTCCGGCGTTTTCCAACTGGCAAGTGGCCCCGCACTTTGGCTCTCTCTCCAGACGGCACGCGGCTGGCGGTAGGACTGAGTGGCGAAGGGGCGTTGGCTGTGCATGACACCGAAACGGGAGAGCAGCTGTACACTGAGCCACTTAGCGGCGGGATCAACCTGGGCCAACTTCAATGTTCGGCCGATGGTGAGTATGTCTATTTCCCATGGATGATCTATCGCACCAATCCGATCACTGAAGATAATATTCAACGCGGTTGGGTCTTGGCCAGTCGCGTGGCGCGAGTCCGTTTGGATGGACCGAGTTACCGCGAAGCGATTTCGTTGGATGTGCCGCGGCGCGCGGTAGCCGATCCGCATGGCATAGCGATTAATGCCGACGAAACGAGAATGGTGGTTACCTCGTCGGGCACCCACGAGCTCCTCGTTTACCGCCTCGGCGATTTGCCATTCATTGGTGTGGGTGGCCCCGGCGACTTAATCGATCGACGCTTGATGCAAGACCAAGAGCGGTTCCATCGCATTGAACTCGGCGGTCGTCCTATGGGAGTCCGCGCACTGGCCGATGGCCATCGCTTCGTGATTGCCAACTACACGCTCGATCAACTGCAATGGGTCGATCTACGGGAACGCGCAGTCTCCCAAGTGGTGTCTCTTGGCCAAACGCCAGTGGACTCTGAGTCGCATTTGGTACACCGGGGGATGGAGTTGTTTTACGACGCCAGCCGTAGCTTAGATCAATGGTATAGCTGTGCTTCTTGTCATCTGGATGGTGGCTCCAATGCTCGGGCAATGGATACCTGGAACGACGGCACCGAGTTGACTCCGAAAACCGTACTTCCTCTCGCCGGAGTGACGGAAACCGGCCCTTGGACTTGGCACGGTTGGCAAACGGACTTGCGTGAGTCCATTCAGAATTCGTTTACCGATACGATGCAAGGGAAAGCGGTCAGCGAACAGGAGGTAACCGCTTTGGCGAGTTACCTGGCAAGCCTGCGAGAGCCACCGAGTCCCTTCCTCGGAGCGAACGGAGAATTGACCGCAGCGGCTGAGCGGGGCAAGGTGTTGTTCGACAGTAGCGAAATGGGTTGCGCCCAATGTCACTCGGGGAATCAATTCACCGATGGCCTCGTACACGATGTCGGCTTAGGCTCTGAATCGGACAAGTACGCTGGATACAACACCCCCAGTCTCCGCGGCGTCCACCGCAAAGTACGTTATTTGCACGATGGACGGGCCAAGTCGTTGGAGCAGGTACTGTCTAAGTACCATACACCGGAAGAAATCGGTGGCGGCGGAGTGCTGACCGACGCACAACTTGACGACTTGATCGCTTATTTGAAGTCGCTTTAGGCTAAATGCTCTATTGGCTGGTGGACCTTGTGCGGCGGCACCGCAAAAAACTTGGCTTCGCCTGGTCAGAGGAGTTCGAATGGGCGGAGCGATGGAGTACTTAGTTGGATCGGCGGAGCGATCCACGACTGTTGCATAAACTGGAAGGGCTCTGGGACGATCGGGATCTCTTCTACCGGAGTGCTAGGCTGGGCACCAGATACTTCCGGAAATATCAGTTCCTCAGTGGGCGGTGGGGCGCGTTGCGAAGCGTGCGATTCCTGCGCTGGGCTGTTGAGTAGGGAAGTCAGGGTGGTGCTGGATTCCCAGCCACCACCGAGGGCTTTGAATAGTTGGATCAGGCTGATCGCAATATTCCCTTCGGTCGCGGCCAATTCGTCCTGTTGCATGAGCAGGGCCGATTGCAGTACGTAGACACGGCCGAAGTCGATCGAGCCAGCTTGGTATAGGGTCTCAGCTTTTTCGACTGCCGATGCAGCACCGCGGGCGCCAAGCCGTAGATATTCAGCGCGATCAAAGCCGTAGATGTAAGCTACTTGCGCCCCCTCCGCTTCTTGCAAAGCGTTGAGGACCGTGCTGTGGTACGCAGTGCAACGCGCCTGAAACAGGGCCCGCTCGGCTTTTACTTTGTTCTTGATACGTGCGTAGTTCAATAGATTCCAGGAGAAGTTGGGGGAAATGATTCCTACTCCGCTACCGGTTGAAAACAATTTGCTGAAATCTTCGGAAGCAACACCGATGTTTCCGGCCAAGCTGATCTGTGGGTAGAACTCAGCTTCGGCAATGCCAATCCGCGCCGACTGGGCCGCTAGCTCGCGTTCGACGCGGCGAACATCCGGTCGCCTGCGCAAGAGATCGGTTGGAATGCCAAATGCTAAGTTTTGTGGAGGCACCGGAACTTGCTCCGTAACTCCCACCTCAAGCGACAAATCGATCGGCTCTCGGCCGAGCAGCACGCAAAGACGATAGGAAGCTTGAAGCCGAAGGATCTCCAGCGTGGGCAAGGTGGCACCGGTTTGCCCAACGTTGCTCTCCGCTTGAGCGATGTCGAGTCCATCCCCCAGTCCAGCCACTTTTTTGCGTTGGGCGATGCCCAACGTACCATTCTGAATTTCCAGATTTCGGCGGGCCAAGGCCAAACGATGCTCCAGCGTTCGCATCTCGACGTAGGTTTGCGCGACTTCGGCCAACAGCAACACACGGGCCTCATCGTAGGCAGCACAGGTTGCGTCTAGACTCGCGTCCGCCGACTCCACGGCGCGGCGAAAGCGTCCCCAGAAGTCGAGTTCCCAGGCGGCGGTGGCCCCCAAAGACCAAGTCTCAGGATTTAAATCCGGCTCAAAAACGCCAGGAAAACTGAAGAAATTGGGGGTGTTTTGACTCAGTCGTGCGCGACTGAAGGAACCGTTGGCAGCTTGAAATTGCGGAGCCAAGTTCCCCACGACCACATTCCGCCGCGCTCGAGCCTCCATCATTCGCCAGCCAGCTTCGCGGAGTGTCAGGTTATCGGCAATCGCTTCTGCGATGAATTGATCAAGGACTGGATCCTCAAAATGTTGCCACCAAGCATGCAACTGCGCGGGAGCTCCATTCATGCGGGGGCTATCGCTGTGTGACCAGTTCAACTTCAAAGCGGGCTCGTTTCGCAGGTAGTCCGGCCCCACCTTACAGCCCATACTGAGGCACACCGCTGCTTGGAACCAAATCGCGAGAGCGACTCTGTTGCTACAAAAGGAGCCCAATGGGCAAGCTAGCATGATCGCGTCGATCCTTCTCTTGTGCTTCCTCAATAGAACAGTCACAACGCTTGTTGTCGACAAATCAGGACTAGTTGATGCAGGCCCCGCTGAGCAACCACCACGAGTGGCACAACCAGTACAGAGTGAAGTTTGGCAAGCTAGAGCGGTACGCCACCACGTTATGAACGTCGCGATCTAGACCGGGTATTTTGCGTGGGTGCGGAACTTTACCAACGCCACCGACCGCACGCGATAAGCCTTGGGTGATACGGGGCTGGGTGGTCATCTGGATCGAAGAGAACTGACCGCCTATGCTTGTTGCGCGACCGCAAATAGCTTAGACTGACCATTGGTTGAGCACTGGTAATCGATTGATACTCCATCGATACTCGACGCCGCGTTAAATCGCACGGATCAAAAAACGCATAATAGAGTGTCTGGCGTTGTCATTATTGGCCATGAGCCGTTGTTTGATTCCGCAAATCGTCGTAAACCAGCTACAATTCGCAGTCTAGAAGTCCGTGGCGTCGTTCAACCGTATCTTTTTTGGATCGATATCCAATTCGCGCGTGCTCCAAAATGTGTGGGCTTGGTCCATATCATTGCTTGGCGCTTCTTGGTTTGCTGACATAGTCAATCTGTGCAGCTCGCTGGCGCGGCTTAAACGATATACAACTAGGGACTTGGTGAGAGAAATATGAACGATATTAAGGCTGCGCAAGAAAAGCGTTTAGCGGACGTAGAAGCCGTGTATGCACAGCAGGATGCCGAATGGCGGAAGTTGCTTGAAGAGCTTCCCGTCGGCGGTGAGTGCCGATTGGGAAGCGGTTGGAAGTGGAACCGTCCGGCCGAAGGGCAATACCGTGAACGGGGTATTACGCACGATGCGCCTGTGCTGTTGGTGAGGACTACCACCGGACAGTATTTGGTGCGATCCGAAATGTTGCCCACCGACAAAGTGCTCGTGTGGCAATCCTCTTAATCCAAACTCGCTGATCGCTCCGCCGATCAGATCCAAAGTCGCTGATCGCTCCGCCGATCAGATCTTCTGGGGTAACAGCTTGCGCCACGCGTTACGGTTCGAGGTATCAGCGGGAATACAACCGCTTTAACATCCAGCCTCAACGACAGCTCGGTGGCTCACGCCGCAGGGAGCTGCTGCAGATCGATCGCTTCATCTGCGGTTAGCAAAAGCGTGTGCGACCTCTCCAGGTAAAACCAGCGTTGGCATTGGTTGAGCATGCCACCCTCAAGAGGCGGCGGAACCGTCTCCCCGACTCGTGTTGTGAGCCCGCCAGCCAAAGCCAATAGGTGAAGCCGTTCGAGCAAGTCGCAGTCTGCCCTCATCAGTCGTTCGCCACTGATGGGGCAGCGAACGATTTCAAGTTTCCATGCATCATCATCGGATTGTTGACTGGTCATGTGGATCGCTAGGGGGGCTGCAGTTGTGGAAGTGGGTTGCCTGCAACTAGCGGACATCCTGCTCGTTGGTTCTGGCCACTTTGGTACCGGAGAACGACTCGAGCGTCGATGCGGCGTCCAACAGCCGGTTGCCAATGCCCGTGAGCTGTTGACTCGCGAGGCTTAAGACCTTCTGGCGAATCGACTGAGCAACCATGACTCCGTTAGCCGCCGTTGGATGCAAGGCGGCACGTAGCGCGGTCCACTCCCGGGCTTGCTCGGCAGGGATCAAAAGGAGCTTGCCATCGAGTTCGTATGCCACATAGATCGGCTCGGTATAGAAAGGCTGGCATTGAGCGGGCCCTAGGGCTATGGCGAGTTCGATGGCGTGAGATGCTGCCTGCTGCCTCAATCCGTGCTGTGCTTTGGCAGACAGTACGCCCAGTTCGTAGGCCGAATCAAATCCGCAGAACTCGGAATACAGCAAGCATTGCAGATCATTAAATCGGCTTAGTGCCGCACGCAAGATCTCTCCGTGTGCCAGCGACTCTGCCGTGGGCTTTGCGGCTTGATGCACTGGGGCCGGGTGCAATTCCATTTGAGCCGCGTGGCTCACTTCCGCTCGTGGCTGCTGGAGATGTGCCATACGACTGAGCCCGCGGTAGGAATACTGGCCAAATTGCCAGTCGCTAATGCACAGATCATAGGGGAGGTAATCCTCCAAGTAATTGTGTTTGACCCGTTCGACAAGTTCGACGGATTCAACCAAGTTGGTGACCGTAGCGCTGAATGCCGGCGGGATAGTCGTGGCCCTGGCAGGAACTGTCGCAGGAGCGGGAGCTCTGACATCATCGGGCAATGCGGCAAAGAGTGTGGGTCGTTTGGCTGCATCGACCACTTCAATGGTGGCGATGTCACTCCGAGCCATTTCACAGTTCAATGCGTTGATCGCGTCAAAGTCAACATGTTCGAGCCAAGCGGTGAGGGAACTCAGTTGCTGCTTGGCCAGCTGCGCGAAACCAGCTTGGTTGAAGGCCTGACGGACCGTGTCCGAGTAGGCCAGCCCCAGAGCGAGGAGTGAACTGGGGTTGGTCATCTGCAGCTTGGCTGGTTGTTTGCCCTGCAGTCCGTTTGGTGCTACTCCCTGAGCTGCCCCCTGCGGCGGTACTTGCTGAGCTAGCGGTTGTGCCACGGGTGGCGGTGGATTGACTGCAGGAATCGCGAATTGGGCGTTTGCCGCCGGTAGCCTCACACCTAAGCAATCGGCTCCGAGCTCATGGTATGGAAAGTAGCTGGGTAAGTCGTGCCCGAGCGCTTGGGTCAGCTGTCCGCCGGTCAGCAGGAAAGTGACGATCGCCAATCGTAATAGAAAACTAACGAGATTCTTTCTCATGGACTGGATCCTCCTGGTTCAACGTCGAACGGTTGTTAGCAGAATGGAGGTCTGCAGGTGGTCGTCGCCGTCGAATTGAAGCACACAGACGGGAAGTGCTTCGTTTTGATGAATAGGGGTGGGGAACGCGTTGCCGGATCGTTCCGCTTGGAGGCGATCCAGTGCGTTTTATTTTCTCTCAACGGTAAACTCTATCGTGTTGGCATAGCTTGGCTGAACGGTTTATTCTGTGAGATCGGGTCATTGTCAGGCTGAGTGGGTTCCGACCATGCACGCTGGAACTCTTGTACCGGCGTTGTCAACTACACGGTCCCCCGGTTTACTGCTAGTGCTGCGTCGCATTTCAGTAGTGGATGAGGCTACGAGTCGCCGCATTTCGTTGTGGATCAGGCTTGAGTCCCGAGTTCATTCATACAAAGCACTCGTAAGCAGTTTTGAAAAAGAGCTAACATGTGTTGTTCGCAGCGGGCAGAACTCTTCGGTCGAGCTTTGGCAGTTATTGTGAGAACCTATGGCAAACAGACGCACAGTTGATTTTTTGGTGATCGGTGGTGGCATCGTGGGGCTGGCCACAGCCTATCGCTTGAGCCAACGTGTCCCCAACTGCAAGATCGCGTTGGTGGAAAAGGAAACCGAAGTGGCGCAACACCAGTCAGGCCGCAACTCGGGGGTACTGCATTCGGGTATCTACTACAAGCCGGGCTCGTTAAAGGCAACCACTTGCCGCTCGGGCAAACGGGCAATGGAGGAATTTTGCAGTGAGCAAGGGATCGCGTTCGAACGCTGCGGCAAGATCATTGTGGCATTGGACGAGGTCGAAGAACAGCGGCTGCAGGCGATCTACGATCGTGGACTTGCTAACGGCATCCACTGTCGCTTTATCGATCGCCGCGAGATTTTAGAGCTCGAGCCTCATTCGGCTGGCAATCGCGCGATTCACGTCCCCGAATCGGGGATCGCCGATTATCCTGCCGTGTGCCTTCGGTTGGCTCGGCTATTGACCGAAGCTGGGCATTCGGTCGTGTTGAGGGAAAGGGTTGTACGGATTACTCCGGGAGCAACCAGTGTGCTGGTGGATACGGTGGGTGAGCGATTTGAGGCGGGGCGATTGATTACCTGCGGCGGTCTGTATAGCGACGAGTTGGTCAAGCTTTCGGGACTTAAGCCCCCCGCGCAGATTGTTCCTTTCCGCGGCGAATACTTTGAGCTGCGGGCCGATGCCCGGGGGCTGTGTCGCAACTTGATCTATCCTGTACCCGATCCGAACTTTCCGTTCCTCGGCGTGCACTTCACGCGGATGGTTAGCGGCGATGTTGAGTGCGGTCCCAACGCGGTGTTTGCTTTGGCCCGCGAAGGTTACTCGTGGCGAAATATTAGCGTCCGCGAATTGGCTCAGTCGTTGTCCTATGGTGGCTTCCTGAAGCTCGCCGCGCGAAACTGGAAGATGGGCTTGGGTGAAATCCACCGCTCACTTTCCAAGGCCGCTTTTGTGAAGGCGCTCAGTCGCTTGATTCCTGAGATTCGCAGCGACCACTTGCGTCCTTGCCGAGCCGGTGTGCGAGCGCAGGCCATAGCGGCAGACGGCTCGATGATCGACGACTTTCTGTGGGTCGTCGACCGCCGCATGGTGCACGTGTGCAATGCCCCCAGCCCCGCTGCGACCGCGTCACTCGAAATCGGCACGCAAATCGTCGACCGAGTGTGCGAACAAGTGAAAAACGATTAACATTGGAGGTGTCGGCTCGCTTGGCAACCGCGCCCCACCGAACGGCAAAGGCTTTCAGCCGACTGGGCAAATCGTATCGCGTTTCATCAACGGAAGAGGACATCTTGGCTAAGAAGAAAACAACTCAAAAAAAGGCCGACAAGGCGGCTGGCAAGCCCAGCAGTTCGGCCAAAAAAGTCGACCGGGCTCGTGGGCAAAAAGGAAGCAGTGGGAAAGCGGGTGGCAAAAAGTCGGGGTCTGGCTACGCCGGTGGGCCGATCATCTTGAAGACGGGCGAAGCGCTGGTCGAAGCGGAAGCGCCCTGGTCGGCGGCAGAACCCGAGATCGTGATCGGTCAGTTAAACGGTCCAGTCGGCTACGCCATCGCTCAAATGATTGGCAATCAAGTCAAAGGGCACTCGAAGGTGTTTGCCATCCTGAATTGCGATGTGCAAGTGCGGCCGGTGACGGTGATGGTCTCCAAAGTGACTGTGAACAAGGAGAAGTACACGAACATTCTGATGGGTACCGTGCAGGCTGCCGTGGCGCACGGAGTGTTGGATGCTGTTCGCGCAGGACACATCCCCAAGGAACTGGCCAATGAACTTGGCATCATCTGTTCCGTGTGGCTTGACCCCTCGATTTTGACCGCCGAGTACGATCCGGAAGTTCTATTCGCCACCAATCGCGCGGCCACCACCAAGGCCATTGCGAAAGCTATGAATGACGAGCCGACGATCGATTGGCTGTTGGAAAATCAAGACAAAGTGCCACACTTCTTCCATCAGCTTGCCGTTGAAGGCAAGCTGTAGCGATTATTGCATGGCACAACGAGCTGAGAAGAGCACGTCAAACTGAGCGGGGCGATACAAAGCGAACGGGCAGTTAGTTGCTGACCCGTTCGACGTAGTCACCCGTTCGCGTATCGATCTTGATCACGTTACCCTGCTTAATGAAGCCAGGCACGATGAACTCGGAACCGGTCTCCGTCATGGCGGGCTTGGTCACGTTGGTCGCTGTATCCCCCTTTGCACCCGGCTCGCACTGGGTGATCAGCAGCTCGACGTGGATCGGTGGTGTCATCGTGATGGGGTTGTTATTGAAGAGCATCATATCGCACTTCATGCCATCTTTAAGGTATTTCCAGGCGTCATCGACCTGCTCGGCGGTCAACTCGTATTGTTCGAATGACTCATCGTTCATGAAGACGAAGGTATCTCCTTGCTTGTAGAGATACTGCACCGAAATTTCCTCGACATCGGCCGCTTCCAGTTCATCGCCACCTTTGTAGGTCCGGTCAAGCATGGTGCCGCGGAGTAGATTGCGGAGCTTGCACTTGTAGAGCGCATTGCCTTTACCTGGTTTGACGAAGTTCATTTCGGTCATCAGGTACGGTTCGCCGTCGATCTGGACCTTCAGCCCTTTTTTAAAATCGTTCGTCTTGTAGGTGCCCACGTAATTTCCTCGTCAAACTCTATACTATGCAGTCGAATTGCCCGGCAGGGGCACAAAATTAAACACTCTGATCATTTCACGGAGCGTCACGATGGCGACGATTTTAGCGGGTGAGGGCGACGCTGTCGAAGCCACTTTTGCAGCCGAAGGGGCCCGCCAGCCGACTCCGCCTACCTGGCAACAAGCCATGAAACGGGCGGTCCGCAGCGGTCGGCAACTATGCGAAATGCTGCAACTGCCAGCTGAGGAGTTGGTGTCGCTGGCCGCCGAGCAGGATTTTCCGGTTTTTGCTCCGCTGGAATGGATCGCGCGGATGCGTGTGGGCGATCCCCATGACCCGCTTTTGCGACAAGTGCTGGCCTCGCCGGAAGAGCTGAGCGTTGCCACGGAAGCCAGCCAGGGTAAGCCGCCAACGACGGCCGATGAGGTCGCGATGCGCCGCGCCGCTCATACATCCATGCTCGACCCCGTAGGCGACTTGCCAGCCCAACGCGGAGCTGGTTTGCTGCAGAAGTATCGCGGCCGCGCGCTGCTTATCACCAGCGGCGCCTGTGCCGTTCATTGCCGCTACTGCTTCCGTCGCCATTTCCCCTACGACTCGGTTGAGCCCGGTAAGGTTGGCTGGGCACGTTCCCTCGAGATCCTCAAAGCCGACGACTCACTCGACGAAGTGATCCTCAGCGGCGGCGATCCACTGACCGTCACCGACGAACAACTGAGTTGGCTTGTAACGGAGCTTAACGCGATCCCGCACATCCGCCGCATTCGCATCCACACACGCGTTCCCGTCATTATTCCGCAGCGGATCTGCGATTCGTTGCTCGACTGGGTCGAAGCCTCGCGGGCAGCTATGTATTTTGTGCTGCACTTTAATCACCCCGCCGAAATTGATCTGCAGGTCCAACAACGCTTGACGAAGCTCCGCCGTGCGGGAGTCACGCTCCTTAACCAAGCCGTTTTGCTCCGCCACGTGAACGACTCGGCCGCGATTCAACGCGAACTCTGTCAAGCTTTGGTCAACCTGCAGGTGCTTCCCTACTACCTGCACCAGCTCGACTTAGTGCGCGGGGCGATGCACTTCGAAGTGGACGATACCATCGCCCAAGCCATCATCGAAGAACTCCGCGCTTCCTTACCTGGCTATGCCGTTCCCAAATTGGTTCGAGAAATCGCCGGAGAACGCAGCAAGACACCTGTGTGAGTGGGGGAGGAAGTCGGTGGTGAAACGACGGTCATGTTGGCCCGACATTTGTGGTAAATTAACGCCAGCACCGCGACTGATTTTTAGCTCGTCCTCATCCAAAACGCAGCTACACGATTACAGGAACTCAGCCATCAACACGGCCAGACGGGACGACGAAACGAGCGCCTCAATCGAAATCGGCAACGCTGAGGGGCTTGCCGGCGATGGCCCAACTGCTGCGGCAGGGGATGTTTTACAGGCGAAGTTGCTTGATATGTTTGCCGACTTTCCTCGAACGGGGCGATTGGCGGGGATCGACTATGGGACGGTTAGGATGGGTGTGGCGACCTGCGATCCCACTCAAAACTGGGTTACTCCCTTTGATACCTACACTCGTCGCAACGAAAAGCTCGACGCAAAATTCCTTCGCGAACTGGCCCAGACAGAGCACATTGTCGGCTGGGTGGTTGGCTTGCCCATTCATTGCGATGGAAATGAGAGTCAGAAGTCGGGGGAGGTGCGCAAGTTCGCCGTTTGGTTGGAAGAACTAAGCGGCCTGCCTGTGGCCTTATTCGACGAACGTTTCTCAACTGCCGAAGCTCGCCGGCTGCTCCGCGATACCGGCCTAAGTCCTCAGAAACGTAAACAAAATTTGGACCGCTTGGCAGCTCACCTTATTCTCAGTCATTTTGTCGAGGCTAGGAGATCGAATCAGAGCCCCTCTCGAGAGCTATTTTGAATGATCTGCGGGGTGGCTTTTGTCGTCTCGCCAGGTAGAAACTACTTGCTTTATCAATAATAGCCTTGTTTCGAGGGCCCGTGGGGAACTATTAACTGCGGGTAGGCATCCCACAGTTAAGGTTTATTTAAGTTAAATTGCTGGGTTGCAGCTCAGTTCCTTGCAAACCAGTTCCATGCAAACTACGTGCAGTTGAATTGAAATCGCGGATGCGCGGCACTGCAGTTGTTCAAATTTCGACGTTTTTGCAAGTCACTGGCTGATGGGTTCGCTGTGGCGGCGGCGAGCTGGTTACTTGGAGTAATTACCATGCCTTTTGAGGGCGCACAACTCGATGAGCTACTAAACGGCTTTCTGGATGGAGAGCTGTCGGAGTTGGAGTCTGCGCGAGTTAAGCAAATTTTGGCGGACAATCCCGCAGCCCAGACACAGTTGGATCAGCTTGAGGTATTGCGTTCGGATTTAAAGGCACTTAGCCGGATGCGGCAAGCGACTGCGCCAGGCTTGAGCCACGATTTCACTAGCCGCGTCATGGCTGCCGCCCACAAACGAGCGAATTTGGATAATCAGGCGAGCAACAAGCAGGCTGAGCGAGTCGAGCTAGTGGACCGCCCGCCCGTGCACACGCGCAGCATTACGAACCGGCGGATTGTGTTGGTTGGGCTAGCGATTGCTGCTTCTTTGATGGTGATGATAAATTCTCCTGGATGGATGGGGATGCTTGGGCCCCGCAGTGGCCAACCCGTCGATGCAGACACCATGGCTGCCCAGTCCACGGACGTTGCCGCCGAGGTTGATTTGCAGGGATCCGAGCCCTTGGCTGATGCAGCCGTAGAGTCTGGTGAGGCAGTTCAACTGACGAGCCAGTGGATGGATGAGTGGCGGCGGCAACTGACTATTATACTGGTTGTGGACATGACTTTGAGTTCGGAGGCGGTGAGCAATGACTATGTCGCCAACCTGCTTGCGGCCCATTCGATTCCTGTCGCCGCCCCGGTTGTGGCTGACCAAGAACTGCTCGCAATTGTAGAAAAGTCGCGGATGTCGGAAACTGTCCAACAGCCAGAAGGTCGGGATGCATTGATCTATTTTGTACATGCCAACACGCAGGCCGTAGACAAATTGGTGCAAACCTTCCTCGATGATTTTGCCAATATTCCGACGCTGCGAACGGATATTGCTTTTGATGCTCCCGCTAACCAATTGGTGCGAAAGATTGTGGAGAGTTCGGATGGGAAGTTAGCGATTCATGAGACTTTTGCCGCGCCGGTGTCTGATGAGGAGGGCCCACGTCCCTCGCCGTTTAGCGACATCGGTCCTCAGGGCAAATTGGTTGCAAGTTCAGCGCGGGGCCGGGCATCGCCAACTGGTGGTGCAAGTCTTGGAGGGGGTGGGGGAGAAGGCAAGAGCTCAGTCCTGCTACTTGTTCGTATCCCGCGTTAACCCCTCTTTCTGCTCTAGTCGCAATAATCGGCAAAGTTTACCTAAACTTAATATCTTCCGACGTCGATACTGATGACTAGTAGTGTCCCCGAACAGCCGATTCGACACGGCTGTTAAGACCGTTCGCGATTGAACATCCTAGGCCCCAACGTGATCCGCGGAATTCGAATGCCCACGCCACATCTTCGCATCTTCAACCACGATGCAGACGTCAGTTCACTGCCGGCCTGCACGGCGCCCATGGTACCCGTAACTTTAGGTGATGTGCTGCCACTGCTACTGCACGCCGCTCACACCCAGCGCATGTGGCTCGATGACTTCGCCGATGAAACGCTAGAAATCTCACAAGATCTGTATCAGATCCTGCTGGCTTACAAGCCAATTGTCGATCGACAGAGTCGCGCGGCAGCGTAAGCAACTTCGCTCCCGGCTGTTTATGCATTGGACCGTAACCGTCAAAGCTAGATCCACGACTCCGGTACACTGGCGAAGCCAGTGGCACCCGCATTATCCCTAATGATCCATATAAGCCTGCGTAGAACATCGTGGCCAACCCAGCATTCGGCTGACCCTCCCGATTCAGTTGCCATTCACCGCGAACTGGGATTGTCCCGCTTCGTACGCCCGGTTCCTTAGATCGACTTGAGTGGGCAGCGAGGCAATTTCAACTTGCAACTCGTTGGCAGTCCGTTGGTACTGATGGAGGCAACGCGGGCAAGCATCCAAGTGCTTGAGCACACGTTGGCGGAAGGGTGCTTCGAGCGACGCGGCGAAGAAGGCATCCATTCGCTCGATTACTTCAAGGCACGATAAGCCTCCATAGGGCTGATTGACCGACGCAGGATCGGTGACGCCGCGCATCAGAAGCACTGGGGCCAGCAACAGCAAACAGCCCGCCAGCACGGCAACTCCTCTGCTCAGTCGGCGGCGCACCACCCGCGCTTGCTCGCGCGCAGCCAAGCCGGTCAATGTTCCTTGAGGACATGCCTGCCAGTCTGCGTCGCTGGACGACGATCCACTCTGGGCGGAGGAGTGTGGTTGGGTTAAGGGTTTGTCCGACATCTTTCTTTCCGTGTGCTGGAATGGGAACAGTTTCTAGTATCGACGTCGCCACGGCATCCAGTCGGTGAATCACCTAACAGTTGCCAGTAAAAATGTTGAGATTCCAGTCTCAGCTATACGTTGCATCTTGTGCGGCGCGGCATTTCAGGATTCCCTGAGCGGTGCGATCGGCCGCTGGGGCACGGCGGATTGAGGTGGATTTGGCGGATGGCGGGGTGGGGGTGGGATACTCACCTGCCCACCCAGGGAGGCACCGGTCAACCGTGGCAGATCAAGCACGATAAGTTTCTGGCGGCTGATTTTGAGCAACCCTTCACTCTGCATTTCCCCCAGGAGTGTGGTGACTGTCTCGCGGGTCGCACCGATCACGGAAGCCATATCTTGGTGTGACAGCCGCACACTCAGTTCGATTCCGGCGGTGGTCGCTAGGCCATATTGTTCTATCAACTCGGTTAATAGGTGAGTCAAGCGATCGCGATTGTTGTGGAACAGCAGGCTCTTCAGTCTCCGCTCGATCCGCTTGCGTCGCATGCCGATGAGTTTGGTAACGCCGAGTGTCAAAGTGGCGGAGGACTCCATCATGGAACGGAGCAAATCGCCGGGAATAAGTAGGACTGTGGAGTTCGTCACCGCCTCAGCCCGCTCCTCGCGTTCTCCCTTTTCAATCAAGGCCAACTCACCAAACAGCTCACCCGCTTCGATGAAGGCCAGGATGGATTGTTTGCCATCGGGTGTGTTGGAGCACAAGCGGACGCGCCCATCGGCCAACAGCAGCGCGCTGTCGGCGGCATCGGCGGGGAGGTAGATCGACGAGCCCTTGGGGAACTTGCGGAGTCTCGACCAGCTTTCCAATTGCTGCAACTGCGGTTCGCTCAACCGCCCAAACAACGAACAGTTTCGAATGTGCCAGAATGTCTGAGCCATGTTCTTAATCCGCCCGCCGTCGGCTTTTCGCATCCAAGACGCTTGATCCCATAACATCTACTGTGCCGCCTCGCTCTCGATTGGGCAAGGGGAATCGGCTGGCCAACACGAAAAATGTCGAACCTTGAATGGACCTGGCTGCACTCGATTTCGGGGAAAACACAACACTTTTGAGGCTACGATGTTAAACTGTGCTCCGCAATCTTTGTCCGAACCGGGTTTGTCGGAACCGGACCTTTACTGGACGCGTTGGGGTAGTGGGCGGAAAGCCACCGTCTGCGTCTTGAAAGCTGGATTTTATTGCAATTCTCGCCGCACTCACGGCGACTTTTTGAGCACATTCTTAGGTTGACTTTACTTGCATGCTGGCTGGGAGAACACATGGTTGAGCAAGTCGCAGAGCGTCGCGGATGGGTGCTGAGATTTCTAAACGGCGTCGAATGGCTTGGAAATAAGCTCCCCGACCCAGCAGTGCTCTTCTTGATCGGCATCGTAGCCGTGTGGCTCCTCTCCGCCTTTTTTTCCCAGTTCGAGTTTACGGAGACGCTTCCCAACTCGAGTGAACCCATCAAGATCACCAACCTGCTGACCCTTGAACGCTTTGCCGCCTTCCTGGCAGGAATGACCAAGGACTTCGTGGGCTTCCATCCCCTGGGGGTTGTACTGGTAGCGATGCTGGGAGTGGGTGTGGCGGAGCACTCGGGCTTCATCAACGCCATGCTCAAGTCGCTTCTGCGTTTTACCCCCAAGGCTTTGTTGACGCCGATGGTGATTTTTGTGGCAGTCATCAGTCACACCGCCGCCGACGCAGGCTACGTGCTGGTCATACCGCTGGCTGGAGTCATTTTCTACGCCGCTGGACGCCATCCTCTGGCTGGCATCGCAGCCGGTTTCGCCGGTGTCTCGGGGGGCTTCAGCGCCAACTTCATCCCGTCCGGGATCGATCCACTACTGGCCGGTCTCACCACCGAGGGAAGCAAACTGGTGGACGAGAATTACATCGTGAATCCCTTGTGCAACTGGTACTTCACTTCCGCGTCCACGTTCGTCATTGTAGGCTTAGGCTGGCTGGTCACCGACTTGGTGATTGAAAAACAAGTGAGCTCCACACCCATTGACGGCGATCCGGCGGACATGCCCAAAATGCCGGAGTTGAGTCGCCGCGATGTGGCGGGAATGCTCAGTGGACTAGCTTCGATTGCGGTGTGCGCAGGGCTCTTGACATGGTGGGCCCTATCGGAGAACTCGGCGCTGCAAGCCAAGCCCCCCGAGGGTCAAACGTGGGATCTGTACATGCGGCTGACGTCGCTGAAGCCCCCCGCGCATTTGATGAGTTCCATTGTGCCGTTGATCTTTATCTTCTTCGTCATCCCGGGTCTGGTGCATGGGTTTGTTTCGGGGACCTTCACCAGCCATCGCGATGCGGTGAAGGGAATGAGCAAAGCCATGGAGTCGATGGGCTACTACCTGGTGCTCGTGTTCTTTGCCGCTTTGTTCATCGGGGCCTTTTCTCAATCGGGGCTCGGTACATTGCTGGCACTGAAAGGTGCTGACTTTCTCAAGTCCATCAACGCGCCAGCAGCGGTCACCATCGCCGGCATCATCCTCTTGACCGCAGTTGTCAACCTCCTGGTCGGCTCGGCGTCCGCAAAGTGGGCCATGCTCTCATCGATCTTTGTGCCCATGCTGATGCTATTGGGCATCTCGCCCGAGTTGTCGCAAGCCGCTTATCGTGTGGGCGATTCGACGACCAACATTATTACTCCCATGATGCCTTACTTCCCGTTAGTGGTGGTCTTTTGCCAACGTTATTGCAAGCAGACCGGCATCGGTACAGTGACCTCGATGATGCTCCCCTACTCCTTCTGCTTCTTGATCGGCTGGACGCTGTTCCTCTTCGCTTATTGGATGATCGGTTTTCCACTCGGCATCCAAGGGGGCTACGAATACCCGCCAGCAGTTGACGCCGTTCAGGTTATTCAGGCCATTCCGTAAAGTGAAAGTGAAAGTGAAAGTGAAAGTGAAAGTGAAAGTGAGCACGGCCACGCAGGCCGGCAGGTGATATCGACGAACGATGCAACTAGCGTTTTAGCGAGTCGCGGATCTCGCGCAGCAAGGCAATGTCTTCCGGTATTGCCTGAGGGGCGGCTTCTTCCTTACGCTTCATGCTGTTGATCGCCTTAACGGCCAAGAAGATCGCAAAAGCGATGATCAAAAAATTGATAACCTCAGTCGCAAACGTACCGACGCCAATATTCACCGGATTCTCGGCTGTCCCAAGCGGAATGTCATGCTGTGAAAAATCAATACCCCCAGTTAGGAAACCGATCAGTGGCATGATGATCTTCTCGACCAAGGTTCCCACGATCTTGCCAAAGGCGGCCCCGATCACGACTCCGACAGCCAAGTCCACCACGTTGCCCTTAAGTGCAAATTCCTTGAACTCTTTGACCATCCCCATGCTGTTCTCCCCACAAGTTGTCAACGATTATTGAAAGCCGAACGCCGAGGCGAAAATATAGCGGGGCCAACAGCCTTGGGAATACAGAAAAAGAATGATATTCATAGATTTTTTCTATCTGAACTACGCACCTCTGCGTTCTTGGGGTTTACCGAGTCTAAGCTAGGCGGCAAAAGTAATGCATGATGATGCCCGCCGCTACCGTCACGTTGAGCGAATTGGTTCCCAACTCCATGTCGATTCTCACGCGTCGATCTGCGGCATGCTGAATGTCCAGTGGCAAGCCCAGTTTTTCGTTCCCCATCAGTATCATCACGGGACTTGTACGACGCACCGTTTCCAACGGCTCGCTACCATCGAGCAAGCTGGTCGCAAAACTCTGCACCCCGCACCGTTCTCGCAACAGTTGCATGTCGAGCCGCATGTTGCGTGAGCGGTAAAGGTTGAGCCGCAAAGCGTTGCCCATCGACACGCGGAGTACTCGGCGCGACAGCGGATCAGCCGCGCTGGGACCGATCACCACGTTCTTGACACCCAGCGCTGCGCAGTTGCGAAGTATTCCGCCGAGATTCTCGGGATCTTGGACTCCGACGATTCCCATGAGTGTTTCATTCGCGGCCAATGGCTGAGTGATCAGCTCCTGCTCAACCGTCCGCTCAGGTTTGCGCTGGCCACAACCGAGCACGCCGCGGTGAAAGTTGAAACCGACCACTTCCGGCACCAATTCGTGATCGATTACTAACAGATCGGTTTCAGGTGGCACCATCGCCGCATAGTGCGCATAGTACTTGCGATCCAAGAGGACACTGCGCACCTCGTAACTGCTGCGAATCAAACGCTCGACGAGCAACGGTCCTTCCGCGATGAAGATGCCACTTTCATTCGTCCAATTCCGCTGTCGCATCTCGCGAAACGGCTCGAGTTCAGGCGCGTTGAGGTCAGTGATTTGAATCTCGGCCAACTTACTCTCCGAATGACTTGCAGCGTGCAAGGGCAGTTTGGTTATGCTCGAAGTGAGTGTCTAAAGAATGAGTCAAATGGGCTGAGGGGTCGCAATGGGTTTGAATGTGACAGTGTAACGCCCCACCGGAATTGCGGGAGATTGCGAAACTCAAGCGTCAGCTTAATTCCAAGCTAAAGGGTCGAAAAGCGCGGCCTGAAGAATCCTGCACGGCGAGCCGCTTGTTGTGCGGCGGTAGTTCACGTGTGCGGCCATTGCCCAGTGGGGCAGCACGTCGCGGAAATGAACTACCGCAGCCACTGAACCAGCTTACAATGCTTAGATCTCTTGATTTCAAACGTTCCATCGGTCACGGACACGCCATGCATTCTTCCACACAAGCCGCTGCTTTGCCCTACGGATTTATCGGCTTAGCGCTGATCATCTTCGTCGTGGGATGCGGCCGGGAAACACCAGAAGCAGGTGTTCCCTTTGATCTTTCCCAAGCGACCTACGTGGGCCGCGCTAAATGCGCGGAGTGCCATCGGGAGGAAGCGGAAGCGTTCGTGAACTCGCACCATGACTTGGCCATGCAACCCGCCAACAGTTCGACCGTGCTGGGCGATTTCTCTGGGGTGACGCTTGAGCACCTTGGCATTGTCAGCCGTATGTTTCAACGGGATGGCAAATACTGGGTGCATACGGAGGGACCCGATGGCAAGCTGCAGGATTTCGAAGTCAAGTATGTCTTCGGCGTCGAACCGTTACAGCAGTACATGGTTGAATTCCCAAGTGCCCAACAACGCGCGGCTAACGAATCAAGCGGCGGCCCATCAACCGGTAGCGGCGCATCAACCAGCGAGACAATCGGCGATCAACAACATGGAGAAAGCGTGCCGCGACTGCAAGTCCTTGGCGTATGCTGGGACACCCTCCAGCAACGTTGGTTCTATCTGATGCCCCCCGATGTATCGGACAAACTAGAGCCCGACGACGAACTCCACTGGACCGGCATCGCTCAGCGGTGGAATACGATGTGTGCCGATTGCCATAGCACGAACTACGCCAAGAATTTTCAGCTGCCAGCACATCCGGTCGCCCGCACGGTCAGTAGCACCACGACCGCTCAAGACGATTTGAAAATAGAGTCGTATGGGGACATCGCCGGCGAGTATCACTCTAGTTTTTTTGAGATCGATGTCTCGTGCGAAGCGTGCCATGGCCCTGGGAGCGTGCATGTCGAGTTAGCTGGTAAATGGATGCCGGGCTGGAATCGAACGCGTGGCTTCGGTTTAGCCAACTTAAAGGCATCTCCAGAAAATCAGATCCAGGCATGCGCCCCCTGCCACAGCCGTCGGCAAATCGTGCAAAGCGGCTTTCAGGCCGGTGACAACTACTACGACCATTTCACCAACGCGCTGCTTATCGATCCGGTTTATTACGCCGACGGCCAAGTGCTGGATGAGGATTACGTGCATGGCTCGTTCATTCAAAGCAAGATGTACCACAAAGGGATTCAATGCAGCGATTGCCACGATCCACATACGGCCCGACTGAAGCAGACGGGCAATGCAGTGTGCACCTCCTGCCATCAACATCCTGCCGCGAAGTACGACTCGGTGGCGCACCATTTTCATGCGTCGCCAGCCGGCACGGCACCTGAAAAAGATGGAACCTTGTGTGTTAACTGCCACATGCCTTCGACAACCTACATGCAGGTTGATGCCCGTCGCGATCACTCCCTCCGCATTCCTCGACCGGACCTCAGCCTCAAGATTGGTACACCGAATGCCTGCACCGGTTGCCATTTGAATTTAGAGGCGGTTGCCGTTGAGAAACGTCCAAGCCTAAAGCTCTATCAGGACTGGATGCAAGCCGGGCGTCAGGGCGATGAGGAAGTGCAGACCGAACTTGAACGAACCAATCGCTGGTGCGATGAAGCCTGCGATCGCTGGTACGGCGAAACCCGACGGCGTGACGAACACTTCGGCGAAGCGTTGGCGGCAGCACAAAACGGTGCACCGGATGCCGCTCAGAAATTGATCAAGTTATTGCATCAACGCGGGTCAGAAGCCCCCGCCATCGCGCGGGCCACCGCTCTGGAATTGCTGATGTCCATCGCGCCCCTTGCGGCCAGCCAGGAGGCGAGCGAAGGTATGACGGATCCACACCCACTCGTGCGGCATTCGGCGGCCAGAGTACTCCTCGCTGGCGAAAACTCACCGCAGACCCAGCGACTGTTGGTCGATGCGCTCAGCGACCCGATCCGCAGCGTTCGAACTCAAGCTGCTCGCAGTCTTTTGCAGTTGGCCCCCGAGCAAATGGCAACCACGGCTGGTCCCACCTTCCGTCGCGCACTGGAAGAACTTGAGGCGGGCATCAAAGTCAACAGCGACTATGCCGGCGCCCACGTCGATCTGGGCGTTTTAGCAGAGGCCCGAGGCTTGCAAAATCAAGCGATCAAACAATATGAAATGGCGATCGCCGTCGAACCCCGCTTCGTCGGACCCCGCGCCAATCTAGCTAACTTGCTTGAACGGACTGCATCCCAGAACTCCAACACCGGACAACTGCCAGAGTTAGTCAAGCACTTGAGGCAAGAAGAGCTGCCGCTGGTGGAACGCAACGCGCGGCTACTACCGAAAAACGCTGAACTGCAGTATCGCTACGCGCTGGCTCTTTATCTCGACGGCCAACTCGACAAAGCCTCGGAGCTGGCTATTCGCGCCGCGGAACTTGCACCCACACAAGCCGACTACGCGCAGATGGCGGCCCTGCTATTTGAGTCGCTTAAGAAGTACGATCAAGCCATTCAATGGGGCGAAGAAGCCGACCGCCGCTCGGGCAATTCTGCCGAATCTCAGGCTTTGTTGGAACGCATCAAAGCAGGGGCTGGCTCGCAGTAGAAGATTCCTCGTGGCTTGTATTCGAAGTTAGGCACAAGGGTTCCAGTGTGGGTTTTCCTACAGAGGGCTGGACGGCTTGCGGGCCGTTGGTTTAATCCCAACCCGAAGTGTGAGCGAGGGACTGGCTGCCCCTCGCTCACACTCTGGATTGTGAACAGACCCGGATCGCAAGTTATTGATTAAATCAACAGCCCGCATGGGCCGTACCGTCGCAAACGTACATACCAACAAGCCAATGCCCCACTTGCTCACGCACGGACAAGCACCCACGTTTGCCTGAGCTAATTTAACTTGACCCAGTCCTGCTGGCTGCTGTTGCTCAAGTTCGGAGGCGCAATTCGTCCCTTGGCCACATGCGGCATCCACAGCACCTTGTCAACCAGCTCGAGTAGCTCGTGCGGATCGACCGGCTTGAGCAAACTGAAAACACCTCCGTGAGCTGCCAAGCGGGCACTCCACGAGGCATCCAATTCAGGGACCAGAAAGATGACTGGGACATCGCGCGTCGCCTCTGTACTCCGCAACTCGCTGGCAAAGCGGCAGCCAGCATCCAAGCCCGCGATCGACAGCACGATGGCGTCGAATTGATTCTGCGCGATCGCTTGCTGGGCCACTTCTTCGGTGCGAGCCAAGACGGGTCGATGACCTTGCCTGTCCATCAAGGAACCGATGACGGTGAGCATCAGTGGATCGTTCTCTACAACGAGAACCGTCGAAGAGACATTATCGGTTCGCGTAAAGGACATTGGCTGCTCCGCTGAACTGATGCATTTAGATCTGATAATTGACTTCAGGCTTCATGTCGTCGGGCACACCGCCGCGGACCCGCAAGTTAGGCTTCTCGAGCACAACGGTTGTGCCCGGCGCCACACTGCTGGTGATCCACACCGAGGATCCAATGACACTCTCTTTGCCAATCACCGTCCGACCACCCAAAATGGTCGCATTGGCGTAGATGACCACGCGGTCTTCGATCGTAGGGTGTCGCTTTTGCCCGCGAATCAACTGCCCGTCCGCATCGGTCGGAAAACTAAGCGCACCCAGCGTGACACCTTGGTAGATCTTTACATGCGAGCCGATATCGCAGGTCTCGCCGATGACCACCCCCGTGCCGTGATCGATGAAGAACGAATCGCCGATGGTTGCACCGGGGTGAATGTCGATCCCCGTTTGCTTATGAGCGCACTCGGTCATCATCCGTGGAATGAAGGGTACCCCTAAGCGACGCAAAGCATTGGCGATGCGGTAGACGGTGATTGCCTCAAGACCGGGATAGCAAAAAATGATTTCGTCGCGGCTACTGACCGCCGGGTCGCCTGCATAGGCCGCTTCGACATCGGTCGCCAGCACCGTGCGTAGGGGTGGAATCTGTTGCAGGAACTTGATCGCTATCGCTTGCCCTTTGGCTTCATAGTCGAGCTGCGAATCGCAGTCACTGGTACGATTTTGAACGCGATCGTCATGCTGCAATGCGCGACCAATCTGCGTGGTCAGCTTGTCATGCAGTCTGTCGATCACTTCGCCCACATGGTACGTCACATTGCCACGGTGTAGCCCCTCGCGGCGCCGGAACCCTGGATAGATGACATCCTTGAGGTCTTCTAGGATCGACTCGATGGCTTCATAGTTGGGCAGTGGGCAGTGCCCCAGGTGATTGATACGGTCATTGCGCGTGTAGGAAGCTACAATGGCTTCCGTCAGTTCCGGGAGCTGTTCCTTCAGTCGTACGTCGGATGCCATGAATGGCGCTTTCGTCCCAAAAGAAAAAGAAATGTTCTGCCCGTAAGCCGCTCAGGGAAAATACGAGTGTCCCCACGCTCCTATCCGCAATCGCCCGCCATCCGCTATGAGATCACCGCATGCTGCAATTGCCATGCATCATCGCAGGGCCGAGCCGGATAATCGGAGCCTGACAATTCATTCGGCATGCATAACTGGCGAATGCAGTGCGATCATTCTAAGCGCAGTAGTCTTCGCAGACCACCCAACTTTACCTGCGTTACGTCAACCTGAACAGATCGCCAAGTGACTCTGGATATAAAGCGGTGCTGTCCCATGTAATGGCTCAGCTGGGCTGAATGCCATCGGATAGTTACGAAGAGAACTAATCGGCCCGTTTTGGGGTACTTTGAAGGGATGGTGACTTGTCACCGCCTTCCCCTTCCCCCCCATTTCCCGCTTCAAAGCTCTCCAGATGTGTTCGCGATTTGCTCAAGGCCAGAGGCCGACACAGGAACTGCCAGCGGCGTGAGCCGCCGGACTGGCATCGTTTTGTATCGCAGCAAACCTGCGGCTGGCTTAGTCCTGTTTGCCGAAAACCACAATTTGATTGAGGTGCAAGATTCCTTTGCCATCTAAGCCAACCTTCAAGAATTGTCCGCGTGTTCCGGCGGGCAGTTCGACCTCATACATTTCAGCCGGTTTGCTACTCTTCCAAACTTGTTGCCATTCCTCTCCGTCGTCGGAGATCCAGATTGCCAAGTCCTTGGCGCGATCATGGAACTGGGGATTGCGGCGGTTTTGAATCGCGATGTGCCGGATCTCCGCGGGTTTGGCAAGACGAATGCCGACCGCCGGAGACTGGGAACCATCGTTGGGGGAATGGAATGCAAACTCGCGCGCATTCGGATCCGCGGCGCTTAGCACCAAGTTCGCGTGTTGGGTCCACTGGGGTTCGAAGTTCATACCCAATTGGAATTGCGCATCGCGAGAAATTTCGACGAAACCTTCATGTTGCCGAAGTACTCCGATGTCAGCCAGCCCCGTTTCGATCCAGCCATCTTCGCGGATCACCAGACGATTCTGTTGGCTAAGGAAATCAAGCAGGTCCAAGAATTCGCCTGGGGAAATCGTCTTTGCCAAGCCTTCGGGCATCGAACTGGCTTTCATTTCCTTGCGGACCTCGATGTCGTCCTTGTCAATCACTTGCTCGCGACCTTTGCCATCGTTGGTGGCCACACCCAGCGAGAGTGAGTCGTCGGTTTCCTTCAGAATAAAGCCGTTAAAGACTTGTCCATCGAGCGTTAGCACTTGCACGGTCTCGTAACCTTTTGCGATCGTCTCGTTTGGCCACAGAATATGCTTGATGATATCGGGCTTGGCGTAGCGTCCGCCTACGTCATCCAGCTTGGGTCCAAAGTCTTTACCTTGGTCGCCAATCATGTGGCAAGCCGAGCAGACGCGGGTATAGACTTGAGCACCTTGTACTGCGTTCCCCCCCTGGATACCAGCCAGTTCTCGCATGGCCGCATCGCGTTGTGCGACCGGCAATTCCGGGTTCTCGGCGGCCTTCAATGGTTTAACCGCTGCGCCCCCTGGTCCCGTTGAAAGCTTGTAGTTGGCGTAGTACTCCTTTAGGGCATCTTTGCCATTCGCCAGGAATTCACCGTTGCGATCGGCCGCGTCGGCATACGGCGCGAGGGCTTGCAGCGTATGTTCAAGGGTGTATTCGATCCAGTAATCGAGCGGAGACTCGGTCACTTGCAACGCAAGCTCGGCGGCTTCGGCAGTGCCCAAGTAGCTCAAGCCACGGACGGCTTCCAAACGGACGCGCGGATGCGGATCCGCCACGGCGCGACGGAAGACATCCAAGGCCTGCGGATAGCGGAGGATTTCGTTCGTTACACAATTGACGGTGGCGGCTCTCGCATGGAAATCACTGTGGGCCAAGATGCGTTCGACCAAGGCTGGATTCAAGTTGCGGAAACTTTCTTGGAGCCAGAGTGCTTCGCACAATTTCTCGGACGATGCCTCTCCACCGATCCAGCGATCGACGGCTGCCATGACCTCTTCTTCACCGCGGGCGCGGAGTTCTCGACGAGCGCGATAGCGTGTACGCAATTCGTAAGCTTCGAGTTGCGTCAGCAGCTCCTCGATCGACTTGCCAGCTTGCAACTCGGGCTCCAACAGCGGCTTGCCCTTATAGACCATACGGTAAAGTCGCCCATGTTCGTGATCGCGATTCGGATCGCGCTGCGAATACTGCATGTGGCCGATCAACGCATTGCACCAATCGCCAAACCACAGAGCGCCATCGGGTCCAATTTGAGCATCCACGGGGCGGAAAAAGCCATCGGTGGAATCCAAAAGATCTGGCAGGCGTTTACCTGCATAACCGGCCGTGTTGGGTTCATCGCCAACTTCGAACAGCGGCATACCATGCATGTTAATCACACACGAGTAGGTGAACAGCCCTTGGAGATTGTCGGGGAAATGTCGACTCCACAGCCACTCGTTCCCCACCGCTGGTCGCATCCCTTCGTTATCGAAGTTCGGGCGAAGCGTTTTTCGTGAGGGGACCGCTAGACCCGAAAGCGGGCTGGTCCAGTGTTGTTGTGCGTTGGTCCCATCGCCGATCGTTCCCATGCCCCAGCGGTCAAACACCATGCACCACGGGTTGCCGTAGCCGGGTGTGCGGAAGTGGGAGAATCTCCAACTCTTGGGATCCAGAACGTAAGCCCCCGACGGCCCTTTATTGCGAAATGGTCCCCATGGAGTTTCAAGGGTGGTGGACATGGCCACCCCTTCGAGCATGTACAGTAGGCCGCCGTGCGACCACTCCCAGGCCCCCATCGCGTGGTGCGTATCATCAGTGGCGATACCATCGATTACTTGAGTCACTTCATCGGCGCGGTCATCGCCATCGGTATCGCGGAGGAAAATGATCCGCGGCTCGTCGACTACCAACACGCCATCTTCGTAGAATTCAAAACCAGTCGGGCAAATCAACTTGTCGTAAAACGTCTTGCACACATCGGCTTTGCCATCGTTATCGGTATCCTCGAAGATGAGCAGCTTATCGCCCGGCTTGGCCGAGCCCGGCAGCCACTGCGGATAGTTGATCATGCAGGAGACCCACAAGCGTCCCTTACTGTCGAAGGCCATTTGCGTGGGATTCGAAAACTCAGGGAACTCACGTTCCGATGCGAACAGCTCGATCTGAAAGCCTTCGGGAACCTTCATCATCGCAATCGATTCTTCAGGCGTAGGGTACTCAAGATGCTTAGGCTCGCGGCCCGCCCGGAAGCCTTCATCGCGTGTACCGAACATCGTCTCGGGTATAAACACTTCACCTGTATGTGAGTCGTCAGGCTGCTCAGGAACTTCCTTTCCCGCCACCATATCCCAGAGGTATTGATCGCGGACGGCAACCATCTTGCGAATCTTCTGGTACTCGCCGGGAAACGTTTCTGTATCCCACGTGCGGCGGCCGCCATACACATACCAGCCGTTGAGCATGCGGTAGTCTTGCAAGTGAAACCACGACTTGTCATTAACGGCTGCTCGCACGCGCTGGAATTCAGAGACGTCCATGCCAAGCGGATGCGGGGCTCCGAAAAGTTGTTCATCGATCTCGCTCGAAATCAGTCGATCACCTTGCTCGTTGCAATGGATGCCATTGATCGTGTATTGCGTTCCCGGCTCAGCGGTAAAGGCTTGCAGGCTGGCGGCGTACAAGTCGACGAAGGGTAATTCAAGCTCTTCGGCGAGTTCAGCCACCGCTTGTGCCACGCGGGCCAGCGAGGCATTGTTCGACTCTCCATCAGGCAGATAGTCGCTAGCGGCAGGTTCCATGGCGATAGGACTGATGAGCATAAAACGCACCGCCCGCGGTGCAGCCGCAAACTCACTTTTTTTGGCTTCGATCCAAGTGCGATAACGCTGTTTGAAGGCTGCCACATCGGCATCGGTTTGAATGGCAAAATGCTCATTGAAGCCAAAGAAGCAAATAAACAATTCGGGGCCAAATACCTTCAGCGGATCGTCAATGTCGGTGTAGTTATCGGGCCGCTGCTGTGCCCCTACTTCATCTGCGGGCCAACCGAAGTTACGAACAATCAGTTGTTTCTCTGGAAAGCGGGTATGCAATAGCGTTTCAAAATAACCGAACAGATTCATCCGTTCAGCCAGCGAACTACCCACCAATGCGATTTTTTCTTGATCGCGCAAGATAAAACTTTGATCGGTCGGACGCGGGCGGAAGTTCCATTCAGGTGTTCCCGCAGGATCGGGACTACTCGGTGCTTTACCTAGCCCCAAGTCCTCCGGTTTGAGATTCAACTCTCGCCAGTAGTTCGGATCATTGATGAAACCATAAAAACTCGGATAGAACGGATCGACGAAATCGACATCGGCTTTGGCAGGTACCTCGCGACCGGTCAAGTGATAGGCTGCATTGACGATCAAGCGACGCAATTGCTCGTCGACGAAGTCAACCGATGCACCGCCAGTGGTACAAAAAGCTTTCCCCGTGCCACTGCCATTGGGGCGTTGATATTCGTGCAGCCAAGCAAACGGTTGCATGGGATCATTCTGCTGACCTTCGACATCGGGTGACTCAGGATCCAGCGATTCAGTGACTGCAGCCCGCATGAGAATTTGATCGGCCTCAGTCAAGTGGATCACGCCGTAAACATCCGAAGGGCAGAAGACCTCGGTCACCGAATTGAGCAGCGGGTGCTCGGCGAACGCGGACTCGACGCGACCGCGGCACCCTTGCGTCTTGTGCCCGCCATGATGGCTCACCCAAGTTTCCCCAAGGACCTTCAACCCAAAATCACCAAAACTGATTCCACCAAAATCGCCGTTTCCTTGAAAGGCATGGGTCGAAGTGCGGATGCCGATGACCGGTTTCCCAGAGTTAAGAAAGTTGGTAATGAACTTGGCCCCTGCCGCGTCAGGCTTGCGAAAGCGCGTACCAATAATCATCAAATCGGCATCAGCCAGCGAGTCCAGACCGCGAAGCCCACTCGAATTGTTGCTATCGATGTAGTTCGCGTTATCAGGTCCTAATGCGAATAATACCGTACACCTAAACCCATGTTTCTGGCTCAGGATCTTGCCGAGCATGGGCATCGACTCTTCGGTCCGATACTCTTCGTCACCGGAGATCAGCACCACGTGCTTGGCCGATGCGTTTCCATCCTTGGCAGGGAACTCCAAGCGATCGGCGACCGCTGCCGGGTTGGCTGCCAGCAGTGGCAGAGATGAAAGCGAGCCAACGAGCAGCAGCCACAGAGACGCCATTAAGCGTGCATGATGATGAGTAGATTTCATGGATGGCAATCGGATAGGGGTGTGAGGTGGGGTGTGTGGGGAACGGACCGGCGGATAAGCCGCTGGAGGGTGAGCCGTTGAAAGCGCTGCCATCGCGGGGACACCGTGCGACGGGAGACTACTAGCCCCTCCATCATACCCAGAATTTGCCGACATTTCAGCCATGCTTGGACAAGTTCTCGAGCCGCTCAACTTCCGACCGCGATTGGCCGCGGTGGTATCAATTATCCGCAGCCCTGGAGAACGCCTCAAACTACTCGAACTGTCCCTTGCGGCGCAAGATGTGGTGATAATGCTGGGCAAAGCGGTGCGATTCGTCACGCACGTACTGCAGCAACCGGAGTGCAAAGGCATGGCGACTGAGCCGCAATGGTTCGCTAATTCCCGGCCGAAAAATCTCCTCGTCCTGCTTGGCAAGCGAAATCACCGTAGGAGGTGTGATCCCTTGGTCGCGAAAGGCGGCCATGGCGGCACTCAACTGCCCTTTACCTCCGTCGATCAACAGCAGGTCGGGAAACGCCTCTTGCTGGTCACTGAGTCTGCGGAAACGCCGCGAGACCACTTCATGAATGCTGCGAAAGTCGTCGATGCCTTTCACATCCTGAATCTTGTAACGGCGATAGCCAGGTTTGAAGGGCAAGCCGTCGATGAACTGCACCAGGCTGGCGACCGTCTCGTTGCCACCCAAATGCGCGATATCGACCCCTTCGATGATCCGCGGTGTTTCAGCCAGCTTCAACACTTTTTGCAGCCCGGCCAAGCCCTTCTTGGGATCGATGTAAAAAACTTCGGGCTGCACATGCGTGTCTAGTTCGCCGCGTTCATCGAGTCGCTCGAGCATCTTGATTTCATCGCGCAAGCGGGCGGCCTTTTCGTATTGCAGCGTCTGGGCAGCGGCCGACATTTCCTCCTGCATCTGCGTAAGCAGCTTCTTCTTGCCACCTTCCAAAAAAGTCTGCAAACGCTTGATGTCTAGGCGGTAGTCTTCTTTGGAGATCCGCAGATTGCAAGGTGCAGTGCATTGTTTGATTGAAGCCAACAGGCACGGACGAAACCACTTCCAGCGCGGGTCTTCGGCTTCGATATCGAGCGAACAAGTTCTGAACTTGAAAATCCGCTGCAGCACTTGCACGGCCCCCCGTAGGGCACCCGCACTGGCAAACGGCCCGTAGAGCTTGACGCCCGAGCTCCGTGGCTCGCGCGTCACTTCAACTCGCGGAAAGTCCTCGCGGGTGGTGATCATCAGGTACGGAAAGGTCTTGTCGTCCTTGAGATCTTTGTTGTACTTCGGCTGCACATCTTTGATCAGCCGGCTCTCCATCAGCAGCGCGTCCACTTCGCTCTCGCATTCCATAAAGTCGATGTCGCAGATCTCGTTGACCCAGTTGGCCGTTCGCTGCTCTTGCTGGGCCGCCTTGAGAAAGTAACTCCCCGCACGGCTCCGCAAATTCTTGGCTTTGCCCACATAGATCACTCGGCCGGCCAAGTCCTTCATCAAATAGATTCCCGGCGTGGTGGGGAACTGCCGTACCTTCTCCGCTGCACGACGAAAACCGAACGGAGCATCGCTGCTTACTTCGTCCAATGGATCGGCGTCGCTTCCCAGTTGAGCCAAGTTGGATTCGCTTGGAGTCTCCCCAGTCGCTTCGCCTGGATTAGCCGCCCCTGCCACAAACGGGTCGGGTTGCGGACGGTCCTCACCTACTTCTGCACTGAATTCCGTTTCGTCGGACATACATTCACGATTTGATAATGATTCGATCCACCCGCTGTCGCGTCGCCCCTTCATTGTAGGCAACGAAATAGAGCTTGAGTCCAATTGACGGGTGCGGGCGGCTTGTCCACGACGAAATGCGGGACTCGTAGCCTCGTCCACGACGAAATGCGGTCAGTATTGAATCAAGCTGAAAACCGGATAGGGTTCAAATTTCTTCTCTCCCTGCAAAGCGGTCAAATGAATGCAAAACGCGCACTCGATGATCTCTACCTCAAAATTTTCGAGCAGTTTGATGCATGCCTGCACCGTTCCTCCGGTCGCGAGCAAATCATCAACGACCAGCACACGCTCGCCGGTTCTGGCAGCATCCGAATGGATCTCCAGCGTATCGCTGCCGTATTCCAGATCATAGGAATGCCGGTGGGTCTTGAAGGGTAGTTTTCCCGGTTTGCGAACGGGAACGAAGGCCGTGTTCAACTTTAATGCCAAAGGTGCGCCAAAGATGAAGCCCCGCGATTCGGCAGCCACGATGGTGTCAATGCGTCGATCGGCATAGCGTTCTGCCAACCGATCGATGGCTGCATGAAACGCCAAAGGGGAGGAAAGAAGCGGCGTAATGTCTCGGAAGAGAATACCCGGTTTGGGGAAATCGGGGATTTCCCGAATGTAATCAGCTAAATTGACGTCCAAGTTGCTCACCACGGGGGTCGAAATGTTCGTGGGCCCTCCTGCAAGCTTCGATCACAGACCTAACCATTAAGTCTTAGACCGCCCCAATCGTCTGAGTTGCACGCGTTTGAGCCTAAAAGGATCAAAGCGTAGCAGCTCGAGGGCCTAATTGAAAGTCTCTTTGACGTAGTCCAGCATCGAGTTCACCCCGCTCCGCACCTTCGGAGCCGTCCCCAGATTATCGCCAATGCCCGGCAGACAAAGGCAAGTGAGCATCAAGGCAAGCAACAAAGCTACTAAAAAAGAGGGGTCTGTATTCGCACTAATTCGCGGCATTAAGTTCAATCCGAGCGAGACCGGGGACTTCAACTTCGACAGCTCCCGCACCCGCGCCAGCCCAATCGCAATCTCGCGATCGTTGTCCTGAAATTCCCAGAGCTTCGTTACTTCCCATTTCTCGTTGCGATAAAACAGCACCAAACGCGAGCGGTGGGTGACTGTGCAACCCATCTTGCGACCAATCAGGATTCCGAAGCCTTCACTGGAGGTGTCTGTAACTCGGCAGTCATGCAGCTTGCCATTGATTTTCAGCTGTCCAGCACCGTCCTCTGGCGCCACCGCGCAACGGAACGATGAACGAAGGTCGACATTGCGAACCATGCTTTAACTCCATGCAACTAACGAAACGTCATCCAATAAACTATAGATCGACGCGCGCAGCTTGAAGTTCTGTGAGCTGGCAAAAATGGAGGAGTCTGTGAACTGAGCTTCGCTGACGGATAGCTAGCACAACTCGCAGGGTTGTGACGGAAACGAGGGAAATGCTGTTTCTTACGATTGCAATGGTCGATACCGGAAGAGAAGTGTCGTCAGAGACAAAGCCTCCGCACAACCGTCAATTGTCTTTGAGGAAAAAATGAACCATAGCGGACGAAGAGGGCTGAGCCAAGTCTTGGCGTTCTTGGGACGCGCGCTTGCTGGAGCGGCCTGTTCAATTGTCATTTGTGGAAGCGGCGTTAGAGCTCAAACGCCCAGGCATAATGCCACCACATCGCCATGGCAGGCAAGCGACGGACAGGTCTATCTCTTCCCTGCATTACAGGCTACGGCCCCCTCAACCGCACCACAATCCACCATGCCTCAAGCGTTGGCAGCCACTTACCGGTTCAGTCAACTCAGCCCTCCCCACTCCACCGCCTCGCAAAGCTCCCGCACTCCAAGTCCCGCATTTGTCCTGGCAACCAGGTTGAAGCAGGCGTTGCAAGATCCAAACAACGACTTACTAAGCAACAGCGACGGCTTGCTGAATAATCAACATGCCCTCGGTGGGACGCAAGTTGCCGATGAGAGCCCGCTCTCGGCACTCGAGTCCATGGGGCCAGCGAGAAGCGAACTGCCTGGCGCGGGACATGGCGTCGACCAACCGCTGCGAATAGGTTTGGATGATGGAGAGGATCCACATGCCAAACTTTACATCGACAACTGCTACCCGTCGGCCATGCAATGTGCCCCTTGCCACCAAAGGATCTACGATGAGTGGCGAGTTAGTGCGCACGCCTACGCCGCGGTCTCGCCGATGTTTCACAAATTCGAGCAAGCTATCTCCCAGGTTAGCCAGGGGACGATCGGCACGTTCTGCATGCGCTGCCACGCGCCGGTGGCTACACAAGCGGGTTTTCCACGCGAAGCTTCCATTCTGGATGCACCCTATGTGTATCGCGAAGGGGTGACGTGCATCGCCTGCCATCGCGTGCAAGAGGCTTACGGACTCGTAAACGGTGAACGACGCATAGAACCTGGCCAACTACACGACCCAGTGTTCGGAAGTATAGGCGGAGATGGCATCCAGCGTGTGCTCGCAGACAAAGACAACTTCAAAGTCAAACTCGACTCGAACAACAAAAGTCCTGGTCAAACGTTACACCGTCAAGGGATCAAGTTCGAACAGTTATCCGATTCTGGATTCTGTGCCTCGTGCCATCAAGTAGACGTACATCCGGGGATCGGATTGGAAATCGTCTGGGCACAGTATCGCGCTGGGCCAGCCTGCAAAAAGGGGATCAGCTGCCAAGATTGCCACATGGGCCAAGTCCCCGGTAAGCCGTTGGGTTACTCCTACGGACCTGCCGCCGAAATCAGCGGAAAAACGGTCGATAACAACCGCAAGCACTCGAATCATATGTTTTTTGGACCGGGTAACTCAATCGCCCACCCAGGCATCTTCCCGCATAACGAAAAGGCCCTCCGCTGGACCATGGAACAGTGGATGGAATTTGATTGGCGAAGCGATTGGGGAACCGATGCTTTTGAGAAAAGTATTGCCAAGCGGATGCGCACGGTTAACTTTCCCAAAGCTTGGGACTCCGCCGACGAGCGGCGCGATGCCCGCAAGGTGCTTGACGAAAATTTCAAACTGCTGGATATCAAAAAAGCTTCCTCCATCGCCGTTATGGAGGCGGGTTCCAAAATCGATGGCCCCTTCTTTGACTCACCCGTCCGCCGCAGCCGAGATCTGCGCTTTCACTACGTTGTGAGCAACATCAGTGAGGGGCACAACATGCCCAGCGGATCACTGGGCGCGCAACCCCAACTTTGGCTCAACGTGGTGCTCACAGGCCCCAACGGCCAGTGGCTGTGGGAGACCGGTTACCTCGACGCCAACGGCGACTTGGCCAATCAACATTCGCAGCAAGTTACGCAACGCATCCTCCCGCCCGACCGACAGCTATTCAACTTACAGACTCAGTTCCTAATCACCGGGGTCAAGGGAACCGAACGCGAGATGTACCTGCCGATCAACGTGGACATCGACCAGCTCCCGTTCCTGCGACCGGGCGCTCAGCCGGTCTCGGTATTAAATCACCCGCCCTTCATTCGACTGGAGAACCACTCGATTCCACCACTTGATTCGCGCAAGGCCCGGTACACCGTTCCACATCACCTGCTCAACCAGCCGGGTAGTTATCGACTAAGCGTTCGCATGCGGAGTCGGCTCGAACCCATCTACTTCATGCGATTTTGTAACGCGACTCCGGAAATGGAGCGTCGCATGCTCGAACAAACCATCGACATCCATCCTTACGCGGTTGAGTTCACTGTCGAGTAATGATGACTGCACGCTTCCTCCCAACAAGAAACAGCTCGCCGTGTACGCCGCTCGGGCTGGCACGCGCTCTGGGGCTGTCGTTGGCTGGCAGCATTCTGTGGGGAGCAACCGTCGCTTGCTCCCAGCAGCCTCCCGTGCAGCCGTTTCCGTCACAGCCGTTTCCTCCCGCGCGGGTGACCTTGGGAATTCCCTATCCAAGCGCGACGTTTGAGCTCGAATTGCAACCGAGTCATGCCAAACCGCCAGCGGCCAGCGTGCCTCAGGTTAGCATGCCAAAGGTTAGCATGCTATCTATTCCGCCAGTTGCCAGCCCTGGTTTGCAGTTAAGGTCAGTGGGTACCGCGCTTCGTCAAAGTTCCGACGACGAAGCGTTCGCAGAGATGGCGATTCCCGGGGTGCGAGCGCTGCAACCACCCAACGCCAGCCCAACAAGCGGCCCAACAAGCGGCCCAGCCAGCCCAACAGCCAGCCCAACAACCAGCCCAACAACCAGCCCAGCCAGCGACGACCTTCTTCCGCCGCCACAGCAGCGACCACAGCAGCAACCTGTACCCGCTCCCGCCGCGCCGCTGGGCGGCAGTCAACCCAGCAGTTCCCCGCTCGAGGATATCTTCGCGATTCCGTCAACCGACAGTCGCCAACCGAATTCGCCTGGGAATAGTTTTCTACCAAGCACTCCACCACCGCTCAGGCCGCATCCGCCGCTCACACCCACCCCAGGGCTCATGCCTCACGCTGCCAGTTCCCCCGAGCACGCAAGCACACCACCAAACAGCACACCACCAAACACCGCGACCAGCAGCCAGCCTACAAACACCCTCACGTCGTCCGCTGGCACGAAGGTTCCCTACAACGGGCCAGAGTTCTTTGTGCTCCCCACCGACATGCCCTACGTCGATCCGCTTGCCCGCCGCATACCGGTGGAGCTGCAAGCGTTCGCGCCATCGGTGCATCCCTATGTTCAGGAAATGCTCGATCCGCTGTCTGCCGAGTTGATCTACCGTGGCAAGTTTGCGGTGCCAACGCAACGCCCGCTGCTCGAGTGGGGCCGTCCGCTCTACACCGGCGGTATCTATCCACCAGGCAAAGACTGGTTCGGCTCGACCAACCTCGTGATGCCCCACTTCATGGTTTACGGAGATTATCGGACCGGAGTGGGACTCAACCGCGCAACCGAAGGAGCTGCCGATGTGTGGGCCAGTCGCCTGAACCTGGACATGGATCTGGAGTTGACCGCGACCGAACGCATTCATGCGTTTATGGGACCACTCGATCGGGCTGGCGACTTCACCCGCGTCGACTTCACCAACGACCTCGAATTCGTGAACCGCACCGACTTGCGCCTGGACACACTTTTTTTCGAAGGGGATGCGGGAGCGATTGTTGGCGGGTTGAACGATGCGGATGCACCCTTCGATTTGCCATTCACCTTTGGCTTCATTCCGCTTATCTATCAAAACGGAATTTGGGCCAACGACAATGTGATCGGCGGAGCCTTCGCTCTCCCGACGCGGCACAGTCGGTTGCTGAACTGGGCCAACTACGATGCCACCTTTTTTTGGGCCAGCGACCAAGTGACCAGCGATGCGTTTACTGGGGAAAACAGTGCCGCCGAGTTCTTCGGCACTGCTTGGTTCATCGACGCTTACGAAGGGCATATCGAAACCAACTACGCATACGTAAACGATAAAACGGGGGGGGATCGGAGCTATCACAATTTAGCCGTAGCTTTCACGCGTCGCTACTTTATGCGGATCTCCAATTCGATTCGTTACATCACCAATCTGGATCAACAACTGCCCGACGAAGAAAAGACCGCCTCCGGGCACCTGCTCCTCTTGGAGAATTCGTTGATCAGCGCCTACCCCAATACCGTTGTACCCTACTTCAACTTGTTTTACGGTCAGGGGAGTCCGCAGAGTTTAGGGCGAGCAGGCGGCACAGGTGGTATTCTAAATAACGTCGGGATCAACTTTGAAACCGATGCGCTAACCGGCTACCCGACCCTGGATGTGACTGGCCACAATGCCTATGGCGCCGCGTTGGGTGTCAACTTGATGGGAACCAACTTTTCCCATCAACTCGTCTTAGAAGCCGCAGCCCTGGGGACGAGTGGCAGCCAGGAATTTCGCAATGCCGCCAGCGACCAATATGCCTTGGGGTTGCGTTATCAGAAGCCGCTGAACAACGCCTGGATCTTCAGAACGGATCACATGTACGGTTGGCTGCGCGACTCAGAAGACATTCGCGGATCGCGGGTCGAACTGCGTTGGAAATTCTAAGGTCAACTTGCTTCGAGCGCCGCGAGTGCTTGGTTACAAGTGTCGATGAGTCGTTTCCGAGACGCTCCCCAGCAGCGACCTCCTTGCAGTACCAGTTGCTGGTTGACCTCCAACTCGACACCCACATAATCGTCCGGCGAAAACTGCCGTCGGAGTGCCGTGGTGAGTCCGTCGGCGGTGCCACGGTAGGGATAATTCATCCGCACCCGCCAGTCTAGCTGGGCCTCACGCAAAGCGGCTCGCCAGCTCCCACACAAACTCACTTCTCCAGCGCGGCGAGGGTCGTACAGTATGCCGATCTCCGCCCTACGTGTGTGACCGCCGAGCACTGGAGTGAAGCTGTGCAAGGCGAGATGCACCACTTTTTTTCCAACGGCAACAGCTCGCTTGATCTCGTCCACAATGGCTTGTCGATGCGGCCGATAGTAGATCGCCTTGACCTCTTCCTTCTCCTCGGCGGACAGACCTTCACTGATCTCGGAGAAGAGGCGTCGGTGGTGCTCGCTGCGATTGAGATCGATCAACAACCGCGTGGTCGTCGACAAGTGCAAGTCATAGCCCAGCGCTTCCGCCCACTGTTCGCCCAGTTGTCGAGTCCCCGGGTCCCAACCGCGATGGGTCTGCAACAATGGCTGATGGGCTACGAAGCGCTTCCTGTATTTGCTCGGAACCGAGTGCCCTCCATGCTCGCAACTGAGCAAGAGATGCGTCGCCCCGGGTGCAGTCAGTTGCCTTGTAAGTTTGCCGCCGCTGCCACTCTTCATCTTGGCACATCCAACCCAAAAAAAGTGCCCTGCTGCAAGCAATCACAGAGCTGACCATAGACCCGCTGCAAATTTTCATGCGTCAGGTCGCCGGCCAGCGATTTCAGAATTCGCTCGGCCAAATTGCCATGCTCTAGGTAAAGTCCCCACACTTGTCGCAGTTCGTTAGGCTGATCGTGCATGACCTTGCTCCAGATATCACGCGCCGTACACGAACCGCGGATTCCGAACATGGCTGATAACGGTTCAGGGACCTGGGCCTTGAAGCCCGACTTGACTACATCCCATAAGACACTCGCCAACATTTCGGTATCGAGCTGGGATTGCTCTACGGTTGCACTCCATCTTCCATCCACCAGAGCGGCCAGCGCGGCGGCGATGAGTCGCCCCAATGCCAGATCGGCCGCTGGGCACTCTTGATTGTCGAGGACACGTATTTCGATCGCACCTCGATCAAATCGCGCTATGGCACCGCGCGCGTTGAGCCAAATATGTTGTAGGATGCCAGCGGGATCATGAGGTGCAATATCGCGGTACATCACCTGGTAAATCTCGCGCTCATAATCGGCTTCGGAGTAGACCGGCTCGGGGACAACGCGGCCAGCAATCGACGGAATAATCGCCGAGTTGCGACGATAGACATCCAGCCGAGAATCGAGTGAACCACCCAGTCGTCCGTCGTAGATGGGAGAGCTGGCCGTTAGCGCGGGAAGCAGCGGCAAGATGACTCGAATCGCCGCATGCAACTTGGCAAACTCCGCATCGTCGGCAAACGGAAAGTTCCAGTGGGTGCTTTGCAGATTGGCCCAACCGTGCCCCTTGCAGTTGAAGATCCGGTCGAAGGCACTATAAACTGGGCTGTAGTCGTGGGGCCACAGCACCATCTCGCGATCGGGATTCATCCAGGGATGCATGGCGGAGGGCATGAGCCGCGCATTCCACTGCGTCAGGAGTTGATTGGCGTGCTGCACGCTCTGCTGAAACAAGCCAGCCATGGTGCTTAAATTGCTAACCGGCTCGGTGACCTTGAGCTCCAGCACATGCAGCGCCAGTTCATTGCTCCAGCTGATCGGCCCAAACTCGACTTCGCCAGTGAGCTCACCCGCCGCTGCAGTCAACAATTGATCACAAATGGGCAATACGTTGAGTGTCGTGGAGTCGACGATCATCAGCTCGAGTTCAATGCCGAACGCCTCAAACAGTCCAAGTCGATCCTGGGTCATGACTGATACACGTTTGCTTTCTTCATTTCGATCCGTTGCAAGAAGACCCGCATCACGCGGTTATACAGATCATCGCGTAAGATCGTGTCTTCAACGCCGCGATCGACGTTGGGGTTATCATTGACCTCAATTACATAAAACTTACCAGCCAATTCTTTGATATCGACGCCGTAAAATCCATCACCGATCAGATTAGCCGCTTTCAGTGCGGTGCGAACGGCTCCGCGCGGGGCGATTTCCACCGGCATGGTCTCGGCTCGACCGTACCGGCTGTTTCGATCGGTGCTTTCCTGTCGAATGATCTGCCAGTGCTTGGGGGCCATGTAATACTTGCAGGCGAATAGCGGTTGGCGGTCGATGATCCCGATCCGCCAATCGAATTCCGTTGGCAGGAACTCTTGCGCGACCACCAAGTCGGAATCGGCCAGCATTTCCTTCATGGCCATCTCCAGTTCTTCGTCAGTCGAAACCTTGATGACCCCTTTCGAAAACGCACTGTCGGGTTTCTTCAGAACTAGCGGAATGCCCAACAGGTCTTGCATCCCCTGCCAATTGTCTTTGTGGGCCACCATCGTTTTGGGAGTCAAGATTTTGTGCCGCGACATGAGCTCAGCGAGGTACACTTTGTTGCTGCATTTGACGATGGACAGCGGATCGTCCATCACCACCATTCCTTCGCTTTGCGCCCGTTGTGCGAAGCGATAGGTGTGGTGATTCACGGCGGTCGTTTCGCGGATGAACAGCGCATCAAATTCGGCGATCCGTGCGTAATCATCGCGAGCAATAATCTGGGTCCGCATGCCGAGCGCGTTGCCCGCCTTGACGAACTTTTCGATGGCCTTGTCGTCCGACGGCGGTTCGTCTTCTTCTTCGTTGGTGAGTATGGCCAGATCAAAGCGGAAGCTGGCCTTTCGACTAGTTTTTGGCGCCTGCCCTTCGAAGTACTTTGTGGCAGCATCAATCACAAACGGCCAATGCTTTTCCGGTACTTCGCTGGCTGGAATGACCGACACCCCCTTCATCAGCCACTCCTCCTCGCTCCTTACAAATTCCGCCCGTAGTAGAGGCGCTTGAAACTGATTGAACAGACGGGTCGCTAACCGTTGGTGGGTCTCGGTCATGTTTCGACCGAAGTAGATGCTCAGTTCAAAGTGATCCGAAACGATCCGCTTCATGCTGGTTTGAATGAGCTCGTCCAAATCCGAGGCCACGATCTTCACCACCGACTGGCTCTTCAGGTCCTGAACCGTGGTGACTGCCGGAAGCGGCCGATGCCCGCGGGCCTCGGCCAGCAGCGACACATAATAGCCGGTAGCCTGATAGCGGTACGACCGACAGAGATTGAAAACGCGGACGTTCTTGAGTTCGCTGTACTCCGGTTTTGTCAGGTAACTGCGGGCGTCAACAATTTCGACATTGGGAATTTGGAACGGCCAATCTTTGGGGCTATTGGCAACGACAATTGCGGGCACTTGCAATTTCCTAGATGTGGGTGTGAGGAGGTGGTGGGGTGGGTGTTTTACGATGCGTGTTGGGAGCATGTTGGTCGCTCGCTGGCTGAATCAACAACAGATTCGCGTCATAGGTAAGTACCCCCAAGAGAATGGCGGTGATGACCCGCTCAATCGGCACTTCATACTCAAGATTCTTGCTCCACGGATTTTTAAGATATGGATCTGCCACGCGCACCAACTTCGTCTCACGGTCGTAACCCCGCATAATCACAAAGTGCCCTTGGGGGACACCTCGCACATCACATTGCTCCTGAGTTGGGTTGATCTCGCGGCGTTCACCGTAAAGGTAGGTTGAGCTCAGGCCGGTCAAGAGCGGCACATTCCGCACCAAGTACTTCCGAATAAGAGCCGGACTCAGGTCGACCATTCGGAATTCACCCCCCAGACGCAGGAACTCCAAGTAGCCCGCCGTGGCAGCACGCAATCGCATGTCATGTTTGTATTCAGCCTGAGAACGCAGTTTGGCCGCAATGTCGACCCCGGGCGCACGAAACCAGGATGGATCGAAGACCGTCAAGTTGAAAGTGTAAATTCTGGCCCGGTAGCCGTGACTGAGCGCATCGCAGCCAAGTAGGACCGCCAACGTACCGCCACCATCCAGCTTGGGGACCCGTTCGATGATCGCACCCAAGTCAACCTCTTCGCCATAGTAGCGATAGACCGCATGCAGGCAGGTTGGACCACACGTCCAATCATCCGGCTGGGGCATGATGTTTACGGGTAACTGCTCAGTCATTGTGGGTGCCTCGCCTGAACATTGCCCTTGAATCACAAATCTCCATCAACTGAGCCACCTCTTCGACCGCAAGTACCACACGAGGCCGGTGGCAACCAGCGCCATCGCGGCCAGGGCGGCAGGATAACCATAAGCCCAATGCAGTTCGGGCATGTTGAATCGCGAAACGTTGGTGTCGAAATTCATTCCGTACACCCCCGCGATAAAACTCATGGGGATAAAAATCGTCGACACAATCGTCAAAACCTTGATCACATCGTTATTCCGCTGCCCGAGCAAAGCAAAATATAGCTCGCGCAGTTCAGCACATGTCTCGCGCTCCGCGTCAGTCGCGTCGAGCAATTGGTTCATATGATCCAAACAGTCGCGGAAATAGAGCTGGGTTTCGTCGGCAATCGCTGGGCGCCGCTCGCTGATCAATTGTTGCAGTGCATCGCGTTGTTGTCGCACCACGCGGCGCATGCTCAGTAAACTGTCCCGGATGTTGTGCAACCGCAGCGGTAGGTCTTTAGTATCGCTTACACCAAGCTCATTCGTGATTTCATCGAGCCGACTCCCGAACTTTTCGAGCTCGGTGAAATAGCCGTCGACGATGGAATCGACAATTGCATACGTTAAATAGTCTGCTTCAAAGCCACGCATGCGTGCCGCCCCAGCCTGAATGCGCTCGCGAACTGCATTCAAACAGTCCCCTTCGCGTTCTTGCAGCGTCAAGACGATGTTGCCGCACAGGAACAAACTGAACTGCTCAGTGTGGAACGCGATGTCGTCGACCGGCATGCGGACGACAAAAAACAGCGTGTCACCGTAGGCCTCCAACTTGGCGCGTTGGTGCACATTGACCACATCTTCTAAAGCCAATGGGTGCAATTCAAGAAAATCACCAATCTGCTTGATCAAGCGCGTGTCGCTCAATCCATCGACGTTGATCCAACTAACCGGTTTGTGGTCCCCCTGTGGTTTCAACGCCCAGTTCGCGTGCTCGCGACGGTGGACTCCCAGTTTGGCATCCGCTTTGTTGACCAGAGACTTCAATTCATGAATTGAAGTGATGGGGGTGTCCGAGGAGGTCTGGCCGTCGTAACGGATCACACGCACCGACGTGGCTTCGCTCGACTCATGGGTGAGCAACGTGCCAGGGGCCGCTCCAATAGTAGAACGAACCCGAAACCTTCGCTTTCGTTTAGCAACCCGACTTACCGCCGACCTACTCATCCCTGCCACCCCAGAGTTTCAATCCGTTCTGCACGCAAGCAACTTGCGTAGTTTGCGCATTTAGAGCATCGGTGGCTGGTTTCGGCAATAGGCCGAGGGAAGCCATTGCTCAATTACTTCGTGCACCTCATCACTCTCCAGCAGTTCATGCGCTTGAAGCTCATCGGCTAATGCGGCGATCGTCTGCCAGATAGCGGACTCACCTAAGATCCGATGCAGTTCCGCAGTCAGAAGCTCCAGCTTGGCCAATCGCTGGCGTGCATCGGGCCACTGCAAACGCGCGGCGGTCCAGGCGGTCTCCCAGTCGCCACGCCAGTGCGGCACCAAGCCGGGATGCAATGGTTCACCCTGGTAGAGCATTTCGGCAACGGGCCCTCCTAGCGCTACTTTCGCCGAGCAGGTGGCGATTTGCGAGGCGGTCATGCGGCCTCGCGGCCAATGGATCTCTAACTCCCCAGCTTTCCGAACCCCCTCACTTTCCGGAATGAGGCTGATACCCCACACGCGGCCCCCTAAGATCGCAGCGACGACTGCATGTCCCGCTTCGTGGTAGGCAGTCAACTCCACATCGTCGTCGTCCACACTCAGTTTCCTTCAGCCGACTGCATAAGTTCAAAGTCGACTGGGCTCTCGCTGAGCACCTTGGAAACGGCCGAGGGCTTGCACAACCAGCCCTTGTCGGGTGCGACCCGCGCACATTTTCGGCACATAAAGAGTGGCGCGTCAGCTAGCGACGCGGCCAGCTGGGGGAGTAAAGCCTGCAATTCCTTTTTCTTTAATTTGCACAGCTCTTTCAAGTCGCTCCCTCCGCCGAAGCCAAACAGTGTTGAGGTCTCACCAGTGTTCCTACCATTGTATCCCGGTGTACGAGGAAGTGCGACGCTCGTGCGGAGCCTAAACGTTCGGCCGCCGTCTGAGCTCCATAAGCAGTAGGCGGCGGATGGTTGACTCAAAAAAGCCCGCCACAAGCCCGCCTAATGCTAACCGCATTCCACCCAGATCGAAGTGCCATCAACGCAAAATTAGCGGAACCCCGCTTTCCCGATGGGGACACACCCCACACCCCCTCTGCTTCGCTTTACGAAGCGATGGATCGCGCCTAAGTACCGTGCACTCTTTTGGTCAGTGCTGTTGGCGCGAATGCTGATACTGGTCGTCCCCGTTGGTACTCAAACAAGTCGCGTGGCCTGAGGAAGAAGGCCGCTGCGGCAGTATCACCCGAGGCTCCGGCCGACCCACCCCATGAAGAGGCCGCATCGCAGCTCGGCAGCCAAGCCTGGGCGATCGTCGACATCGACACCTTGAGGACGCTGCGCTCCAGCCGTGGGGTCGAGGCGTATTTCGCCTGCAGCGACGTGCCAGTTGCACTCCAACAGGCCTCCAATCGGCTCGCCAACTCTAGAAACGGGTCAGCGACGGTCTTAAGTTTGGTCAATAGCTGATTTCAAAAGTCTTTTTGAAATTCCGCTCTCGAAGTCAGTTTCGGACAGGGGGGTTGGATTTTTTGAGGCATGGCTCGGGTGTTCAATGATATCCCTGTGCGAGTGCGAATAATGCAACGTTCTTTGGTGGTTACTAGCAGGGCTTGGCGAAACGGAGTGAGGCTCTGTGGGGACACAACCTTACGAGGATAGCCGAGTCGACGGTGCGTCAATGAGGTGTCTGGGAGCGTTTGTACGGCAACCCGTTCAAACGCTCGTTTTGTTTTCCCACAGATGATCTGCCTCGACCAGCAGATTGAGGATGCTGGTGAACTTTCGCATGCGAGCCACGATCGCCACCTTGGACTCTTTCCCCTTTGACTTCAGGTGGTAACTCGGCCAAAACGGTCGAGATCATCACCGGTCCAACTCCCTTAGCATTCTAGTCAATACGACTCGAACTACCGTCCGAAGTTAGTCACAAGGGGCACATCAGTTATCCCGGACAACGTGTGGCAACTTGCTTGGAACCCCGGGACCGATGCGTATCGCACCAATGCGATCCATGTGGGATTACCCCAATCGACTTTGCAGAGCCTGGCTTTACGGCTTCGCGGAGTTCTGCGCGTCCCTTCGCCGCTTGAGTTCCGCACGAACTTTCTCGATCGTATCGAAGTGACCGTTTTCCATCTCTTCGGCGATGGCATCAATGTAAGCAGCGGTTTTTGCCAGCTCTTTACTGATCAGTTGAAGGTGCTCCGGCTTTTCGAACGAACTGACGATATCCATCTTCCAATGCCCGTCTTTACGAATAAGCTTCGTTGGAAGTCGCGGATTCGTGGTCCATTCCGCTTTATCGCCCATCTCTTTGGGCTTGTTTTCATTCAACTGCTTTAGGGCAACCAACGCAGGCGCTGGCATGTACAGAGCTTTCCCCTCATCGCCGAAATGCGATTTGGCAGCCTCACTGAAACGGTGAAACGCGTAGGTGATGTCGAGTTGTGCGTCGATCCAATCTTGCAATTGCTTGGGTTTCGCAAGCAGGTACTCGACCGTATCGCGATCCGCCATCGCGATGGCTGTGTAGAACGATCGAATAGCCCCCTCTGGCGTTTCGTCACCATGCCTTGGATTAGGTGAAGGTGCGTCACTCGCTGGCGACTCTGAACGTTGCGTCTCAGTCGTCTGCGCATTCAGTGCGCCAATTGGCAGTTGTAAAAACGCGGCCATCGTCAAAACGCAGATTAAAGAACATAAAATCGGTTTCATCTTGTAGTCGCAGTGAAAGACACAATGAGTAATCCTCGGACGCTGTCGGCCTTGTCCAACATCCCAGTGTACTCGATTTATCAGGTCGTATAGGCTGAGCGACCCGCCAATTGGGGCTTGGTCTAGTGAAATGTGAGTCGCATGATAGTGGCGCCCATGGCTTCACAAGCAACCACTGTTGGAGAGTCACCGGTCAGTGGGGCCCATCGCCAGGCCTCATTCAACTTAAGTGCTCGCCCACCGCGTGCTCGCACCCGCATCTCTGAATCCACGACGCTTGCCGATGACACCTTCTTTCACCGGTATATCTAAGACCGGTGCAGGGAATGCTTGCCCGCCAATCTGTTTTTCACAGAAGCCAGACATTACGCTTTCGGCGTCGGAGAGGGAGATCGCGGTCAATTCGATCCACTGCACTTCGCCGGTTTGTGTGTCTTGGGCAGCTACGTCAAAACCACTGGAGGCTGACTCTTCTGTCGGGGAGCACCCGGGCAAAACGGTGGCGAGCAGTATGAGCAGGATCGACAGTCGAGGCTTCATGTTAGTTCGCGGTCGCATTCGCGGATGGATTTCGGTCGGTTGAGGATGGTGAAAACGGGGTTGCGTAGTTGGACATTCTCGATGGTAGATGATGGGTGGTAGATGATGGGTGGTAGGTGATGGGGACACACCCCATCCCCCCTAATAGATAGCCCGTGGCACAGCCGCTTGCCGGTTGAGGGCTGATTGGGGACAGACCCCAACCCCTCCATTGGAAAATCGATAGCATCACCGGCTATGTTCGGGGCTGATGATCTTTGCACGGTTTAGGTGGTTTGTAGCGATTGCGGCGACTTTTATGAAAAAGTGATTTTTTACGATTGGGCTTAATGTCCGGCCTGTGCCGGGTCGATACAAACTCTCGAGCCCAGTGCTAGATAGCCTGGAAAGAGTTTGCGGCCTCCCATTCAATCCGTGGTGAGCCGCAGGTACGCCAAGTTTCGTTAGGGAAGGCGCGGCAATCGTGAAAAGACTTTTAGCCTTAGTTGCTCTGATTGTGGGACAAGCATCTGCTACCCCATCCATCGTTGCCCAAGAGAATCGCGGGGTGGGACAGCCACGTGTGGTTCGCGGCAGCGAGCGACCTCGAGCGCCGCGTTCCAACCAACCGGTGCGGCCAGCCAGCCATGTCGTCACGCACGACCCGGGATACGTGGTTGGTGATGGCGAATACATCGTGGACAATATGCCAGGTGAAATCCATGGAGGTGGTTGCTCAAGCTGCGATGGGGGTGGCTGCGGCAGTTGCAGTCATGGCGGTGGTTTTGGCAGTCTGTGCAATACATGCAATTCACCAGGTCGGTTCTGCATCTGCTTCCCCGCCCACGGATGGGTCAGTGCCGAGTACTTGCTCTGGTACCAAAGTGGAATGCAGCTACCTGCCCTGGCTACGACAGGGGGAACGACCCAGGCAGCGGCTGGTGTGTTGGGGCTGCCAAGCACTCGTGTTCTGTATGGTGCGGATGAAGTGCTGGATAACGACGGCTCTGGCTTCCGCATTCGTTTCGGCTGGTGGCTGTCATCCTTTCCTGGCATTGGAATCGAGGGTGAATACACGGGCTTGGCTGAGCAAACCGACTCGTTCTTTCAAACATCCAATGGTACCCCGGTAATCGCCCGACCCTTTTTCAATGTGCTGACCGGCTCACAGGATTCGGAATTGGTGGCTTTTCCGAACGTGATCCGCGGCAGCTTAGCTGTGGACGTAACCAGCCAGCTCGACGGAGCAGCGGTTCGCTTTCGAAAGCAGCTGTGTTGCTCCGACGGTTGCGGCTTCTCAAACCTGACCTGCCAGGCTGTACCTACTTCTTGGCGGATCGATGCCACCTTGGGCTACCGTTTTTGGGAGCTGGATGAATCGTTGCAGGCTCGTGAACAGTTAACTTCGCTAACCACAGCCAGTCCTGGAACGTTCGACATTACCGATCGCTTTGAGGCTCGCAACCAGTTCAACGGTGCGGAGTTGGGTGTACTTTGGCAAGGTCGGCGCGGCTGGTGGTCACTCGATGCTTTGATGCGAGTGGGGATCGGCAACGTGCATCAGACGGTCAACGTGTCAGGTAACTCGGTAATAACTGCGGGTGCTAACCCAGGTGTCACTACAACCCACAACACCGGCTTCCTCGCTCAATCCAGCAACATCGGCACATTCGAACGCAATCAGTTCACCATGGTCCCCGAACTCGGCTTAACTGCGGGTTACCAGTTGACCAAGCGTGTGCGGTTAACCGCTGGCTATTCGCTGATCTACTGGGGTAACGTAGTTCGCCCAGGCGATCAAATCGATTCAAACATCAACCCGAACCTACTTGCACCTCAACAAACTGCTGTCTCCTTGCCAAACCGACCGCAGTTTCAGTTCGTGGAGACCGATTATTGGGTTCAAGGTCTAAGCTTTGGTGGCGAGTTCCGCTGGTAGCGTGGTTCACAGCCGCATCCCCTGCAACAACTCCAGGGCTCGACCTCCGATTAGGGACAGGTTGAGCCCTTTTTGCATTTGGTTGCGGTTCCACGGAAGGAGCAAGCTTTATGGCTAGCTTATTGGCTCGTTTATTCGCGCGATTGACCCAGAAAAAGACGACCCAACGTCGCACGCGAAGCTCCCGTAACCGAGCCCTGCGACTTGAGCCGATGGAGATGCGGCGATTGCTAGCAGGCGACATCGGCGCCATAGCTGGCAACTTGTTCGTTGACTTGACAGACGATGGTCTCGATGTCGGAGATGCAGAAGTTGCCGGGGCAACTGTCTTTCTCTACCGCGATGGGGGTAATGGAACGTTCAACAGCAGTGGCGGTGTGGCGGGAGGTGATGATCTCTTTATTGACTCTTTGGCGTCGGATGTTAATGGAAATTACCGTTTCGATGGGTTAGTAGCAGGTACCTACTTCGTGGAACAAGCGCCTGCGGCCGGATTCTTGCAGCGCCCAGCAGAGAGTCCCAAAACCGTGGTGATCACCGAAGCGCAGGCCTCTGGTGTCTTGACTTTGAACGTGGATAACTACGACGCGACCGCACAGATTGTGACTGCCGCTCAAGGTACGACACAATCCAGTTCCATAGCGACGGTCGGGGGTGAGGCGTTAGGGGGTGAGCGAGATATTCTGGTAAGCAACAACGGTTTGGCTGGCGCGGGTGATCTTCAAGCGGACACGACGTCGGGCGTCTTAACGATCAATACCGATCCCGGTGCACAAGGCAGTGTGATCGTCACTTATGACGGAGTTGATGGCGACGCGGCCACTATCGATCACTCGAATCTCAATCTGGACCTGACTGCCTCTGACGCGACCTCATTCCACTTCCTGGTAACGTCGCAACCAGGTAACACCCTCACGGTCAACGTATACTCCGGTGCAGCTAACTTTTCCTCGGTCACGGTACCGATGCCTGTAACCGGATCGTTGCTGACCTTCGAAAATTTGATCATCGACTTTGCTGACCTTACGACCGTTGGCGGAACCGGAGCGAACTTTGCGGCGGTGACGGCCATCCGCATGGAAGTAACAGTCGCGGAAACGCAAGATGCGCGGATCGACTTTAGCCGAGTGGTGGCTCCCTTTGTTAGCGAGCAAAACTTCCAGAATTTGAACCCGATGTCGATCGGCGATTTGGTGTTCAACGATGCTAATAACAACGCAGTATTTGATGTGGGAGAAACAGGTATCGCAGGAGTCAGCCTCGAGCTCTATCAAGATTCGAATTTGAACGGACTCTTCGATTCGGGCACAGACCTGCTGATCGACACCTCCACGACGGGAGCCGGCGGTCTGTATCTCTTCGACAACCTGTTGCCTGGTGAGTACTTCGTGCTCGTGCCGATCAGTGAATTTGCCACTGCAGCCGATCCCTTGTTCGGCTTTCAGAGTAGTAGTGTTACCACTCCCGCACCCGATCCAGATGCCAACCCAGGCAACAATGACAACAACGGGACGTTGCTCGCCGGGGTTGGAGTGATCACCGCCGCCATCACGCTGGCGTCAGGTAGCGAACCAACCAACGACGGCGACACAGACACCAACTCCAATCTCGCCATCGATTTTGGCTTCGTACCACAAATCGATCTGCAAGTCGTCAAAACGGTAGATACGGTCACCGAGATCGCGGGTAATCAGGTCACCTACACTTTGACAGTCGGCAACGAAGGTGATACCACCGTCAGCAACGTGCTGGTGGTTGACAATCTACCTGACTTCATGACGATTGTCTCAGCAATATCGACTGCTGGCGGAGTCGTGACTCAGACAGGTAACGCGGCTGGAGAAATAGAAGTCACTTATGCAGCGTTGACGGCCGGACAAACCGCTACGATCACGATCGTGGCATCCATCCCGGCTGGGCAGGCTGCCGCTGCGGTGGTCACCAACAGCGCCACAGTATCAGGCGATGGTATCGAAACCGACGCAACCAATAACACCGACACCGTAGACATTGCCATCACTCGCGAGGCGGTGTTGGCGATTGCCAAGACCGACTCACCTGATCCGAACAGCGTGGGTTCCGCCCTGACCTACGAGATCCTAGTTACTAACAACGGTCCTTCGACAGCTACGAATGTTGTCGTGCTCGATACGCTACCAGCTGGCCTCACATTCGATAACGTCATCACCACTGCTGGAACGGCCTCGCAAGCTGCCGGGGTGATCACCGTCAATATCCCGACGCTGGCTGTCGGTGCTTCGGCAACGGTGACCATCGCCACAACCATCCAAGCTGGCTTTGCTGGCAGCACCATCACGAACTCGGCCACCGCCGATGCGGATGAAGCTGTCTTGGTTTCGTCCAACGCCTCGACCACCGTTAATCCACTCGTCGACCTGCAAATCACCAAGACCGATAGTGTCGATCCCGTCAGTCGCGGTGGCGTGCTGACCTACACGTTGGAAGTAACGAACAATGGTCCGAGCGGAGCCACAAACGTCGCAATCGTGGATACGCTTCCAGCCGGTGTTTCGTTCGTCTCAGCCACGGGCGGAACGGTGACACCGCCAGCGGGTGGCAGTAGTGATGTCACCATCGCCATCGGCAGCTTGGCCTCCGGCGCCACCGCCAGCGCCGAGATTACCGTGAATGTCCTGCAGACCGCGGCGACCTCGATCAGCAACACAGCCATCGTTCGCTCGACCGAATCGCTGGCGGGCTTCGACTCCAATACGGCGAACAATACCGACACCGAAACGACTGCCACGCAAGGCATCATCGACTTGGGAATCACCAAGACCGATTCGGCCGATCCTGTCGCACCGGGCGCACCTCTGGTCTACACCATAATCGTTACCAATACGGGCCCCAGCGACGCCACCGGGGTGAACGTAATCGATAACTTGCCAGATGGAATTCGCATCACTTCGGCAAACTCGACCGTCGGCACCGTCACCATTCCCCCATCGGCGCAAGACACAATCGCTGCCAACAACGATGACCTGACAGTTGCCATTGGCAACTTGGCAGTTGGTGCGTCAGCCACGATAACGATAAATGCGACGGTCTTGCCCGAGTTCCGTGCGACCGGCGGCACGATCACCAACACGGCCACCGTCAGCAGCAGCACTCCCGGTTTGACCGATAGCAACACAGCTAACAACACCGCGTCGCAGCCGACGACTGTCACTCCGGAAATTGATCTGCGAGTGACGAAGACCGATTCTCCCGATCCCGCCATCGCTGGCAACAGCTTGACTTATCAGATCATTGTAACCAATGATGGTCCATCGACGGCAACGAACGTTAGCTTATCCGACACTTTGCCAGCTGGCGTTACCTTCACCAACGTCATCACGACCCAAGGTACCGCGACAAACAATAACGGTGTGGTGACCGGTGCACTGGGAACCTTGGCACCCGGAGCATCAGCGACCGTCACGATCACGGTCGGAGTCAACGCCGCCACCCGTGGGAACTTGACCAACACGGTGACTACCTCAGCCACTGAAACTGACTCAAATACCACCAACAACGCCGCCTCGACGACCACCACGATCAATGGAAGCATCGACCTAGCAATTACCAAAACCGACTCGGCCGATCCGATTGGGGCCGGTGCCCCATTGGTCTATACGATCCTCGTTACCAACAACGGTCCATCGACCGCCACCAACGTCGTGGTCACCGATAACCTTTCGACCACTGGAGTAACCTTCGTCTCGGGTAGCTCAACGGTCGGTACAGTGGCCAATGCGGCAGGTGTGGTCACGGCAACGGTTGGAACGTTGGCCCCTGGAGCTTCGGCGACCATCACGCTCAACACCACCGTTCCAGCCAACCGTACGACTGATCTATCGAACACCGCCACTGTGACCGGAACGGAAACCGACACCAACTCGGCCAACAACACAGCCGTCCAAACAACGGCCATCGCTGTCCCTGGTAGTCTGTCCGGAAATGTCTACATCGATACGAATGAGAATGGGGTCCGCGATACGGGTGAAGCGGGAATAGCAGGGGTCGCCATCGCCCTAGCGGGCACCGACGTCGCTGGCACCGCCGTCAGTCGCACAGCGACTACCGACGCGAGTGGCGATTACACCTTTGCCAATCTGCTTCCGGGAACCTACACCCTCACGCAAACACAGCCCGCTGGCTTTGTAAGTGCTCAAGCCAACCCGGGCACGGGTGCCACCACAGCAGGAACGGCCGGACCTAACACAATTAGCAACATTGTGCTGGGCAACAGCCCACTGGCCGTCGCGTTCAACTTTGGAGAACTCGAAGTGCCGGAAGTGTTCAGCAAACGACTGTTCTTGGCCTCCTCGGGAAGCTAATGCTTGGGGGCGCTGCCCCATTCGCGCTGCCCCATCCGCTGAGCCCGAGTGGACAAAACGTGTGAAATCAATACTGTGGTCGGAAGTTAACTCAACCTCCGACCACAGCGTTTCTTACGGACCAGCCCTTTGTCGATCGACTCCCCTCAATCCCCTTTTGCGATTCCGCTACCACAGCCCATGATCCTTGAGATCACTGGCAGCGACGCGCTCAAAGTGCTCAACAACTTGACGACCAATCAACTCGCCGATTTGGCAGTTGGCCACCTTTGCGAAACATTCGTCACCGACCTCCGCGGGTGGACCGTTGCTCATGGCTTCATCCACCACACGGAGAGCGGCGTTCTGTTGCTCGGCCAACACCCGCAGCCGGAAGTCGTGTGCAATCACATCGATCGCTACATTGTCCGCGAGGACGCGCGGGTCAAGAATCTTAGCGTCAACCACGCTCTGCTCCTGGTCGACGGCGCCGCCGATGATGCTATGCTGAAGAAAACGCTGAGGAATACGCTCAGTGGACTCATGGCCGAACCGCTCACCGACTGGCACTCGCTCCTCTGCCCCATGCTCAGCCCAACAAGTCAGCTGTGTTATGGCCCCGCCGATATGAGCATAGCCGCTGCATTTCAAAAGCTCTCGGGATCAGAGTCGTTGCATGCTTGCTATGAGTTGCTGCGGATTCGCAATTTTTGGCCACGCATGGGACAAGATATCGGCGAGAAGTGCATTCCGCAGGAACTCGACCGCGACGCTCAAGCAATCAGCTTCACCAAAGGTTGCTACTTGGGTCAAGAAACCATTGCACGACTCGACGCCCGCGGCCAGTTGCAAAAGAAGTTGTGTCGCGTCCGCATTGTCGCAGATGGGATCCAACCGCAGGCTAGTGTGCAGCAGGGGGAAAAAGAAGTTGGGCAGATCACATCGGCTGCCTACGATCCAGTTGAAGAAGTCACGTACGCTTTGGCATTCATCAGACGCGGCAGTTTCGAGCCCGGGACGGAATTGCATTGCCAAAAGGCTCTAGCCACCGTTTTGCCGCCGCGGTGATCGGTCCACGGAAAGCGCGAATTGACCTGCTTTTTCGTGCCAGCTGCTGAGTCTTGGTAGTTCTCGTTTTTGAACTTGAACTTGAACTTGTAGATTTCACTCGAAGATCCAAAATAACAAGACCGATCGAAGCTACGGGTTTAAGTTTAAGTTTAAGTTAGAGTTACACAGGAAGAGTCAATGCAAACTGAGGAGACTGGCTAAGCGTCTCGATCGAAGAAGTATGGCGTGGATTGACTTCGATTACACACCAGCGTTTGTTTGCCGCATTGTACAACAAGTCGATTCCGATCCAACCATAAGCACCGTCACCCAACGCGGGCAACGTGGCGTTGAGTAACTCCAGCGGTGAAGCGAGGCGTTCGGCAGGGACGGTGCAGCCCCCCGTGTACTTAAAACTCGCCGAAAACTCTTGCGTCAGCAGTGGTAGCCACTGAGCCCGCCCCGCTCGATCCAGCATGGCACTGCAACTGTAGGCCTCTCCCTCCAGCCACGGCTGTACAATGAAATGCACCAAATCCCAAGGCTTGTCGTCTGAGCCATAAAGCTCGTGCAGCTCTGCAAGTATCGCATGCCGCAGCCTGCCGCGATGCCGCGAGAGTCCTTCGCAACCCGCCCCAGTCCGCGACTTCACGACCCAACATGGCTCTCCCGCTATGTGCGCGGCTGCAGCGGCATGCTCGGTAAGCCATGCATCCGTCAAATTGGCTAAGCCAATCGTCGGCGGATGCGGAATGCCAGCCGCGTGCAATCGCTCCGCCGTGAGTAGTTTGTCGCTCGCGTTGGTCAGAAACGGTTCATGGGCATTGAGCAACCGCGCCCCCAGGCCACGCAGACGAGCGACCAGTCGCGGCAAAATAGAATCGCTCTCCGGCGCAATCACCAGGGCCCAGTCATGCGACTGGGCCAGTTCAAGCCAGGCAGCGGGGAGTATGCCATCTTCCATCGCATCGTGAGCGCGGATTGGATACGACTGCACGTTGGCAAGGCTAGGACACCCCAGTCGCTCGTCCACCGCCACGGTCAACTGCAACTCGCACTTCCCCGCCACGCGCGACCAATCCAAGCAGCGCGCAAGACCCTCAACCATCCCCCAGCCCTCTTGCCGCAGCGAAGGAGGGATCTCCGCCACCGGCACTTGCAGCATCCCACCACCACAGATCCACTCAAGTATCACCAGTTTCAATTGAATCTCCTTGCAAGCACAGATGCTACACATTGACATGTATAATAAACACTGGTAACCTAAGAAGGTGCCCGTGCGTCTTTCAATCGTCAGGCTCCAGCGCGCAAGACCTGCAGCTTCGGTATCGGTTCACGGCACAACACCAGACCGCAGGCAGGCTTTTGATTTAATCCCAACCCGAAGCGTAAGCGAGGGACTGCAAAGCTGTTTGCACCACGACATTGTTTGCAGTTGCACGCTGAGGAACCAGACAATCATGCTTACCTCCCCTGTATTTCATCGACTCGCGATCCTCGTTTTGCTTAACGCGGTTTGCGGGCAAGGTTACGCACAGGTGGGATTCGAAGGTCCACCGATCGACTATCTCACGGCAGAAGTCAACGACCCGGTCGCGCAGTTGGCTCGCCGCGTTTCTGCAGGCGCGATTGAACTCAAGTTTGATAGCCAACATGGTTACTTGAAGTCGGTGCTGGACGCGTTGCAAGTCCCGATCAGTTCACAGACGTTGGTGTTCTCCAAAACGAGTCTTCAGTTGCAACGCATTTCCCCGCGGCGGCCGCGGGCCCTATACTTTAGCGACGACGTGTACGTGGGCTGGTGTCAGCGCGGCGATGTGCTGGAGTTCGCGGCTACCGACCCGCAACAAGGAGCGATCTTTTACTCCCTGCGACAGAGCGAAGTTGACAAACCGCGTTTCGTCCGCGATCGCGGCCAATGCTTAACGTGCCACGCGTCGAGCCGCACGCAGAACGTTCCGGGCTATCTGGTCCGCAGCGTTTATGCCGACGCCGCAGGTCAACCCATTCTCGGCAGCGGCACTTATCTCACCGATCATACCAGTCCCTTTGATGAGCGTTGGGGTGGATGGTATGTCACCGGCACGCACGGGGCGATGCGGCACATGGGCAATACCACCTTCACCGAAGAGGACGAACGGGGGGGGGATCGCGACCGCGGCGCCAATCTGCAAACGTTGACCGAAGTGGTCAACACCGAACCGTATGTTACTGGCCACAGCGACTTGGTGGCACTGATGGTCCTCGAGCATCAAACGCAAATGCACAATGCGATCGCCGCAGCCAATTACGAAACGCGACTGGCCATGCATCAGTCCTATCAAATGAACGAGCTGTTGGATCGCGAAGAAGGGCATATCAGCGAGAGTGCTGACCGGCGGATCAATGCGGTTGCCGACCAATTGCTGCGGTACCTGTTGATGTGCGACGAGTTCCAAATCACCGATCCCGTTGCGGGAACCAGCGGCTTTGCGGAGGAGTTTCAGAAGCAAGGCATCTGCGATTCGCAAGGGCGATCGTTGCGGCACTTGGATCTGAAGCAGCGTTTGTTTCGCTATCCCTGCAGTTACCTGATCCATAACCCAGCCTTCGACGCTTTGCCGGACGAGGTCCGCGGCCGCGTGCTCGGGCGACTCGCTCAGATACTCACCGGCGGGGAGCTCTCTGGCGACTTCCAGCACCTCTCCGCTGACCACTGCCGAGAGATCCACGAGATCCTCATTGAAACCAAACCGGAGTACGCTCGGTTGGACAAATAAACAGGCAACGTATTTGCGGACGAGTCCTCAGCGATGAGAATTTGGGATTAAGATTCGTCTCGGGCCGCTTTGGAAACCGCCCCGTACTCCAGTCATTCCGCTAAACTGCGCCCCCAATCGGTCCCCCGATCCGTTGGCTCCGCCTGCTTGTATACTTGTTTGGTAACTTGCTTGGTAACATCGATTAGCAACGGCAACACGCACCCATCATCGAGTCCTTCGCTATGCCTCGCTATTACTTGCTACTAGTCGGTCTATGGTTTGCTTCGCTGCAGCCGCTTTATTCTCAGGAGCCGCTGGCCCCCGGCAAACAGCCGAAGTCGCTGCGGATCGCCACCTACAACGTTTCGCTCAACCGGCCTCAAGCCGGACAGCTTGCGCGGGATTTGCTGAGTGACGATGCACAGATCGAGGCGGTCGCCAGCGTCATTCGCACCGTGCAGCCCGACATTTTGTTGATCAACGAAATCGATTTCGATGAACGTACCGATGGCGATAAAGACCGAGACAATGCGTCACTTTTTGCCGAACGTTTCTTGGCCAATGTGCAGCCAGATGGACTTGGCAATGCAGCTTGGCCCATGCCCCATCGCTTCGCCGCTCCGGTAAACACCGGTGTTCCGAGCGGTCTAGATCTCAATCGCAACGGAAAGTATGGAGAACCGGAAGATGCCTGGGGGTATGGTGCCTTCCCGGGGCAATACGGCATGGCGATCCTCAGCCGCTATGAATTTGATCCATCCAAGGTGCGGACCTTTCAGAACATGCTCTGGTCACAGCTCCCCAACCCCCTCCACCCCATCAACCAGGATGGACAGTCCTATTACCCTGCGGAGATCTGGAGCCAGTTGCGGATTAGCTCCAAGAGTTTTTGGGATCTCCCGATCGTTACGCCGTATGGAACACTCCATGTATTAGCCAGTCACCCGACGCCCCCTGCCTTCGACGGTCCCGAGGACCGCAACGGCTGTCGAAATCACGATGAGATCAAGTTGATTCAACACTACATCGAGGGCTCGCCGCTGCTTGTGAACGATCGAGGCGAAGTGGGGGGGCTGACGCAAGACGACTCCTTCGTAATTCTCGGTGATCTCAATTGCGACCCGCTGGATGCTGATAGTCGACGTCAAGCCCTCGTGGACTTGATAGAGCATCCCCGGGTCAGTTCCTTCCCACCACCCCGCAGTCGTGGCGCCGTGCTTGCCAGCGAACAACAAGCTGGAGCGAATTTGAAGCACAAATCCGATCCCGCCAACGATACCTCCGATTTCAACGATCGCTCGGTTGGCAACTTACGGGTCGACTATGCGCTCCCCTCCGCCGACTTCAACATCGTTGCATCGGGAGTCTTTTGGCCTGTGCTGGACGATGCCCCCACCGAGACAAGAGCCGCTTTAAATTCAGCGCTCGACGCTTCCGATCACCATCTGGTGTGGATCGACATTCAATTGAAATAGACGAAAACATCTCGTTAACTTATTGGCGAACATGCTCTTGTTATAGAAGTTCCGCGATCGAGGAAAGCGTAGCGAGAGAACTACGTGGCACGCAGACTGCATAAGGGAGGAACCAAAAGATGAGCTCATCTGAGGCACCTCCCAAGGGCACGTTGAAATGCATATCCATTTCGGTCGCAGGAAGCCACTCGCCAAGCCGCTGGGCGGGATTGGACAGTGGCTAAGTTCCATTCAGCAGCGGGTGGTCGACGTGGATCAAAGCGACCTAGTGGTCGACATTGCCTCCGTGGACGCAGTTAATAGCCGAGAACTGGGCGAAATCGCCAAGCTGCATTTGGCGCTCCGCGACCGCGGTCGACGCTTAGTCTTACGAAATGCACAGGAACAAGTGCATGAGTTGTTCGAGATCACGCGGATGAATCGCTTGGTTGAAGTCCACGGACACGAACATTCCGTCATCAGCTAAACCGCCAAAGCTGCTTATAAAATCATCGCCCTTGCCAATTCTCTAGGCATCTTCTCATAAGCCGCGCTGCTGGCTGGCTGGTCCCGTAAAATATTCTCAGGGTGGTGCATCGCATGCGTCTCTTGGCTATGTTGGACGTTTCGCAATTGCCTTTTTCGCCCACCCTGTCAGCGTTAATACGAGCGATTGCGAATGCAGGGCTGTGTTTGATTGAGTAGCGGCCCATGCAAAACGAGCGGGTCGAACCAACCGTAGCGGGAATCTGTATGAATGTTTTGAGATTTGCCAAGTTCACGGAACAGCTGCAACGGGCGGCCCGTTTGCAAACCCAACCCGGATTTCCAACAGAGGACTATCCAACAGAAGGCAAATTTCAAGCACGGCACGAAGCTCAGCACCGACAACGTGCCGTGCAGCGAACAACCGCACCCAGGAAAACAAGGCAGTTCAGCGAGGGGCGGAGCACCCTGCGGATCGCGTGGACTTGCTGGGTCGCGGTCTGGGTGGCCGGAGTCGCGAACTTCGCATTGCCAGCCTACGTGTGTGGGGCCGATTTTTCTGCCGTGCGGGCGACCTTCTTTCGCGGCGAATACGACGAATGCATTGCCCTCTCGCGGGAGCAAGTGGATAAGGGGGTGTGGAACGACTATTGGTCCCGCTTACTGATCGAAACGTTGCTGACGACCGGCAAGTACACCGAAGCCCGCGATGTTTACGAGCAAGTGGCCACCAAGTTTGGCAACAGCATTTCCTTGCGACTTCTAGCCGCCGATGCTTATCGTTACTCGGGCGATGTGGAAAAAGGGAACCAGCTGCTCAATGAAATCCCGCAACTACTCGACGCCGCCCCCTGGCGATACTCCGATCGCGATAATTTGTTGGCTATCGGCAATTACTTTGCTTCACAGGGAGAAGACGCTCGGATCGTGCTCGATATTTTTTTCGATCGCAGCTTGAAGGTCGATCCGAAATACGTCGAGGCGCACATCGCGGTCGCCCAATTGGCACTCGATAAAGCCGACTACCAGGAGGCGGTCAAGTCGTTGAAGGTGGCCATGGAGTTGCGGCCCGACGACCCGCACATTCGCTATCTGCTCGCTCGGGCTTGGGCACCCTCCGATTCTCAGCAGGCTTCCGCGAACTTGCAGGCAGCGCTTGATTTGAATCCACGTCACGTAGAGAGTTTGCTGTTGGCGGCGCGGAAGCTGATTGATGCGGAAGCGTATACAACGGCGGCGGAGACACTCGACGACGTTTTTGCTGTGAACCCCAACCAACCACGAGGCTTGGCCCTCAAGGCGGCCATTGCCCACTTGACCGGCGATTACAAAGCCGAGGGTGAGTATCGCACCCGCGCGCTGTCGAGTTGGAACATGAACCCGCGGGTCGATTACTTGATCGGAGAAACGCTCTCTCACCACTATCGCTTTGAGGAGGGAGTGAAATATCAGCGGCGCGCGCTCAAGCTCGATCCAAACTATTTGCCTGCGCAGTTTCAACTTGCCCAAGATCTACTGCGCGTCGGCGCGGACGACGAAGGTTGGACGATCGTCGACCGAGTGGCCGAGGCGGACAAGTACAACGTAGTGGCCTTCAACCTCAAGACCCTGCAACAGCGACTAGAAAAATTCACCACGCTGGAAGCCCCCGGCTTGATCGTTCGGATGGATGCCCGCGAATCCCTATTGTATGGTCCGCGGGTGATCGAACTATTGACCGAGGCCAAGCAAGTGCTGGGTGCCAAGTACGATGTCGAGTTAACGCAGCCCGTAACGGTGGAGATCTTTCCACAGCAAAGCGACTTTGCCATCCGAACTTTTGGTTTACCCGGAGGCGCGGGCTTTCTCGGCGTCTGCTTTGGCAACTTGGTTACCGCCAACAGCCCTGCTTCCCAAGGTGCGGCGCCATCCAACTGGGAGAGTGTGTTGTGGCATGAGTTTTGTCATGTGATCACCCTGAACAAGACCAAGAACCGGATGCCGCGTTGGATGAGTGAAGGCATCTCGGTGTACGAAGAGCTCGAGCGCGACGCCAGTTGGGGGCAGCGCATGACCCCGACCTACAAGTCGATGTTGTTGGGCGAGGACATGGTCCCGCTATCGCAGCTCAGCCGAGCTTTCTTGCAACCAAAAAGCGCTTTGCATCTGCAATTCGCTTACTACGAGTCATCGTTGGCGGTCCGATACTTGATCGAGGTGCATGGCTTGCCGCTGTTGCTCAAGTTGCTCGACGATCTCGGAATGGGTGTGCCCCTCGAAGAGGCATTCGAACGACGCTACGGTGATGTGGAGATCTTGGATAATGACTTTGCCGCCTACATCAACCGCATTGCCAACGAGTTCTATCCCGAGACTACGTTTGCGCGCGGCGATTTGGGCGAGCGACCTTCGTTGATCGATGTCGAACGGACGCTCAAGGAGAACCCCAAGCATTACATTGCTCAGCGGGCCGTGCTGGAACGCTTGGTGACCGCCAAGCGGTGGCGAGAAGCGCTGGTTGCGGCCCAAGGCTTGCTTGAGTTGTATCCCGAAGACACCACACCTGGTGGTGCGCTCGATAGCTTGATCGGGATTGCCCGAGAAACGGAAGATACCGCTGGCGAACGCAAAGCGTTGTTGCGGATGGTGGAACTAACGAGTGACAATGTGCCCGCTTTGCTGCGCTTGATTGAATTGACCCGCGCAGACGAGCAATGGACGGAGTTGGCGAACTATTCAACGCAGCTACTGGCCGTGCAACCGCTGATCACCACCGGGCATGAAGGCTTGGTCCTTGCCGCTCGGCAACTGGGTGAACCGCAGCGAGCCATTCATTCTCTTCGGGCACTTACCGCGTTGGAACCTGTCGATCCCGCCAGAATTCAATTTGAATTGGCGGCTACCTTGGTTGCAACGGCCGATGTCGAGTCGGCTAGAATAGAGGTCTTGAAGGCTTTGGAAATTTCGCCGCGTTATCGCGAGGCACAGAAGCTGCTTGTCAGTATCCACCGCGCCCTTCACCCTTTACCGCTTGACTCCCTACAACTCCAGGTCGAGTTGCCGGATGACGCCCCAGCTCCTCGGCCGCGCTAACATGCGAAGGTCCAAAATTGAATCGATTGAAAACCAGATAGACCATTGCAGCTCACAGAAGTTGACAAACGCTTAAAGGCCACCCGCATGACGCAACCATTCCATAAATCGACCCGCTTGAGCTTGGTGCTGATCGGGCTGTTCGCAACATGCATCGTTGCTATGCAGCGGGGACGCAATCGCGGCGGCGGTGGTGCCGACGAGCGTGGCGGCGTACCAATGTGGGAGGTCGATCGGAATTTCAAAAGCGACCTCTTCACGTTCGCCCGCGTCAGGTATTCCGATGGTCCGGGGCGAGGCTATGGCGGCTGGGGGCGTCGTGGCGGTTGGGGCGGGAAATGGCAAATCGACTATCCCGACAGTGATCTCAATTTCTCCCTCCGCTTGCAACAGCTCACCTCGATCAAAGTTAATCCAGAACCTGTGGTCGTTGAACTGACCGAGCCCAAACTGTTTGATTATCCGTTCTTGTACATGATCGAACCGGGCAACATGCTGCTCAATCCCGAAGAGGTCATGGGGCTTCGCAAATATTGCCTGAATGGCGGCTTTATGATGGTGGACGATTTTTGGGGCGAATACGAGTACCAGAACTTTTATATGGAAATGAAAAAGGTTTTCCCCGAGTTCGAACCGCAAGAAGTGCCATTGGAGCATGAGATTTTCCAGTGTGTCTACCCGCTCAAGGAACGTCCACAAGTCCCACCTATCAATAGTTTTTACGATGGAAGTTCCTATGAGTACCGTCCAGAGAGCGATACGAGCATCGTCTCGTACAAGGCCATCTACGATGCATCCGGTCGCATGATGGTGTTCATATGCCATAACACCGATTTGGGTGACGGTTGGGAACAAGAGGGGATGAATCAAGAATATTTCGCGCAGTACTCAGTCCCCAAATCCTACCCGCTAGGGATCAACATTGTGACTTACGCCATGACTCATTAATTGAATATTGACCTACTTCGATCCTGAAGTTGCGTGAGTACATATACGCAGACCGCTCGCCAAATGGGACCTACTTTGTGAACGGCTAGGCGCTAGCCGCCGGCAAATGGTTTCAGATCAACACGAAGAACCGGCGGCTAGCGGCTTGCCGCTCACGCCGTTCACTCCAACCCTCAACCAGCCTTCCAAGAACTATCAACGCGACCTTCGACAAGAAAGCCCCAGCGTGAGCCTAGCATTACTGACCGATGAACAAGAACAACAGGTGGTCGAACACTTGCGGGAAAGCCGCGCACGAATCGACAGCGAACTTTCCAAAACTATTGTGGGACAAAAGGATGTGGTCCAACAACTGTTGATCAGTCTGCTGGCCGGTGGCCACTGCCTGATCACCGGCGCACCGGGACTGGCCAAAACCCTGTTGGTGCGTAGCGTGGCCCAGATCTTTCACCTCAAGTTCCAGCGGATTCAGTTCACCCCAGACTTGATGCCCTCCGACATTACCGGCACAGAGATCCTTGAACAACGGGACGATGGACGTCGCGAATTGCAGTTCATTCAGGGTGCCGTATTTGCCAATGTGATTTTGGCCGACGAAATCAACCGCACGCCTCCCAAAACACAAGCCGCATTGTTGGAGGCTATGCAAGAGCACCAAGTAACGGTAGCTGGCAAACGTTATGTGCTCGAGGAACCCTTTTTTGTACTGGCTACGCAGAACCCGATCGAAATGGAAGGCACCTATCCGTTGCCTGAAGCACAACTCGATCGCTTCATGTTCAACGTGTTGATCGACTATTTGCCGCACGACGAAGAGTTGGAGGTTGTGTTGCAGACCACCGCCCGCCGGCCCGAGCCGATCGAACAGTTGTTCTCAGGTGAAGATGTGCTTAAGTTTCAGGAAGTGGTGCGGCGGGTTCCGATTGCGCGCGAGACGGCCGACTACGCAGTGCGTCTGGTGGAGGCGACTCGTCCCGGTCGTCCGGAAGCGACCAGCTTTGTGAATGAGTGGGTCAGTTGGGGAGCTGGCTTGCGGGCCGCTCAAACGCTGGTGCTAGGCTCCAAAGCCCGCGCGCTGTTAGAAGGTCGCTCGCATGCCTCCATCGATGACATCCGCGCGCTGGCCGCACCCGCCCTCCGCCATCGGGTCTTGCTTAACTACAAAGCCGAGGCCGAGGGTGTCACGGTGGAAGATTGCGTGGCATCGTTGCTCAAAAGTATTTCCCCCCAATGCAAGTAGACGCAGAGCACATGGCCCAAGCTCCCACCAGTCCCGCGACTCGTTCGCAAAGTCAAACCGCACAGCGTCATTTCATTGATCCTGCCGCTGTGATGCAAATTAAGAATTTGACGTTGCGGGCCAAGACCATCGCCGAGGGGTTTGCCAGCGGCTTGCATCGCAGTCCATTGCATGGTTTCTCGGTCGAGTTTGCTGAGTATCGTCCTTACGTGCTGGGAGATGATCCGCGCAATTTGGATTGGAAACTGTTGGCGCGTACCGATCGTTACTACATCAAAAAGTACGAAGACGAAACCAATCGCCGCTGCTACTTGGCGATCGACCAAAGCAGTTCGATGGCTTATGGCAATGGCACATACACCAAGGCCGAGTACGCGCGGACGCTGGCCGCTACTTTTGCTTACTACCTGACGTTGCAACGTGACGCGGTGGGTGTCCTGACCTGCGGCACTGCCAACTCGGACTTTCTCCCCCCTCGGCATCGCAAGGGACACTTGCAACAGATCATGCGTCTGCTCGATCAAGAAAGTGTGGGGGTGCAATCCGACTTGCAGGCCGCGCTGGTGGAATTGGCTGGCGTGTCCAAGCGTCGCGGCTTGGTGGTGCTGATCTCCGACTTGCTAATTGAGCCGCAGACACTCATGCAGCCGCTGGGCTACCTGCGTGGCCGAGGGCATGAGCTATTGCTGATTCGCGTGCTCGAAAAAAGCGAGATCGAGCTCACCTTGGACAAAAGCTCGATGATATGCGATATGGAAACGGGGAGAGAAATCTACGTAGACCCCGATGCGGCCCGCGCCGACTATCGGAGGCGATTCGATATCCACGAGGCGCACTTGATTGACATTTGCCATCGGCGTTCGGCGCGACTGATCACCGTGACCATCGATCAACCGCTGGATGTCGCTTTGCTGGAGCTGATTAGCCATACCGGCAGCCTCTCAGCTGCGGCCGGGCTGGGCAAGCACAAGTCGATGACGCAGCAACTTAAACCGCAGCGGACTTCGATTCGTCCAGCGGAGGGGCGTTGAAATGGGTTTGCTTGCACCGCTCTATGCCCTGGCCGCCTTGGCGATCATTGGCCCCATCCTATTCCATTTGATACAACGCCAGCCGCGCGGACAGTTTCAATTCAGTTCGCTCATGTTCCTCACTCCTTCAGCACCGCGGCTGACCCGCCGCAGTCGTCTGGACAACTGGTTGCTGCTCCTGCTGCGTGCTTTGGCCATTGCCCTAATTGCCTTTGCATTTGCCCGTCCGTATCTGCGGCAGGAGAGTTTCCTCAATTCAAATTTGCCGGGTCGAAACATTTTGGTTTTGTTTGATACCAGTGCCAGTATGCAGCGCGAGGATGTTTGGCAGAGCTCGCTTCAGTCACTGAGTGAATTAATCGAGTCTCTCTCCCCGGAGGACCGCCTCGCCCTGTACACGGTTGATGACAAAATACTCCCAGTCGTTCCGCTCGACAGCGACACAGCGAATACTCCAGCCATGTCGGTCCAGGCGGTTAAGGCGTCCATGGCAGAGTTGCGGCCGACCTGGAAACGCACCCGCTTGGCCGAAGGACTCCGCACCGTCGCTGACTTGATGAGCACCGCCGCGCTGACTGGGCAAATCGATGCAGGGGCAGAGCATGAAATCGTGCTGATCAGCGACTTGCACGCGGATAGCTCGTTGGAGTCGTTGCAGGGGTTTCCTTGGCCACAATCGATTCAACTTGACGTCCGACAAAGCCTACCACAAACAGTTGGCAATGCCCGCGCGAGCCTGATGGCAGCCGACCCTGATGCGGAGGATGTAGAAGCAGACGAGAGGCTTCGAACGCAAGGACTCAAAGTACGCGTTGAGAACAATGCCAACTCGCCCCAGCAGACCTTTCAGCTGATGTGGGCCAGCCCAAGCGCTCCTTATCCGCAGACCGCAACCACCGTCCAAGTCCCGGCCGGGCAAGTACGCGTGTTGCCAACTCCCCCACGGCCGCCGGGAGCGACAAGTCTGGAATTAAGCGGAGATGGTTGGGCCGGAGATAATGCCGTGTTTGTCGCCGAGTCGTCGCGAACGGTGGAGCGAATTGCCTTTGTTGGAACGAACCCATCGCAGCCAGAAGAACAACTCAGTTACTTCCTAAAGAAAGCACCACTGGGCACGGCGCTCGCGCGGCGCGAAGTCTTTGAAACCCGCCTCGAGCAACTTGACTTTGCAGATCCGCTACTAAAAACCATCGTGATCGAGCCTGAAACGGCCGACGCAGCCACGACTGGGCAACTGCGGGCATTCACGGAAGCCGGGGGAAGCGTCATTGTCTGCTTGGCCCGACCGAACGCCGACCTCCAGACCTCTGCCGAATTCATTAGCGCGCTAACGGATCAGGTGGGTGTGCAACTGACGGAGGCGGACGTTGCAAAATTCTCGCTGCTTTCGGCGATCGATTACAGCCATCCGGTTTTCGCTCCCTTTGCCGATCCCAGGTTCAACGACTTCAGCAAGCTGCGTTTTTGGTCCCATCGAAAACTTCTGTTCGACGCCGAGAAGCCGCACTTGAGAACGATCGCCAGCTACGATGACCTGACACCGATGTTGCTCGAAGCCCGGGTGGGGCAGGGGCGGGTGTGGATCTTAACGACCGGTTGGCAGCCGACGGCCAGCAGCCTAGCACTTTCCAGCAAGTTTGTGCCGATTTTGATGGGCATGCTCGAACCCTCGGCACAAGCACTTTCCGTGCAACGCAGTTACGAGGTGGGCGAGAGCATTGCAATTCCCGACATGAGAGTTGAAGTGGCTTTGTTTCGGGACGATGGCAGTGAACTGGACGAGTCAGTTGTGGAACTCGGCGACGGTCGCGTGATGTTCCTGGAGCCAGGGTTGTTCAAAGTTCAAGCCGGCGATTTCGCGGGAGTGTTTGCCGTTCAAGTCCCGGCGAGCGAAAGCCAGTTGTTGCCGTTAGACATCGATGTGTTTGAACAGTACGGAATCAAACTGGGGAAAGTGGCTGCCGACGGCGATCGGTCCGAAGCGCTGCGGCAATTGCTAGTCGAAGAGTTGGAAGGTAAACAGCGACTCTGGCAATGGTTGATTGTCGCAGGCATTGCCGTGCTCGGGGTTGAAACACTGCTCGCAGGTCTATTCGCCCGCCGAAATGCACCTGCCCAAACTGAGGCTTGATGCAATCAGATGGTCCCTCGATGCGTGGGCTCCTGGTTGGACACCACACTTCGTCTGCCGCTGGGGGCAAGGCAAAGCCTACGGCACACGAATGATCGGGGGAGGTGGTGTCCACCCAGCAACTCACGCGTCTGCTTTAGTATGCCACCCACTAGCGTCCCTACCACCCGGCCCTGCCACGTGATGCAATTTTGTGCAATGTTGGAGATTCTTTCGCGCTACGATCGCTGCAATCGCGTCATCCGGACTCACAGCATTCTTGGGGGGCCGTCTAGGAGAGTTCGCTACCAAGAGCCGGGCAGTCGCCTATTGGGCTTCATCCAATCGATCGCGGCAGTGCGCGGTTGGTGACTTTTTTGCGATGCTGTTGAATGTGCTGCGCATGCTCATCCATCGTGACGCACTGAAATTGCTTCTGCATCCACTGCAACAAATTTTCGGCCAACGCGGCTTTTCGCCCACCGGGCAATGACATGCCTGGAAAGAATGCGAGCTGTGCATCGTCATCGGCCCCCAAAAAATCGAGCGGATGCAGCAACAGCGATGGCTCGATGCCGTTCCATTTGCACAGCCTCAAGGCTGATTTGAAATATGTCTTAGCCAAATTGCTCGAGAAACAGGACAGGTACATGATGTAGCTCAGGTGAATCGGCACTTTAAACCAGGGCATGGTCGTCACCGGAATCTCTAGTAGTTCCTCTGGGAGGGTTTGCCAATTGTAAGGGCGCAGGCTCTGAAAGCCATTGCGAAACGAGCCGAAAAGCTGTTTTCGCTGCACGCGTTCTTGGCCACTCAACCCGCTATGCAGAAAATAGTAAGCGCGGGCGACGGGGCCCAGAAACGTAGGGAACGTCGACGCGTCGTAGCGATAGCCGCGTTCGGCCAGCGTCGCCAGAACTTCCGCCGAGTAACTGAATCCCGGCCCACGAAACCCTCTAGTCAACCTGTGGGTGCAAGTTTCGATTGCTCGCTCAGTTCGCTCAAACTCCTCTACCAATTGCTCGCGAGCGTACAAATGCAGCCAGGGTTCATGATGGAAGGAGTGATTGCCAATCTCATGTCCCGCTTCAGCAATCGAGGCCAGGGCGGCGTGGTTCTCCTCGCGTTCTGCATCTTGCCCAACAATGAAGAAGGTGATGGGCATTTCCAACCGTCGAAGTGTGTCTAGTATCCTGGGAACGATAAGCGGGAGATAGGTTGGAAAGGTCTCCCAACCCACATCGCCGTGGGTCTTCAGGTAAGACCACTTATTGTCCAAATCCAACGAGACACTAGCCAACATTGGCATACCTACATTAAGTGAAAGACCGACTTGTACTAGCGCTTATGGCTGGAAGCCGCTCCCTCGAAGACAAAGATGAATTGAGCGGGATCGTCTGGCCTTAGAAATCTTGCGTCGCGAATTACCCGAGAGGCGTTCTCTCCAGCACTAAAATCTCTTGTGAGACCCGAGTCACATCGGCCTCACGACCTTCCAGTTCTAGAATTCTGATTTCGTTCTGCAACGTGTGTAGCTGTGCATCGATGTCTCCTTCGGCTGCGAACTTCTGTCGAACCGTCTCCAATCTCTTCAACCCTTGGTCGGTATCGCCGATGATCAGGGTGGCCAGCGCTAAATCGGCTTCGGCACTGCTGCGGGTTGACCAACTCAAATTGGCCGATTCACTCAAGGCTTTGTGCAAGAGTTGCGCGCCTTGTTGATACGCACCCGCTTGCAACTTGGCGCTCCCCAGAGCGGCCATCGCCGCAGCGGCAGCAACCTCCTGCGAACTTACCGCCGGCGAACTTAGCAACGCCGCAGCAGCTTGTGTTTGTCCCAAAGCGGCTAGGCATTTGCCTTGCGCGATCCGCAGCCACAAAACATCATCGGGTCGCGCCAAACTCTCCGCTTGCTTGAAATGAATAAGCGCCAGCTGCGGATTGCCCGATTTATAGTCCGACGTGCCAAAGACGCAATGCAGTACGAGCTCCGGCGGAGTCTGTGAGGTAAGCTTGAGCCCAGCAAATTTCGCGTGCTCGGACAGTGACTGCGAGACCACTTGCGGCCAGGGTGTTCCGGTTGGACGCAGTTCGTTGGCCCTCTTCCAAAATGCAATATCGATTCGACGATCTGAAGTGTTCTGAATCGCAACCTGGAACTCAATCGCTTTTAACCAAGCGTTCTGCGATTTCTTCAACTCTCCCGAGGCTTGCGCAGTAACCGTGGCCATCAAGCACATGTCCGCCGCTCGCCCGTTATCTCGATTGCGTTCCGCCAAATCAATTGCCTGCAACAGCAGCGATTCGGCCCACCCGTGCCTACCGGCTACAAGTTCTCGAACAGCATAGAGATGAAGTGCATCAATCATGACGAGGGGATGCTTCAGCCCTTGAGCAGCCAACCGCAACTGCTCACACTCGGACTCGGTTGGCTCTTCCGATTGAAGCTTGCGAGCAAACTGATTGCGTTTAGCGTAATAAATGACTGCAGCCGCAGGCAAGGTTTGGGCTTGCGCTAACATGCCATTCCACGATACGGCTGGATCCATGCCAACCGAGAGCACGCTCGCGATCAAGGCGGTTTGCTCCTTCGCATGGGATTGTCCGGCTAGCTCCCACAGCAGTTGCTCAGCGACTGGCATGTGGAGTGCCACCAATCGCGAAGCAGAGTAGCGTTTGCCTTGCTGAAGCAACGCAGTCAGCTCCTGGCTGAGTTGTTCAGTCGTCAAACTTGAAGACTCGGCGGTTCCGAGTACGACTTCACGACCATCGAAACGAATGGTAGTGGCTGGCGGGTTGGCTACCACCGGTTGTCCGCTGGCGTTTCGCCCAGTCGTCTTTCCCGATGGGCTCAGTGCCTGAGCAATGTCCTGAGGTAGAGACGAAAGCGTTTGCGAGCTGTCGGTGAGAACGTTGCAACCCGCCAGCGTGCAAGCAACCAACCCGTACGACAGCCAGGCAACGTAGAGCTTCATCGGAATTAACCTCACGGGGATCACTGGGGCTTGCCCAAGTGGTGGACATTATGAAACTGCAGACGTTTGGCACGCTCGACACATTCAGCGTCCGATCGAACGACCTTACAAGGTAGATAGGTATCCATCGTCCCAGCGGCGTCTGGACTGTTGGGATGCGTCGATAGTTCGCGCAACATCAACTGGCTGGTGGCTGCCGATTCGGATGGCGTATTGAACACATAGGGACGGATCATCACCACCAACTCGCTGCGCGAACGATTCGAGGCTTGCCGCCGAAACAGGAAGCCAATCCCTGGAATGTCGCCAAGGATCGGAATTTGGTCCCGGCTATCGCTGACGCTTTCTTCGATCAACCCGCCGAGGGCTACGGCCATGCCGTCCTGAGCCACAACCGTGCCGCTCACCGTCCGCCGCCGAACGGTATCCACATTTACGGAGGTAACTCCCGCACCGCTCACGTCTGGAACTGGGATCGATGCCCCTCCCAGTATTCGCTCGGAGTTCTCTTCGACGACCCGCAACGTTACGGTTCGATCGGCATTAATGTTGGGAGTGATCAGTAGGGATTGCCCCACGTCCCGCAACTCGGTGATAGGTGTGGCTGCCACCGCTCCCCCCACCGCATTGATTCCACCAACGACCTGCGAGGGAGTAAATCCAACGGTAAATGGCAAGGTGTCCCCAACGAAGATTCGGCTCACCTCATTGTTCGCTGTCAAAATCAGCGGAGTTGCCAAAGCGCTCACCCGCTTCTGGCTTTCGAGCAACTGCATGCGAAACTGAAAATTGGTGTCAACCAGCTGAAAACTGAGTGCACCGGGGACAGCCCCTGAGACCCCAAGCCCACTGGCCATGGCTCGTCCGGCCTGAAGAGCACCGGGAAATGGACCTTGAAGTTGACCATCGCTAAATTGAGCCGATTCGTCATCCCCTCCTGCAAAGTACTCAAAGGCCGAGTTGATTCCATCCGCAAGCACGATCCGCAAGACCTTGACTTCCAACATGACCGTGGGGGTCGGTACATCCAGTTGTTGAATTAACTGTTCGATGGCGAGCATCGATTGTTCGTCCCCCGTCCGCACGATGATCTGGTTGTTGCGGCGCACCGTCGAGACATAAATCGTGGCCTGGCCGCGCTGCGCCAAACTGGAGCGGCTTTCATCGCTGATCGAACCCGACGCGGCGAGTTGGTTTTCCAGCTCTTGGATCTCGCCGGCCGTTAAGTTGTTCTTCTGAGCTGAGTTCTGCGCGTTGGTCGAATCGCTGCGACTGCGCGAACGATTCATAGCCCCGCCACCAAGTTGTCCGCCGCCCATTCCCATCTGGCCCATTCCCATTTGGCCGATCATCCCCACTTGCCCCATTTGGCCCATCGCACCCCCTCGGCCACCGGCACCGCCCGCTTGGCCACCACCCTCGAAAGTCCCCAGGCCAAGAGCCCGACCGTCCATCAGATCAAAGCGACTGAACCGCTGCGACAGGTCCATCAGATCTTCGATGTCCGCGTCGGCCATGTTGAGTTCTACGCGATTGCCAAAGATCTGGGAAATCACCTGCGCAACCGCTACGGGATTGGGATAGAGCAGCGTAAACACTTTGGTCTTTTCATCGCGGAACGATGTCAAATCCTTGTCGTACTCCGCAGCCGTAGCAATGCGAATAATCCCCGACTCTTCGTTGACTTGGTAGAACAAGCCATTCGTTTTGACGATCGCTTCCAAAGCGGCCAACGGTTCAACATCCCGAAGAAACACAGTGACGACCGTTTTCCCAGCGGCCGACGAACACATGACATTCAGCCCCGTTTCGGCCGAGAAGAGCTTCATCGCCTCCGCCAACGGAAGTTCGTCAAACTGCAACAACTCTAAAGACTCAACCTTGGCCTGGACTAGACCAGAGAGAGACTGTCCGTCAGTGGTTTTGATTGCTGAAGGAATCGGAAGAATTTCGGCGCCGCGAACCGTACTTTCGCGGTCATTCAGCTTGGCGGTGATCGCCTTGGGGGTAGTGCCCTGCCTCTTGGCCGCCATCGCTTTGCCAGAGTTAGCCACGCCAGCCTCCTGCCGTGCCGCATGCTGGACTTGGCCCAACAATGTACCAAACACAGGGAATAGCAAAGCAATCGCAATGATTGCGAGCATGCGTTTCGTTCCGGTGTGTTTGGTAGCCATAGTCATCGATACGTAATAGCCGCAGAGGACGTTTCGGTATCGAATGTATCGACTGGGTAAACTTTGCGGCTTGAGCCGTTTAGCGAGAAGAGGATGGATTTGCGGGGAAAACTGGGGATGCTAGCAAAGCAAAATCCCTCTTCTCGCAAACGAGCCAGCCGCTATGAGTTTGTTGGCACGGGCAACTGCTGCACATATGCCTCCTGCACCAGCACTTGCCGAACCTTCCGTACGACCACTATTGCTCGCTCTGTGGTGATTTCGTCACCGCCCCGCGGGGGACGCCCGAGATGCTCAGCGATCCAATCATTAAGCGTATAGATTGGTTTCTCCCCTAGCTTCTCGAGCTCAATCCCAGTGATCTCCTGCAGCCGATCCAATGGCACAAAACCACCCGCGATCCACCCTTGTCCCGCCGCGCTCAAATGGGCAGGCAACCGATCGAACTCATCGTGAATCTCCCCCACCAATTCCTCGAGGATATCTTCGAGCGTGATCATTCCGACGATTTTCTGAGTCGTATCTCGGACCAGCGCAATGTGATTGTGCGCACGGATGAGACTCTCCAGGGCGTTCGAAACCGTATCTTGGGCCTTGAAACTGGGGAGCGAGCGAATCAAATTGCGGAGCGAGGGATCGCGCGGGGCCAGTCGGACGGCAGCCACGATATCCTTAAAGTTCACATAGCCGACGATCCGCTGCGGATTCCCTAATTCTTCCGTCACCGGAAAACGGGTGTGCATTTCTTGGTGCGCGTTCACCAGTGCTTCGGCCAGGGATTGCCCAGTTCCCAACATACCTATGTACTCAGCGGGCAGCATAATCTTCGTCAAAGGTGTCGTTGATAAACGCGATGCACTGAGGATGATCCCCTCCTCACGATGCCCGATCACTCGCGAGATTCGAGCCAGCGAAGCAGCGCCTTGTAGTTCTTGGATTGCCCCCTGATCGCCCGCCAAGGGGGCACCGCTAGAACCACGATTTCCCAAGTCTGTGATTGAACGCACGACGGTCTCCAAGAACCAGACCGCTGGCCAAACCGCATAAGAAAAAATCTGCATTGGCGGCGAGAGCTTGAGGCACACCCACTCTTTATTTCGGATCGAATAGATCTTCGGTACCAGCTCGCCAAAAATAATCGTGACCACGGTGAGCGGCGCCACCACCAACGCAATCGCCAGCAGTTGGGCCACGGCTGGAGTCAATCCACGTGCCAACAGCAATGGCTCAATAGCCGCTTCAGCCCCCGCGCCACCCGTGGCCGCCGCCGTGGCTCCGACCAAGGTAATTCCCAGCTGCACCACCGCCAAACTGGCCTCCATCCGCTGCTTCATCTCCAACGCCGCTTTGGCACCTGCCCGCTTCTCCCGCGCTAGGACCTCCAGCCGCCCGACGTTGATAGAAGCCAAGGCAATCTCATAGCCGGCGAAAACACTATTGAATACGATCATGCCCAAGATAACTGTGAGCTCAAAGGTCAACACGTAGGATCACCTCAAGAATTTTTTTCGGGCAGCCTATAGTAAGATTTTAACCCAAGGTTGCAAACACACGATCGATTATAAACGGGTGCGACGAGCCCGCAGTCGAAAAATAACCCCCAGCGCACCGAAGGCATCGTTCAAGCTCAACTTGCTCCGTCCACTCGAGCGTTCTTCGAACACGATGGGTACCTCTACAAATCTCGCTCCAGCCCGATGCAAATGCACCAACAACTCCTCAAGGAATCCATAGCCCGCACATGTTAACTGATTTAGATTCAGCTTACGAAGTCGATCCGTACAATAACATCGATACGAACCGCTGCAATCGGTCAGCGGCAACTTCAGCAACCGCGACGCCAAGCCATTCAATCCACGACTGATTATGCGGCGATGCCAAGGCAGTCCGCTCAAGCCTCCCCCGGCAATGTATCGCGAACCAATGGCCACATCGCAGTCGCTCCTCTGACAAGTAGCCACCATTTCAGACGCTTTATTAGTTGGATGACTCAAATCGGCATCCAAATTCAATAACCATTCGTAGTCACGTTCCAAGCACCATTCGACGCCCGCCCGCAAGGCGGTTCCCAGCCCGAGTTTGCCCGGACGCTGCAATAGATACAGTTTTGTATCGGAGCCCATCGCCGCTTGTACCCAGCGTCCTGTTCCGTCGGGAGAGTTGTCGTCAACGACCAGCAAATCGGCTTCGGGCAACTGCTGATGCAACTGCTCGACCATCTGCGGCAAGTTCTGCACCTCGTTGTAAGTGCACAGAACCACCAACCCCCGCGCACCGGTGGTCAGCCTTGGCGAGGGCGCACTCGGCAGCCCACCCGCGTTTGCATCCTCCGAGGGGCGATTCATTCGTGCACTCCCTTCTTCATGCCATGCATCATCGCGGCGGACTACTTGACGACAAAGTTAACGAGACGGCCCGGGACGATGATCGTCTTCAAGATCTGCTTGTCGGCGGTCAACTCAATGACCCTTGGGTCGGCCAGCGCCAACGCCTCCAGCTCTTCCTGTGTGGCTTCGGCCGACACCACCAACTTCGTGCGCAGCTTGCCGTTCACTTGAATGGGCACCTCCACTTCGCTACTCTTCGTCAACGCCGGGTCGTACACTGGCCAAGGCTCGTAGGACAGTGTACCCGTGTGGCCCAGCAGCTCCCACAACTCTTCAGCCAAGTGGGGCGCCAGCGGGGATAACAAAAGAGTGAAGGTCGACATGGCCGACTTGGGACGAACTTCCTGCTTGGTATAAAAATTGACGAACTCCATCAATCGCGCGATGGCCGTGTTGAAACTCAAGTTCTCAATGTCTTGAGTCACTGCAGCGATGGTCTTGTGCAGCATGCGATCCTGCTCACGCGTCGGCTCAACCGCTTGCACGGTACCCAGGATCACAACCTCATCGGCTTGGAAGTCGACCATCATTCTCCAAACTCGGTCAAGAAAACTGCGGACGCCACCGACGCCCGTCATGCTCCACGGCTTGGTGGCTTCGAGCGGTCCCATGAACATTTCGTACAACCGCAAGCTATCGGCTCCATACTCGCGCACCACTTCGTCGGGATTGACGACGTTCCCGCGACTCTTGGACATCTTTTGAGCTCGGCTATCCACTCGGATCTCCGGTTGTTCGGTCAATACAAAGCTGTCACCCTTCTTCGTCAACAGGGCTTCGTCCAGCATCACCGCAGTTGCCGGTTCACTTTGCGCATTGGCCAACAAACCGTCCTGGTTCTTGCTCAAATCGGTCGTGCTGATCCAGCGATCCGCAATCTGATAGCCTGTGTATTCAACTTCTCCGAGGATCATTCCCTGGTTGACGAGTTTTTGAAAGGGCTCGACGGTCGAGACGTAACCCCGATCGTACAAGACCTTGTGCCAAAAGCGGGCATACAGCAAGTGCAGCACGGCATGTTCGGCCCCACCGACATACAAGTCGACGGGCATCCAGGCTTTTTCTTTCACCGGATCGCACAGTATTTGATCGTTTCTTGGATCGATGAATCGTAGGTAGTACCAGCACGAGCCAGCCCACTGCGGCATCGTATTGGTCTCGCGACGATAACGCTTTCCATCGCGTTGCACATACAGCCAGTCGTCGGGCGCTTTGCCCAGCGGTGGTTCTGGTCGTCCGTGCGGCTTGTAATCAGCCAGCTCCGGCAGATTCAGCGGAAGCTCGCTCGGCTCCAACGCGCGAATCGCTCCGGTCGGTTGTCCCGCATCATCCAGCTCATGCAGAATCGGAAACGGTTCGCCCCAAAAACGCTGGCGACTGAACAGCCAATCGCGGAGCTTGTAGTTGACCGCTTCCGCCGCCAGCCCCAGTGCACTCAGATCTTCAGTGATCCGTGCCTTGAGTTCGTCCGTAGCCATGCCATCGTACTTGCCTGAGTTGATCGCCTGCCCCACGCCAACAAAACAGATTTTGCCCGCCAACAGTGCTTCCCGATCCAGCTTGACACTCGCCGGCGGATCAACCACAGCGACGATTGGCAAATTGAACTGAACCGCAAACTCAAAGTCGCGATCGTCGTGCGCTGGTACCGCCATGATCGCTCCGGTACCGTAGCTGGCGAGCACATAGTCGGCGATCCAAATCGGAATTGGATGTCCCGTGACTGGGTTGATGGCATAGGAACCGCTAAACACCCCAGTCTTCTTTTTGGCATCCTCGGTGCGTTCGCGGTCGCTTTTGAACGAGGCCGATTGACAGTACTGTTCGACCGCCGCACGTTGCTCAGCCGTCGTCAAGCGCTGAACAAAGCTGTGCTCCGGAGCGATGACCATGTAGGTCGCACCGCACAAAGTATCTGGTCGCGTGGTGTAAACGCGCAGGGCATCGCCGGTCACCTTCCGTGGAAAGCCGCCACTCGTGCGCTCAATAGACCATCTTGCGAAACCATCCGCCCCACCCAAGTAGAAATCGACCTCGGCTCCCGTGCTGCGACCGATCCAATCGCTTTGCAATTTCTTAATCCCTGGCGACCAGTCGAGCGGTTCGAGGTCAGCGATGAGCCGTTCGGCGTAGGCGGTGATCCGCAGCATCCACTGCCGCAACGGAATCCGCTGCACGGGGTGATCCCCCCGCTCGCTCTTGCCATCGATGACCTCCTCATTGGCCAAGACCGTTCCCAAGCCGGGACACCAGTTCACCAACGCATCGTCTTGATAGGCCAGACGGAAGGAATCGCGATAGGCCGCAATGCCCACATCCCCCTGCAGCCGTACATCGACCGGAATCGGCAACTCGGCGATCGGCCGTCCCCGCTGCTGCTCGTTGTCAAACCAAGTATCGAACAGCACCAGAAAAATCCACTGCGTCCAGCGAAAGTACTCGACATCGGTTGTCGCCAGCACCCGCTCCCAATCGTAGCTGAAGCCCAACATTTTGAGCTGTCGCGTGAACTCGGCGATATTCTTCTCAGTCGACACCCTTGGCGGCGTGTTGGTCTTGATCGCATGCTCTTCCGCTGGCAGGCCGAATGCATCAAATCCCATAGGGTGCAGCACCGTTTTGCCGCGCATCCGACTGAATCGACAGACGATATCGGTCGCCGTATAGCCTTCAGGGTGCCCCACGTGCAGCCCCGAACCACTCGGGTAGGGAAACATATCGAGCACGTATAGCTTTTCAGCCGCTGGCATCTCTGGAGTTTGAAATGTCTTATTCTCTTCCCAAAATTGTTGCCATTTGGGTTCGATCTCAGCAGGATTGTATCGCGGCATCGCAGGAGGCTTGTTCAGGACTTTGTACAGGGGTTAGAAATCAAGTCATTACCCTAAAGAACGAACGCCAATTGGACCAGTGGGCATCCACAGATTCAATTAACCTAATCACCAAAACCTTGACGCCTGGTTAAGAAACCAGATCGGTGAATTCGCTTTCGTTATCTGCAAAATTCTCGACCGGGATATCCAGGCGATGCATGAGGGTGACGAACAGATCCCCTAGGGGTCGTTCGGCTGGTTGTTTGATGAATCGTCCATGCTTCAGCCCGAGGTTTTTGCCTCCGGCCAACACCAGTGGATAGTTCCGCGCATTGTGCGTGGTACTCGTGCCGCTGCCGTAGAGGATGAGCGAATCGTCTAAGAGCCTCTCGTCGCGCTCGCGCAGTCCCTTCAGCCGCTCCAAGAAGTAGCTGAAATGCTCAGCCAAGTAGCGATCGTACTGCGCCCACGGCTCGGGAGTTCCATGGGATAGTTGGTGATGGCCGCGGTCGCCGATACCGAGAATTGTCGGAAAACGATCGCAAATACCGGCGCCATCCTCTGCGGAAATTTGATAAGTGGCTACGCGCGTGGTGTCTGTTTCGAAGGCCAATACGATCAGGTCCAACATCGTCCGAATGAACTCGGTCGGCCCATCGGGCGATACATCGAGGTTGATCGCCGACCGGTCGACTTCCGGCATCGCCTTGTCCAACCAATCTTCGGCACGCACCATGCGGGCTTCCACTTCGGTGAGCGACTGCAAGAACTCGTCCAGGCGCTGTTGATCATTGTGCCCAAGCCGATTGCGCAGCGAGCGGGCATCGTCGAGCAAGAAATCGACTCGGCGTCTGCCAGAGGCCAACGCGCGTTGTCGCGCAGCGTAATCGTCCTCGTTGGGGCGCTCAAACAACCGCTCAAAAATGCTCCGCGGCGACGACTCAGCCGGGATAGCGCGCCCTTGGGCGTCAAAGGAGATCGTCGTGGTGCGACTCTTCGGCCCCACACCGCCGCTGCTCGAAAGCACCAAAGAGGGAACCCGCGTATGTTCCCCCAACTGCCGTGCGATCACTTGATCGATTGAGATCGAGTTATTGAGATTTTCGCGGATATCGGCCCCCGACAACCACACATCCCCCGTGTTATGCCCCACCAAGCCACGGCTTGTCGGATGCGATAAGCCGCCGAGGATGGTCATTTCCTGGCGATGCAGCTCAAGGGGCTCGAGCGACTTGGTTAGGCGGTAGTTGTCACCGGCTGCATGGGGGAACCAATGCCAGTCTTGAAAGGCGGCGTGCTTTTCATCCGGTAAGCTGACTCCGTTGGCGAAGAACAACGCGCAGAATCGCTGAGGTTTGTTGGCGGTGGGTGCCGCAAGCGACATCGCTTCCAGCCAAGGTAGCGCCAAGGCCACCCCCGCCCCACGCAGCAACGTCCGTCGGTCGAGTAGCCATGAGGGTCGCGCCATAATTGTTCCTCTTTTTACTTCATTGCTTTGATCGAAAGGTTTGGCTAGCCGTGATCAACTCCACCAACGTCCCAAATCCATCGCCTCGTTCCGGCAACTGCTGGGCCAATGCATCAGCCGACTCTCGGTCATAAAGTGTCAGCGAGCGGCCCAGTGCATATGATAACAACTTGCGGGCCAACGCCCGACGAAAATCAGCCTGCTTGGTCCGCAAAAGTTCCGCCTTTAAATCCCGCATGCCGTTGATCTCCACCCCACCGGGCAACTCGACCGCCGCATCGACAGGATGTGCGGTTCTGCGTTGACGTAGTTCCGCACCCGTGCCGGTGCGTTGCCAGTTCCCGACCGCGTCATATTCTTCAAAGGCGATGCCCCAAGGATCGATCTTGCGATGGCAGCCCGCACAGGCGGCCGAATCGCGATGCACGGCCAGCGCCTGACGCATGGTCAGATCGCGCACGTCGGGATCTTCGCGATCGAGCTCCGGTACCGTCGGTGGGGGCGGTGGAGGACGTTCATCCAATAAGTTCTTCAACAGCCACATGCCGCGTTTGATCGGATGGCCATCGGTGCCGTCGGACGTTCCCGTCAACACGCTGGCTTGCGTCAACACACCGCCCCGATGATGATCGGCTGACAACTCGACCCGCCTGAAGTGCGGACCGACAATCGAGTTGAGTCCATAATGCTCGGCCAACAAGTCGTTAACGTAAATAAAGTTCGAGTCCAAGATCTGTAGAACGCTTGCATTGCTCCGCAGAATGTCCCCCAGATAATGCATTGTCTCAAGCCGCATTGCGTTTCCCAATTCAGCGTCGAAAGTGGGGTAATGCGTCGAGTTGACGGTTACGCGCTGCAATCGATCCAGTTCCAACCATTGCTCAGTGAACTGCTCAATGAACTCCCACGCTTTCGGGTCCTGAATCAAGCGTTGCGTTTGGAAGGCCAGCACATCCGGGCTGCTCAGTTGCGACTGTGCGGCTGACTCAAGCAATGTTTCGTCAGGGGGCCTGCTCCACAAAAAATAGGATAAACGGGAGGCCAATTCATAATCGTCCAGCTGCTCGTTGGCGATCTCTGGGTCTTTGTGCGCTGGCAGCGAAAGAAATTGCGGCGAAGCGAGCACGACGCCCAGTGTTTCTCGAATACTCGCTTCCAAGGTCTCGACCTGCTGTCGAGACTGGCCCCAAAACTGCAACAAACGATCCACTTCCTCGGCCCTAATCGGCCGGCGGTAGGCGCGCTCAGCAAACTGCGAAATGACGGACCTTGCATATTCGAGTTCATCGTGTTGTGTAGGCTTAGGAAACAGGATTCTTGAATGGGTCTCAGGTGGCCAACTTTCAAGATAAGGAAACTCGAATTCGATCGATTCGACTTTTAGGCGCGGCGGCTGTGCCTCCGCAGGCAGAGCTCGGGCCGAGTTCCAGACCGCCAACACACTAGCATTAAAATTGGTTGCTTCCCCGACGTTGGGCAAGGGCATCGTTTCCATCCGAACCCGGAACACATGTTCTCGGAAATCGGTGTGGTCGATGACCACCGGTTCCCCCATGCTTTTAAGCTCCACACCATGGCGGTTGGTCGAGCCCAGCGCCACGGTCAAGAGAGGCAAACGGCGCGCGGGCTGAGCAGCGAGCCCTTCGGCAATATCAGTGGCTCCGGAAGAGTTGGATACTGCGACTGACTCCTCCGCAGCCAGATCAACTCGAGCAACGCGGACGCGGACAAGTGCTGCACCCTGCCGGAACGCGTGGTGCAGGCCCACCGCGAAAGAGTGCGGAGGCAATTTGTAAGCCGCTTCGCGATGGCGCTCAACCGCAGAGGGAGGCAGCGTGCCGTCGTAGTCGGGACTCGACGGTGGTATTCGCCAAATTCTGTAGGCAGGCCGATCGGCCCCTTCCGCAAAAATATCGAGCGCCTTCCCCGGGCGTTCCTCAGCTCGCGGGACGGTCTCAACGGCCAGATCTGCAGCCCCCTGACCGGCAGCAAAGCGATAATGCTGAACTTCCGGCGGAGGACCGCTTACAATCACTGCTGCCAATCCCTCGTCGGCAATCTGCAAATAGGTCTCGTATTGGCGGGGGGACATCCGCAGCATCAGTCCATCGTTGCGAAAGCCATCCAGCGATTTCCCTTCTTCGGGCAAACGACTGCCAAACGGGAGGGCTTCGCCGAGCAGCTCCTGCATGCTCAGTTCATATTCGCGCCGCGTTAATCGACGAAAATGGGCGGTCGGATTATTCGACAACGTTGCGCGACGACGCTCTTGGACCAACCATGCACTCAACAGCTCGCGATCCTCCGCCGCCAGCATTGGCTCTGTTTCCGGCGGCATATCGCCAAAGTTGAGTCGCTCGAGCACTGCGCGCCACAAGTCGCCATCGCTCCCGTTTACTAAATCCGGATCGAGCTGGTCCATCGCCAAATCACCTTCCGGCTCGCTCCCAGCATGGCAACCAAAACAACTGGCTTTGAAAATGGGGGCCACTCGCGCAAAATCAATCGGCTCGTCGCAACGGGCAAACGATGTCAAGCAGCCGAGGGCGATCAGCCAAAGTGCGAGGAAAGCAAGCGGCTGAGCCAACGAAGCAGGGGAACCGGTCGAAGCAAATGTTGTCTCAACCCGCCAACGATCCAGTGAGCGTTGCAAGCGAGCCGTATGCCAAGTTGCAGCGTCCCTTTTCAAGCCATGATTTCCCATGAGAGAAGAACTATAGCGGAAACGTTTACAATTATGAGGGATTGATGCTTCAGTAAGCCGTGGCTCGCGACCCTGGAGTTAGTCTTCTCACTGAACCATTTCATAAAGCATGCCACGGCAGGCTAAGCGTAAACGACCCCTGCAGCGCATGCAAGCCAAACTCCAGGAGAATTGTCGTCCAAACCCGTTCGAAAAACGTGACCGGCTGCTCCGCAGGAAACCTCAGCGAATTCGGCCCATTTTGTGTTATGCGGCTTTTCCGTAACGCGGTACGACTAGACGGCCCATGCCGAAGCTAACTCGGAACTGCTTGGTCCCTCTGCTGTGTCCACTTGAGTCTTGTAGATTCTTAAAGTTGTTCCGTATTTTGGCTCGGTATTTAGAGATTTCGACTCACACTCGTTGGTCGCTCTATCTTTGGGAAGCAGGCGTTGAGCTGCTCGCAACCGGTACCGATACCGCTCGGCGGTAAACAGCCGCGACAGCCAAGCAGAACAAAGCGGGGAGAACCAACGTATAGATGGCAATTTCGCCAAGTTGGCTGTAGAGCGTCTTGTCAACAATGAGTGCGACGTCGCTAAACATGACGCCGTCCTGTTGTAAAGGCAAACGGCTTTCGATGACTCCGAAGGGGGAAATCACGCAGGATTCACCCGTCGAAGCGCACCGTACGAGGTAGCGACGATTTTCAATCGCCCTCGCTTGGGCCAATAGGCGGTGTTGCATCAAAGTGAATGGGCTTTGGAACGAAGAGCCGTCGGCCAGTGAGAACAGCACGTTGGCGTCCGCACAAACCAAGCTTCGGGCAGCATGAGGAACCATATCTTCGTAACACAACATCGTACCTATGCGCGCCTTCCCAAGCTTCAAGACCGTAGGCGATTGGCCCGCTGTGATCGTGTCCCAGTGCCCAAAGAGTTCTTCCATAAATGGAAGCCAATCTTTCAAAGGAACATATTCACCAAATGGCATCAAATATCGCTTATCGTAGCGGCCGAGAATCTCGGCGTTTCGTCCCAACAAAAAGGCCGAGACCTGCACCGTCTGCTGGTCCTCAAATGTCCCTACAAAACTCTTCCCCCCAAACAAAAGGGGACAGCTCGCATCTGGCCACGGTTGTAGACCGCGGTCAGGTTCTGCGGAATTCTCGAACACCGTTTGGTAATCCGATAGGTCCTCAAGTGTTACCGCATAGGTTCCACCAATTGATTCTGGCCAACAAACCACATCCACTTGTTCAGAAATCGACCTTGTAAAACTCTGTGCCACTCCGATGCTCTGGGTCGAGTTGGGATAGACCTGCGCGACAGCGACGCGAATCGTCTGGCTATCGTCGTATTGGCGAGAGGTAACGGAAACAGTGTAGACGCCATAGAGCATCGCGATGCCACATAGTAGCAGCGGAGCAAACCGCACTGCAAAGTGAGATGGCGTTTCAGTGCGTGCTGTGAGCCGTGAACGCGAAGCAAGATAGAGTGCTAAATTGACTAGGCATCCCGCCGCCGCGTAAGCGAGTATTGAACTCATGCCTGCACCAAATATCGCCATGCACTGCAGGAAAATGGGCAACTCGAGCTGGAAATAACCAAGCCGCCACGGGAAGACGCTCTGAAAGACTGTTTCTCCAACCACCGTGAGCAAGGCCACGGGAAACCAGAGTGAGTATGGTGATTGCGATAAGTAGCCACCCAACCAAATTGGAATAGCTAATCTCGCTCCGTCAACAATGTATAGAACGAAGGCGACAGCCAACCCCACCGCATGACTCGAGTTGACCGCGTAGGCCATCGCACTAGGCGCCCAGTGAAAAGCGATTGCGATGGAGAGCGTACAGCCAAAGTAAAGCATGGAAAAGCTAATCCACCCGCGCGCCAAACTACGGCCCCAGAGCATCATGGCCAGACCCGCCCATCCTATAGGTACAGTCAGCCAATGAATGAAGAGCCAGGGTATCGACAACAAGACAGCACCGAGGATGAACGCAACTGCTTGTGTTCGCAACATAAAAAATTTTCTGGTTTTGGCAGTGCTAGCAGGATGGCAATTGCTGAGCAATCCACGGCCATTCGTTCCACCTGCCGATTTTCATGATTTTCATGAATTGATTGCCGATGAAATCACTTCCACGCAGGTCGACGGCGGACGTGTTGACAGTGAAAAGAGCGTCGCCCGTGAACAGGGATCTTGTACGGGCGACGCGAGTTTACTTGCAGACGTTCGCTAAAGCACGAGCATGCCAGCTGCGTTCACCGGGACCAAACGAATTTGACCACGTCCGACCAACACTTGCTCGTCGTCCACAAGACCATCTGCCGGGTCGAATGCGGTTACTACGCGATGCGTTCCCTCACGGACTTTGAAATCCGCTGTGGCACCCGCGTTCAAGACTTTACCGCCAGCAGCAGTCCAGGCTGCTATAGGATCAGAGGCCGCTGCAATAGTGGATAGTTGAGCATTCGTAAGTCCAACTGCAACGCCCACTGGTGTGGAGCCGTCATTCTTGATTCGGATCGTTGAGTTTCGTTTGCTTCCCCCGCCACCGGCGAATGCCGACGTAGCGGTCAATGCAATACACAGTGCACTGAGAACAAATAGTCGTCGATTACCAGTCATCTTCAAAACTCCGAGCTGTTAAAAACTATCGAATTGGTAAATGCAACATTTTCTGCTACTACAAACCTAACCCCTCCTCTCCTGGTGTAGTAAGCTACAATATCAATCGATGGCTACCATCACGCCGTCATTACGACCGCAGAGTGCGCCTAAAACGTAGTCATCTATTCCGTCAGACAAGAGTTGATAATGGTTGTCGGCAAATACGACACCAACACCGCTTGGGTGCCTTGAAAACAGCTCCCCTGGGTGTGGTATGCGGATCGATCTGTTTTGGGAAAAACAGTTTCTGCCACTAGCCCACCGACCAGACGTAGCAGGGTCTCGATCTGAACTCTCACCGACCAGCAAGGTGTTCGACAAACCATCGGTAATTGAGCTCGTCAAAATGCCACGAGGTTGCTGACGCGTCGTGAGTAGCAACGCCCCGCAGCCGAACATTTGCGTTGGGCCATAACCAAACTCCAACGGTAACAGGCTCGTCCCGAAAAGCCCGCCGTAGTCTTGTTTTCCAGGAAACGCCTCACGCGCTGATGGGCAGACATAAACGGCGACATTGTTCAACGCCGCAACACGATTCTGGTCACCAACACTCCAGTGCTTGCTGAAATCAAACCGATTGAACAACGCTTGCTGCTCAAGATAAGGCAATATCAAAGTCGACCAAGCATGTTCGGTCAGCGCATGCCTTTCATCTCCTGCAGGTAATCTGCGGTGGAGCCCCTCAAACTGGTGAATGGCAAGCCCAATGTTCTTCAAATTGCTGGCGCACTGATTTCGACGCGCAGCTTCTCGCGACATCTGTACTGCCGGCAACAACAGCCCGATCAAAACACCAATAACGAAAAGCACTACGAGAAGTTCAAGCAACGTAAATCCACGCTGACGCTCGCTTTTCTGGGCTTTCATCATCCTACTCCGCCAAGAATTGGACTTGCCTGGACAAAATGTCTGGTCGTAATCTATCAGAGGTCGTAGGTAGTACAATAGGGGTGCTTGGTGCAATCTTTAGGTGGGGGGGAGTGCTGGTGGTTCTATGGCGGGGGCTGTGCTGTCAGCGAACCAAGATCGAGTTTAACGACAATTCTCACACTTATGTCTGAAGTGGACAGCAGCGGAGGCAACAACGATAAGAAGCGGAAGCTAGCGGATTGGGCGATCCCAGTATTGACGTCACGGTCACCAAATATGTTGGCAGAGGTTTCACGACGGAGCGAACGTTCGCTTCTAAAACTATAGGTCCAGTGCGTTGTTCTTCGTCCCAAGACGCGAATTGGCTGACCCGTCCCATTACAACCTGAGTTGCGGCTGGGTGCTTACAGGTTTGGTCCAACCCTTCATACCTCGATAGCACGGCACCAGCAACTGTTGCTGAAAAATACTTGATGTAGGCTAGCCCTAAATGAGTTCCATAACACTTGCCAAGCAAGATACTTCGTTGGATGGGCCCAGCAGGGCGCGGACATAATTGAGATCACGCGCGCTTTCACGCGTTTAGTAAGCGGTCAGCCGGACTCCCAGCTGTGACCAGTGTGCCTTGCAACGATTCCCACATCGCTGAAATGCTTGTTGATAGGGATCCCTCGTTGCGGGGATCTCAAGTGTAATTTGCTCTGTGAAGGTTAGCTTCATCAAGTTCGGCGATGATCATCCTGTGCCCCGAAGATCAATCCCGATGACGTCGGCATGTTCAAGCAAACGCAACTGGGGATGGGTCACGATTTTTCCACTCCAATGTATGCCGGAACTACCCGGGCCTCATGCCAAAAGTAGATGGGCGGTGAGGCCTGGGGGGAATTCGTATGGAACCTGAAAAGTGCGATCGGATCACTAAACCGGCGCGTAGGGACGCTCGATCTCTGCTGGTCCGAGTTGTGCAGCGGAGACTATAGTTCCTGCGCTCTTGGAACCATCTGCGGGGCGTTTCGACATGAGGAACTCGGTAGAGTTAACGGTCGACATTTCACGTTGGTAACGTTCAAATGTCCAAGGCCACATGGGCGTAGAGCCCTGTTCGTTGATGTACCAACTATTGCAACCCGATAACCAAACCGTATTCTTCATAGCGACCTCCATCCGTTTGGTAAGCTGCGCTGTGACACACGGCAGGGGTTCGATCAGGTCATTTCCGGTTCTCGCCAGTTCGCTTAGCTGCTTTAAAATAAAGTCCACCTGCACTTCGGCCACGGATATGGCTGAATAGTTGCCGATCGGGCTATACGGTCCAAACATGACGAAGAAGTTTGGGAAGCCTGGAATGGTGGTAGAACGGTGACAATAAACCCCGTTTTTCCAAGCATTATCCAAGGTCTGATTGCCGCGACCTATGACCTGCATCGGACGCATATAAGCGTGGCCGTTGAAACCCGTGGCAAATATTATGACGTCACAGCGATGGAGTTGGTTATCCTGAGTGCGGATGCCTGTGGGCTCAATCCTAGAAATAGGTTGCACTTCGAGGCTCGCGTTGGGGCGCTGAAGCGCCTGGTAGAATCCCTTGCCAAAAATCAGGCGTTTGCATCCCGCACGGTAACTAGGGGTCAGTTTCGCGCGAAGCTCAGCATCTTTTACTTTGCGTTTCAAGTGGCTTCGACATAATGCCTCGATCGCAAATTGCAGAAACCGATTGCCAATGACGGCTCTCGTAAAAGTATATTGGAAGATCTTGCTGTAGCGCTCTCTTAATCGCGCGGCCAAACCGGGCGACTGCCGAATGCGTTCCATCTCCGATGGAGAGTAGGATTTGTTGGGCATGGGGAAAATCCACTGCGGCGTTCGCTGAAAGAGGGTCACATGTTCGCTCATGTTCACAAGCTCTGGAACGATTTGTGCCGCCGTTGCCCCAGACCCAATAACGCCGACTCGTTTTCCTTTGAGGTCCACCGCATGGTTCCAACGAGCCGTATGCCAATGGTCTCCCTGGAAGCCATCAATGCCCTGGATCTTAGGAATGTTTGGGTGGTGCAAGATCCCCGTTGCGCAGATTACCAAATCAAAGGCTTCGATTTCAGACTGACTGTTCGTTGCATACCACATTCCATTATCAAATTTGAGCGATTCGATTGTGGTGTTGAACCGAACATGCTGGGCAACACCGTACTGGTGGTACACTCGTTCCAAGTAGTCCCGAATCTCGGTCCCTTTTGGAAAACGGGTCGTGTAATTGGGATTGGGAGCGAAGGAATAAGTGAACATGTGTGCGGGCACATCGCACTTTAGTCCAGGGTACGTGTTATCGCGCCAGGCCCCACCGAGCGCGGGACCTTTTTCAATCACTTGGATATCGCCATAACCTGCTTCGCGCAATTTGATGGTTGCAAGAATGCCAGACATGCCAGCACCGATCACCAAGACGCGCGGGGATCGCTTTCCGCACCCTGAAGCTGTCTTAGAGTCGGGGACCTGCGTACCGAAAGGGGAGTATGAGTCCATCGTAAAATCCTTTTGATCGGGACTGAATCTATAAGCGAAAAGCCCCGCCTCAAGCGTGGGCTAATGAAGATTATGGTGATTGTGAGCGGCCATCCATTTAGACTCGCTCCCGGTCGACACACGGCAGCAGTGCATTCAGCCCCGCGAGTGCTGTTGGCTTGCTGTCACCAGCCAATCCGAAACCTCCATATTACAGCTTATCCCCCAAAGAGGATCTACGTCAATTGCGTTCCCCCTTGGAGAGCAGAATCGGCAGAAACTCAAACGACTTAGTGCATTGTAGACGCTGCGGGTTGCGCCGACCTCGAGCGCTTCGGAAGCGCAAGGATCGATTGGCTATGTAACTAGTTTCCACCCGAACTGGAAAGACCGTCTCACGACATGCTGGGACGCTTTTTCCCCTTTGGGTGTCTGTCTCTCGATTTGAAGCGGTGCCCCTCCGGGAGGCACATTCCTCGAGCCGCAGTGGATTTATTCTGTCGACTTCGCCTGATTGATCAACGCATGGCATTCAATGCACGACCTTTCTAACTGCAAGGCGGACTCCTTGGCAGCCGCGTGATCGCCTTGCCGGGCCGCCTCGAGTACAGCTAAGGTCGAATCACGAAAGATTTCGTCGTTGCGCTTGTAGACGGGCAGCGACAAGTACCAATTGATTGTTTGTCCAATCGATTGCATATGTTCGGCTGATTCTTGGACGCGACGCAGATCTCCGCGTACCAACCCATCCAAAATCTGCTCCATAGTGCGCGTCTTGCGATGCATCATTTGCTCTTGAACGGTACTGGTTATCGCGATCTCATCCATTTTCCACAGCGCGATAACCGCCATAGTCATCAGCCCGCCACTCAACAGGCAGACAAGAGCGCCCACCAGTAGCTGAAAGCGATTCGTGCGTCTTGTTCGTGACTGCGGATGGTTTTGGCTGTTTGGATGTTGCATCATTCACTCTCCTCGCGGAACCTCGTTCGGACACTGCTCTTTCAGTCGCTCACCTAAACTCAACGAGTTAGCGACATTCATATCTTTGGCGAGTCGCTGGTTTTAAAACCCTCAAAAATTTAAAAACAGCAAGATTTCTATATCACCCTGGTTGTACGGTGGTGGTTGCAACGCAGGCCTGACCATGGGCGCCCCGCACGAACTTGGCATGCAGGCCATTGAAGAGGTCCGCACGGTTCGCGATTTTCCGCAGACTCGTCGTTCGTAGCGCGAACGACGACT
>JBGSHW010000050.1:0-3621 GCA_041751975.1 Pirellulaceae bacterium
GCCTGAGGCCACAGACGAACCAAAGACCACTGCTAACGACGAAGCGTTAAAAGAAGCCAAAGCGGCGTTGGCGGCCAGCGAAAAACAACTTTCAGACGCTCAAAAGGCCCACGACGATTATCTCGTAACCGTTCCGGCGGCGATGATCATGAAGGAGCGGGCCGAGGTGCGTCCATCGCACCTGTTGATTCGCGGAGCCTACGACAATCCGGGCGAAGTCGTCGAACGCGCTACCCCAGGCTTCTTGCCACCGATGAAGAGCGACGATCAAGTCAAAACGCGGATGGATCTGGCCAACTGGCTGGTCGATCCGCAGCATCCACTCACGGCCCGCGTGACCGTCAACCGTTTCTGGCAACAACTTTTCGGCGTCGGTCTCGTCCGCACATCGGAAGATTTCGGGGGGCAGGGGGAATGGCCTTCCCATCCAGATCTACTCGACTACTTGGCCGTGCGTTTTGTCGAAAGTGGCTGGGATGTCAAACGCTTGATGAAGGCGATGGTGATGAGTCACACGTACCAGCAGTCTTCGATCGCGCCGCCGGAGGCTTTTCTGAGCGACCCACAAAACCGACTGCTTGCCCGAGGCTCCCGCTTCCGCTTGGATTCTGAAGTCATCCGCGATCAGATCTTGGCCACCAGTGGCAAACTCAATCGGCAGATGTTTGGCAAGAGTGTCAAGCCGCCGCAGCCCGAGGGGCTGTGGAAAGCGGTAAGTCTTCCCAGCTCGTATCCCAACGAGTACTCGGCCGACAGTGGCGACAAGATCTACCGGCGGAGTGTGTACACGTTTTGGAAACGGGCCATGCCGCCGCCACAAATGTCGATTTTCAATGCCCCCAATCGCGAAGAGTGCGTCGCCCGCCGCGAGCGAACCAACACGCCGCTGCAAGCGCTGTTGCTGATGAACGAAACGGAATACCTCAAAGCCGCCCGGCACTTGGCCAGCGACATTCTGGCTGCAACCACCGATGACCAGCAGCGATTGAGCATGATCTACGAAACGATCACCTCGCAACTTCCCGATCCCGAAATTGCCCAGGATCTGCAGGAACTCGCCAGCGATCTCAGAAAAATGTACCAACAGTCCCCCGAGTTGGCTGCCGCACTGTGCGCCGACGCCACGGTGCCAGAGAGTATCCCACACGACGAATTGGCCGCCTGGACGCTGGTCGCCAGCGCAGTTTACAACCTCGATATCACCAAAACAAAGCAATAATCCGATGAATAGCGAACAACAACTCAACTGGATGCTTGCTCGTCGTCAATTCCTCAAGACCAGCGGCATGGGACTTGGTGCTTCCGTCCTGGGCACACTCATGGGCCATAAGGCTCTGGGTGGCGCCGACGCGGGCAACACCCTCACGCCGACGCCAAAAGTCAAGCATGTTATTTTCTTGTTCATGGCTGGCGCTCCCAGTCAGATCGAGTTGTTTGACTACAAACCCGATTTGGAGCGGCAGTTTCGCCAGCCGCTCCCTCCGAGCGTGAGCATGGGACAACGCGTCACCGCCATGACGCGAGGTCAAGAACAATTGGTTGCGCCGTCCAAGTTTAAATTTGCCAGGGCCGGTGAAAGCGGCATCTGGATGAGTGAACTCCTACCGCACTTGTCGCAAGTGGCTGACGATCTGTGCATCGTGAATTCGCTCAGCACCACAGCCATCAATCACGATCCGGGCAAAACGTTCCTGTGCACCGGATCGGAGATCCCGGGACGAGCCAGCATGGGAGCTTGGCTGAGCTATGGACTCGGCTCAATGAACAAAGACCTCCCCAACTTTGTCGTCTTGAATTCGGCCTTTTGGACCGGTGGCACCCGCAATGTCCAGGGACTTTACAATCGACTTTGGGGTAGCGGTCCGTTGCCTTCGCAACATCAAGGGGTGAAGTTCCAGACCTCCGGCGACCCTGTTTTGTTTTTGTCGAATCCAAGTGGAATCGACGAGCGAATTCGGCGTCGCATGCTCGATACCGTCAGCCAAGTCAATCAACAGCACCTCGGTGCGATTGGCGATCCTGAAATCGCCACCACGATCGCTCAGCAAGAGATGGCTTTTCGCATGCAAGCTTCGGTGCCCGAACTCACCGACGTCTCCGGTGAACCCACCTCGGTACTCGACCTTTACGGTCCCGAGGTGCACAAAGGTGGCTCGTTTGCTCGGAATTGCCTATTGGCCCGGCGTATGGTGGAACGGGGCGTTCGATTCATTCAGTTGTTCCATCGCGGGTGGGATCATCATTCGATTCTTCCCAAGCAACTGCCGGGACAATGTTTTGACGTTGACCAAGCCAGTGCGGGCTTGATACAGGACCTGAAGCAACGCGGCTTGCTGGATGAGACCTTGATTGTCTTTGCGGGCGAGTTCGGCCGGACCGTGTATGGCCAGGGCACCCTCGAACTCGACGACTACGGCCGCGACCATCATCCACGCTGCTTCTCCGGTTGGCTGGCCGGTGGCGGGGTGAAAGGTGGATTTGCTTACGGTCAGACGGACGAGTTCAGCTACAACGTAGTCGAAAACCCCGTCCATGTGCGCAACCTGCACGCCACGATGCTCTATCAACTGGGGATTGATCACGAGCGATTGATCTTCCCATCTCAAGGCTTAGACCAAAAACTGACGGGGGTTGAACCTGCCCGCGTCGTGCATGAACTCTTGGCGTAGTCGCTTGAGTTGGCAGAGGAATGGGGGCAGGGGAATGAAGGCTCACCGCACTATACGATCCATTCATTTGCCAACGCCGCTTCCGCCGGGCTCGTCCCGGTCGGAGCGCACAACTGGCAGCTACCCGCATAGAAGTAGGCAAGAAAATTCTCAAGAGTCATTGCTTCTCAGGCCTCCGCTCGGGCCTGTCCCGGCGGAGCCAACGACTCATGCTGCCTCATCACCGAATTGCCGAGTGAAGCCACCAGTTGCGCCTAAGCTGGCGAATGGTCGGCTATAATCCAGTCCAACACCTTTCGCCCGAGGTTTTGCGATGACCGATTATGACAGCCCCTGGAAAGAAGCGCTGGATCTCTATTTCCAGCCCTTCATGCACTTCTGCTTCCCAGCGCTCGCCGAGCATATCGATTGGTCGGTTGATCCAAAGATGCTCGACAAGGAACTGATGCAGATCGCCCCACAGAGCGAACTTGGAGCTCGAACGGTAGACAAGTTGGTCGAGGTCAAGTTGCTTTCGGGCGACGTAGGTTGGTTGCTGGTTCACTTGGAGGTCCAAAGCCAAAGAGACAACGAATTTACCAAACGGATGTTTGTCTACTTCTATCGCATCCGCGACAAGTACAATGAACGGGTAGTCAGCTTGGCAGTTCTGGGGGACGGCGAAGCCAACTGGCGGCCCGATCGCTACCAAGAGTCGCACTTCGGCTGCCAGTTCGATTTTACTTTTCCGGTTGTCAAGCTTCTCGATTTTGCCAAGGATATCACGGCCCTGGAGAAATCGACCAATCCCTTTGCATTTGTTATCCTGGCGCACTTGATGACGATGCAAACCGCCGATGATCCCGAGGACCGTTGCCGCTGGAAAATGCGACTATTGCGGCCGCTGTACCAACGCGGATTGACGGCGGAAGATGTGCGGAAACTCTTTCGCGTGTTAGACTGGATGATGCAA
>JBGSHW010000051.1:0-1991 GCA_041751975.1 Pirellulaceae bacterium
TTGGTGCGATACGATTGGCCAGGCAATATTCGAGAACTACAACATGTACTTGAGCGTGCCTTGATCACTTCGCCGAAAGGCAAGTTGAGTTTTGAGCTCAGCTCTGCCGAGTCTACCAAGGCGACAGCAACGAGTTCCAAAACGACTTCGAAGGAGGAGATCTTGTCTGCATCGCAGCTACGATCTTTCGAAGCGGCGAACATTCGTCGCGCGCTGCAAGCATGCGACGGCAAGGTCTATGGTGACAAAGGCGCGGCAGCTCTGCTCGGTATGAAACCCACCACACTAGCTTCTCGGATAAAAAGCCTAGGAATTGCAATCAGAGATTGGCAATGACGCAGCCGGAACGTCCCAGCGTCCGTGAGGAGCCCTGCGTTGCATCTCACCCGTGAAACCGCCATCGTCGTACAGCTTGTCGATCTCCACCCACCCTTCATGGCGTTGGCTGGCAATGTACGAAGCCCTTCGGGACGGTCTGTCGCTCGGCTGACCGCGACGCCATGTTGCTGTGGATACGCAATCGCAAAGAGGCTGGTCAGTCGATCACCTTCAGCGAAGTCTGCTTTGAGAATCGAGACTACGCCCTCGCCATCAAGCGCGAGTTCCAAAGCTGGGCCAAAGCTCTTCAAGCGGCGTTCCCTTCTAAGACCGATCAGTAAAACAAACTCACACTATGCGGAACAGCCAGCCGAGGTTGTTCATCAACACAGGAAGAGGTTGATCTACACTTCAACCAACGAGCCGCAATCAGGGTAATCAACGACTGATGTTAAAGACTCTTTTCCGAACGGCCGACGACGTTGGCCCGTGTCGCGTTTTCTTCTTCGACCGTACTAAACTCCATGGCGATCTACGAGAGATACTTCAAGCAGTTATTCACGGAAGCGACTGAACAAACGGCGGAGCACTATGAAGGAAACTGAAGCGGCCCGAGCCGTTTTGCTGGAGGTACTCAATGCACTGGGTGCGATGCGCGATGACCTGATAATCGTCGGTGGATGGGTTCCGGACCTGTTGTATCCGTCGAGCAATCACATGGGGTCGTTAGATGTCGACTTGGCAGTATCGCCCAAGGCGATAGGCGGGAACGCGTATTCCTCGATCCGCGAGCGTTTAACGCAGCTCGGGTAGGGGAGCCAATGATCGCGGGCTAGCATCGCTGCTGCACTAAAACTCGCTCTACCCCTGCCATTGGCCTTCAGCACCTGCGTCTGCAGTTTCTGGTTACAATGAGAGCCTCGTCGTTAAGCCTGATTGCAATACGCTGCCAACTTTTTCTGTCTTAATCATTCGCCAAAAGCGGCTCCGAAAGGATTAGAACCACATCATGAACTACCGAAAATCGACTGCAAAGTTAAAGCTAATTATCGCACTTTGCCTGTCCATTACGATCGCCAATCCGATCGTACCGGAAACGTCTGCATGCACTCGTCTTATCTATGAAACAGGCAATGGGACATTCATCACAGGGCGGACCATGGACTGGATGGACCCCAATGCGCAAACGGCTTTGTGGGTGTTCCCGCGAGGGATGAAGCGCGATGGTGGCGTTGGGGCCAACCCAATCAAGTGGACGTCGAAATATGGCTCGATCTCCGCATCGTTCTATGATCTTGGTACGGCCGACGGAATGAACGAAAAAGGTCTCGTTGCCAACCTGCTCTACCTCAAGGAAACGGACTTCGGCAAAGTCAATGAGGCAGAGATGGCGACCCTTTCGGCTGGCGCGTGGGCGCAGTACTTCCTCGACAACTACGCGACCGTGGATGAAGCGGTACAAGCGATGGCTAACCCTCCGTTCGGCATCCTGGCTCCGGCCTTGCCTAACGGACACGCCACAGGCATCCATTTGTCGATCTCGGATGCTAGTGGGGATTCAGCCATCCTCGAATATATCGATAGCCGTTTGGTGATACATCATAGCCGGGAATATCCCGTGATGACCAACTCACCCACGTTCGATCAGCAACTTGCCCTCAATACTTATTGGC
>JBGSHW010000052.1:0-154536 GCA_041751975.1 Pirellulaceae bacterium
GTTTTCGGATCTTTAGCAAGATCCACTACGGTGGAAGCACATTGTAACAACAAAGGGCTGCGGTTTTCAGCGGAAGCGCATGAGGTAGCGAAAGTAGATTTCGGCAGCGGTCAACACCTGCTGGCAATCAACAAATTCGACAGCCGCATGGGCCTGATCGATACTTCCCGGTCCGAGGATCATGCTCGGTATGCCCCGCGCTCCAAACTTGCTGGCGTCACTGCCGAACGGTACGCCGACCAGCTCGGTGGGCAACTCGAGTTCGGCAAGCACCGCTACCAGCGTCTGCACGGCAGGTTCGCGTGGATCCGTTTCCAGAGGGAGATCGGTGAGCATGGGTGGATGCATGACGGCGTTGATTGCATGGGGTGGCTGCGCCAAGTCGTCGAGTAACTGCTGAAAACCGGCAAGCACTTGAGCCTGCGTCTCATGGGGCAGCAGCCGTCTGTCGACTTCGATTTCACAGCGGTCAGGGACGAAGTTGACTTGCACACCGCCGCGGATGACACCGACATTGCAAGTCGCAGGCCCCAGCAGGGGATGCTGGTGGCCAGCCAACTGCCGCGTGTCTTGCTCGAGCGCCATGATCATTTGCGCCATCTGCTCAATCGCGTTGACTCCCAGATGGGGCTTGGACGAATGTGCCGACTTGCCGATCGTCTCGATCTTGAAACGCAAGACACCTTTGCTGGCGATCACTCCCTGCAAGTCAGTGGGCTCGGCCACGATGGCAGCCACGGCTTCCAAGGGGGGGGCGTTGCACAACGCCCAGACACCTCGGTACGAAAACTCTTCGTCAATCGTGGCTGCAAACCACACATCGCAGTCCGGCACAAGATCTTCTTCTACAACCCGTGCGACGGCGTGCATCATCGCGGCCAAACCGCCCTTGGTGTCGCAAGCGCCGCGACCAAAAAGTTTTCCATCGCGAATGGTGGGCTCCCACGGAGCAATCGTCATGCCTTGAACCGAGACGGTATCCAAGTGCGCCTCCAGGATGACTCGCCGCGTTGCATCGGAACCAGCTACCCGAGCGATGATATTGGGTCGATTCGGAAAGACGGTTTGTCGCCAACATTCGATGCCGCGCAGTTCAAAAAACTGTTCGACATATTCAGCCAACTCGAGCTCGTTCACCCCACCTTCGTAGTTGGGATTGACGCTATTGATGCGCACGAGATCGGCAAGCGTTTCGATGACGCTGCTATCGGCCCTCGGCTTGGTCTCCAAGATTCACCCAACGACGTTAGAGAATGTAGGCAAAGCCAAAGCATGATAGACTCGGATGCAGAACACAAGTGGCTATCTAGGTGGCTCGCAATTCTAACTCTTTAACGAATAAAGCTCGTCAAGCAGTTTCGGAGCGTTGTACTCATCCGCCATTTTGTCGTCATCGTTTAGCCACGGCAATAATTGCGTTTGAAAAATGCGATCGAGAGTGCACTCAACCCGATCAGCCAGCCCCATTGCCAGCCCAGTGCGACCAACATTTTGGGTTCATACCAAGCCAACTGGTTCCAGAGCATGCCTTGGAATCCGGTCATCGCCCAGTACGTCATCGTGCTTTTGCAGATCGCCTCGAGGACCACGGGAAGATTCATTAGTTGCAAAGGAAACCAGCATCCTCCCAAGGCAGCCATCATCAAGATCAAGAGCGAGGCAAGCCCTTCGGCCTGCTTGCTCGAGCGACTGACAGCGGCCAAGAACAATCCAAACGCGCCCCCCGTCGCCACCCAAGTTATCGATAAAACCAGTAACGTAATCGGATCACGAAATAGTCCGACCTGAAACATCCATTCACCGTAGGTAAATAGAATCGTTAGTTGCGCCATCCCAACAGCGAACACAAACAAGAATTTGCCAAGTAGGATCGAATTGCGTTCGATCGGCTGTGCAAATAGCCGCTTTAAGGTGCCATCTTCGCGTTCCTTGAGAAGCACGCTTCCACAGCTCGTGAGTGCAAACAGCAGCATCATGACCGACATTCCAGCCACACTTTGCGCTTGCTGATACGTCACCTGTCGACTTCGATTGGGTGGCGCCACATCGGTCGTTTCGACCGGGACAATTTGACTGAACATGTCGCGCAGCATCTGAGGGCTAATACCAGAATCGTTATCGGCGCTATCATCGTCGCTACCACCGGCGCCGTCAGAACTAGCCACCTCCGGACTCTCGTCCAGCTGCAAGTCAGTCGATGCTTGCGCTGCCGGCAACGGTTCGCTCGACTCGGCATCCACTGCCGGTACATCGTCGCGCGAGGCTTCGACGAAGGTACTAATCGTGGTGCCAATATTGCTCATCCAGTTGCGAATCAAACGGATCTGATTCGCCTCCATTCCTTGTTGCTCCAAGATGCGATCCATACTGGAGAGCATTAACTGGTTGCCAAACTCAGTCATACAAGCCTGAACTAAGGCCAGCTGAATCATCTGCTCTTCCATCGCTCGTCCGGGATCACGGAACATAGTTAGTGGCGGCGCGTCTCCCGCCTGCAACTGCAGTTCGAAGCCCTGTGGCAGTATCAGCACATGATGCGCATCGCCATCTTCAATCAGCCGCTGTGCGCGCTGCGCGAGCGTAACTTCGGCCGGAAGCAATTTTACATCCAGCGACACCACCTTAAGCATATCCAGCTGCTGAAGCCGTTTGAGAAACCGCTGACTGAGTGGAGTTTGGTCCACATCGGCCACGTGCAAAGTGACTTTGGGCATGCCCCCGGAACCGCCAAAGGCATAGGCCATGATCCAGCCAAAAACGGTGACGAGCGCCAGCGGTACCAGGACACTCAGCATGAGCGCTCCGCGATCGCGCACGAAACTCACGATATCCTTGCGAGCTAGAACCATAGCGGCGGCTAACATACTGTTTTATTCATCCCTCAAGTTGCGTCCGGTCAAATGCAAAAACACGGTTTCTAAATTCGCCCCTGGCTGACCGATGCTGACAGCCAATTCCGTTGGCGTGCCAATGGCGACAACTTGGCCTTCATGCATGATGGCGATTCGATCGCAAAGCCGTTGTGCTTCTTCCATATAGTGCGTGGTGTATAGCAGGGAAACGCCGGAGTGTTTCAGTGCAGCCAGCGTTTCGAACAAGTGATTCCGACTCTGCGGATCGACACCCACGGTGGGCTCGTCGAGCAGAACCAATTGGGGAGCGTGCATCAGACCGCTGGCCAGGTTCAACCGGCGCTGCATGCCGCCACTGAAGGTCAACACCCGCTCGGATTGGCGATCGACAAGCCCTGCCAGATCTAGATTGCGGTCGATGGCGCCCCCTAGCTCATTCGCTGACACACCTGCAAGCTTGCCAAAGAAGCTCAAATTTTCGCGGGCGGTCAGATTGGGATAGATAGCCAGTTCCTGCGGAACAAAGCCGAGCCGCCGACGATCGCCCGTCACCTTGGCAGGCTGAAACGGGTTGCCGGCAAACGACATACTCCCCGTCCAATCTGCCAGCAAGCCAGCGATGCAGGAGATCGTGGTCGTCTTGCCAGCACCGTTCGGGCCGAGCAATCCAAGCACTTCACCGACGCCGATGTCAAACGCCACGTCAACTACCGCCCGTCGATTCCCGTAGCGGTAGTTGAGCCCTTGGATGGAAAGCAGTGGTTCCGCCATAGATTACTTCTGCAGCAATTCATGTAAAGAATAACGAACGTAGGGACGCTCCGCCGCCGGCTGTTTGTGACTGGCGTTGGCGACGTAGAAAACTCCGTCCGCTGGTATGAAGAGCACATTGTGTAAATTGGACTCCATAGCCACAGGACGGCTCATCAACCACTTCGCTTTGTCGGCGTCGATCTTGCCATGCTCCGCTTGAACTCTTTTACGGAGTGTCTCCAGCCGCTCTCCGGCAGACAACACAATTGCATCGGGAATTCCTTCGCCCAGCAGCGAATGCGATTCACCCGGCGCGACAAACTGAATCTCTTCGGGCGTGGCCGCCACCCCCACGGCGGTGTTCGTCTTGCCATCGGCAAACACATAATAGTATTCACAAGTCCGCGGACTGTTTGCCCACAAAGTTTGTACCTCACTCAAGTTCGAACACTCCTCCATCGCTCGCCGCATGAGCGTGGCCATCGGCACGCCATCCCAGGCACCTTCACCACGCCCTCCCATTTCGCCCAGCGACACACCTTGGGCATTCATGCCACTGACGCTACCGGTGAAAGCAGCGTAGCCGATGTTGGCAAATGGAATCTTCCCTTCGACCGAAACCACAAAGGTGGTTGCACAGTCCTGCAGTCCAATGGTAGTCATATAGTCGAGTACCCGTCCGTGATAGAGCTTGCCATCCAGTGTGGCTGAATCAAACACAGCAAAGCCCGAACAGTGGAACATCTCTGGGAACACGTTCAGCGCTTCGATCACGGCTGGGTCTTGACCGAGGCTGGCAGCCATGGCCCGCGTCTCGACGATATGGTCGGCCGGCATGTGCGGCTTTAAACGGGCGTAGGCTGATTCCAGCTCACTGCGGAACCAGCGCCCCGTAACAACCGTCTGCACGGTGCCAAAGGCATACAACACCGAGTCGATGCAGCGCTGCGATTCGATCTGCAGCAACTCACCGTGCGCCTGGCCAATTTGCTCAGGTGTTCCCTGGAGTAACACTAAACGCTGGCCATCTACATATCGCAGTTCACCGTGCGCGACTTTCCGGGGGTGCTCCGCTGCATTGGTCAATTCTGCCGATGGCAACAGGATCTCGAGAGCGCGACGCACCCCGCGGGAAAGATGCCGTTCCAGTTCGTCCCGCGCGAGCACGCGAGTTTCATAGCCCGGCCATGACTCAACCTCCTGCGACTCGCCGACGTCGCCGAGGGTCAGAGTAAGATCCAGCCCTCCTTCGGTGACGTTTAAGGTTGGCTTACCATTTTTTGGGGTGGCATCCAACCGAACGGAGTCGGCGATCATCCATGTATTGGTGTCGCCTTGTTTCTCAAAAGGGATGAGCAGCGATAAGGTTCTCAACGTGGACAAGGCGTTTCCACTTGTCATCAAAGGCATGTACTCGCGGACCGACGTACCGCCACTCAAAATTCGCTCCACAACCCCCAACGGCGAAAGATGATCGTGTGCATCGACTGCTCCGCTCCCCACAAACACCACCGAATGCTTGGGCAACGCAAACGCCGTCGCGGCCTGTTGCCGGCGAATTTGCACTGCGTAATCCGGATGATCAAAAACCAGTTCAAAGGCCTCTTCACTATAACGCGTCAGCTCCAGACGCACCGCTTGCGACTTGCCATCCATGGGAATCGTCCCACTGACGGCGATCGAGAACTTGTTCTCGGCACCCGACAAGATCTGGAAAAAAGGTTGTAGTTCCTGCGATAACGAGTTGGAAGTAGTTGCAACTGCTCCGTTTTCCTGAGCCGAGGAAACCGCGATAGGCAAGCAAGCCAAAGCCGTCAAGCAGCTTAGCCACCGTAATACAAAAGTCTGTAAGTTTGAAACACGCATCACAATTGACCTGTAGTTTAGGTTTAGGTTCGAGTTCAAGTTCAAGTTTAGGTTCGAGTTCAAGTTTAAGTTCGAGTTCTACATGTTGAATTTAAGTTGGATCGAGTGGTAGTCAGTGGCTTGCCAGCCCAGTCTCGCCGCTCACATTGCAGAAAACCGAGTAAGTTATGGTAATTGAATACGACCTGGCGCTGTCCAGTTAAGGATTGCTCGGGTAGTGCAAAAAACCCAAGTGCAATTCGGCATGCCGCAAATTGAGCGCAACGCGTTGCTCGTGCGACATATCTCCAAAGGCAGGACTCACATAAGTTGCCTCTTCGCCCCTTTCCAGACGCTCCAAGGCCCGCTGCAGACGCTCACAAGCAGCCGTTGTCGGAATATCATCAGCGCCGGTCGTCCCTCCCTGGACGCCAGGAATGCGGACCCCAGGCGACATGCCACTGCGCAAGATTTTCTTGAGCATCAAACGCAGCCACCATTGCACGAAAAAGGGAACCTTCTTGAGCGGATAGCCCTCGTAGCCGTACTCGATCCAGGCAGAGATATGGGCCATGATTTGCCCCGGCGTCCAATTCCCTACCGCCTGCAACTTACCACCCGCATCTGCCTCAAGCACCCGCTGTAGTTCTGCGCGACAAGCCGCAATCGACTCGAATTGAAGCTTGCGAAATGAATTGCGCTCAGTGTGTGGAGTAGTCATCTTACTCAGGCTGTTATCCGAAATTGCAGAACCTATAATTTAGGCACCGAGTTTATCACAAAACGCCGCGCGCGTGGTGCTCAGTCGCAACTCGACCCCGCTGCCAAACAGCCCTTAGGAGGGCTACAGGATTTTATATGAAGACGATGGTAACCTTTTTATGCGGGTGGGTGGCGTTGGCCGCTGTGTACCCTTCAGCCCGTGCGGAAGAGCGTCCCAACGTGGTTTTCATCTTGGCCGATGATCTGGGCTGGGGCGAAGTCGGTTGTTATGGACAAGATAAAATCCCGACGCCCCATATCGATCGGCTCGCCGCACAAGGGATGCGCTTTACGCAGCACTACAGCGGTGCACCCGTGTGCGCCCCCTCGCGCTGCGTGCTGATGACTGGCAAACATCTGGGGCATGCCGAGGTACGCGGCAACCAGCAAGCCCAGCTCACCCTGCCGGAGTTCTCCGAAGGGCAATACCCGCTCAGCGAAGAAGCGGTCACCCTTGCGCAGCGGTTTCAACAAGCCGGCTATGCCACGGGAGCGATGGGTAAGTGGGGGCTAGGACCCGTGGACAGCACGGGAGACCCCAATCGCAAAGGCTTCGATTTATTCTTCGGCTACAACTGCCAGTCGCTAGCCCACAGCTACTTTCCGCCCCACCTGTGGCGGAACGCGGAAAAACTGCTTATCAACTCCAAGCCAGTCCCTGGCCGTGCCACACAGCCCGAAGGGGATGTGAGCATTGAAGACTGGCTGGGGGAGATCTACGCACCTCACCTGATGATCGCCGAGGCAGAGAAGTTCATCGGCAACAACGCCCCACGACCATTCTTCTTGTACCTGCCCTTCATCGAGCCGCACGTGGCCATGCACCCACCACGCGAGTCGCTCGCCCGATTTCCGGAGTCTTGGGATACACAAGTCTACCGTGGCGGTAACGGCTATCTCCCGCATCCACGACCACGCGCTGCCTATGCGGCCATGATCCACGACCTCGATAGCTACGTCGGTCGCGTATTGGCTGCGCTCGAGCAGGCGGGTGTGGCGGAACGCACGCTGGTTATATTCACAAGCGACAACGGGAGCACTCATCCCGGACAGGCTGAATCCGACTTTCATATCGGGGGAGCGGATCCTAAATTCTTCAATAGCACAGCCGATCTTCGGGGCTACAAAGGGAGCGTCTACGAAGGTGGAATCCGCGTTCCGATGATCGCCAAGCTCCCCGGTCGCATCGCAGCCAACACCGTCAACGATACCCCCTGCTACTTTGCCGATTGGTTCCCTACGCTGTGCGAAGCGATGGGCCTTGAACAAACTGCTGGACTTGATGGACAGAGCCTTTGGCCGGTACTCAGCGGTGCCCAAGCAGCGCTGGTGAATCGCAAACCCATGCTGTGGGTTTTCCCCGAGTATGGCGGCCAAGTCGCAGTGCGACTGGGCGACTTCAAGCTTGTGCGGCAAGCTTTAAAAACCAAATCGCCGGGTGACTGGGAGGTCTACGATCTTGCCAATGATCGCAGCGAAGCAAACAACCTGGCCAGCTTGCATACGGCACTCATCGAACAAGCAGAAGCCCTATTGCGGCGTGAAGTGAAGGAGAATCGGGTGTTTCCAGTGCCCATTCCGGGTGTGAACAAGAGCTAAAAACAGGGATCATCAACACTTGACAGCCTTCCGTTTGTGCCCCACCCGCGACAGCGACTCCACCTTGGCGATGGCTTCGGTCGCTAGTGGAACTTTGCAAGCAGTGTCGCCCATATCGACCTGCACTACGCCGATGAACTTGGCCGCGCGCTTGGCCTTCGCCAAGAGCGGCTTGACGTAACAACCCACACTGATCACAAACGCGTTCATCGTATAAGCCACGCGCCCGGGGGCCTGATGAATCCCTTCGGTGACTCGGTCTAACAGCTGCTCGATTTCCTGCATGTCCAACTCTTCGTCGGCCCGCGTGGAGACGATCGCCGCGTAGGTCGACCACCCGGAAGCGGCCAACTTGGGCTCCTTCGACTTGATCCATTTGACGGCCAGTCCACGACCTGAATCATGCTCGGCGGCCACCCAAGCCACGGTGTACTCGCTCAGCATGTACCATGTCGCCTGCTTGGCCCAACGCTCCAATTGCGGCTTGGACATTTGCTTGCCGTCGGCAACCAACCCGGCCAAGTACATGGCATCCGAGTTACCGGTGGCATAGAGTTCCATGGCAAGAGCTTGGTTGCCTTTGATCTTTTTGAAGATCTTCTTGAGATCGCCAACTTTAACCCCATACATACTGGCCAGTGGCGCTCCGTGTCGCGCGAATGTCTTGCGAGTTTGCTCGCTCCCCAAGCTTTGCAACTCAGTCAATACTTCTGCCAGAGTTGGCATGGGAGGGCTCCTGAATGGGTTGATAACGAACTATCTGCAAGTTGTTAAAGAATGATGCTGTTGGTTGGATCGGCGGAGCGATCCACTACTCTGATTCAAATCATTAGCGCACTAATTATTCAGTTACCTCACTGGGAGCGGTGGCTTCATAAAGCGGCAAATGGCGGTAGCTCACTTCCAATGACAACAGATTCATGGTGGTCACATACAAACGGCCGCCATAGCGAGCCCATAGATCGGGAGTGGGCAATAACGGATCCCAACTCCCTTCGTTCTGACCATGGAGTACCTGGCTGTTGATCAATAGAGGATAAAGTTGGTCATGCCAGCGCTCCCAGCGTTCCCCCCCCATATGAAAAATCACCTGGGTGGCGTAATACCAATAGTAGGTATCGCGAAGTGACATGGAGCGGGTGCCATGCCGCGGCTCATGCTCGAGCAGATAATCGGCTCCGGCCATCATCTCGGGACGTTCGCGCTGCCAGCCAAAGTAAAGCCGCATGAGCAACCCGACGCTCGTCATCACCGCCGTGGGCCTAAGGCCGTGACGCTGCTGGGGGGTATCGGCGGCAAACGGATTGTAACGATACAAATGGGGCTGAGCCGCCGAGACTTGGCTCTCTACCAAATAGCCTTCGATGCGTTTGAACGCCTCTTCCGGAACGCGCAGCCCAGCCAACTGGCCACTCTTGAATGCCATCATGAACCAACCCGTTACGCTGGTGTCGGTTCCGGATCCGGGACGGTATCGCCAGCCACCATAGGTTTTGTCTTGACTCTTGACCATGAAATCGATCGCACCCTGCGCTAGCGGTCGCAATTCAGGGTCTTGCGTCATCCCATACGCTTCGCATACTGCCAAGGCAGCGATGCCGTGTGAGTAAAGCCAGCCATTTTGATCGGAAGCGGGATCTTGAGGAATATACAGATCCCCCTGTGCCGTTTGATGCTTCGCGAGGAATTTCAGTGCTCGGTTGCAAGTATCCGCGTACTTAGCTTGCTTATGGGTATAGCCCGCGCCCTGAAAGGCAAGCAGGGCAAGTCCCGTGGCGGCCGTATCGCTGCGAATAAGCACGGGAGTGTCGTAGTCCTGCAAACGCCAGGAACCATCGGCCCGCTGATTGCGAGCCAAGAAAGCCAGCCCACGCTCAATGGCTTGTTCCGTCTGAGGCTCAACGGCCGCCTCGTCTTGCGCTTCGCGATCTTGCAGTCGCTCTAAGCGTTGTTGGAAGGCTGGGGCGGGGAGAGCCACATCGCGGCCGGCTGCCAAGGGGCCACCCACATCTTGCCGGGAAAAGCGTTGCGATTCGATTTGCGCTGGAGTCAACTCGCGCGACTCAACGTCGCGGCGTTTGGGAAGCAGCGGGCCTTCCACGTCAGGCACGGGCGACAGACCTCCAAGCCCTGCCAGCGCTTCGATCTCCAGCGGCGTCGAGGCACTCGGACCCCCACCTACCGCATCGCTGCGTGCTCGGCTACCGCTCACATCGGCGCTCAGCGACTCACCAATGGCCTCACCACTCGCATCGCCGGTCGTATCTCGAAGGGCCGCCGCGATCGCCTCAGGAAGTTCAACAGAAGCCTCTGCCGGAGAACTCCCTAGCGATGGGTTCGCTCGCGGAACTCCCTTTGAGCCGCTGTTGGGGACCGCAGCCGCTTCGGTCAGACGGCTATCACCGACGGCTCGTTCCATTCCATTGGGCAAGCCCGCCATGCGTGCGGCTGACTCGCCGACTCCGCTGGGTGCAAGTTGGTCGACTGCCGCAGTGCTCCCCAGCCCTTGACCGCGACTGCCGCGCTGACTGGATCGCTGCAGGGCTGCACTTCCGGACTCAAGACCAGGCGCCTCACCGGTCACCACACCACCGTCTATTGCATCACCGGTGGTTGTATCGCCTGAGCCCGCCCGGTCGGAGTTGGCGACTTGAGCGCCAGCGGCGGGCAAAGCCAATGCGCCGGGCTGCCCCGACAGCCCGATGGCTGAACGGTCGATCACTTTACCCGATCCCATGAGACTGGCGATATCGCTGGCTGCGGCATTTCCCGAGGCGGCCGAATTGGCCAACTGCGAAGGAGAGGTCCCGGCAACACCACCGCTTAAGCTCGGCTGAGCGGACCACGTTGGACTGGCTGGATTTCCCATATCCGCCAAACTCGCCGACTTGGATTGCGGAGTATTGCCGCGACGGGCTCGCGAGCTGGGTGAAGCGCTTAGTTCTCCCTGCGTGGCGGCATCGGTCGCTAGAGCTTCTGGGCCTTGCACGCGGAGTGAGCTGGGGGCGGTGGGGCCTGACGACCCACCAGCCGTGTTGCGGGCGATGGTGGCGGGTGCTGCGCCTGTTGAGGGGGCGGGGAGTTGGAGTTCTTCTTCCGCTCGCTCGCTACGATTGACGTTCAACCGCGATGATCTTGACGGTGTTGGCTGCAGAGAGGAAAGCGAAGGTGCAAGCCGACTCAACGCGGGTGCAATGTAAACTCGCCGATCGCTGGCTGCCGCGATCTCACTAGGAGCCAGAGCGGTCTCCGTTGCCATCGGCTCCAGGCTCGCCAACGATTCGACCGCCGAGCCGCGTGGCGGTAAGGCAGCTGCCTCACGGCGTGCTGGTAGATCGAGTGCCTGAGCCGTGGTCGAAGTCATCTCAGGTTCGGCTTGCAAGCGTTCCATGGCAACCTGTGTGGCAGCGGGCTCCAAGGTGCTGGGGGTTGGAGTGGGTGTCAAAGAGGCACTTTGCGGGCGGCGACGCTTAGCGGCAGCCGTGGAGGCTTCTAGGCTGCTCGGGCTCTCCGCCGCCAAATCACTTACCGCCGGTGTGGATGCGTTGAGCAAAGGTTGACTGTCGCTCAACGAACTGCGCGACAATGAAGCCGCATGCTCGCTAACCGCAGGCTGGCTGAGCGTCGGCTGCTTGCGCTCGAGCAGGTGGGGACTGGCGGTCGGTACCAGCTCGGGTCTCGGCGTGGGGAGATCGATGCGTTCGGTTCGCGCTAACTGAATCGCTGGCGAAATGGCTTGTTCGAGCTCGGTGGGCTGATGTTCGGTCGGCACATAACTTAAATGCTCGGGGCGACGTCCTGCCTGCTTGCTCGGCGAGACATTATGGTACTGCTTGGCCTGCAGTGCTTCCCGTTTAAGCTGTTGACGCTGGACGGCCAAAGAATCGAGCACATCGGGCCACATGCGCGAAAAAATCACAATATTGACTGCATACACCAACAACAGCAGATGAATCAAAACACTCAGCAAGAAAGCCATCTGCATCGACTTCTCAACCATGCGGCTGACTAGATTGCTTAACAAGGTTGAAAAGACAATGAGCGCGATCGGTGTGGCGATAGCGTAAGTCCATGGATTGAACAGCAAGCGTGGTTCTTGGGGATCGAGAAAGTAAAAGGCGACCGCCAAAATTGCACTTCCCAATAACACCAACAGCGCATTCAACGCCCAAACCGAACCCCGTGTTTCAGGCTGAAAACCATCTCTGTCGTCCGCTGTTATGCCAATCAATTCCGAGAGTCGCGAGTACTCACTCATCTACGACTCCTTATCAGCAATGGAGAGTGAATAGGTCGCGCCGCACTTGAGGCATACATCCATCACATCGACCGGCGTTTGCAGGGGGACACGTCGGTCGGCACGGATGATCACCGATTGCCCGAGCGGATTGTTGGCAACCGCCTGCGTCAGCATTTGGTCAAACTGGTCAAGGCTCAGCGTGTCGCCATTGACGAAGATCGAACCAAGTTCATCCACATTGACGACCATTTCCTGAACTTCGGAGGTCATCGGCATGGCATTGGCCGCAGAAGGGAGTGGAATATCCAACTCACGGTCTTCTTGGCTGAGGCGCGAGGCAACGAGAAAGAAGATCAGCAGCAGGAAGACGACGTCGATCAGCGGCGTGATGCTTAAGGCCGCTAAGGCTCGACCCGGTAAAAACTTGACTGCCATGAGTTGTGCCTATGAGGCGTCGCCCTAAGTGCGAAGTAGGTCCAGGAGCCACAGTATGAATGGGAATCAGCCTGTGTGGAGTAAACTAAGCGCTTGGTCAAAAACTTGCACGCACGTGCGATCAAGCGCATTCAATCATGTAACTATAATCAAGCACGCGTTGTAGGTGGTCGAACCGTAGGGGGTGGTGGCGGTGCGACCGCTCCCTCTTTAAGGGTTCGACGACTCGAGTTGCCCGACACGACGCTGCTCGCGATCGGTACTTCCCGTCGCGTCAAACCGCGAGAGTTAATATCATACCGTACACGCCCCTCCTGGTCTTCAAAGCGGGGGATCAAGCGTTTCAAATCGGCTTCAATAAGGGCTAGAACCTTGGAGATCTTCCCTTCAAAGTAATGCGCAAAAATAGCGGCCGGAATGGCCACCGCCAGACCGCCGAGGGTCGTGACCAACGCCACATAGATTCCTTCGGCCAGGAGCTCCGCCTTGTTGCTGCCCGCTCCCAGTTGTGTTGTATTGTAGAAGGCAATGATCATTCCCCAGACGGTCCCCAGCAGGCCGATCAGTGGAGTGACCGCAGCTGCCAGCGTTAGCCAGCGAACATTGCTGTAAAGATAGTCCGCTTCGCGCTGCGTTCCCTCGGCTACCGCCGCTTCCATTTCCGGGATGGGGCGTCCCACTTTCAACAGCAGGCCTTGCAGGATCCGGGCGGCGCACGATGGATACTGTTCTGAACTTTGGAACATGCCGTGTGGAGAAACTGGATCGCTATTTTCACTGGCGCGGCGGATCTCGCGGCGCAGCCCCCGCGGAAACAACCTGCCGCGGCGGAGCGCCAGCAGACGCTCGAGGGCCACGGCCACCACCAGCAAGCTCATGATGGCAATCGGGATCATCAACGCCCCGCCGTCCAACAAGAGCTTCAAAAAGTTCAAGTTGTTCTGCAGCACATTCGGGGTCGGGGCGGCTGGCACCCCAGCTCGATTACGCGCTGCCTGGGCGGCCAGCTCCTGCAACTCAGACTGAGTGATTCCCGGGTTAGGAGCCTCGGCAGGCAGCTCTTGTGCCGAGGCACATGCGACGGCGGAGATGCCGACCAGCAGCATCAGCGGGAGGATCAAGTACTTTTGCAGAGCAGCTTGCATGTAAACTCCCATCCCGAAACCTAGAGCCAAGTCATTCAAACGCGAACGTCGCCCGTGCATTATCGCAGCTTTTGCAATTCGCCGAGTCGCGTCTGAGCTTTGGCGGCCAACTCGTGGGCGGCGTGCTTTTGCACAATAAACTCATAAAACTCTTTGGCTGTGTCAACCACTTTCTGGCGGGCATTGCCGTTAAGATTTTCGATTAAAACCTCGCTGCAGCGGGCCGCTTCGAACGCACTCTTGGCTTGCCAGTTCTTGATGTCATCAGGCGCTTTATCGCCGCCAAAGCCAAACATAACTCGCTGGAACTCAGGAATCGCCTTCACAAAATCTCGCTGCGAGAAGTAGACTTCGCCCATCATAAATCGGGCGCGTGCAGCCACTTCGGTGCGATAGTCACCCGCCACTTCGGCGTAGTGCGTCAACGCCTCCTGCAACTTGTTTTGGTTCTGCTTGCAGTAGCCCATCTCATACAAAGCCGTTGGGAGGAAGGGGCTCTCCGGAAAACGCTCGATAACCAGCTTCAACCACGACTCGCATTCTTCCCAGCGTTTGAGTTCGCGAAGCGACTGGCCACCGTGCAAGTAGATCAAGGTTTTCACCTGGGGGGAGGCGGCCGTCTTGTCGGAGTTCGCTTCCAACGCTTCGCGGGCCGCCTGGTAGCCCTTGAACGCATCTTCAAAACGTGCCTGCTTAAACGCACATTCCGCCTTCATGAACAGCGCGTCAACCGCCAATAGGCCCGAGGGAAAAGCTGTCGCTTGTCTGGCAAACTGAGCTCCTGCCGGTTCATAACGCGCTTGCTGGAAGAGACTCCAGCCCAGCTTGTACTGCGACTTCTCCTGCAGTTCATTATCTTTCGTGCTTTCCATGACACGGGTGTAAATCTTGGCAGCTTGCTCGTAATCCTTGGCTTCGTATTGCCGCTCCGCCAACATGTAGTTGGCCTCGCCTGCAAATTCACCTTGGGGGTACTGCTCCACTAGCTCAGTAAAGACTTTGGTGGCTTGCTCAGCCTCCCCAGCGTCTTGATGGTTCCAAGCCAATTCGTACAGAACTTTATCCAGGGCAGGGTAGTCCGGCATTTCCTGAACAATTCGCTGAAACTGGGTGGTGGCTTCGGTCAATTTGCCCTGTTCGGTGTAAGCCAAGCCCAGTTCATACAAGCCGTTGGCCAACGATCCATCCGTGGGCTTGCTGTCCATAAATGCCTCCAGCGCACCGACCGCCTCGTCAATGCGTCCCAACTTGCGCAAGCAAACCCCCTCGGCCAAACGTGCTTCTTGGCCGATCGAGTCGCGCAGTTTTTGGGCGAGCAGCGGTTGCAACTGCTCGAGCGCGGGAGCGTACTTTTCCTGCTGCATCAAACTCCACACGATGCCATAGGTGGCAAAGTTGTGGTAAGTCTCAGCTTCTGGATCCCCAACCACGGCTTGATAGCGACGAATCGCTTCGTCCAGATTCCCGCTAGCTGCCGACAATTGGGCCAGCTTGTATTCGACCTGCGATTTGAGACGTGACTTGGGATATTTCTCGAGTAATTGCTCGAGGGTTTTTCGGGCCGACTCGTTATCCTTGTTGCGTTGATAGGCTTCTGACAGGAGCAACAGCACTTCGTCCGCTGACGACCAACGATCGCTGGCTTGATGGCTGGCTAGCAGCAGTTCAATCGCTTTCTGCGGCTGCTCCAAAAACAGGAAAGATCCCCCTACGATGAACTGCGCCTCGGCCTTCTGCGCATCCTCCTGGAATTTGCCGATGAGCGGAGCAAGCACATCCACCGCCTTTTGGTAACCATTGGCAAGATAGTGAGCCATGCCGAGTCGCAAGTTCCACAGATTCCAACTGGGGTTCTTAGGATCAGCGGCTATCAGCTTCGCATAGGCTTCGGCCGCAGCGGCATGCTCGCCTTGCTGCAACAACACTTCAGCCGCCACGTAGGCCACTTCATTGCGGAGTGGATCTTGGGGATAGCTTGACAGGAACTTTTCGGCCCAACTCCGCGCCTCAGCCAGCTTACGAGTCTGCAGCGCCGCAAAGGCCGCGTTGTAGGCCGCTCGAGAGGCCAAAGCATCTTGCGGATGGTCAGTAGCTATTTTTTCATAGGCCATGCGGGCTTGCTCGAGTTGTTCCGGAATGGCATATAAAGCATCGGCGTAATCCATTTGCAGCGTAATCGCCAGCGATGAATCGGCGATCGTCGGCAGCGTCTCCTTCAGCATGTCAAGCGCCTCTTGAGCTTTATTCTGGCGCATCCAAGTGATCGCCAACCAGTGCGCCGCGTCTGGAGCCTGCGGCCCCTTCATATCCAGCACTTTGCGGAACTGAACGATGGCTTCGTCGTACTTTCCGTCTTGATACAAAGCCTGACCAACGGAGAGGGCAGCGGCGGCCACGTGCTTCGAATCGGGGAACTGCTCGAGCAACTTGAGGTACTGTGCCGTCGCCTCTGCATTGCGGCCTTGCATGGCGTAGGTGTAGCCAAGGCGGAGCAAGGCGTAATCGGCCATCGCATCGGATTTGTCCGTCGAAATCGCCGAGAGCAATTTTTCTGCTTCGGCAGGCTTGTTTTCCTTCAAGAGCAAATCCGCAGTCCTAAGCCGCACTTCATTGGCTAAGCGATGTTGCGGATAATCGGACAGAAAGGTAGCGAACCGCCTATTGGCTTCAGCGAGTTGCTGCTCTTCTTCGTGCGCTACCGCGAGGGCGTACAACGCATCGGGACGCAGCTTGGATTCATTCAGAGTCTTTGTTTCTAGAAACCTCTTGAAATAGGCAATGGACCTCTTGCGATCCCCCAACATGTGCTCGATGTCACCCAAGTAAAAGAGAGCCTGGTCGACGTATCCCCCATCATCGTAACTCTTCAGAAACTCAACCATACGGGCGCGGGCTTGCTCAAGCCCCGTCTTCTGCTGGGCCGAGTTGGGCTCTGCTTGTCGAGCTTGGGTGTAAAGTGCCCAACTCAGGTTGATCAACGACTCTTCGCGGATGTCCAGCTTGGGGTCCTTCAACGCTTCACTGAAGGCCTTGACCGCGCTGGCATAATCGGGTTCCTTGCGTTGCAAGTTGCAGACACCCAGATGATGCCAAGCCGTGCTCGCTTGCGGATGTTGCGGATACTCGGTCACCAACTTCTGCCATTCTTCAATGGCCAGTTCAAAGGCGCCGTTGTTTTGATAGTCGGCTGCATTGGCGTAGAAGGCGAGCGCCTTGCGATTGGCACTATTGTCGGCCGCAGTATTCGCTTTTTCTTTTTCTTGCGCGTGAGCCAACGGGGCGAACTGGCCGACAGCCCACAGCTGAACGACAAACAAAACGGCTGATACCCGGCAAATCATCTTGATAGTTGGCATAACTTCCTAGTTCCGACCCAAGTGGTAGGCTGTTGACGATGCGTGGCAGAAAAAAACGCAAAGGCATCGCAAGCGGACGATTCAGCGAAAACTGGCGATTCAGCTCATAACCGTTTTTGAGCCAACAACAATTTCGATCCGCGAGACTTTAGTGTAACGATTCCCAATCTCCACGCAAAGATTCACCTACGGCCGAGCGCGCGAATGCACTGGTTGCCGCAGGTATTATGACCCTTCATCGACTCCCCCCAATCCACTGCCTTACCTAAACTGCCGGGTTCTGCCCGCAAAGAGCCAAAACCAGAACGCACACGCCAATAGTAGTGAATCGCTCCGCCGATCCAAACTCCCCCCCCAACATCAACTGCGGATCGCTCCGCCGGGCTGAATGATATTCGGATTGACCGGCTTTGGCTTCGCCGCCACCACCAATGCCCCCAACCCTACGCCGCTGGTAAGCAAAACCACGATGAGGATGGCACTGATGACGCGGGCCTGCGGAATGGACTGTGTACCCAGCCGCGACATGGCCTTGCGACCTCGAGGTTCATCGACAAAGAACTGCTTGGGCATCAACAGAATTGCCAAGCAATGCATGCTCAGAAAAATCGAGGCCCAGGTCGCCACTAGCGAGATCATCACCAAGCCGAAATTGCGTTCGCCAAGCGATAGCGTCACGGCATACCAAACCAAAGTAGCCACCGTGGCGATACCTAACCCAGCAAAGTGCATTAGACGCCAGCGCTTAGCCAATGTGGACTCTTCCACACCCAGCAGTTTGTCCAACTGCATCTCCAATTTGGCGACGCACTCTGCCACGCACTGATCAAGCCGCTCGCCACCGATGGTATCAGTCAGCTTGGCCTCCGCGGGGGAGTCGGTAAGCATGCGTTCGGTAGCATTTAGCAGGCGATGCATGGCTTTTTCTCCATGGTTACCCGTAGTCCGCTGAGCCCGCGCGTGGATACGAACGGGTGCATCGTTGACTTGGCCCTCGAGCCCCAATTTTAACACCGCACTGAGCCGACGCTCGTCTACCGCAGCGGCATGCACGATCACTTTGAGCTGAGCGGCAGCGATCTGTGCGCTGCGTTGCGCAAAGTATTTTTGACAGCGTTGGTCAATGGCCGCAGTGAGCAGTTCTGCGTTCACATTCTGCAACGGTCCCTTGATCTCCGATTTGAATGAAACCGACATGATGTACTAAATCTCTCCAGTCAAGGATGATTACGATTACGGGGAATGTGATTGTCAATGGCCTGCAAACCCTTCGTATCTTACGCACACCTACCTATTTGGAGCACCCAATCGAGGGCATTAATAAGACCTTCATCGATCCTTCATGCAATTGTTAAACGTTCTTAATCGAAACTCAAAGCGCGAGCTTTATAAACTTCTCCATCGCTCCGACCAAGGTGGTCGAGCCGGTTTCGTTTCGCGAATTTTTTTGGAGGGTTGAAATGCCTATCTCTCGCAAGGCAAGGCCAGCATTTACGCTGGTCGAATTGTTGGTGGTCATTGCCATTATTGGAATTCTGGTCGGATTGCTCTTGCCCGCCGTTCAAGCTGCTCGCGAAGCCGCTCGTCGGATGCAGTGCTCAAACAATCTCAAGCAAATGGGCTTGGCGATCTTGAATTTTGAATCGGCCTACAAGTCGATTCCGCCGGGCGCTTACGACGGGCACCCAAGTCTTCCCGGGATGCAGTACAACGAGGCACCTGGGCAGTATGAGGGCTCCACTTGTTGCAACGCCGCACACCCAGATGGCTGGAGCTGGATGTTCAAGATTCTGCCATTCATGGAGCAGCAGAACGTCTATAATCTGGCAAACTTTACTTTGCCGCCGCTTCACGGATCCGATCGTCCCGCTAACTACAACGGTGAAAACGACGTAGCCCGTGCGTTGATCCCATCGTTCTACTGCCCATCGCGTCGCGGTCCAACCGCTTACGGTTCCGGTCTGTTCGGACGTAGTGACTACGCCGGAAACGCTGGATTTTACCAAGGAGAAATTCATGAGAACGGAACTCAAAGCGGTTGGGAACCTGCAATTTGGACACCTCAAATCCCGGCTTTCCCACTAGGTCTTGAGCCACGTCGCAATGAGCGGACCAACGAGAACTTCGGCAACTTCGGTGGCCGTAAAGGTTACTTCGTATGGCATGCCCAGGGTGCAAAACGCCGGATGGCAGACGCCATCGATGGTACCTCGAACAGCATCATGGCTTCGGAAAAAGCGCTGCCAATCGGGACCCAAGGTTACGATGGTGGCGACAACGAGCGCTGGAACAATGCGGGCTGGGACGAGTGCGTCCTTCGCTATCACTTCCCACCGATGGCAGATACCGATCCACGCAATCGCCCTTTTCGGAATATGGCCCTTGGCCCAGTTTCTGGCAACACCGTGTGGCGTCGTTATTTCGGCTCCGCGCACTCTGGTGGTCTCAATTCGGTATTCGGCGATGGCTCAGTGCGATTCGCAGCGTTTAACGTCGACGCCACCGTGTGGATGCGCCACTGCGTCATCGATGATGGCCAACCGACACCTAGCATCGAATAGACAGCAGCATTTTTTTCACCCTACTCAGCCCTGCGTCGTAACTTAAACGTTGCGACGCACGGTCGATTTCATATTTCACAAAACTCCTATTCGCGATGTGACATGCGTAATTTACAACTGTTAGCACTTCTTCTCTTGTCGACCGCTCTTACAGGTTGTGGCGGAAGTGGAGAAGCAATTATTCCCACCGACAAGTTAACTGCAGAACAGGAAGCGGCTGTTAAACTAGAGGATAAGGCCATTGAAGACGAGGAAAGCCAGGGGCAAATGAAGCCCCAGAAAAAGAAATAGCTCTTCCTTTGACGGCTACCGTTTCTATCAACCATCTTCCAGTGACAAATACATGTTTACCTTGAAACTCTCAAAAGACGCATCCTTGTTGTTCATCGTAAGCAGCTTGCTATTCATAGGCTGTACGGGTTCCAGTTCCTCGACGCCGCAAGGCTATGTTGCACCCGAATCTAAGGACGAATTGCCACTGGTTGACCACCCCGAATACACCCACTGGAGTAAATTCCCAGTGGGTGCGTTCAGCATCCGAAAGAAAACAGTGACCAACTCGTATGGTTCTGTCTATGTCACTACCAAAATCAGCTTGGCCGAAAAAACTGATGAGAAGGTCGTAGTGGAACAGCAAGTTACTGTTGTTCGCCCCGAAGTGACTAACGAGAATCCGCCACAACAAATGGAATTCCCCGCCAAGTTTCGATTACCGAAGAGCGTCGAGTTGGAAGCGTTCAACTTGCCATCGCGGAAGGCCAAATTGGTGGGCGAAGAAATCCGTGAAGAAGCTGGTGCCAGCTACCCTTGCTCGCTATTTGAATGGGAAGAATCCAACGAAGCTGGCCCAATGAACATTAAACTCTGGCGGAGTGATGAAGTACCGGGGCGTTTGGTCCGCGAGGAAACACTCATCCATAGCGATGGGTCAACCACTCTCGAATTGATCTCCGAAGTTCAAGTCTCCGGCAACTAAGAATTCTGCCAACTGTCTGCGTGCACGACGCGCAGGCAAGCCGGTTTGGCATAGCACATCACGCGCCCTGCGAGAATTCAGGCGTTATGCCTTAAATTCCGGCGGGGTAGACCTTCATTGCGTAGGGTTTCTCCCGCACCTCCGGCTTTGACTATACTTGGGCGACAACCTAGGGCTTTGTCCAATTAGATTTTGGAGTTGTGAGTGTCGAGCGATTGTCCCCAATCGCTTAGGAAACATGAGTGTAGAGCGATTGTCCCCAATCGCTTAGGAAACGATTGAGACAATCGTTCGACACTGAGAGCTCCCAACCCCACTTCTAAATCGGGACAAAGCGCTATTCCGTTTCACTCCAAGCGTCAGGGGCGTTTATGTTACGTGCTGCTCTATTTATCTGGTCTGTACTCTGCCCAGTCGTTACCCTGCGCGCACAGCCACCCGCTGAGTCCCCCACCGCAGCGCTCAGCTACTCGATTGCTTTCAACGAAGCCGATTCGCACTATGCGAATGTGGAGCTAACGATACCGGCCCAGGAGCAAGCCAGTATCGAGTTGATGATGCCGACCTGGACCCCTGGCTCCTATCTAATCCGGGAGTATGCGCGCCACGTCGATGGCATTTCCGCACAGGACGCTTCGGATAAACCACTGGTCATCGAGAAGACCAAAAAGAATCGCTGGCGAGTCGATGTCACTCCGGGGAGCGACACGCGGATCGACTACCGACTTTATTGCCGTGAAATGTCAGTCCGTACCAATTGGATCGATCATGACATGGCCATCCTCAACGGTGGCGCGACATTCCTGACCCTGGCAGACAATGTTGAACGACCGCATCGCGTCCGCTTCGAACTTCCCCAACATTGGAACCGCTCGGTGACCTCCTTGACGCCCATCGAGGGGCTCGAGCACACCTACCTGGCCAAAAATCTGGATGAACTGATCGATGCACCGACTATCTGTGGCAACCCCATCATCCAAGACTTCATGGCCGGCGGCGTTCCGCATGCAGTGGCCAACCTAGGTGATTTTGAACTGTGGGACACCGAGAAAGCTGCGCAGGATGTGCAAAAAATCGTCGAACAGCAGCAGAAACTGTGGGGCCAGGTGCCTTACGAGCGATACAAAGTCCTGAATGTCATTGCCGAATCGGGCGGAGGCTTGGAGCACGACAATTCAACGTTGGTCATGACCAGCCGCTGGAATTACCGCGATCCGGAAAAGTATCAAGACTGGTTGAGTTTGATTAGCCATGAGTTCTTTCATACTTGGAACGTACGACGTCTGCGCCCTGCCAACCTCGCGCGTTACGACTACGAACAAGAAAATCTAACGCGGAGTCTATGGATCGCTGAGGGGATCACCTCGTACTACGAAGATGTGATGCTGGTCCGAGCCGGCTTGATCGATCGCCCAAGTTACTTGAAACGACTATCGAAACAAATCCAAGGCTTACAGACCACACCGGGTCGCCTTGTGCAATCGTTATCCGATTCCAGCTTTGATGCTTGGATCAAGTACTATCGCCCCGACGAAAACAGCAACAACAGTCGCGTGAGCTATTACATCAAAGGCTGCGTGGTGGCATTCCTATTGGACGCGCGCATTCGCGAAGCGACCAACGATGCAAAGAGTCTCGATGATGTCATGCGCATGCTATATAGCGAACATTCCAATGCCGCTGGGTTTACCGATGAAGATTTTCGGCGTGTGGCCAGCTCGGTCGCCGGTGTGGATTTGAGCGAATGGTTCGAGTCGCACATCAACAGCGCGGTCGAAGTGGACTTCGAGCCTGCTTTGAAGTGGTTTGGCTTGCAGTTCGCTGGAAACAAAGTAGCCGATGTGCCAGCCGGTAACGAGCCAACCCCGGCGGCACCCAATCCGGCAGGACCTGCTCCGGCAACCGCCAGCTCCACTACGACCAGTGAAGCGAGCAAGGCGACGACGCCAGTCGAGACAAAGACCCCACCCAACCAACGTTTGCCCAAAGCCTGGCTCGGGCTGAAAGCCAGCGAGACCGCTGGGCAAGTGCAGGTCACGGGAGTTACCCCCGGCTCGCCGGCGCAAGCCGCCGGCTTGAACGTGGGTGATGAGCTCATTGCGTTCAACCAGTACCGTGTTTCTGGCGGTCAGTGGCAGACGCAATTGAATCAACTGGGGATTGGCCGTGAAATTCAAGTGACGATTGCCCGACGGGGTGAGGTCCGCACGCTTACCGCCACGGCCATCGTCGAACCTGAGGTCAATTGGAACTTGAAACGCATGGAACTGAAGGTGGAAGCAGCGGAGCCCTTCGAGTCGCGACTTAACAGTTGGCTGGGGAAACTACCGGAGTCGCCGACCAAGCAGCCCTAACGCTCCAGCTCCAAGCGTAATCGCTGAGGTCTGACGCGCAACTTACCCTCCCGGCGGGAGGGTCGGCCTCTCAGGGCCCGGGAGGGGCACAACAGTTATCCCCGATAACACCGGGCGATTGGGGCAACTCCCCTACCCATCGCCTACTCTTCCCGAGTTATTGCCATGCGGGTTACAATCACTTCGAACCAGTGCAGTTGACGGTTTGCAAATCGCACTTGCAATTTCGATTGGGAGTTCGCATCAGAAGTGCAATCGTCCAACGATTTATTAGTACCGCACTGACGATGGCAAACCTGTTTTTTGGCAACTTGACCCCACGCATCGCCACTCGATATCGGATCGCTGGTTGGCTCGAGAGACCTTAGAGTCTTGTGTGGCAGAGGCATCGTATAGGATAACACAACGTGACTTCAACCAGTCCGGTGGCCAGCACCCCTTTGACCGCATGGCACGTCGCTCACAATGCGAGGATGTCCGAGTTTGCCGGCTATCAGATGCCGATTCAATACTCAACGATCGTGACGGAGCACACGGCCACGCGCACGGCTGTCGGGCTGTTTGACATCTCCCACATGGGGCGATTGCGCTTTGAAGGCCCGCGTGCCCCGCAGCTACTCGACCATCTGCTAACCCGGCGCGTTTCTGACTTGGCGGTGGGTGCCGTCCGCTACTCGCTGATGTGCAACGAAGAGGGGGGCATTCTCGACGATGTGCTGGTCTCAAGTATGGAGACACCCAGCGGTCGCTTCTTTTATCTGCTCGTGGTCAACGCGAGCAATAGGCAAAAGATCCTCAAGTGGATCCAGCCTCACTTGGCCGACTTTCCCGACGTGGCTTTCAGCGATGTTACCGAGACGACCGCCATGATTTCATTGCAAGGTCCCAAGTCGGTAGCCATCGCCCAGCGGTTGCTCCCTCCGAAAGTCAGCGGCTTGGGCTACTATCGGGGTGTGGTCACGGAGCAGATGAGCAAGGCATGTATCGTGAGTCGTACGGGTTACACCGGAGAAGATGGTTTTGAACTGATCGTACGGGCTGAAGATGCGATGCGTGTGTGGGAGAACATTATGATGGCTGGCCGAGAACATGGCATTGCACCTGTTGGATTGGGAGCCCGCGACACGCTGCGTTTGGAAGCTGGGATGCCGCTGTACGGACATGAGCTGAGCGAGCAGACCGATCCCTACACGGCAGGGCTGGGCTTTGCCGTCAACCTCAAAGATCGCAACTTTATCGGCGGGGAGGTGCTCAAGCAACGCAGCTCGGCGAAACTCCCCATGCAACGCGTAGGCCTGCGATTGGACGGTCGACGCGCGGCGCGCGAAGGGTCTGGTTTATTCGACTCGGACAATCGCGAAGTGGGGAATGTGACCAGCGGTTCATTTTCCCCCTCCCTGCAAGCGCCGATCGCGATGGCTTATGTAGCGTCAGAACTGGCTGTGGTCGGCAGTTCACTGGATGTCGACATACGCGGTACGCGGGCCACGGCAGAAATCGTCAAACTGCCTTTTTACAAGCGGGCTTGAAAAAGAACTTCCAGCGGATCTACTGGAACGGCTTCAACTACCTTAGTAATGATTGGGAAAGAAGTGTCCGGTACCTTTTCTGCAAAGCACCCTGTGGGCCGCTACGCGGGAAAAGGTACCGGACACTTATTTCCCGAACGATCCTTTGAGGGCAACTTAATGAATCCAGAAGAGCTCAAATACAATCCGTCGCACGAGTGGGTCGGCATTTCCGAAGAAGCCGGTGAGCGTATTGCAGTGGTCGGTATCACCGATTTTGCCATCGAGCAACTGACCGACCTCGTTTACATGGCACTTCCCACGGTGGGAGCACAGGTCCAGGCGGGCGAACAGTTTGGCGAAGTGGAGTCGGTCAAGGCGGTGAGCTCGTTGATCAGTCCTGTGGATGGCCAAGTGGTCGCCGTGCACAGTGAATTGGTGGACCACCTCGAACAACTTGGGGAAGACCCGTTTGGCAAGGGTTGGATCATGAAGGTCAAGCTGACCGATGAGACCAAACTACAACAACTTCTCGACTACGCTGCCTATAAAAAGCAGTGTGCTGAAGAAGCCTAATGCATCCCCAGGTGAGTCTTCCGATGAGTAGTGACACGGTTGGATTCTATCTGACCGATGGACCCCGCAGCGGTGCGGAAAACATGACCTGTGACCAGCTTATGTTGGAGCAAGCGGCAACCACCAACCGCCCGCTGATTCGCTTTTACACTTGGATGCACCCGACACTCTCACTGGGCTATTTCCAAAAGTACTCAGACCGCCAGCAGCATGGGCCGAGTCAGCAGATCGATGTCGTTCGTCGCGCCACGGGTGGCGGGGCCATCGTGCATCATTACGACTGGACCTACGCTGTGGCTGTTCCCACCACGTTACTGGGAACGCCCACCAAAACCCATGCTTCCCACGGAGCATCGCAGCTACTCTACGACACTGTACACGGCAGCGTGGTGGCGTGGTTGCGGGACTTGGGTTGGGACGCACGTATGTGGGATGCCAAGTGCCAGGCGGCTACACCGCCAGGACTCGGGTGCAGTTTCCTGTGCTTCGAGCGACGCAGTCCAGGTGATATTGTTGTCGGTAACGCCAAAGTTATGGGGAGCGCGCAGCGACGCAATGCCGGAGCCGTTTTGCAGCATGGAAGCCTCTTACTCCAGAGCTCCCCACACGCCCCGTCGCTCGCCGGCCTACACGAACTGTGTGGAGAAACACCCGCAGTCCAGCAACCTCAGAAGTCGAGTTATGAACAGGATGTGCGCATGGCTGCTGGGTTTAGGCGGTGCCTTGTGGCCGCCATGGAGCAGTTGCTGGGGGGCCATTTCGGGGAACTCTCGGTCCTCGGCGCTCTCCTACCCGAGGCCAACTTTGAAGCAGAAAGTCGCTTTCAAAGTGAGAAATGGACCCGGCGACTTTGAATAAACCGGCCCAAACGCCCCGCCCACCCTGTTTGGGGGATCGATATTTAAGAATGCCTGTTGCAAAGTGACGTTCTTTCTGGGGATAATGAGATAAGCGTGGCGAGGATGAAATTGCGGCTTCCTGCTGCGCCCTGCTTGGTCAGATTCTTCGATCGAGCATTCTAATCTGGCGGTTGGCATTTTAGAGGGTCAGACATGCAGATGCATCTGAAGGTTGCGAACGGTGCGCAGGTAGGGAAATTGATTTCCGTAAAACATGACAAGTTTCTCATTGGGCGAAGTGAAGAATGCCATCTTCGGCCCAAGAGCGAGTCGATCAGTCGCCGACATTGTGCGATTGTTCGCAAGGATGGCAAAATACTGCTGATCGACTTGAAGAGTCGCAATGGCACTCTCGTCAATGACAAGAAACTAGACCCAGCCAAAGCCAAGATCCTCAAAGATGGCGATCACATTCGAATTGGTAAGCTCGAGTTCGTGGCCATCATTGAGGCGGGGATCGCCAATGTGAAAAAGCCAGAAGTCAAAGATGTCAAAGATGCCGCCCATCGTGCCGCTGTCGCCTCGGGTGATAGTCGTTTCGAAGAAGTAGACGTGAGCAGTTGGTTAGACGAGGCGGACCAGATTGAACGACGCGATGTACCTGATACCCGTCAGTTTCAAATCGATTCAGGCGATGCCGAATCCACCGTCATGGAGATCAAGGCCGAGGAAGAAACCAAGCCGGACGCCGCCAAGCCGAAGTCGAAACCAGGCAAACTACCAACGATCAACAAACCGGTGACAGGGAACTCGAAAGACGCGGCCTCGGAGACTTTGAGAAAATTCTTTAGCGGGCGGTAAGCTTTCCAAGGCTGAGGCTTTCAAATGGAAGCCTCTTAATTTGCTGATCGCTAGCATGTTTAGCTCGCAATAAAATCCTCAACCACAGCCACGCGTGCCTGACAGGTGGGGCTGCAGCACTTCGTTATGTATCGTGACCCAATGCTGATCCGCTCGCTACCTCACTGCTTTACATCGAAATTTGCCGTTGCGATGTTAGTTCTGGCCGGTCTTATCGGGCGAGCCGCTGCACAAACGGATTACACGATCGACCTGCGGAACGGCATGCGGCTTGGACCGGGACCGGTTAGCGGCACCGACTCGCTCTCAACCAACAGTTTCCAGCAAGGTGGAGCTGGGCAAACCAAGAGCGAAGTCATTGGTATGCTCGATGATGGCCTGCGGGTCACTTACTTCAATAATTCCCCCCGAAATGTCCTGCAAGTCCAACCGGCCAACGCCTCACGACTTGAACAGATCCAGCTCCCAGCTGCCGCAGCAGTGGCCAAAAGCGGTGGTGCTCCGACTAGCTTTGTCACCATCGAAATCACCGATTTTAATAAGTACGGCCACCGCACTCATTCGATCATGACCCCACGGGGACAAGTCGATTTACTGCAAGCCATTACGCTCATAACACCCAACTACGCCAAAGTTGAGGTACTCTTTGCGAAGAATAAATTTGCTTGGGATTCACGCATCGCCCTATCGTCCATCCCACCTGACCAACTGCGGGCCATCCTGCATCAGGCGTTGGACTTGAGCAAATCTTCAGAATGGCTGCGTTTGACGAGCTTCTATTTACAAGCCGAGCGTTATGGCGATGCGCGGGACACGATGGCTGAAGCGCTCCAACGTTTCCCAACGGAACTCGCCGGGCGCAGCGGCGTGTTAGGGCAAACCGTCCAACAGCTCGCCAACCAAATGTTTGACGAGATCAAACTGCGACGCAATGCAGGCCAGCATAAACTGGCAGGCCAATTGCTCAGCAACTTTCCAGTTGCCTCGCTGCCGCTCGAAACGCAAGTCAAACTCAGTGACGACCTCGATGCACTCAAGCAACAAGTCTTGTTGATTGCTGAGATCTCCCGATCTTTGGACGAAGCGGTTGCCAAACTTCCCGCCGCCGAGCAACAGGCGGTTGCCGAGGTGCTGCGTGAGATAAATGACGAAGTAAACTTCGACAGCATCGTGCGGCTGGCTGATTTTCAGCGTTTGCGGAATGATACATCCCTGGCCGCCGATAACTTGATTTCACTTGCCATTGGCGGCTGGCTGTTGGGAGCAGGCTCCGGCGTGGAGAACTTCGCAGTTGCCCAATCGCTATTGCGAGTTCGTGTGAAAACCCGGCAGTACCTCAACGAGTCCACTCCCCAGCGACGCGAAGCCATTCTTCAGGAACTCGTAGGCGAGGAAGGAGCCCAGCCCGAGCTATTGGCCAAGCTGCTGGCCAACATGAAGCCACCCCGCGATTTACCGGGGCAACAAGCAGACGATGACGCTGGCCTGTTCCGATTATCGGTTGACGTGCAGGGAGTATCCGTCGAGTACCTAGTGCAGGTTCCCCCCGAATACGATCCCAATCGCAAGTACCCGTGTATCCTGACTCTTCCCGGTAGAAGCGAGCCCTCGACGCTTGCCATCGATTGGTGGTGCGGGCCGCACATTACGCTGCCTATGAGTGTTAAAGAGGGAGCCACCGATGCAACGTTGCAGGAAGCCAGTTCGCAGAACTCGGCGTCGCGTTTTCGAATCGGTCACGCTACGCGGCATGGCTATATTGTCATGGCTCCGCAATGGATGTTGCCGCAACAGACGAGTTATCAATACACCGAAGGGGAACACGCCCGCGTCTTGGCCTCGCTGCGGGATGGCCTGAGGCACTTTTCCGTCGACACAGACCGAATATTCATCGCTGGGCACTATGATGGGGCAACGGCTGCTTGGGATCTCGCCCAGGCACACCCCGACTTGTGGGCCGGCGCCGTAATGATTTCTCCGGAAGCGGATAAATTCCTCGTCCGCTACACCGACAACCTAAGAGCTTCCAACTTGAGTCCGGACGAGATTCCGCTCGGAACCTACTTGGTGGTGGGCCAGGCCGATGGCAGCCGCACCAATAGCAAGCTGGGAACCGTCGCGACCCGTTTGTTGACAAGCCCTGCGTTCGATTCGTTGTTCGTCGAATACATCGGTCGCGGTCGCGAGCGATTTCAATCCGAGTTGCCCCGCATTATGGAATGGATGGAGATGTCGAGCCATCGGCGCATCCGCTCCCCTCAGAATATTGAAATGACCGCCATGCGTCCCGGGGACCGCTTTTTCTACTGGCTCGAAGCCCCGCAACTGGCTCCCACTGCCGCCGGTAACGCTTATGAATTCGACCCCACTCAAGCGGTCAAGTTTGAAGCAAATCGACTCGATTCCACCGCCAATGGAGTGCGCATCAGCAGCGTCCCGTCGCTCAATCGGGATGCCATCGTCTGGCTATCTCCGGACATGGTCGACTTCCGACGCCCCATTTCGATCATTCTCCGCAGCGAACGCAAAACGCTCAACTTGACCCCTGATATCGCAATCATGCTCGAAGACGCCCGCACCCGAGCCGATCGCATGCATGTCTACTGGCAACGCGTGGTCGTGCCCTAGTCGGCCATAAGTCGCGCCATTTGGCTCAAGCGCAGTGAGAAAGTCGCCGTCAATCAGCGAGGGCTGAACCAATCACCCTCAAAGTTCTCTAGCGGGCTTGCTTAACATTTGCCGCAGCGCTTCTGCCCCCGTCATACCAACGGCAATCCCGAGCTTGGCGGCTGGCTGACTCATTTCCACGATCCTTGCCTCCAGCAAATCCTCGGGTTCTACCAAGGGTATCTCTGGAGTACCGCGAGCAATCGCCACCGCCATACCAAAGCGAGTGGCCGTTTCACAGTCGTAGATGCCGCAGCCGATAATCCCGCGATCGGTGTGAATCGCACAATATTGCCCACCGGGCCAACGATAGCTGCAACCCAGCACATCTCCGTTAGCCGTTTTAAGCATGCGGTGCGAACTGTTTAAATTCTCGATACTCATGTAAATCTTCTTCGAATACCGCTGCTAGAGACACTGGCATTTAGGACAGTAAAAAGTGGAACGCTGAGCTTGGACGATGCGGACGATTGTGCCCGCACCACAAGTGGAGCAGGGGAGGCCAGCTCGATCGTAAACCAGATGTTGGTTTTGATAGCTTCCTGGGTCGTTTAAGGCATTGCGATAGGTACCATCCGAGAGCGTCGAGCCTTCATGAGCGATGGCTGTTATCAGAATCCGTTGCATGGCTTCATAGAGCAAGAACATTTTGGGGCGAGTGAGTTTGGCACACACTTTAGCCGGATGGATTTTGGCCGCATGCAACATTTCGGACGCATACAAGTTCCCCACGCCTGCCACCAACTTTTGGTCCAGCAGGGCAACTTTGATGGGGCGTGCAGTTTGTTGCAAACGTTGACAGAAGTCTGCGAAGGAAATCTGCAGGGCATCAGGCCCTAAGCGTCCTGACACGATGCGGGCTTGCACGTCGCTTTGCGGCAAGCACTCGACCGTACCTAAACCCCGACGGTCCCAGAACAGGAGCCGTAATTTGGCAGGTCTTACAAAGTCAATTTGTAGGCGAAGATGTTCATGGTCTGGCGGTTGATCAAGCAGCACCAGTCCAGACATCTTCGGTTGCAGGATCAAGGCATGATCACCAATATGGATCACGACCCGTTTGCCTAGCCTTGAAATCGCACGGACCACTTGCGATTGCAGCGTATGATGCAGGACATCGATCGCCGGGGTGATGACGATGGGGCGAAAGGTGCAGGGGGGGACGAACACTCGGGCGATCTTACGACCGACGATAGGCGCTATTCCGCGGCACATCGTTTCAACTTCTGGCAATTCTGGCATCTTGACTCAAGTAGGCGTCGATGGATCATCCAAGCTACCCTCGCTCAGCGGCTCGGCTAGGGAGGTCGCCGTGGGCTCCGGCTTAGTCCTTAACTTGAAGCGTGCCCGCGGCGCTGACTTCTTGCTCGACAGCTCCTGCTTTTCAAACTGAAGAAGCTCCCGCCTTAGAATGCTCAGGAGTGTCTGCAACATGGCGACGACCATTGGGCCTACCACAATGCCAACGGGTCCCAAGGTTTGCACGCCACCCAGCACACTGAGCAGCGCTAGCAACGGATGCAATTGTGACTGTCCATGCAGCACTAAGGCTTTCACCACATTGTCGACCGTGCCGACCACCAACACACCCCATGTCGCCAATAGGCTGGCGGCCAGATAGCGTTCTTCGTACAAACCCACGTAGAGGCACACTGGGATCCATATCACCGCTGGCCCCACAAATGGCACCATGGCGAAGACGGTTGTCAACATGACCAGCAAAACCAAATAATCCATCCCCACGACAAAAAAACCGAGCCCAGCGGTGACGCCTTGGGCGATCGCCGATAACAACGTGGCCAGGACCACCGCCCGACTGATGCGATCGAACTCGAGCAACAGCTCCTGTTCGTAGGCATCATCAAGTGGGCTGAGATGCATGATGGTCTTCATCATCGAAGGACCATCGTAGAGAAAGAAGAAGGTAGCGACGGTCAAGATCACTCCGCCGAAGATCAAACGGATAAGGAAGGCACCCGTGGCACCGGTGATCGACAACAATCTGGGCCTGACGTAGTCCAGAGCGCCAAGCGTTAATTCCTCAACCTCTTGCTGCGTCGGATTGGTCTTCTCGCGCACGAAGGCCATAAAGCCACCACCCAGCAGTCCCGTTTTAAGCGTGGCGAATTTGGACTTCAGATTGACCGCCAAGCCCGATGCACCAAACTCGGTCTCACTTGGCAGTCCAACCCGCTCGGTCATCATCAACAATTCGTCAAACGTGGAATCCCAGCGTGGCCCAAGCGTTGGCTGAACCTCCGTTTTCAATTCCCCGAGCGAGAGAATGGTCTGCGTACCGAGACGACGCAGTCCTGGAATCTCCGCGTCACCGCCAAGCGCGCCGGTCGTTCGCAGACGCTCGGTCTCGCCGATAATATTGTTGATCTCACTCTCAATTACCTTGATCTTGTCATCGTAACTCGGCAACTCCAACCCAAGTGCAGCGCGTACCTTGTTGATCCGAACCAAAACCGTGGTGGCGTCGTTCTGCTCCACCAACTTAAGTCCTTGCACGGCGGCTGAGACCACGACAACGGTCACCGGCAAAAACAAAGCGAGCATGATCAGCAGCGTCGTTAAGGCAGCAGCGACGTTGTCGCGATGCCCCGTTTTGGTGAGCACCCAGTCGTGCAGCGGGCGAAAGACCACCACCAAAACCGATGCCAAAAAAACTGGAACAAAAAAGCCGATGAGAACTTTGTAGAACAACAGCCCAATGACAATGATGATGGCGATCAGTACGGCCAGCGAAATCAAACGCGTCATGGAAGTTCTCAAGTTGGTTAAGAAAGGCTCGGTGATGGCGTTAGCGATTGGCGATTGGTTGACCCGCAAGGTCGCGCTTATTGAGAAACAACAGTTTAGCGGCCTCGGTCAGACGTGCAGCGGTGGGGTAGCTGGTAGAAGTAGCGTATTTGTGCGAAAATCGAGGGGGTGGTTAAATGAGTTGACTACGGAGAGTTGCTTGCGAGAAAGGTCGCGTTCTGTGGGGGGTAAAAAACGTTGGTTACGAACCCTGTTTCGCGGATTCGCGCTCCTGCTCGTCAGCTGGGGCATCTATCACAGCGTGACCCGGTCGGCTCAGCAGCTAAACCTGCAGCGGGAGCGGCTCACCCAAGAGTCGAGCCAGCGCGTTTCTGCCGCTGAGGCCAGTGATGATCCTGCAGAAGCTCGTCGACTGCGGGCTGAGGCGCGTGGTCTCGACGTTCAAGTTCGAAATTTCTGGAAGGCCGATCCCTTTTTTCTGTGCCTTGCCGGACTCTGCTATGCCGCTGGCATGCTCCCCGCCAGCTGGTACTGGCGCCGCTGCCTGCTCGCCTTGGGACAGGCTGCGCCGAGACGGGCTATCACTTGGGCCTACTTTTATGGCAACCTTGGCAAATACTTTCCAGGCAAAGCGATGGTGATCGTCTTGCGACTGGCAGCGTTGGCTCCCTACGGAGTCAAGCGCGTGGCCACCTCAGTCACGATCTTCATCGAAACCCTGACCATGATGGCCGTCGGTGGAGCTGTGGCGGCGATCGCCTTGATCCTCCTCAACCTGGACTGGCGGTTGACCTTATTGGCTACCGGGTTGTTAGTAGCCACCTTTGCTCCGACGTGGCCGCCGCTGCTGCGTCACATTCTGCCAAGGCTGCAGAAGGGGGTCGACCGTGAAGCGTTAGCCGAATGGACCGAGCGTATCAACTGGCGGTTGATCTCCACCGGTTGGCTAACATTGTCACTGACATGGATCGGTTTTGGACTAAGCTTAATGTTGGTGCTGCTTAGTCTGCCGGTCGCCGATTTCGATGAGGCTTCGTACGTGCAGGTGCTCCTGAGCGCCTTTGGAGCCTGTGCCTTGGCGGTCGTACTCGGGTTCGTCTCGCTGATTCCCGGCGGCGCTGGGGTGCGCGAAGTGGTGCTCTCGACCGTCCTGACGCCAGTCGTCGGTCCGACTGCGGCCCTGTGTGCCGCGGTGTGGCTGAGAATCACGTGGTTGGTTACCGAACTGGCGATGGTAGGTCTCACCGGCTGGCTGAATACAGGTCAGAGGCAGCGAATATGAGGATTTCTCACACGTGCTGATGTTGTCAATTGTCGTTCCGGTATTCAACGAGCAAGATAGTTTGCCCGAATTGCTCGACCGCATCATGGCCGTCGCCGCCCGCGAGAATTACGCCTACGAGGTGCTGTTCGTCGACGATGGCTCACGCGATAACTCGTGGAACACGATCGAGCGCTTAGCCAGCGCGCACGTTGCCGCCCGTGGGCTCAAACTGCGTCGCAACTTTGGCAAGGCCGCCGCACTCGCTGCGGGCTTCGATCACGCGCTCGGGCAATTCATCATCACCATGGATGCCGATCTGCAAGATGATCCCAACGAAATCCCAAACCTGCTCAGCAAATTAAACGAAGGCTTTGACGTCGTCTCTGGCTGGAAAAAAGTGCGACACGATCCGTGGCACAAAGTCCTTCCCAGCCGCTTGTTCAACAGCTTGGTGAGTTGGTTGACGGGGGTTAAGCTGCACGACCACAACTGCGGGTTGAAGGCCTACCGTCGCGAGGCCTTGCAGGAGGTGCAACTCTACGGCGAGTTGCACCGCTTTGTGCCCGTTTTGGCCGCTGCCAAAGGCTTCAGAATTTCAGAAATTGTGATTCAGCATCACCCGCGCATGCATGGCTCATCGAAGTACGGGGTGGAGCGATTCGTCAAAGGCTTCCTCGATCTACTGACCGTTTACTTCCTCACCGGTTACGGCAATCGCCCACAACACTTGCTCGGGACCGCAGGGCTGCTTTCCTTTCTGGCCGGTTCAAGCGGATTGTGCGTGCTGTCTGCACTGTGGATCATCAGTCGCCTGACCACCATGGACGATGTGCATCTGCATCAGAAGGCCGTCTTCTATTTTTGTATCCTCGCGCTGCTGCTGGGGGTGCAACTGATCAGCATGGGTTTCTTGGCTGAGCTGCTAACGGCCCAAAATCGCCGCACAGCGTCACCTTACAGTTTGGCCAAAGACACGCAGTCGAACACTGCGACCACCGCGGTAGCGACATCCCAACCCGACAACGAGAAGGTGCCGTAAGAACCATGCAAGGTGCCCCTGCGAGTCCAATTTCAATCCGCACAGTCATCTATCTGCTGCTTGGCTTGGCGGCTGTCTTGCAGTTCTGCCGCATTGTGCAAGTACAATCGGCAACCGGTGAGGTCCCCTTTCAAAGCGCCAACGATCGCAGTCGATGGTGCACCATTGCTGCCCTGGCAATCTCGGGCACTTACGAAATCGATGAGATCATCGAGATACGCGATCCGCAAACGCGTCGGCGCGCCTGGTACACGATCGATATGGTGCAGCACCGCGGAAGCGATGGTCAGCAGCATTTTTATAGTAGTAAACCACCGTTGCTACCGACGCTGATCACTGGAGTTTATCTGGCCTTCAGAGCCGTTACCGGTTCATCCCTGATGCAGGATCCTTTTTTCGTCGTACGCGGTCTACTGGTGCTGGTGAATCTAGTCCCCTTGCTGATCGGTTGGTGTTGGCTCGCGCGGTGGGTCCGCGGCGAGCCACTTAGTGAGTGGGGGATGCTGATCCTCATGGCCTTCGCCACGTTCGGGACATTCCTGTCCACCTTTTGCAACACCGTGAACAATCATCTGCCGGGAGCATTGTCCGTGGGGCTTTCAGTCTGGTGCTTAGACCGAATTCTTTTGAAGCAAGATACGCGTTGGCGGTGGTTCGCTATGGCGGGCATAGCCACCAGCTTCGGTGCAGCCAACGACCTGCCAGCACTCAGCTGGCTCGCCGCCACAGGTGCTATGCTGATGCTCCAGTCCCCATACAAAACGGTGTTAGGCTACCTACCCGCTATGTTGCCGGTAGTCATTGGTTTCTTCGGCACCAATTATCTGGCCCATGGTGAACTATCGCCGGCGTACGGCCATCGCGGCCTGGGGACCAAGCTCATCGAGTTCCGCGATGATACGCCCCAAGCTGGTATTCCAGACAGCGCGCAGCAGGCCCACGACGCGCAGACAGGACCAAGCCTTGCAGCGGTGCTCGAAGCAGCCCGTTCACTTAACATCAAACTCTCTGCCGAAGCGACGGTCCGCCCAGCGCGTCGGCCAGGAGTGTTTGAACTGTGGGATGCCCCAACCCAACAGCGATTTGGCTTACAAGCCAGCCCTGACCAGCCGAATCGGTGGGCACTTTACGAATGGGGCGACTGGTACGACTACCCCGGAAGCTATTGGACCGATGCGCGGAAGCAAGGAGTCGATCGCGGCGAGCCCAATCGAGCGATCTATGTATTCCACTGCTTGTTTGGCCACCACGGCATCTTCAGCCTAACTCCGTTTTGGCTCATCGCATTGTTCGGAAGCTTTTATGTTTGGCGGACCAGCCCAAGCTTTAATCTCCTGCGAGAACCGCGATTACTCATCGCCGCTGCCATCTTGGCTACCAGTCTCGTTGCGATTGCTTTCTACCTCGCGCGACCGCTCGAGGATCGCAATTACGGAGGGGTCAGCAGTGGCTTCCGCTGGGCGTTCTGGCTAAGTGGTCCGTGGATCTGGCTGGCGGCACAGGGGCTCCGCTGCCGCTTTGGCTATTGGGCCCAGCGGGGGACGGAACTGTTGCTTGCGGTGAGTATCTTCTCCGCGACCTATCCGTGGCTTAATCCCTGGACCAGCCCCTGGCTCATGCAGTACTGGCAGTATTTGCGGTGGGTTGCTTAGTCCCACTTACTTGGTCGAACTGCTCTGCGTGGCCTTGGCGGTGCGACTCAACTCGGGTTGAAGCTCTTCTAAAAACTCAGCGTCATAACGCAGCGAAGTTTCAGGACCACGGAAGCCGAGGACTTCGTCGCTCCAGTCTAGTTTCTTGCTGAGCAGCCGCCCACGATCCAGATCAAACTTAATGATCCCTTTGCTCAGCTGCTGAATGAGTTGCGCTTCGATGGTCGCATCATTCACTGGAGTTAGCGGTTGCGTTTGGATGCGAATGGTAGCCACGCCAGCTGAAACTTTCTCAAGTGTATACAGCTCCCGCACTTTGATCGTCTTGAATGCACCACTCTCCAACTTGACACGCAGTTCGCGCGGAACGCTCCACTGGCCGTCGATCGCGATGGATTCGTCAGGCAGCGGAATCGTCAATTCACCAATACCCAGCTGGGGTGATTTCAATTCATTGTCACGACTAACAATTTGTCCGCGGGGGTTAATGGTAATCGTGGCCAAAGGCTTGGCGATCGTCTCTGCAACCTGCTTAAATACTGGCGGCACTTCGGTATCGATCTGACTGTTGTAGGTCAGTTCGTCGCCATCACCCACCGCTTGTGCCATCGCGACGGAGGTGATGCGGTAGACGAAGGTCATTTCACCGGCTTCGTTTACCGATTCGACTTCCCATTCTTTGACCGTCGTGGTGCGTGAGCTGCTGTCTTCGTTGTGTTCGGACATCTTCGTTTTGGTTTCAGCGAAGTGGGTCACTTTGGAGACAAGGAGTTCCCCCGGCTTGAGTTTGTAGCGAATCTCAAACTTCTCAGCGGCGGTTTGCGCGACCACGACCGTACTGGCCAGAACACCGAGCAAGAAAGAGAGCACCAACAGTAAGCGCACAAACATGAGACAGCCTCCCAGCCAACGAAACTCCATCCATGAGTAGTCAACTCGGACGCATTTCCGCAGGCCAAGTTGACTCCGATGCCCGGTGATACCAACTTACAGCAACCGAGGGCAAGCGCAATCTCAACTTGCTAGCATTGCTTTTCGCGAGGATTCCCACCCCATCCCAGCTTTTCTCTCAACGTACGGTATTCGTCGCGATCCGGGATGCGGACCATCTTGAACGAGACAGGTGCCTTCGAGATGCGATAGCAGTCCCCCTCGTGCAATGTCGCGAGCACGCGGCCATCGAAGACGGCGGAGACCGATCCATGTCCTTGACGCACGATCATCTCAAAGATTCGGTCGGCTTGATCGACCACCGGTCGCATGGTCAAGGTATGGGGGCTAATCGGGCTAATCACTACGGCGTGCAGTCGACGCTGAAGGATCGGTCCGCCTGCGGACAGATTGTGCGCGGTGGAGCCTACGGGAGTACTAATAATCAAGCCATCGCAGTTGTATGTTGAGGCCCAACCACCGTCGACGAACAAATCGATCTGCAGCATCGAGTAAGGAGGGCCACCCAGTATGGCCGCTTCGTTAAGCGCTAGTTGCGGCGTCGACAAGACCTCGTCGGGGTGTTCATTTTGGCGAATCAGCGAGCATTGCAACATCACATGTTCGTCAACGGGGAACTTACCGGCACAGACCTCAGGCCAAATGCGTTCGAGTTCATTCTCGTCCAAGGCTGCCAAAAACCCGAGGCGCCCAAGATTCACCCCGATCACCGGAACTTGCTTCAGACCCATCCGACGTGCAGCGGATAAAATCGATCCATCGCCGCCAAGGACCACTGTGAAGTCGATCTCTGCCTCCGAGAAATTAAAGGTCTCGTCCTCGTCGACCTGCACAATCTCGGCCGACGCTTGCAGAATGCGTTCAAGACGACTCAATTCGCTACGCACGCGGGGACGATTCACGGAGGCCAGTATCACCACTCGCGGTTTCGTTCGCCCAGCCAATTGCCAAGACGCCTGAGCATGCATGTCGCGGGACTTTTTAGAGGAGTTCGAGAGGTGCGTCGGATAGTGAAGGCAACCACACGGTGAAGGAGCATACTTGGAAAGGCGATAAGGTCGTCAACACAGGAGTCATAGCGCTTCAGTCTTTCGCACGACTAGGCTGCGGCACAGTTGTTTAAAGCCGGCGATTGACATTCCCATTTCGCTGAGTAATTCCTCGCGTTCCCCATGTTCAATGAATTGATCTTGAATCCCCATGCGTTTGAAATTCCGTGTGTCCCAGCCACGGTCGCAGGCCAGTTCGAGGACCGCGCTTCCGAAGCCCCCCATCAACGCCCCTTCCTCGGCGCTAATTACAAATTTACATTCGCTGAAGACCTTCTCCAACAGTTCTTCGTCAAGCGGCTTGATGAAACGCGGATTGATCACTGCGATCTCAAGGCCTTCCTCAGCGAGTTCATCGGCCGCCTGCACGGCCAGCTCCAGCATGGGGCCAAGCCCCAGGATGGCCCCGTCGGTGCCCCATCGCACGACTTGCCCTTTGCCAAGTTCGATCGGTTGGACCTCGAGCTTCAGCTCGGCTGCGGCCGCTTTGGGATAGCGAATGGCTACGGGTCCTGTACATTCCAATGCGAAGTCGAGCATCCGAGCCAGTTCCTGACCGTCACCGGGAGCCATGCTCGTAATGTTCGGAAAGACCCGCATGTAACCGATATCAAACACACCGTGATGGGTCGGCCCATCAGCGCCCGCTAAACCGGCGCGGTCCATCATGAAAACCACCGGCAGATCCTGCAGGGCTGCTTCCTGGAAAATCTGATCGTAGCTGCGCTGTAGGAAAGTGCTGTAAATGGCCACAACTGGTTTCAATCCGACCTTGGCATGACCGGCAGCAAACGCGACCGCATGGGACTCGCATATCCCTACATCGAAGAAGCGGTCTGGAAACTCCTCACGCACTGGCTCGAGCTTATTTCCTTGGCACATGGCGGCTGTCATGATGGTGACGCGTGGATCTCGCCGCATGGCGTCTCCAATCGCATCGCGGGCAAAGTTCGTGTAGGCGGGTGAGCCACCGCCAGACAAAATCTTGGCCTTCCCCTCGTCATCTTCGAAGGCGGGCGGGGTGTGAAAGAAAACAGGGTCTTGGGCGGCCGGCTGGTAGCCATGTCCCTTCTCCGTCACCACATGCAAAAGCACGGGACCCGTTTGGTCCTTTACCATCTTCAAGTACTTGCGCATCAGACCAATATCATGGCCATCGATGGGCCCCACGTAGCGGATGCCAAGTTCCTCGAAGAGCATGCCACCGTGCAAACCCGCTTTGACCCCTTCCTTGATCTGGGCCAACATCCGCTCTGCAGGATCGCCAAAGACAGGTACATGGTTCAGCATGCGAACCACTTCGGTTTTCAAACCGGTATAGAACGGATTGGTCCTCAAGCGATCGAGGTAGCGGGCAATGGAGCCGACGCGCGGACAGATGCTCATGCGATTGTCATTGAGGATAATCAGCGTGTCGCTGTTGAGCTCGGCCGCGTTGTTCAAAGCCTCGAACACAATTCCGGAGGGAAACGCGCCGTCGCCAATGACCGCTACACTCTTGCGGTGCTTCTCCCCACGCAAATCGTCGCCACTTTTCAGTCCCAGGGCGGTGGAAACGCTGCAGCCAGCGTGCCCGGTCATAAACAAGTCGTATTCGCTCTCAACGGGGTTGGGATAACCCATCATCCCACCCCGGGTGCGAATGTTCGCAAATTCTCGAAACCGCCCTGTCACTAACTTGTGAGGGTAAATTTGGTGGCCAGTGTCCCAAATCAAACGATCGTGGCGAAAATCGAACACGCTGTGCAGCGCCAAACAAAGTTCAACTACCCCCAAATTGGATGCGAAGTGTGCAGTGCGAATGCTCAGCAAGCCGCACAACACCTCCCGAATCTCTGCCGCAGTTTGCTTTAATTCAGCGGGTGTCAGCGAATGTAAATCGATAGCCGATTCGATGCGCTCAAGAATTTTTGTCATAGGCCTCTCAACTTTTCCTTTCCACAACAAAGGTGGCGAGCCGCGCCAGCGATGTGCCCCGCTCGTTAAAAACCGCCAATGCCCCGCAGGCATCACTAATCAGCTGCTCAGCCAACTTGCGAGACTCATTTAATCCCAACAGTCCGGGGTAAGTCAACTTACCCAAACCACTATCCTTACCAGTATTCTTACCCATTTGCAGGGGCGTGCTTTCCAAGTCTAGGCAGTCGTCGACGATCTGGAAAGCCAAGCCAATCGCCCGACCATAATCAGCTAATGCTCTAAGATGATCCAAGGAACCGCCGCCTGCCACCCCTCCGAGCTGTAGACTCGCCTCAATCAAGGCACTGGTCTTGCGTCGATGGATGCTTTTAAGGAATTCCAAAGGTTGGGAAAGCTGGGCTACGAGCGGCCCAAAGCGCCCCTCTGCGGCCAAGTCGTCCGCCTGGCCGCCGACGAGATTCGCCCGCCCGGCAGCAAGCGCAAGGATTTGGCAGCAGGACAAGGCCTGAGCTGCCGGGAGTTGACTCGCCAGAATTTCAATCGCCAACATCTGCAGGCTGTCCCCAGCCAAAATTGCCGTTGCCTCGTCGAATTGAATGTGGCACGTCGGCAAACCGCGACGCAGTGCGTCGTTGTCCATGGCGGGCAAATCATCATGAATGAGCGAATAGACGTGAATCAACTCTACTGCGCAGGCCGCTGGCAAGGCAGCCTGCCAGTCTCCCCCCACCGCTTGGCAAGCCAGTAGGGCCAATAGCGGTCTCAGCCGCTTTCCAGGAGCCAAAACACTATAGCGGATGGCGGCAGTCAATCGCTCAGGACTCCCCGGCGTCGTGGCCGTCGCCCGCTCAAGGGCCGCTTCGATAGCCGTTTTCATCGGCTGCAGGGAGATCAACGGATTTTCTAGTTGCTCAGCAGACATTCAGGTTTCTTGAGGAGTAAAACGGACGGAATCAGCTGTTTTGGCCTAAGCGCATGATCGGCCGTAGAAGTTATCGACCATGGAAGAAAATGACTAGAAAAGTACGTTGCCGTCGTCCGCGGGCTTCCTGGGCTTGCTCGCGGCCCCGGAGGATGCGGCCCCAGACGGTGCGGCCCCAGACGGTGCGGATCGTCGATCGCTGCGAGACTCCTGCTTTTCCGCCAAAGTGGCAGAGGAAGTATCCTCCATAGGCTGAGTCAGCGGATTGCCCTGGGCATCGACCCCGCTGAGCTGTTCCACCCGTCGCTCAGCAACTTCCAGTCGCCGATGGCAGTTCTTTAGCAGTTGAATCGCGGTCGAGTAGTCCCCCAACGCCTCCTCGAGCGCCCCCCCGCCTTGCTCGAGACGGCGGACGATCGATTCAAGCTCTTCCAGGGACTGCTCGAAATTGAGTTCCTCGCCCTCCGCCTGGTTTTTGCGTTTGGCCATCCCCGGGTTCCTCGCCGATTGAAACATGCTGCCGATATCGCTCACCTTCGGAGCGGTAACCAAGTTCAAGTTGGACATTATCGCTACAACCAGCATTTAGCCTAGAGGCATCGATCCGTCGTCCGCAGTTGTTACTTCCAGTTTTTTTGCCAACCCAGCGAAAGAAACGTATGGTTTAAATGGATTCGATCTAACTTACGCAGGCTTTTGTAAAATGACTACCGACGTAACGGCCAAGCACGACCTCGCAGCCCTCACCGACTCGCTCAAGAAACGGCTTGAACAGTGCAACAGCCAGTCTGCGAAACGCAATGGTAAACCGCTGCCAAGCCTCCCCAACGAACTGCGACAGGACTTGCTCAATGCCCTAGATCTACTGGTCTCTCAGGCACAAGCCACCGAAAGCCAGGCCAGCGAGCCACTCCAAGGAGGCGCCTCAACAGCTGCCAGAGATGACTTGAGCAACCCCCTCGTCAGTGCCATCGACGAGTCCATGGCTGCATGGCAGGCGCAGATCACCAGTTCATTTCATCAAGCCACCACCCGGGAACTGAACCAGCAACTCGAGTTGGCGGCCAAACTCACCAGCGATTTATCACGCCAAACGGGTCACTTGGATGAACAACGCCAAATCCTAACCGCTGAGCTTTCCCAAGCGTTGCAATGGAAAGCTCGGGTTGCCCGCCAACGCAAGTCGTTGTCCCAACACTTCCAAGAACAACGGCAAGAGCTGGCGGCGACTCTAGCTGCTCAAGAAGCAAACTCGTTGGCTCAGCTTGAGCAGGTGCGCGAGCAGCATCAACAGCACATCGCATCCCTTCAAGACGAAATAGCTCAGGCCCAACAACATGCCGCAACACTTGCAAACCAACTCGAAGTGCAATCGCAAACCAACTCGCAACTGGAGGGCCTGCACGCAGAGCTATCCGAACTGCGGAGTCAAGTGCAAATAGCCGAAGCACAACAACGGGCCGCCGAAGAACAACTACGGGCTGCCGAAGAACAAAGACAGGCTGCCGAAGAACAACAACGGACCGCCGAGGCACTACGAAATACTGCTGAGGAACAACGACGGGCTGCCGAGGAACAAAGTCAGGCTGCTGATGAACAACGACGGGCTGCCGAAGAACAAAGTCAGGCTGCTGATGAACAACGACGGACTGCCGAAGAACTAAGGCAAGCTGCCGAAGAACAACGGCGGGCCGCCGAAGAACAAAGTCAAGCTGCTGATGCGCAACGGCGGGCCGCCGAGGAGGATCAGCAAGCTGCTAGGGCTGCTCTGGAGGAGCTGCGCGAGCAACAGCCGACTGCAGCCAGTGCCGAGCAGTTAACGCAATCAACCCGACAGCTGGAAGTTCTTGAGCAACAGCTCTACGACCAACAGCTAGAACTGCTCGACCTCCGCTCTCAAAACTCGGATCTCGCAAGTCAAATTGCCAAGCACCAGCTGACGGCTTCTGCGTCCAAACCGCACGCGAGCTTCAATCAAGAGAGCCTGACTTGGGAAGAACGTAAGCAGTTAATCCTGCAGCAGCTCGACGCTGATGCCGATTCTGAACAAGACCATGAAACGACCGTAGTTAAGAATCTAGAAATCGAAGACATCATCAACACGACTCAAAAGGAGATCGAACGTCGTGACAGGGAGATTGGGGAGCTGCAGTCGATTATCGAACAACAATCCAGCGCGCGGGAGGGAATGGCGATTGGTGCAGCGGCCATCGCTCAAATGCTCGATGCCGACGAGCTGATCAATCAGGAACGTCAAAAGCTAAAGGACATTCAACGCGAATGGGAGGACAAACTACGGCAAGCCGAAATCGACTTATCGATGGAACGAGCCAAACTTGCTCGCGAACGCACCCAGCTCGAAACGGAACTGGAGCAGGCTCGCAAAACCACCCCATCCCCGACAGTCGAGATTGAAGGGCAAACCAAAGCTCAAGCTCGAACTCGGAAATGGCTTGAGCACTTGGGGCTAAAAGAGAGCCGCAAGCACACCCCCGACGAAGACTAATGCGCTTTGAACAGGCCAGGGGAGCGATCACAGGGCCTTCACAATCACGGCGGTCGCGTTGTCCCGTCCCGACTCGCTGACCGCAGCGTGCACCAACTGATCGGCAACCGACGACCGCTGATGAGCGAGCGGCGTGCGCACCAGTTCCTCCATGCCACGGTCCCAGAGACCATCCGTGACGCCGTCGGTGCACAAGAGAAACTGGTCTCCCGGCTCGTAGTCGACGACTCCGAGGTGCGGATGCAAATAGCGATGCCCGGCCCCCAGCGCCTGAGTGAGCACATTCTTGCGCGGGTGAAAGCGGGCTTGACGCTCATTCAACTGCCCATTGCGGCGCAGCCACCCAACGTGCGAGTGGTCTTCGGTAATTTGCTGCATCGGCCCCTGGCTGGGGAGATAATACAACCGACTATCGCCGATATGGCCAAAGTACATGCGGCCCCGCCGGAACCAAGCCAGGGTGAGCGTGGCTCCCATATTTTTGCAATTGGGATCGAACCTTCCCAGCCGCAGCATCTCCTGGTGGATACTGCCGAACAAGGACAACAATATCTCATCGCTGTATGCCGAAAAACGCTCTTCCCTCAACCCAAATTGTTGAGGCAATTGCAGGGTAATCTTCTCCATCGCAATGCGACTGGCGAACTCCCCCGACCGCTCACCACCCATGCCGTCGCTGACCGCAAACAAAAAGTCGGCTTCGGCCAGCGAAGCTTCCCCTGTCTTGCCGAGGTAGCGAATGCCTCGCTGGTCAAGCAACATCGCCAAAAACGCATCTTCGTTATTGGGACGGAATCGCCCGCGATCGGTCTTCCCCGACCAAGCCACCCGCTTGGCCGTGCTATGAGGTGCCGCTCCTTGAGCCACTTGATTGGCGGCTAACTCAGCCGCTTGATCCAGAATCTCGGCAAACTCAAAGTCGATAATACAGAATCGTCCGTCGCTGGCGCGATAGGTGATATTGCGAAGGAATGGATCGTCGTGCCGGACCCCATACATTTCAAGCTCTTTAAAGAGCTCCGCCACCCTTTCGTCATTCATGTGCTGGACCCGCGCGCCGCAGTTGGAGGTGACCATCTCCAACGTCTCATCGTTTGCACTGAGCAAACGGGGTACAAACGGACACTTGCGCAACTCCAAGTACTTTAGGACCCGGCATTCATTGGCATAGCGTGTTTCCGCTTCCGGTCCACGGAACAACTTGTGAACCCGGCCATCAAAACCGATGCGGACCAACGACCGCTGTGTATTCTTTGCTTCGTGCATCACTCCGCCTAGAGTAAAAGTCACTATTGTCGCCCAAACCGGCTCATAGCATGCCGTAGCCCTAAATACCACAGCTATCAATAGAAAACGCCGCATCGATTTCGATGCGGCGTCCTCATTGTAAATCTAAAACAACCTGCGTCAGCTGCTTTTCGGCAACACGAAAAAAACGACCTGACGTTTGAGCCGTTTAAACACTTACCGTTTGGATCGTCTTCAGTACGCGCGACACAATCTTGTATGGGTCGGCTTGCGAATTGGGACGACGGTCCTCGAGATATCCTTTGTGACCGCTGTTCATGAACGAGTGTGGCACGCGGATCGAAGCACCGCGGTTCGCAACACCCCAATTGAACTTGTCGATCGATTGCGTTTCGTGCAATCCGGTCAAACGCAAATGATTATCCGGGCCGTATGCCGCAATGTGCTCGTTGGCGTACTTCTCAAAAGCGTCCATGAGCTTCATGAAGTAAGCCTCGCCACCGGTCTCGCGCAAGTACTTGGTCGAGAAATTGCAGTGCATGCCGGAGCCGTTCCAGTCACCCTTGATCGGCTTGCAATGCAACTCAATGCTCAAACCATACTTTTCGGCCACACGCATCAACAGGTAACGCGCGATCCACATGTCGTCGCCAATCTTCTTGGAGCCCTTGGCGAAAATCTGGAATTCCCACTGCCCCTTGGCCACTTCAGCATTGATGCCTTCGAAGTTGATCCCCGCGTCCAATACCAAGTCCATGTGCTCTTCGACGACTTGACGCGCAATGTCTCCAACGGCCTCATAGCCCACGCTGGTGTAGTAGGGACCTTGCGGTGCTGGATACCCATTCTCTGGAAAGCCAAGCGGACGGCCTCCCTCGTAGAAGAAGTACTCTTGTTCGAGGCCAATCCACAGATCTGCATCTTCTCCAACCGTCGCACGGAAGTTGGATGGGTGGGGCGTCATGTCCGGCAGCATGACCTCGCACATAACGAGAAAGCCATTCTTGCGACCGGTGTCTGGATACAGTGCAACCGGTTTCAGAACGCAGTCCGAACTGCGACCTTCGGCCTGCTGCGTGGAACTTCCATCAAAGCCCCACAACGCGCAGTCGTCAACCGACTTGGGCGCCTTGTCCACAATCTTGGTCTTACTGCGGAGGTTCGGTTCGGGTAGGTAACCATCAAGCCAGACATACTCGAGTTTAAATTTGGTATCTGAGGACATGCGACCCATTCTCTAAAAAGAACTCTTTGGCAAGTGAGACACTCAGCTGACTTTTCACGCGAAAAGCAAACCTAGCGAATACATCCAATCCGCCTGCCGTAGAATCCGCCTTGCGTCTGAACAAACCTCCTACCCAAAGGTCTGCTCGACGTAGATCAATTCTCTACGACCATGTCGAGGAGATAAGCTAACACGCGACTCAAACGGCATCAAGTTGCCGTCAATCTTTGCGCCAACAGAATATTTACCCCACGCCCTCCACGGCAGCAAAAATGGCAGTAAAAGCGGCCACCGCAGCCCGAACATAGCCGGTCAGACCTTCGCCTGTCCCTGATGGCAGGCATCGATGGCTTCCTGGCTACACCCCTCGGCCACGCAGTCCTTTTCACAGTCTGAAACCAAAGTGTGCCCTGTTTCAGCGGCTGACGCTTCCCCAGGGTTGACCGAGGCATCCATCCGCTTGCCAAGCTCTTTGCAGGCTGCTGCCGGATTGGAACAGAGCGAGCAGGCGGTGCTTCCGTCCGAATCGCCTTGGTTGGCCAGCCCCCCGCAGCTGCCGCTGATTTGCCGCCGTCCCAGCAGGACCCCCACGGCCATCCCGACAATCACCATCAGGAAAACAACCAAAGTCACTCCAAAAGCAGTAATCAAATTCATCGTTCGCTTCCCGCGGGTGCACTCAATGACTGGGGGCTAAGGCTCTCAAACTGCGGCGTTGCCACCACTTCCAACTCCTCGCCCGTGCGGGCAATCAACATAACAGCCCACTCATTTTTTTCTGCAAGTCTCAGCCCTTTATCATAGCCCGCAGCCATCAGGCCTGTTGCCAAGGCATCCGCCAAAGCGCAGTTATCCGCGATCACCGAGACCGACGCGACCTGACTTGTCACGGAATAACCAGTTTTGGGATCGATAAAGTGATTGACCCGCCGCCCCTCTTGCTCAAAAAAATTACGGTAATCTCCGCTCGTGGCTAACGAGAGATCCGACAAGCCGATCATGGTTTGTACGCCCCGCTCACCCTCCACTGGCCGCTCAATCCCAACTTGCCAGGCTTGGCCATCGAGTCGCTTGCCGCGCGTTCGAATTTCCCCACCAATCTCCACGAAATAGGCCTCCACCTGCAGCTCATCCAGCAACTCCGCCAACCGATCCACCCCGTGCCCTTTGGCGATCGCGGAAAGATCGACGCGCAAGCCAGGCACCTGCTTGCGGAGGGCTGGCGGATCGAGTCGCACTTCAAGCTTGCCCGAGCCCACCACCTGCAAAAGATCCGCGATCTCCGCCGCACTGGGAGTGACTTCCGCTCGACGCGTTGGACCAAATCCCCAGAGATCGACGAGCGGCCCTACCGTTACATCGAAGGCCCCTTCGGTCAGCGCGTGTACCTCGAGCGCTAGAGCAGCCACTTCGGCCGTTTGGTCGGAAACCGAGAACCATTCAGTGGACTGCTCGTCGTTGAAGCGAGAAAGCTCAGAAGATGCCAAATAAGTCGACATCTGATCGTTGACGGAAACCAGCTCGGCTTCGATTTTTTCGGCAATCACGTCGAGCGCAGGCATCGCCTGCGTCGGAACGATCTTAACGGAGTAGGTCGTACCCATCGTTTCGCCGGTGAGCGACTCGACCACCGGAGCAGCGGCCCGAGTGCAACCGAAAAGGGTAGCAAGCGCCAAGCCGCAAACTAGCAGAAGCAGTCGGGCCGCGCGGCGCGACCCTTTAGGCTCAATGGCACACACATTTATCCGCCGAAATCGTCATAAGCAATGTTCTCTGGCTCGACTCCGAGATCATCCAACATCTTGAAGACCGCCGCGTTCATCATCGGAGGTCCGCAGAGATAGTACTCGATGTCTTCCGGTGCCGGATGATTCTTCAAATAGTTGTCGAGAACCACTTTGTGGATGAATCCGACATATCCGGTCCAGTTGTCTTCCGGAAAGGGCTCCGAGAGGGCGATGTTGAACTCGAAGTTTGGAAACTGTTCTTCGATCTTGCGGAAGTGATCGATATAGAAGAGTTCCTTCAAGCTTCGTCCGCCATACCAATAGGAAACCTTGCGATCGGTCTTCAAGTTCTTGAACAGCTCAAAGATGTGACTTCGCAGGGGGGCCATACCGGCACCACCGCCGATGTAGACCATCTCCGATTTTGAATCCTTAATGAAGAACTCACCGTAGGGCCCGGAAATCGTGACTTTATCACCTGGCTTTAGGTTGAAGATATAAGAACTCATCTTGCCGGGTGGAGTTCCTTCGGGAGCGCGCGGGGGCGGGGAAGCCACTCGCACGTTGAGCATGATGATGCCCTTTTCGCCCGGATAGTTGGCCATCGAATAGGCGCGAATCGTAGGCTCATCGACCTTGGAGACATAGCGCCAGACGTTGTACTGGTCCCAGTCAGCGCGGTACTTGTCCTGGATGTCAAAGTCCTTGTAGTTGACCACGTGCGGTGGAGCTTCAATCTGGATATAGCCCCCCGCCTTAAAGCCAACTTCTTCTCCGACAGGTAGCTCGAGGACAAGCTCTTTGATAAACGTAGCCACGTTGTCGTTGGAGCGAACCGTACAGGCCCACTTCTTAGTTTCGAAGACCTCAGGCGGGACTTCGATCTTCATGTCCTGCTTGACTGCCACTTGGCAACTCAAGCGATATCCCTCCTTCGCTTCACCGCGGTTGATGTGAGCCTTTTCGGTTTCCAGGATCTCTCCGCCACCGGCCAGGATGCGGACTTTGCACTGCGCGCAGGTCCCACCACCACCGCAAGCGCTGGAGACGAAAATACCGTTATCGGCTAGCGCACTGAGGAGCTTGCCTCCAGCCGGGATCGTCAAGTCCTTGGACTCGTTGATCGACAGGTGCACGTCACCCGAAGGGACAAAGGCCTTTTTGGCGCCGAGGATGACCACGACGAGCCCCACCACAACAACCGTGAAGACGGTCACGCCTAGCAAAACAACAAAAAATCCGGACATTTACGTCAGCTCCGAGAGTGACTTTTGGATAGTTTCTAATTCTTCCAAGATGGCCGACGGCCACTAGGCCCTGCTTGCCATCATCCCTTTAAACCACTACAGCTTGATTCCTGAGAAAGCCATGAAGGCCATCGCGATCAGACCCACGGTGATGAAGGTGATTCCGAGACCACGAAGTCCCGGTGGGACATCACTGTAACGCATCTTTTCGCGGACTGCCGCCAAAGCCACAATAGCCAAACCCCAGCCGAAGCCGGAACCGAAACCAAACACAACGCTCTCACCGAAATCTAGGTCGCGTTGTTCCATAAACAAGGATCCACCGAGGATCGCACAATTCACCGTGATCAGCGGCAAAAAGATTCCCAGGGCACCGTACAGAGCTGGGAAGTGCCGATCCAAAACCATTTCCAGAATTTGGACGATCGCCGCGATCACACCGATGTACGTAATCAATCCCAAAAACGAGAGATCAACCGAGGCATACGAGGAACCCAGCAGCGATACCAGCGCACCCTCTTTGAGAACGAACTGATAAAGCAAATTATTGACAGGAATCGTGATCGACTGGACCACGACCACGGCGATGCTAAGCCCGATCGCCGTCTTCACATTCTTCGAAACCGCCAGGAAGGTGCACATCCCCAAGAAAAAGGCGAGTGCCAGGTTCTCAACAAAGACTGCCTTCAAAAACAAACTGAGGTATTGTTCAACCATGTCTTAAGCCTCCTCGATCTGTTCAGGTTTGAAGGTTCGAATCACCCAAATGATGATCCCGATAATAAAGAACGCACTGGGTGACAAAAGCATCAAGCCGTTCGGGCTGTACCAACCATCAGGATTGGTCACTGGATTGAGAATCGTGTACCCCATCAGCTTGCCAGAACCCAACAGCTCGCGGAAAAATGCGACGGTGATGAGAATGAAGCTATAGCCCAGGCCGTTTCCAATGCCATCGAGGAAACTCATCTTCCAATCGTTCTTCATGGCGAAGCCTTCGGCCCGGCCCATGACGATGCAGTTAGTGATGATCAAGCCTACGAACACGCTCAGTCGCTTACTGATGTCAAACAAGTAGGCTTTGAGAATCTGATCGACGACGATTACCAGCGAAGCGATAATCACCATCTGCACGATGATCCGGATACTACTTGGAATACGATGCCGAATCGCACTGACCGAGGCGCTGGAACAGGCGGTGACCGCAATCACCGCCACGCTCATCACCAAAGAGGTTGACATTTGAGTGGTCACCGCTAAGGCGGAGCAAATCCCCAGGATCTGCAGACCGATTGGGTTGTTATCAAAAATGGGCTTGAGCAGCACATCTTTAGCTGTTGGTTTTGCCATCGGCGGCAGCTCCTTGCTGAGAGGCCAGTTGTTTCAAAAAGGGGCCAAAGCCCTGATTGCTAAACCAGTACTTGAGCATCGAATCGACACCGCGACTGGTGATCGTGGCGCCGGATAAACCATCCACCATATACTTTGCGTTCTCAGGCGCCGGTGCGGCTTTGGCTACGCCAACTCGCAAGTTATCATCGATCGCACTCTCCCCTTCGGTCCAGACCTGCTTGCCAACAAACTTGGATTTCCAGGAGGGATTCTCAACCTCGCCCCCGAGTCCTGGGGTTTCAGCATGTTCGTAATAAGTCAAACCGGTAATCGTCCGAAGGTCACCATCCAACGCGACATAGCCGTGTAGCGTGGACCAAAGCCCCATCCCGTAAACAGGTAAGACAATTTTTTCAATTGCTCCGGCAGAGTCTCGCACCAAGTACACTCGTGTTTTCTTCTCCCGATTTGCTAGGCCAATGTCGAACTCTCCTTGAATCGGAGTGTTTTGCTTGGCATCCTTGGCAGCCTTTCGCGAATCGTATGCAACGTCATCCTCCAAGTACTCACCGGTACTCAGATCAACCATTTTGGTCTCGACGCGACTCTCGAACAGTTCTTTGATTTCTTTGCCGCTCAAAGACTTCGAGTCCTCGGCCAAGGACGCTGCTTCGATGATGTTCCGCTGCCTATCGAGCAACTTGTTGCTCTCCTGCATCGGCTTGAGCGCAACGGCAGCGCCGCTTACCAAGAGGGAGCAGACCACGCACAGCACAATCGAGACTAGGAAAGTGTTTGCAATTGAATCTTTAGGCGGCATATCGCAGAGCCCTCCGCTTAATGTTTGCTTGAACGACAAAGTAATCGATCAGTGGCGCGAACACGTTGCCAAACAGGATCGCAAGCATGATCCCTTCAGGGAACGCAGGGTTGATCGACCGAATCAAGATGGTCATCGCACCGATCAGACCGCCGTACACCCATTTACCTGTCTCTGTCATCGAGGCACTCACCGGATCGGTCGCCATGAAGACAGTTCCAAAGGCGAAGCCACCGAGTACAAAGTGCCACCAAGGGGGGACGAAGAACATTGGGTTGGTGGCCGAGTCGCTGACGATGTACAGCAAAGATGAAAATGCCAGGGCACCCACACACACACCCGCCATGATCCGCCACGACCCAACTCCGGTGGCGATCAAGATGACCGCACCAATCAAACAAGCGAGAACGCTGGTCTCTCCCATCGAGCCCGGGATCGTCCCCAAGAAAGCTTGCGTGAAAGAGATCGCCTGCTCACCACCTCCGGAAACGGGAATGCTCTGAATCGAGTCCATCACGTTCGCGTATTGGTCAACATCTTTTAACTTCAATTGCCCCAACCAGCCCAAGGCCGTGGCGCCCGAGTAACCATCGACCTTACCAGCCTCGCCGACGATTTTGGCCGCAGTCCAGACTCGGTCACCGCTGATCTCTGGTGCATGCGCAAAGTACAAAAACGCGCGGGCCGTCAGGGCTGGATTCAAAAAGTTGCGCCCCGTTCCACCAAAAATCTCTTTGCCAATCACAACGCCGAAAATAATGCCGATCGCAACTTGCCACAAAGGAATTGCTGGCGGCAGTGTCAGCGGGAACAATAAACCTGTAACCAAAAAGCCTTCATTGACTTCGTGCTTGCGAATCGTACTAAACACAACTTCTGCCGTTCCACCCGCTGCCATGCAGACGATGTAAACGGGCAAGAAGAAAATCGCGCCGTATACGAAGTTGTCAAGGAAGCTCTTCGAATCGTGCCCAAGACCCAACAGAGTGTGGATGTCGTTGTGCCAATCGTAAGCAGGCTCCAAACCAGCGGCGATGATCTGCTCAATCGCCAAGTTTGCCTGAAGGCCGGTGTTCCACATCGCCATGAATACACACGGTATCAGCGCAATGACGACCATGGTCATCATCCGCTTCAGGTCGAGCGAGTCGCGGATGTGGGTTAAGCCCCGCGCCACATGGCCCGGAGTGTACAAAAATGTATCGGCCGCCTCGTACAGAGGATACAGCCTCTCGAATTTCCCACCTTTGTCAAAAAGTGGGTGCAATTTATCGAGTGTGTTACGCAAGAACTTCATAGGAAAGACTAACCCTCTTTCTCAATCTTAAGCAAATTGTCGCGTAGAATTTCACCATATTCGTACTTGCCAGGGCACACAAACGTGCACAAGCTTAGATCTTCTTCGTCCAGTTCCAAACAGCCCAACTGCTGCGCCGAGGCGGTATCGCGCGAGATCAGCGATCGCAACAGAGGCGTCGCAATCAAATCCAACGGCATCACCTTCTCGTAAGTGCCAAGCGGGACCATCGCCCGTTCGCTCCCGCCAGTACTGGTCGTAAACGGCAAGTTCTTCTTGGCTCCCCAAGCGGAGGCAAACACCCGCGTCACCGAGAACTTGTCGAAACCCGGCATTTGCCAACCTAAGAACTCGCGTTCCGAACCCTCTCGCAGGGAAGAGACCTGCAAGTGATAACGCCCCAAAAAGTCTATGTCTTCAGCGAGCTTGCGGCCGCACAGCACTGAACCCGAAATGATTCGATTGTCTCCATCCTTGAGCTCCCCAGCCACCAACTCCGGCAGCCCGGCTCCCAACTGCGTGCGGATCAAACGAGGACGCTTCACGCTGGGGCCAGCCAACGCAATGATTCGCACCGGGTCCAGCCTGCCAGTCAAAAACAGGCGGCCGATGGCGATTACGTCCTGGTAATTCAAATACCAATTGACCTTCCCAACAGTCGCCGGCCGCAGGAAATGCATGTGCGTTCCGACCAAGCCAGCGGGGTGCGGCCCATCAAATTCGGCCACTCTGACGCGATTCATCATTTCACCCGGTATCGAAGAACTGGGTGTGCGGCAAAGGAATACAGTCCCCTCAGTCAGATGGCTGATCGCCTCCAAACCCGCCTTAAAATCACCAGCGCTGTCACTAATGATCGGATCGGGGGATGCGGCAAGGGGATTGGTATCCATTGCATTGACAAAAATCGCACGCGGCGGCTCGCTCAACGGCGACGGAACCTTGCTAAACGGACGGGCCCGCAAACTCGTCCATAAACCCGACAAAACAAGCTGGTCGACAACTTGCGCACGACTTAAAGTCGCGATTTCACCCGCGTTGTAACTAGAAAATTCAATACTTTTCTGAGTCCCGCTCTTCTCGATAATCAACGATACAAAGCGACGCTTCTCGGCACGGTTAATCGAGAGCACCTTACCACTGGCCGGAGCCGTAAAGACGACCCCTTCGCTCTTCTTGTCGGAGAAAACAGGCTGCCCAAGCTGCACCTGATCCCCCTCTGAGACTAACACCGTGGGCCGCATACCAATGTAGTCGTCCGCCACGATTCCCACGCGGCCCACGTCCTTCGCGTCGATGGTGGATTCGGGCCCCCCCTCAATTGGTATCGTCAGCCCGCGACCGATCTCAATCCGTTCGACCATAGTTCTTACTCGGGAAAATAGTTCTTACTCGGGAAATCTTTACCGGGAAAACAAAATCGAGCTACTTTGTGAAAACTTTCACAAGCCAAGTCCTAAAATAATCCCGCCGGAATGGTTCGCAGCGGGATAGTCAGGGAGACGTCACAATATGACGCGATTGAGACGAATTGACAACGCCAGATTGTCGCAGTCAGTCGTTTTGTGCTGAATTTGAAATCAACTCATCTGCAATCAATCCGCTTTCGGCCAAGCTCTAGCGGAGTATCCGCAGAACGAAGCGGCAATTCACGCGAACTTAGGCCACGGCCATAGGCCCCTTGAATCTGCTGGTATTCGTCGTTCAAAACTTCTCATCGCTGACACCCGGAGCTGCATCCAATTCCGCAGCGACCGCTTCGGGATAGGCCCTGGCATACACTGCCGCCGCCTCTTTGGCTGGAAAGTCCCAGCTCAATTCGCGCAGCAAGTCTCGTTGCTGTTGCAGGAACCATGGCTTGTCGATTTGAAGTGCGTGATCGGTCAACCGATCCAAGGCACTTCCATAAAAACGATCTCGCCGAAGCATCTGCACCTCAATCAGAACAAACTCACTCCGCCCCTTACCAACGACCTCTAGCAGTTGGTTATAGGCTCCGAGCAATTCCGAATCGAATTTCCCCTGATCTTCGATCGGCTGGGCTTGGGCCACCTCTGGCAACTCTCGATAAGTCAGCGCCCTCACTCGGCGGTACAGACAAAAAGCGCTGGCTTGCTCAACTTCTGTGCTCTGAGGCATTACCTGCTCCAACAGGCCAAACAAACGGAGTGAGGCATCGGCAATCTCACGCGGATAGGTCTTGCGGTACTGCTTCTGGTCAAGCCAATGCAGGTGGAGTTGTCGAACTCCAATGTCATCCGAGTGGGCAACCAGCAGCTCCTGCAAGGCGGTGGTGTCGGCCGTAGTCGGCTTGGCATCCGCTCCAAACAGCTTCTCTCGCAATACCGCCGCCAAGCCCGTTGGGTCAACAATGGGCTCCTCAACCGGCTGCTCCAATTTGGCTGGCGCAGACCAAAGTGGCTCGTCGCCGAGCCCCCCTGGCTTCCAGGCCATCAACCACTTTTGCTGGCCGAGCAGTTCGTCTCGAAAAGCCCCCCCGACCGCTTTATCTTGCAACTGCTGCTTCAACAGCTCAAGCTGCGTCGACCGCCACTCGCGCGCAGGACTACCGGCCGACAGGACACTCACTTGCCCAGACACGATATCGGGAAGCAGCGTAAGCAAGACCAACCACGTTAGGGTCGGATACAACAAACCCCGGTTCGTCGGGCAACGACGCCAATAAAAATTTCGCAGCATGAGTGTATCGATTGGGCAGGTATCGGTTCGGGACGGGCAAAGGTGAGCAGAGAAACGTTAGATGCTAATTAAAAAATGCTCGCGGTCAGTCCTAAAACCACCCCCGCGCGATTTTTTTAAAGCCCATTTTTCTCATAGCCCACTAGAAAGTCCACTCGGTTGCACTAGCCGCTGATTTACTTTGGACGCAGAGCGACAGTCTACGAGTTCGGAGTGAGCATGATAAACTAGTCGGCTGGCGAAACTTAACCCCAAGCCCATCCCACCCGCTTCCCACCCCCATCCCCACCGCGAGACAACGATGCAAAAACGAAGTTCCAGATCGAGGCCAACAAGCCGCCGAGCAGCCACGCTTACTTCTGTTTGGAGCGTTGTGGAGGCCGGCCTCGTTGCGACACTAAGCCTCATGCATGCCATCTCCTGCCCAGCCCAAGGTCCGGCGGAGAACCCTTCGAACAATGCGCAAAACTCTCGGCCCAACTTTGTGTTATTCTTTGCCGACGATCTGGGCTACGGCGACTTAAAGTGCTTTGGCGGCGAGCAAATGGTTACCCCGAATCTCGATGCACTCGCCGCTGGAGGAATGCGACTAACCAGTTTCTATGCGGCTCAAGCGGTCTGCAGCGCCTCCCGCAGCTCATTACTAACAGGCTGTTACAACCTCCGCGTTAACATTCTGGGGGCCCTAGGACCGGGTTCAAAGACCTGCTTGAACCCCGACGAGCAGACGCTGGCCGAAGTGCTTAAGCCGGCTGGTTATGCAACCGCCATCTTCGGCAAATGGCACCTGGGAGATCGCTTGCATGGCTTACCCACGCACCACGGTTTCGATGAGTATCACGGACTCCCGTACTCCAACGATATGTGGCCGAGCCATCCGACTTCCAAGCATTTCCCACTGCTGCCGTTGTACGACAACGAAACGATCATCAACGACAATGTCACCGCTGAGGATCAACGCTACTTGACGCGCTGGGCGACCGAACATGCCGTTGACTTTATCTCGCGACATCCCTCCGATCCGTTCTTTTTGTACATACCCTACAGCATGCCACACGTGCCGATTTTTGCCTCGCCAGAGTTCGAAGGCTCGACAGGACGTGGCCTCTTCACCGACGTGATCGCGGAGCTGGATTGGAGTGTGGGTGAGATTGTGAGCACACTGCAGAAGCTCGGACTGGAAAAAAACACCTTGATTCTGTTTACTTCGGACAATGGCCCTTGGCTCTCCTATGGCGATCACGCAGGCACAGCCGGACTCTTGCGCGAAGGCAAAGGCACCGCTTGGGATGGTGGCCAGCGCGAGCCGACCATCGCCTACTGGCCAGGCAAGATCCCGGCAGGCAGCACCAGCGACTCGGTAATGGGTACCATCGATGTGCTACCCACATTTGCGAACTTGGCAGGTGCGGCGCTGCCTAAGAAGAAAATCGATGGAGTAGATATTTGGCCAGTGCTCTCCGCTGACCCGCAGGCGACAGCTCCGCACGAGGCCTTTTATTTTTACTGGGGAGAGGAGTTGCATGCGGTGCGCAGTGGCCCCTGGAAGCTGCACTTTCCTCACACCTACCGTACTCTCGCGGGGGCCCCGGGCTCAGGGGGGATCCCGAGTGAATACCGTCAAGCGATGAATGGGCTGGAGCTGTACAACCTGGATGAAGATATCGGCGAAAAACACAACCTGGCCGAAGCTCACCCCGCCGTCGTCGCCCGACTCACTCAATACGCCAACGCCATGCGGAGCGAACTGGGGGACACGCTGACGGGCGTCTCCGCCTCGCAAGTCCGACCTGCGGGCGTATTGCCGTAACGCTTACGTGCAAGCCGTTGTCGGGGGCGGCACAATCCCTACAGCCCTTCGTCTTTAGCTGATTGCGCGAGCTTATCTAGCAATAAAAGTGAACATTAACCGGCAGAGTTGACGCGGGAGTGTACGTTTTCCCAACTAAACGGGATGTTTGGCTAAATAGGCTCAAACAGTCCGTCATCCAGTCGAAAAACTCGAACGCAGGGCCGTGGGAAAACATGCCAAAAACAAGCAACACCGCCGACCAAATCGTTGAAATGGACCGTCGTCGCAAGGATCGCCGCCCAGCTGAAGCCACCCAACAAGATACCACCCCCGCCGCCGAGAAACCCGTTCGCCGCAAGCAACAACGCCGCCGGCAAATCGACCCCACCACCTGCGAACGCGAGTACAACGACGACGAAATTCTGTTCATGCACGCCCTCGACGCCTACAAACGCTCGAGCGGACGCATGTTCCCAACTTGCAGTGAAATTCTGGAAGTGGTCCGCGGCTTGGGCTACGTAAAACTTTCGGCAGACGAGAAACAGATTCTGGAAAGCATCGAAGCCGTCGAAGCCGACTTGGCCGAAACCACGGAATTGGTGGACGAAGCGGTCGCCGCCGATTAAGCGACGGCTTTCAGCAGGCTGACTGAATGCTGGTGGTCCGGTGAGGAATATCAAGAAAAATTTGGATCGACGGAGCGATCCACTACTTTTTAATTGAGGATCGACGGAGCGATCCACTACTTTGACCCCACGCCACTTAATCTCGATTAGAATAAGGAGGTGCCAGCATCAGCTGATTCCCACCTCCCACCTCTGCCTGTCGAGACAACATGCCACGCTTGCTGTTTCAGCTTGTCGCAATGCTTGCGATCCTACCAACTTCTTACTTGCAAGCGACGGACACGACGGATGTCGCCAACGAAGTTCGTTCCATTCTTTCCAACCGCTGCTTTGCTTGCCACGGCCCCGATCAAGAAAAACGCCAAGGGGGCTTCCGACTCGATCAACGCGAGTCCTACCTGGCTGAAGCCGACTCGGGGGCACCACCGATCGTGCCCGGGGATGCCGCTGCCAGCGAACTGCTTAAGCGACTGATCTCCGACGACGATGCGGAGCGGATGCCACCTTCCAGTTTTGGTGGAGCCTTGTCAACGACTGAGATTGAGTTGATCCGCACGTGGGTCGATCAAGACGCTCCCTTGCCCGAACACTGGTCGTTCGTATCACCGGAGCGTCCGAGTCTCCCCGAGGTGCAACTCCCCGCTCACCTCGCGCTGGACGATGCCTGGCACAGGCACCCCGTTGATCGCCTAGTACTCGCCCAACAAATGGAGCGAGACCTTCATCCCTCACCGCCTGCCACGCGCGCGGAGTTGTTGCGGCGATTGAGCCTCGATCTGATCGGCCTGCCTCCCACGCCGGCCGAAGTGGCGAGCTACGAAGCGGACCTGCTGGACCATGCCTACGAACGCCAAGTCGATCGGCTGCTCGCTTCACCTGCCTTTGGCGAACATTGGGCCCGCAAGTGGCTTGACCTGGCCCGCTACGCCGATTCAGCAGGCTACGCCGATGACCCCGAACGGACGATTTGGGGTTATCGCGACTGGGTCGTTAAGGCCCTCAACGCCAACATGCCCATCGACCAATTTACCATTGAACAAATCGCAGGCGACTTACTCCCCGATCCAACCCAAGATCAACTGGTCGCTACCGCCTTCCATCGCAACACATTGACGAACAACGAGGGTGGCACCAACGACGAAGAGTTCCGCAATGTGGCAGTCGTCGATCGCGTCAACACGACCATGGCGGTTTGGATGGGTGTCACCATGGCCTGCGCCCAGTGCCACACGCACAAGTACGATCCATTCACCCATGCCGAGTATTTTCAGCTCTTCGCAATCTTCAATCAATCGCAAGATGCGGATCGCCGCGACGAAAGTCCGTCCATCGAATTGTACACACCAGAGCAGCTTGAGAATCAGCGACGGTGGCAAGCACGCATTCAAGAACTCGAGCAAACGCTCGGCACCCCGACACCCGCCACACTGACCGAACTGAACGAATGGGAACGCTCGCTCACCGAACCCAATTGGTTTGCACTCTCTCCAATCAGCTTAAGTGCGGAGAGCGAAAGCACAGCTGACTTGGTAGCAACGCCCACCATTCGCCTACGACCGAGCCGGGAGTTGATCGACCGCGACACCTACAGCCTCGAATTGCTAGGTCCGGCCGCTGGCGACACGACCGAGCTCACAGCGATTGGCTTGCGGACCGTTCCTCAAGCCGATATGCCAGGCGCGGGTGCAGGTCTTGCCGCAGGAAACTTCGTTATAACGAACATTACCGGTACCTTGCTCCCCAAGGAACAAGCTTCGGTCGCAGCCCAGTTCGTGCGGATCGAACTCCCCGGCGCCTCGAAAATTCTCTCTTTGGCGGAAGTGCAAGTCTTCGCGGGCTCCGAGAACCTGGCGTTGGGCAAAGCAGCCACCCAAAGTAGCACCGATTTTGGCGGGGAAGCAGACCGCGCCATCGATGGCAATACCAGCGGCAAGTATGCCGAAGATAACTCAACGACCCACACCGCAAATAGCCAAGACCCCTGGTGGGAACTCGACCTCGGCGCGCCCCACCGCATCGAGAAACTCGCCGTCTGGAATCGCACCGACAACAACCTCCAGTCGCGGCTCGACGGCGCCAAAGTCATCTTGCTCGATGCAGCTCGCCAGCCGCTGTTTAGCCAGACGTTGACCAAGGCGCCGCAAAGCAGCGAAGAGTTGAGTGTCGTGCCGAGCATTCCCATGCGTTTCATCTCGGCAGATGCCAGCCACGAGCAGTCGGGTTTCCCGGCGGCAGCTGCTATCGACAACGATCCAGCTTCGGGCTGGGCCGTTGGTGGACAGCTCGAACAGTCGCACTTGTTGACACTGATCCCCGAACGCCCAATCAAGCTCGATGCCGCGACGACGCTCCACTTGAAAATCGAGCACAACTCGGCCCACCCGCAGCACTTGCTGGGAAGCTTTCAAATCGAGGCCAGCAGCTCGACCACGGTAGCCGCCTGGACCCGTCTTCCACCCAACCTCAGAGCCATTCATCTACAAGCGCCCGAGCAACGGTCCCCCGCAGACCAATCGCAATTGGCCCGCTATTTCCATCGCCATCTGGCAGGCAGCACAGCCGCCCCGCGTCAGGAGTTGGAAAATCTGCAACAGCAACTGGCTAACCTCAAACCGGCCAGCAGCGTGCCGATCATGCGCGATTTAGCGACCGAGCAGCGTCGCAAAACCCGTATTCACTTGCGCGGCGATTACAAGTCGCTGGGGGATGAAGTGCAGCCTGGAACGCCAGTCGCCTTCCATCCGATGAATATCCAAAGCTCAGCTGAACAACAAACTGAGCGGCAAACTGAGCGGCTGCCGAACCGTCTCGACTTGGCCCACTGGCTAGTCGACCGGCGCAACCCGTTAACGGCCCGCGTGTGGGTCAATCGTCTGTGGGAATCGTTGTTCGGCATCGGCATCGTCCGCAGTAGCGAAGAGTTTGGATCGCAAGGGGACAAGCCAACGCATCCCGAGTTGCTGGACTGGCTGGCCTGCGAGCTGATGGATTCAGGCTGGAACAACAAGCAATTGTTGCGAGTGCTGGTGACCAGCCAAACCTACCGTCAGACGTCGAAGGTCTCGCGCGAGTTGCTCAAACGCGATCAGGATAATATCTGGCTGGCCCGGGGACCGCGAGTTCGCTTAAGTGCCGAGATGATTCGCGATCAGTCCTTGGCGGCTGCTGGCATTTTATCGCACAAAATGTATGGCCCTCCCGTGCGACCTCCGCAGCCCAATCTTGGCTTGAGCGCGGCCTTTGGTAGCGGTACGGACTGGACCACCAGCGAGGGAGAAGATCGATTCCGCCGCGGGCTGTACACGACTTGGCGACGCTCTAACCCCTATCCGTCAATGGCCACCTTCGATGCGCCGAGCCGCGAAGTCTGCACGCTGCGGCGGGACAGCACCAACACACCTCTCCAAGCACTGGTGACACTCAATGATCCGGCATTTGTCGAAGCGGCTCAAGCTTTGGCCCGCCGAGTGGTTTTACAAACCGCAGCACCTGAGGCAAATGCAGCATTGGCCGAGCCTGCGGAGCGCGATGCGACGCAGCTCCGCACGGCGTTCTTGCTGTGCACCTCGCGACCACCGCTCGACGCCGAACTCGACTCCTTGCTGAACCTGCTCCATGAAGCCAAACAACAACTGGCGGCAGACCAAGCCGCTGCCTTGAAACTCGCCACCGAACCACTCGGACCACTTCCCGCCGGCGCCGATGCCGTCGAGCTGGCCGCTTGGACTTCGGTTTGCAACGTCCTATTGAATCTAGACGAAGTACTTATGAAGCGCTGAAACGCCGCGCGATTATAAAGCATTGAAGGATATTCCATGGATCCCCACTACGATCATCTTCGCTTGCGCACCCGGCGCTACTTCCTGCGCGATAGCGCCTGTGGACTGGGCGCCATCGCGGCCGGCAGTCTGATGAACGAAGGCATCGCCAAGAGCGACGAGCTGAGCTTGAATCTCGGACAACCGCACTTTGCCCCCAAGGCCAAACGGGTCATCTATCTGCACATGACCGGTTCGCCGCCGAACCTGGATCTGTTCGACTACAAACCCGAGTTGATCCGTCGCAACGGCGAGGACTGTCCGGAATCGTTTTTGAAGGGCCGCGAATTTGCGTTCACTTCCGGCACCCCCACGCTACTGGGAACTCCACAGCCGTTTTTCCAAGTGGGTAAAGGAGGTACTTGGATGTCGGCAGCAATCCCCGAATTGCATAAGGTGGCCGATCAAATGTGCCTGGTCCATTCAATGACCACCGATCAGTTCAATCACGCGCCAGCTGAACTTTTGATCTATACCGGTTCGCCGCGCACCGGACGACCTTCGATGGGCTCGTGGGTAACCTATGGCCTTGGGTCGGAGAACTCCGATCTCCCGGCCTTCGTGGTGCTCATCTCCAGCGGTGTTCAACCAAACGGTGGCAAGAGTTCCTTCGGCAGCGGCTTCTTGCCGAGTATTTACCAAGGAGTGCAATGTCGGTCGAAGGGGGATCCAGTGCTCTTCGCCTCCAACCCGGCCGGGATGGATGCCAAGCTGCGTCGCACCACGCTCGATACCTTGAATCAGTTGAATCAATTGCAGGTCGATGCCATGGGGCACCCCGAAACGCAAACGCGGATTTCGCAGTATGAGCTGGCGTTCCGCATGCAAACCAGTGTCCCAGAAGTTATGAATATCGCCGATGAGACGCAAGCGGTGCTGGACGAATACGGCGCCAAACCGGGCGAGAGCAGCCTGGCCAACAACTGCCTGCTGGCCCGGCGTTTGGTCGAGTCGGGAGTGCGCTTTGTGCAACTGTTCGACTGGGGCTGGGATTACCACGGCACCGACCCGGGGACTGGCATCGGCGATGGCTTGAAACAGAAATGCAGCACCATGGACCGTCCCGTCGCCGCCCTCATCCGCGACTTGGCCCAACGCGGTCTGCTGGATGACACGCTGATCGTGTGGGGGGGCGAGTTCGGCAGGACGCCGTTTCGAGAAGGACGCACAGCAGGTGGCACCGTCCTCGGCCGCGACCACTACCCCGACTGCTTCACCATGTGGATGGCCGGTGGGGGAACCAAGGGTGGCTACAACTACGGCGAAACCGATGAACTGGGCTTTGGCGTGACAGAGAAACCCGTCCACGTGCATGACCTGCAAGCCACGATCTTGCACCTGCTCGGGTTCGACCACACCCGCCTGACCTATCGCTTCCAAGGCCGCGACTACCGCTTGACCGACGTCCATGGCGAGGTGGTTCACGATCTGATCGCCTAAGACGAGGTGGAGGCTGAAGGCTGGAGGCTGGAGGCTGGAGGCTGGAGGCTGGAGGTATTCAAGGGCAAATCGCCTCACAGACAGCAACATGCCACGCTCGATGTTTTGCAAGGCATTGTAAAAATTACAAATGATTGCAAATCCCAAAGTCCATTCCAGCTGTGCGCAGGCAACTTAAACTTCTCAATTTAACGCACTTAACCCTCTTTGGCCCGATATCCCGATACTTAGGTTTGTGATAAGCGTTTGGCACACTGCTTGCAGTATGTAAAACATGAGTGGCAAATCACCGAGGCCCGCAGCGGAGCTAGGTTGCCACGACTTACGGTTTGGACTATCGAATTGGACTCCAGGATCGAACGCGATCGAATGAGTTTTCCGAGTATTCGGACGAGTAGGGAAGCCCCGTGACCTTAGAGGCACGTTGCCGCAGTATGGCAACCAACAACGACTGCTGGCTGTTGCGTAGAGCGATCACGTACGGCGAGAACTAACACAGTCACAGGCCCGCGTTTCACGGCAGGAAAGGGTCCGCTTGAAGGAGCTTGAACAACCAAGCTCCTTCAGAGCGGGCCCTTTTTCGTTTGATGCTTTAGCCGATCGCCAAGTTTCGGCGAATGAGCACTTCTTCGCACCCACTGCGAGCCCGTTTGCAGCTATCATTGGGACCTGTTGGGTTCGCTCGCGACCAACCCAAGCTGCCACTTGCCGACGCCCGCTTCGCCACTTCGGATGGATGAGCTCGTCGGTTCGATCAGCCTCGCGCTTTTTTGCTCTACAAACTTCCTCGCATGGAATCGTCCAGCCCATGAGCTCTCCCAGTGCATCGCCCCCAGCGCCTGCGACCGCCTGGTGGCAAAACCTCAGTAGCTACCATTGGTTTGTGTTCATTATGGCCGCCTTGGCTTGGCTGTTTGATTGTCTGGATCAACAGATTTTCATTCTCTTTCGCGAAGATGCCCTGAAGAGTTTGCTTCCTGAAGGTTGGAACGTGAAGGCCTATGGTGGTTACGCCACTTCGATCTTTGTGGCGGGTTGGGCGACTGGCGGATTGATTTTCGGTTCCGTGGGAGACCGCATTGGACGAGCCAAGACGCTGACGATCACCGTTTTTCTCTATTCCGTTTTTACAGGCCTATCGGCGCTCTCCACATCTTGGCTCGATTTCGCGATCTATCGATTCGTGACCGGCTTGGGAGTCGGCGGGGTGTTTGGATTGGCGGTGGCCTTGATTGCCGACACACTCCCTGATCGTTCGCGTCCCGGTGCGCTCGGTATGTTGCAGGCGTTATCCGCCGTAGGCAACATCACGGCGGGACTGATCAGCATGTACATGAGCAGTTTGATCAAAGAGGGAGAGAGCAGCATCACGGCCGACAACGCTTGGAAGTATGCGTTTTTCATTGGCGCGATCCCAGCCTTCCTGTGTGTGTTTATTCAGTTTCGCTTAAAGGAACCGGAAAAGTGGGTCGCGGCCCGCGAGGCTGGCAGAATTAGTGGTGTCAAGTTTGGCTCGTACGCTGCCCTGCTCGGACCGGGTCGGTGGCGAAAGCCCGCGTTGCTGGGGATGTTGCTGTGCATTGCCGGAGTCATTGGATTGTGGGGCATTGGTTTCTTTGCCCCCGAACTTGTGGGCGATGTGATCAATACCTCGCTCAAAGCCCGAGGATTGCCCGACGCGGAAATTGCCAGCCAAGCGGCCTACTACAAAGGGTTGAACAGCATTATCCAGAACGTGGGTGCGTTCTTTGGCATGCTCGCTTTTTCTTACTTGGCACAACGCGCCGGACGCAAGCCCGCCTTTGTGGTTGCCTTTATCGGCGCATTTATAGCGACCAACCTCTATTTCCAAATGTTCAAAGGAGTCGATCAACTGTGGATGAGCGGCTTGATGGGTTTCTTCCAACTGGCGCTCTTCGCTGGCTTTGCAATTTATCTGCCTGAATTGTTTCCGACCCGCTTGCGAAGCACAGGTGTAAGCTTTTGTTATAACGTAGGGCGATTCCTGGCAGCCACGGGGCCATTCACCCTTGGCTTGCTGCAACAGCGATTGGGAGAAGCCGCCATTGCCCGTTTGCCTGAAACGGCCGATGCCGCGGCGAAAGCCGCCGCGCGGCTGGGTGCCTTCCGCGAAGCCACCTCCTGGGTCAGCTTGGTTTTCATCCTTGGCTTGGTTGTGGTCTTCTTCCTCCCAGAAACCAAAGGCAAAGCACTCCCCGAAGATTAAGCTGGGCTGGCTCTTCATACCACAAACCGAAACCTGCGCCGTTTTGAATTCCCAAGCCACATTTCCATATAACTTGATTTCGACACAGAGTCCCTGCCATGCGCGATTGCACAACACTACCCCTTGCCGTCTGCCTAACTACGATCGTGTGGTGCTGCCCTACGCTCGCCGACGAACGATTAAAGGGAATCGCCTGCCGCTCGGTGCACTTGGGTTATTCAGGAGCGGAGACCACCGCCTTCTATAACGAAGTCACTCCGCGTCAGTCGGCACCTGGCACATTCTTCATGGCCTGCGGTTGGAACACCGGCTACTTTGGCTTGCAAGAGTTGGCCGATGGCAAAAAGTTGGTGATCTTCTCGGTCTGGGACAATGCCCGCGGCGATGACCCCACGGCGGTCGACGAAGATGTGCAAGTCAAAATGCTGCATCAAGATCCAGCGGTGCGCGTCGGTCGGTTTGGCGGTGAAGGGACCGGAGGGCAGAGTTTCTTCGACTACGACTGGAACGTGGATGAAACGTATCGCCTGCTGGTTACGGCCACGCCCAACGCCAGACGCACCGAGTACTCAGGATATTTCTATCACCCCGAAGAGCAGGCCTGGAAAAAGTTGATTACTTTCTCCACCGTTACCGGCGGGCAGTCGATGCGTGGCTTTTATTCTTTCATCGAAGACTTCAAACGCGATCGCAGGTCAACCAAACTGCAGCGCCGGGCTGATTTTGGAAACGGCTGGTTGCAGGGAGCTGACCAAACGTGGCAGCCCATTGCAACGGCGAGATTCACGGCCGACGCCAATCCTGTCGAAAACATCGACGCTGGTCAAACAAACGAGCGTTTTTTCCTGGCCACCGGCGGTGACCTCAACATGGCAACCACCAAGCTTCAGGCACAGATCCAACTCGCCCAACCACCAGCGACTGTGCCTGCGGACGTGACGGAGCTATTGAAATAAGGAACGGTCTCCCTTTGACAAAATCATTAAACGACAAAATCATCCTGAACTCACCAGCCCGGCGCATGAGAACTGGTCTTTCGGCATCTGAGTGAGAGAGGCACAATAGCCGCAGCACTCTTACCGCAGTTGACCTACCAAGGATTCACGATGTCACCCGCAGCCCCCGCGTCGCCCGCCGCCGCTCAACCCTCCCCGTCGGCAGTTGCACCTGCGGCTGAGCAGCCGCAGCTTTTCCATGACAAATCGTTCTGGGGCATGACCGCCACTCAGTTCCTAGGTGCCTTCAACGACAACTTGTACAAGCAACTCATGCTCTTGCTGGCGATTCCTGTGGTGGCTGGGGCAGTAGCCGCCGGAGCTCAGGCGGCCGAGGGTGGAGCAGGGGGGGCCAGCGATACCCAGGGATGGGCGACGTTTGTCTTCTCATTGCCCTTTGTACTGTTCAGCGGCTTCGCAGGTTACCTCTCCGATCGCTATCGCAAAACACCCATCATCGTGTACTGCAAAGCAGCGGAGATCCTGGTGATGCTGCTGGGCCTGCTGGCCTTCTACTACTACGGTTTGTTAGGCACAACGGGAACCTGGATCGTCCTGTTTCTGATGGGTATGCAAAGCGCTTTCTTTGGTCCAGGCAAATACGGGGTCTTGCCCGAGCTGTTTAGAGAGAAAGATCTTCCGCGCGCCAATGCACTGATCTTGATGACCACGTTTTTGGCCATCATCTTCGGTACTGTTTCCGCGGGCGCTCTAAAGACGATGCTCGGCGCCACCGCGAACCTCTGGATGGGGCTCTTGGTTTGCGTTGGTATCGCCATCGCTGGCACACTTACATCACTGTTGATCCGCAATACGCCCCCTGCGCAACCCAAGATTAAGCTAACGATCGATTGCTGGGCGGTCAGTGGCGATGTTTATCGAATGCTCAAGGCCGACCGCACATTGCTGGCTGCCGTACTGGTTTCAAGCGTTTTCTGGTTGGTCTCTGGATTGGCAGTGCCCACCGTCAATCGACTGGGGTTGACTATGTTAAAAGTCGACGATTTACAAACCAGTATCTTGACCGCGTCGATCGGCTTGGGAATCATGGCCGGAGCCCTCATCGCCAGCGCTTTGTGTCGCCGTGGACTGGGAGATCGCTGCGTCACCTGGGGCCTGTCCGGTATCTTCGCCGCCCTAGTCGCACTCGGTTTCTGGAATGCCAACGGCCATGTGCTGGGCTTCTACGGCAGTATCGTCGCCTTGCTGGTCATGGGGGTCTTCGCGGCGATTTTTGCCATTCCGATCCAAGTTTTCTTGCAGTCGCGACCACCGGCCAATCTCAAAGGCCGGATGATTGCCACCATGAATCAAGCGAACTTTATCGGGATCTTGATCTCTGGCCCTCTCTATCAACTCTTCGAAGCCATCGCGGGGGGACTCGGCTGGCCGATCAGCAGCGTCTTCTGGATGATGGGCCTACTCGTCTTGCCGCTCGCCCTGATCTACCGGCTCGATTCGAAAAGCGGTACGGCAGCACACGTAGGCGAGTCTCTCCGAGACTCGCTTGAATCAACGTCTCGGAGAGACGCTGCCACGTGATTCAACTTCTCGGAAGAAGCTGCTGCGTGGTCTAACGCTTGTCCGGTGTCTGCCCCCAACTATTGCCAGCGGGCTCGAGCTTCCTCCAAGGGATATTCAGCAACCGTCAAATTCTTGCGCCCCTTTTGCAACTCCCACAACCGCTTGTAACCGCGCGTAATCAATCCCGCGCGATCACGGACAAAGTCAGCGTCGAGCGTTCTTCGATCGAGCTCTCCCTCGATGACGATGGATGTAAATCGCTCGTCGTCAATAAATTGCGCGAGCACCGGATTGCACCGCAAATGGCATTCGCGATGGGTGTGCAGCGTTTCAGGGTCGATCCAACCGATGACATATTGCAAGTACAAGGCGCTCTCGATCAGTCCCTTGACCTCCTCGCCACACACTTCGCACAGGTACCCTTCGTCGCACTTGGCCATGCTGTTTGCACTTATGCTGGAGCTGGAGCCAGACCCAGGACGTCAAACATGTTATACATCCCTGGCGATTTATCGGCCAAGAACTTGGCCGCCGCCAGAGCGCCTTGCGCATAACAATCGCGGTTGGACGCGGCCACCCGCAGTTCAATGGTTTCCCCCAGCATCCCGAAGATGATCGTGTGTTGCCCTGGATCGTCACCGGTACGCACCGCGTGGTAGCCAATCTCATCCCGGCCGCGGGCACCGACCATCCCTTCGCGACCATGCACATGTTTCGTCAAGCCCATCGCCTTGGCAATCAACTCACCAAACTTTAGCGCCGTCCCACTGGGGGAATCCTCTTTGTAGCGATGATGTCGTTCAATGATCTCGACGTCGGCCCCTTGCGGAACCCCCTTGAGCGCTGCCGCAGCTTGCTCAGCCAAGCGCATGGTCAGGTTAACGGCCAAGGACATATTGGGAGCCCAACATATCGGAATGGTCGCGGCAGCGGCGTGAATGGCTTCCATTTGAGTGGGCGAAAGTCCCGTCGTCGCCACCACCAACGGCACTTGATTGGCCATGCAATGTCGCAACGCCGCTTCGCATCCCGCTGGCACTGAAAAGTCGATCGCGACCTGGATCCCGGTGGGCCAAGTCGCCGTCAAGGGTAGCCCGAGCTCAGCCACGCCGGCCACCAAACCCGCGTCACGTCCGAGTTCAGGATTGCTCGGGTGGTCGATTGCCGCCGCAACCTTAAATGTTTGATCGGCGGTCCCCAGGGCCACCAACCGCTTCCCCATCCGCCCCGCCGCACCGTGAATGGCCAGTTGAATTGCCATACTTATTCCTTGTATCTATGATTCTGCAGGTTACTGGTTAACTCGCATTGAAAAATGTTTAAATCGGGAGGGCTCGCTCACGGGAGGGCAACGCTCACCGGGAGGGCGACGCTCCTGCGGAGCCTTCATGGGCCGCCACCTAACGTCCACAAGCAATAGCAGGTACTCTTGTGGCTTGCTTAAGCGACACAGCATAACCCAGCGAGATCACTTGCAAAGTAGGACACCTAGTCGATTTTGGCGTCGCAAGTTATGTTGCCAGTGAGCGGAATCTGAGTCGGCAGTTTCCGCAGCATGGAATATTTAACTGAAATTTGGGCGAATGGATCGGTATCGAGCTCTCTTGCGTGAAACCTGGTGGCTGTGGATTGTCTTGACCGCATTTGCGATGTTGATGTCCTTTATTAGCTTGGTTTTCTTGATTACGCTCCCAATTAGCTTGATCACCTTCTTGTGGTTTGGTTTTGTCCGCTACGACGAGCATGGGAATTTTAAGGGAAGCTGACCGCCGTCGTGACTGACTCGCCCCATACTCCGCAATCGATGGTCAGCCCCGCGCAGTTGGTGGGGGTAACGGAGCTCCTACAGCAACTGGTCGCCGACCGCAGCTTACTGTTGCAACTGAGTCGCGAGCAGCAGATGGCATTGCTGCGTGCGGCCGAGCAAGTCGCCCATCCCGATCGTGCGTCCAAACGCAAAATGCTTCGCGCCGCGCGGGACGACAAGCGTCGACAACGCGAGGAACTGCGGCAACAGGACTCGGCAGTGCTCGATCAAACCGGCATCCGCCGCGGAACCGCCGCCCCGTTACTCGACCACGCAGCCGGCTGCGAAGCGGTGGAAGATTCGTTTTCGAAGCCGCTACACAGCTCGCGCACTTGTTACATCTGCAAACAAGCCTTTGATCGTGTGCATTTCTTTTACGATTCGCTGTGCCCTGCTTGCGCTGCGTTCAACTGGTCCAAGCGGCAGCAGACGGCTGACCTCACCGGCCGCTACGCACTCCTCACCGGTGGCCGGGTTAAAATAGGATTCGAAGCGGCGTTAAAACTCCTGCGCGCCGGTGCAACGCTGATCGCGACAACTCGCTTCCCGCGCGATGCCGCGCAACGCTTTGCTTCTCAAGCGGACAGTTCGCAGTGGCTGTCGCGGCTCCAGCTCTATGGGCTCGACCTGCGGCACACCCCCAGTGTAGAAGCCTTTGCAGAGCATCTTGCCAGCACCCTCCCGCGACTCGACTTCATCCTCAGCAATGCTTGCCAGACGATTCGTCGGCCCGCAGGCTTCTACCAACACCTCTTAGAAGCCGAGCGGGAGTCAAACGCTGACTGGCCCCAAGCGCTACGTGGACTGCTGGCTGGCTACGAAGAGCTGCTGGCAAAAGACACGAATAACTCGCTGCACCAGAATATCGAAACGCGGGGGGAACGGGACTCTTCTGCCACACGCAATAGCGCCGAGTTGATCGCTAGAATGGATAGAACCAGGACACAACGCGGTGCACACGAGTGGTCCCAAGTGGCACTCCTTCCCGAAGATGCCGAGTGTGGCGCGGAGGTCTTTCCGGAGGGGCAGCTCGATCAAGATCTCCAACAAGTCGACTTGCGAAACGTAAATAGTTGGCGTTTGAAACTGGCTGAAGTCTCGACCGTGGAGATGCTAGAGGTGCAGTTGGTCAATGCCGTTGCCCCGTTTGTACTCAACGCGCGTCTCAAGTCGCTCATGCGGCGAGTTCCTTCGCACGACAAGCACATCGTGAATGTCTCGGCCATGGAAGGGGTCTTTTATCGTGGTCTGAAGCGCGATACCCATCCCCATACGAACATGGCCAAGGCCGCACTGAACATGATGACCCGTACCTCGGCGGCCGACTACATCAAAGACGGCATCCACATGAACAGTGTCGATACCGGCTGGATTACCGATGAAGATCCGCTGGAGATTACCCACCGCAAACAGCAGGAACATGGCTTTCGCACGCCGCTCGACACGACCGATGCGGCCGCCCGCATTTGCGATCCTATCTTCGCTGGACTCAACACGGGCGAGCACACCTGGGGAAAATTCTTAAAAGACTACCGCGTTTCCAACTGGTAGGTCCCAGCAGCTCGCTAAAAGTCTTTGGGGAAAAAGCGTTATCGCTGAGGTTTGACTCGCAGCTCACCCACATTCAGCCAAGCTGACCGTGTTTTCTTTGGCCACGATGATGTGATCGATGACGGTGATCCCCAGCAATTCACCGGAGCGTTTGAGTCGCTCCGTGACTTCGCGATCTTGACGGCTGGGGGTTGGATCGCCTGAGGGATGATTGTGCACTAATAGAATCGAGGCGGCCGCATCACGGATCGCTGCGCGGAACACTTCGCGTGGATGCACCAGACTGGCATCCAGTGTCCCCACCGTGATTTGATGACTCTGGATGGGTTGTAGTTTCGTATCGAGCGTCACGATGTGAAATTCCTCTTGCCGCGCATCGTGGGCCAAGCGTTCAAAATGGCGGCGGCAGTAATCCACGGCGGCGGCAGTGCTACAAATCTTCTCCTTCGGCCGTTTATCCTTCACCACATTTTCGACCCGACGTCCCAATTCAACGCCCGCCATAATCTGACAATAGGCGGTAATCGACACCGCCTTGCTGATCTTCTTCATTTCAGAGTGCGAAAGGTCGATCAATCGGTCGAGCTGAGCGGTGAGTTGATTGGACAGGAGTTGCCCACCCTGAATGGCTGATTCCCCTTTTACTCCCGCCCGGATAAGAATTGCGAACAACTCGCTGTTCCTAAGTTGTTGAGCGCCGAGTTCCAAGAGTCGTTCGCGCGGTCGTTCCTGTGACGGTAGTTGAGTCACCTGCGTTCCCGAGATCTGACGCTCGATCCAGTCTTGACTCGAGAATTGCTGCGGTTCCTCGGCCCAGCGAAAATGTTCCTCATCCTCCCGTTTGTACGAGTGCAGCACCCCTTCGCTTTTCAATTGCTTGAGTACCTGGGTGACAAAAGCGGGCTTGGCTTCACTGCACAGGAACTGAACCTCACGCCTCCGAAACTCAGAGCGCACTGAGATTATTGAGATCACTTCGTGCAGTTTCTTCCGGCGACTATGCTCTTCGGGCTTGGGCATCTTCGACAACCTTCCACATTTCGGGCCGCTGCACCATCGGGCGATGGTTAGGTCAAAAGCAGCGGCTTCAAATATAGCATTTCGGAACATCGCCGTGAGACAGGGCAGCCAGCACGTCTACAGGAGTCTTTCGGGGTAAATAAGCGCAAACCTAATCTAAGTCCTCTCCGTGCGAGACTCGGCTCGGTTCCTAAACTGGTCTTCACGTAGCTGCGGCTCTCCGAGACGCAGTCATTTCGCGTCTCGGAGAGACGCGACTACGTGTTGACTCCGCACGTGGCTGCGGCTCTCCGAGACGCAGGCATTTCCAGGCGGAGCCTGCGAATGAGGAACGCCCCCGGGGCCCGGGACGATCAGAGACGCCGTAGCAATTAGGATGTGAGTGGCGAAGCGCCGATATCTTCGGTTTGCAATAGCACCATGCGCTGGTAGAGTCCACCTTGCTCGAGCAACTCCAGGTGCGTGCCGCTTTCCACGATCCGCCCCTGATCGAGCACCAGAATCAGATCCGCATGGGTAATCGTGCTCAAGCGGTGGGCGATCACAAAGGCAGTCCGTCCTTGCAGGAGCCGCGCCAGACTGCGTTGAATGAGTCGTTCGCTCTCGCTGTCCAAGCTGCTGGTGGCTTCATCCAGAATCAGAATCCGTGGATCGGCCAGGATCGCACGGGCGATCGCCAAGCGTTGCCGCTGCCCGCCGCTCAACTTAACGCCCCGTTCTCCAATCCAGGTGTCGAAGCCATCGGGGAGCGCTTCGATGAACTCGAGTGCCGCCGCCGCCGCTGCAGCCTCGGCGACTTGTTCGTTGCTTGCCCCGCGACGGCCATACGCGATATTGTCCCGCACGGTTCCGTCAAACAAGAAAACATCCTGCTCAACCACCCCCAACAATCGCCGATAGGCATCGAGATTGATGTCTTGCAGGTGGTGACCATCCAGCTCGATGCGCCCGCTGACCGGATCATAGAACCGTGCCACCAAATTGCACAACGTAGTTTTTCCCGCGCCGCTACGCCCGACGAGTGCCACGGTGGAGCCAGCTGGAACCGAGAACGAGATGTTCTCCAGCACGTTGGTCTCTGCGCCGGGATAACGAAACGACACCGAATCAAAACGCATCGCGCCGTCGACCTCGCCACGTGTTAACACGCGTGCACCTGGTTCCCCCATCGACTCCGTGGATTCCTCCAACACATCCAACACGCGGTCGAGTCCTGCCAGGTTGTTTTGAAACGACATGGCGCTCGAAGCGATTGAGGCGATTGGACCGAGCAACATCGTCAAGTAGACCAGGAACATCATCAGATCCCCCAACGTCAACGCCTTGTTCAAGATCTGCCATCCGCCGTACAACAACAAACCGGTGGAAGCGAGAGGGATGAGTACTTCCCACACGACTTCTAGAATACGTGTCGACCACCAGACCATCAACTGCTGCCGCGCCAGCAAGTGGGTGCCGCGGGTGAAGCGATTCGACTCGCTCTTGTCGCGGGCGAAGGTGCGCACCACGCGGATCCCTCCAAAGGTCTCAGTCGTCGACGCATCGATTTGCTGCCGCCGCGAGCGGATGTCTTTGTAGAGCGGTCTCACGCGATGGATCCAGGTGCGGTGGGTCACCCATACGATTGGCAGCAGCATGAGCCCACCGAGCATCAAACGCCAGTCGACCAGCACCAGCACGAACAAGCTACCGACCAACTGAATCATCGCCTGCCAAGGGTTGTAGAGCATATTGAAGATCAAGTCGGCGATACCACCCGCATCTTCGCGAATCAAACTGGTCGCACCGCCGCTCTTCAGTCCTTGAATGCGATGCAGAGGCAAACGCATCGAATGCTCAAAGACCTGGCGGCGGATATCTGCCTGCAACAGGTTGACCGCTTTGGTGGCATACCACCGCCCACACAAATGGATCAACGTGCGGAGCAAGGTGATGGCAGCCACCGCCACCGCAATCATCCACAACAATCCCATCCGCGACGTGTTAGGAATGTAACTGCTAAACCATTCCGGCAATGGCAATGGGGGCTCAGTCAACACATAGTCGATTGCCAGTTTGGTTCCTGCGGGCGGAATCAGGCTCAGCAAGGTGGACACGGTCAAGGTTGCCAAGGCTACGATGACTTTGCCGCGATGCTCACCCAACATACTCCAGAACTGAGTGAGCAACTGCCACGAGGTACGACTCCGTTCCTTGCTTTGCCCGCGTTTGGAGTGATCGTCGCTTCCCCCATGGTAGCTCGTATCCCCCGTTGGCTTTTCCTTGCGGCGCGCGGCGACCTTCTGCAGGTACTCCATGTAGCGTTGGCGACTGGTCGATTGCGGCATGAGAACAGCTAGCTTTCAAAGTCAATGGAGGGCCCACCGGGCTGCGTAGGCCTCGGCGAACGCTCGGAAGCGTCGGTAGGATCAAATGCGTTGAATGATGGCGTCCGACGCGAAACGCACCTTTTTCGCGACCGCCTGTATGTCCTCGGCATGGCGATAGCCGACCGCACAGCCCACCACCGTCGCATAACCACTGTCCGTGAGCCCCAGCAATTCATCGTAAGCCGGAGCAACGATGCCTTCCATTGGGCAGGTGTCGACCCCCAGCAAGGCGGCCGCCAGCATCAGCTGCCCGAGAGCGATGTAGACTTGCCGAGCATTCCAATCGAGATGCTGGTCCATCTTTTCGATCGTAGCGACCAGGACTTTGCGATAGCCCGACATGGCATCGCTCGCCAGGCCGCGGGTGGTGACGACGCTGTTCATGAAGTGATCGACATAAGCCGCGTCCATCGATACTTTGGCGGCCAGGATGACCATGTGCGAACAATCCTGGGGCTGCTTTTGGTTCCAGGAAATGGCAGGCAGCTTGGCCTTCGTGGCTTCATCCGTAATCACAATGAATTTCCAGGGCTGCAGGCCGTAGCTACTGGGAGTCAAGATCATCGCCTGCTCAATGGCTTGCCACGTTGCGTTGTCGACCTTGCGACTGGGGTCAAAACGCTTGACGGCATACCGCCAATTCAATTGCTCGAGCAGTTGTTGGGCTGGAATTTTTGACATTTAGGTAGAATCTCGACGAAAAAATGGACGGAGGACGCAATCGTCCCGGTGAGTGCATTGTCAGACTGATTGCCGTTCTGTCAAACTCTAGCGAGCCTGCAAGTTCCATTCCTAGGCTAATTCACCTACAGGCAGTACCATGCGCGACCTGAATATTCGATCACATCCCGAACTGATTGCCCCGGACGCTTGGGTAGCTCCCAATGCGACTCTCGTTGGCCGTGTCCGTCTTGGCGCGCAGGCCAGCGTGTGGTTCGGAGCGGTGCTGCGTGGCGATGTGGAACCAATCACCATCGGGGCGGGCACAAACATCCAAGATCTGTGCTGCCTGCACTCCGATCCAGGCTACCCCTGCACACTGGGTGAACGGGTTACGGTCGGGCACGGCGCCATCGTGCACGGGGCTGTCATTGAAGACGAAGTGCTCATCGGTATGGGAGCCATCTTGCTCAACGGAGCCCACATCGGCCAACATGCGATTATCGGCGCAGGGGCTCTGATTGCGGAAGGGAAAGTCATTCCACCGAGGTCGCTCGTCGTCGGCACCCCCGGCCGAATCATCCGCGACTTAACCGATGAGGAGGTCGAAAGAATCTGCCGTGGGGCCCAGCACTACATCGACGCCGCTATTCAATACCGAACCCAACCAGCGCCTGCGGACCGGTAGTAGGCTCGCAGAGGTCATGAATCAACCCAAATCGACTGGAGTTCGGTCCGCCGACTGCTTAGCTTCAGTTTCCCCAGGGATTGCCTTGATTGCGAGTTGGAAAGTTGTTTATTGGAATCTAAGGAGGGAAGACCATGTCTGCTGATTTCCAGAATCGTCCTTGCAAGGTCTTGATTTTCGCGCCGGTGGTAGGCCGCGGGGGTGCGCGTCGGTTGCTGTTGCGTTTGCTGCAGACGTGGCTCGACACAACGGATCCTGAGCGATGGCAATTCCAAGTTCTTTCGCAGCCGGTCGATGGGGGGGGCGAGCAGATCCCTTGGCCACCCCACGTCTTCTCGCCCTTGCTGGGTAACGAGATTGAAGACCATCTTGGCGACGGGCTGCTCGATTTTCTGGAAGTCAACCAAGACCGCTTTTTTCAGACGCTGCGACGGCATGCAGCGGAAGTCGACGTGATCTGGCTGCCACATCCCTGGTGGACATTGAGACTGCAGCGGCAAGTCGTTGACCTACGAGCGCATATTGTCCCGACCGTACACGACTTTGCCTTCGATGAATTGCACTGGCAGGATGAGTTTGGCGATCGCTTTCGGGCCGAGGCCCGCGCCTTCGTACAGGCCTCAAGCCGACTCATATTTTCGTCGAACTACACCCTGCAAAAGGCGAGCGAGCGGTACGACATGCCTTCCGAGCTGGGAAAAGTAATCTACCTTGCCGATTTTGTTCCCGAGTCGTTCGAGCCAACCGAGGCTGAAGCTAGTCGCGTCCGAGCCGCTTACCAGTTGCCGGAAGACTATTGGCTGGCTTTCCACGCTATCGGCCATAAAGACCCCCTGACCATTTTTGAAGCGCTTGCCAAATCCAAGACCCAGCTGGGAAAACATTTTTTCCCGCTGGTAATTGCCGGTGTGGGGACTGAGCAGATGCAGCCCAATACCCAGAAAAACGATCCTGACACCGACAAAATCAAACAGTGCATTCGTAACGCCGGCTTAGAGTACGGTGTCGACTACCATGTACTTGGCTATCTCCCCGATGGAGATATCGCTGGGCTTTACCGCGGAGCAAGCGGCTGCATTTCAGCCTCTCGCTCCGAAGCCGGCCTCAATGGTTCGATCTTTGAAGCCCAACGCGCACAAGTACCGCTCATCCATAGCGACATACCTCCGTTTATGGAGCGTTTGGGCAACCAGGGAGAATATGGTTTGCATTTTAAGTGCGGGGACAGCGACGACCTGACGCGCGCGATGATCGAGCAAATCAGCCGTCCTGAAGCGGCCCAACGCCGCGCAGCAGCCGCGCATGCGAAGTTCTGTGGGCGGACGTGGCAAGATGTTGCTGGGGACTACTTGGAGGTCTTTGAGGATGTCTGTAGCAGCGGTCCAGCGACCCGAGTTTGGACACCTCCTCCCGCGCCGCACATACCACTGCTGCGGACCCTCCGACGCCGGATCAAAAAAAAGATCCGCAAGTGGTTGGGAGGTGCTTAGGCACTGCAGCGGTCTCATCGTCAGCGATTATCGTTCACTGAAACGGAAACGGCTCGGCCAAGTCAGCCGCCGATAACTCAGCCAGGAAAGGTGCGATGCGAGCAACCACGGCAGCCAGTAGTTGCTCTCCCTTTTCGGGCGTCGCCGCATGCGGGTTTCCGGAACCGGAATTGGTGGTCAGTAAATGCCACGGACGGGTCAGCGACACCCAGCCCGCTCGGAGCGCTTCAAATTGCAAGGTATTCCGAGCTCCGGGATCGGCGGACAACTGGCCATCAGCAGTGGTCCGCACCAAGTCGGGGCGGAAATGCATGATCAGCGATGTTTCCATCTCGCCCGCGTGATCGTCGCTGTGCTCGCAGATCCGGTCCGCCACATCCCGAATCATCTGATACCAATTGCACAGGAAAATCTGCACGGGGGTTTGGCCATAAATCTCGCGGAGGAAGGGCTTAAAGTCGTTGCCGCCGTGACTGTTAAAAATCACTAGTTTCAGAATTCCGCTGGCGGCAAGCGTCTCGACCAAGTCGGCGAGCACCCGCATGAGCGTGGTCGGACGCACATTCATCGCCAGCGGAAAACGCTGCAAATTGGTCTCTGTGCCATAGGGAATGACTGGCAACATCAGCACGCGGGCCCCTAAATCATTGGCACGCTGGCAGCAATGATCGGCCAAATGCAAAGCTTCATAGGAATCGGTGCCATAGGGGAGATGCAAGTTATGCGGCTCCGTCGCCCCCATGGGCAAAACGGCTACTTGCGGAGCAAATACTCTCACGTCGGATAACGTTAGCTCTTCAAGTCGCCAGGGATGTTTGACTGTGGACAGTGGTTTCAGAATGGACAAAGTTGAACTCCTAGAGCGTTAAACCGTCGCGCGAAACTTAAACCCTTTAAGTCCGCTCGGTCGTTTTTTACAGGTTAGGGGAAGGAGACGGACGTTACGTCCGGGACGACTGGAATTCTGCTTATTCTCAGCACCTCGATTGCCGATACAGCGGGTGTGCGTCGTCGTCGCCAACAGCCAGTTCAGAACATCGGGGAAAAAACGGCACGCGCTATTTTTGACGAACTTACCGTCACAACTCGAATTATTTCCACTGTAAGCTATCCTTGATCTAATCGCAGTGCAGTTGGCTTCGCCAAACTTGACTGTCGAGCAACCCTGAGTCCTATCGGCGATGATTGCACTGAACTGGCAAATGTCAAAACGACGAAGCGAATCGGACGGCTTGCGAGTTCGCTCACGCGTGGGCAAATATCGGATCGAGCGCCGTCTGGCCCAAGGGGGCTTCGCGCACGTCTATCAAGCCATGGATACCATCGAGGGGGTGCGTGTGGCTTTGAAGATGCCGCACCAGAATGTGGTCACCCCAAGCATGCTCGATCTGTTCCAGCGCGAAGCGCGGATGGTGGCCAAGCTCGATCACCCGAACATCCTGCCGCTGAAAGATGCTAGCTTCATCGACGGCCGCTTTGTTATCACGTCGCGTTTGGGCGAGCAAACGCTGTGCGATCGCTTGCGCCGCCGACTGGCCTTCGAATCGGCCCTCGAACTGGCCATGCAAATGGTCTCGGCCGTGGCCTATGCACATGGCATGAAGATCATCCACTGCGACATTAAGCCCGAAAACATGCTGCTTCTGCCCGACGGCCGACTGCAGTTGGCTGACTTTGGCATCGCCCGGGTCGCTCAAAAAACGATCGACGGCTCCGGTTCAGGTACGGTCGGCTATATGGCACCTGAACAAGCCATGGGACGGCCGAGTGCCAAGAGCGACGTCTTTTCACTCGGCTTGATCATCTACCGCATGTTTACCGGACACCTGCCCGAATGGCCCTTTGACTGGCCACTGACTGGGGCTGCCAACCTGCGTCGCAAAGCCCATCCGGAACTGATCGCCGTGCTCCGCAAGTCGCTGGAGATGAAGCCCAGCAAACGTTACAAGGATGCGGCAGAAATGCTAGCCGCCCTCGAACGCGTTCGCCGCAAGGCCCTTCTCTTCCATCGCCGCCAAAAACGGGGCTAAAGACCAGTCTTGCAGCGGAGCAGGTCTATTCCTGCAAGGGCTAAACCGGCGGGTGCTTCGCAAAAAAGAGAGCTGTTCCGTTTTTCGAACGTCAGTTTGTCGAACCACCCTCAACTCCATTGACTGGGCGTTGAGTCTCTGACGCTGATGGGGCACAATTGCTCCATCCGCTGGTTACCTCCACCAGCCCTCTCTCAATAAATTTTGCAAATGAGCCTCATGAGCAATTCCGCCCCTGCATCGCCTGCTTACGAGTTCTTTGGGCGACTGGCCCGCATCATCAACGCCGGTCAAGCTCGCTCGATTATCTTGGCCGGGAATGTGAACGACCTGTTTTTTGACGGAGAAAGTTATGTTCCGTTGGTCCCCTTTCTCTTAAAAAAGACCAAAGTCGGTGGCTTGATTCAAGTCGTCTATGAGCTGAACGGTCCAGTCCGTTTGAGCGAAGAGGACCGGACGAAGTTGCGCGAAGCGTGGGCCGCCTGGAAGTTAGGGGTTGATATCAATTCCTTGGCCATCAAAGACATGGGGGTGGACAGCAGCAAAATTGATCTCCGCCGACGCGAATTCGATCAATACCTCCGCGATGCGATTGGCAATGCCACCCAAGCGCTTGAGTTCTTGCGACAGCTGACGATTTGCTCCCGCGCCGCCTTGCGTGAAAACTTGCTGGTTCTGATCGAAGCGGCCGACATGCTGCTCCCAGCTGGCGATGGGGATGTAGCCCGCATGAACGACACGCAATTGCGGCGTTTAGCCATTATGACCGATTGGTTTAGCGACCCGGACTTCTTTTCCGGACGCGACACCGTCTGTTTGATCGCCGAATCGCGGAGCTTGATTCACCCGCGCGTCTCCCGTCTGCCGCAAGTGCTGAGCGTTGATGCGCCAGCTCCCGACACCGCCACGCGGCGGCACTTTCTCGCTTGGCATGGCACGCAACCCCAAGCGGCGGCGATTCCCGTCCCTGCCGAACCCGACGCGCAACTGGCCGACGACACGGGTGTTGCCGGTCACGAGACGTTGGCCGAGGCAACGGCCGGCTTAAGCATCCATGCGGTCCGGCAACTGCTGTTGGCGGCGGCTTACAACAAGCGGCCTGTTTCTCGTGACGACGTCGTCCTGCAGGTCGAGCAATTTATTCAGGCGCAGTTGGGAGAGGATGTTGTCGAGTTCAAAAAGCCAACCCATTCGCTCGCCGATGTGATGGGCTTCACGAGCTTGAAGAAATTCTTGACCGACTACATGCTGCCGCGGCTCAAGCTGCCCGACGACCGAGCCTTGCCCGGGGCGGCTGTGGCTGGACCGATTGGCGGTGGTAAAACATTTATTTTTGAAGCCGTGGCAGCGGAGCTCGACATGCCCGTGTTGGTTTTGAAGAGCATTCGCAGCCAGTGGTTTGGCCAGACCGACGTGATCTTCGAACGCTTGAAGCGAGTCCTTGAGGCGCTCGAAAAAGTGGTCATCTTTGTCGATGAGGCGGACACGCAGTTTGGCGGAGTAGGGGAGGGGACCCATGAAACCGAGCGACGACTGACCGGAAAAATCCAGGGGATGATGAGCGACCCACAACTCCGCGGCAAAGTCTTTTGGTTGCTGATGACCGCCCGCATTCACTTGCTCTCCCCCGATATTCGTCGCCCCGGTCGCGTGGGTGACTTGATCATCCCCATCCTCGACCCGACCGACCAAGACCGTCGTGACTTTATCAAATGGATGCTCAAACCGGCCGGTACTGCGGGAGAGAATCTAGTGCAATGGCTTGACGAGGAAGGGCTCCCCCCCGAGTTCTCGGCAGCCGGTTTTGCCGCCCTCCGCAGTCAGATCAAGGCGATTCCACCCGAAAGCGAGGAAGAGCTTAAAGAGTCGATCGGCGACTTTATCCAACCCGCTATCGGCCAAACACGCCGCTATCAGACGCTGCAAGCTCTGGTAAACTGCACGCGGCGTAGTTTATTGCCTGATCCCAAGGTGACCGAAGAACAGCGCGCCCTGTGGGAACGCGAAATCAGCCTCCTCGAAGCACAGGGCATTCGCTGATAGGCTACGAAGTCAAAGAGATGTCTACCGCTCCTTAAGGAATTGACGATGACCAAACTGCTAAACAATCTACTCCTCATCGCCTTGTGCCTGGCAGTCAGCGGTACCACCGGTAAGCGAGCCTCGGCACAGGAGAGCTTTCGACAATTGGTTGGCAATGTTCCCGTCAAGCCGGTGGCGGCTGGCGATGCCGTACAAGTTCCCTACATCACCTGGGGTGGCGATGTGGCGACTTTCCTGGCCAACGGCGATCTCAAAACGCAAAATGGCTCCGCCTTCAAAACTTCCGGGCTCAATATCAACCTGACCGCCGGGGACGATTTTGTAACGCAAGTCAAAGACTATGTGGGAGGCAAGTCTCCCATGCTCCGCGGTACCTTTCAGATGCTCGGCCAGGCCAGCGAGGTGTTGGGGGCCGATCCGCGCACCAAGCCTGTCGTAATCCTGCAGCTGTCATGGAGTGCAGGGGACCATATCGTGGCCCGCGAGGGGATCCGCACCCTGAACGACCTCAAGGGAAAGAAGATCGCCTGCCAGCAAGGTGGACCGCACGTGGGCTTGCTCTATGATTCGCTGGCCGCCGCCCAGCTGTCCAACTCCGACGTCACCATCGTCTGGACCAAAGAGCTAACGGGCCCCAATGGTGCTGCGGAACTCTTCCGTCAAGATGCGACCATCGACGCCTGCTGTGTGATCACCCCCGATCTCTTTGGACTCACTAGCGGCCCTGACCAAGTAGGTAGCGGCGCCGAGGGAACGGTAAAGGGAGCGCACATGATCAATAGCACTCAGCAAATGAGTCGCTCGATTGCCGACGTGTACGCCGTCCGCCGCGACTGGTACGATGCCAATCAAGACTGGGTCAAGAAGTTTGTAGCGGGCTACCTCAAGTCGGCTCAACAAGTAGTTAAGTACCGTAATGACTTTGAGCAATCCAAACAACTGAGCCCGCAATACCGCCAACTCTTGACCCAAGCCCAAAAGATCTTTGGAGCCGAAGTGCTCCCCACACTCGAAGTCGATGCCCACGGACTGTTGCTCGACTGCACCTTCACCGGACTCACCGGACAAATCGCCTTCTTCCGCGACAAAGGGAACTTGAGTGGCTTTGACAACAAACTGTCCGAGGCGCTTGACTTGGCCACCGGCTGGGGTTACGCCAAAGCCCGTACCGGCTTTGACCCGAACAACTTCGATTACAAAGAAATCGCCAAACTGGCTGAAGTGGAATATAAGGAACCCGAAAAGAACGCTGAGCGTTTTGCCGAAGCGGCCGAGGGTGGCGACTTCTTGATGGGTGAGAACCTCGATCCCAACACCATCGTTAGTTTCTCGATCAACTTTGAACCGAACCAAAATGAATTCTCCGCCGATCGCTACGGTGCTGAATTCCAACGGGCACTCAAAGCTGCAGCCACGTTTGGTAACGCACGTGTCGTGATTCGCGGTCACTCCGATCCCACCAAAGCCTTGGGAGAGTTGATTCGTTCAGGGATCAGCAAAGGCCTCATTCGACAAACGGGCACCTCCGGCAACTACCGCTACTTCGTCGACGGCAAGCCACTCGACGTTGATAACACTCCACAAATCGTGCAATTAATCGAGTCGGGCGTATTCAGCGGTGGCAAGGAAGATCCGGCCGTGACCATGCAAGCGGCTCTCAACCTGTCCAAGTCGCGAGCTGAAAAGGTGAAAGAGGCGGTGATCTCCTACGCCAAACAACTGGGGGTCAACGTCGACTTGTCGCAGATCATCCCCGTCGGAGCTGGCATTGCCGAGCCGATCATCCCCAAGCCGACGTCGATGGAACAAGCCCGGGAGAACATGCGAGTCGAATTCCGCATTGTGAAAGTCGATGCGGAGACCATCACTCCCAACGATTTCGATTTTTAGTGATTGCGTTTGAACGTCACGCACCTGGTTCTCTCGCCGGCTTAAATCCATGTCGCATGCACAACTCGCAGCTCTCGCTCTGACGCTACTGCTCGTTCCAGCCGCTACGCACGCGCGCGCCGATCAAAACGTGGTCGTCGTGCTCGACGACTCGGGCTCCATGCGCGATCGCATGCGGACGGAAAATGGCCGCATCGAACGCATGGATGCTGCCAAACGCGCCTTGCTGGAGGTGCTGAATAATCTGCCGCCACAGACCAATGTGGGTGTCCTGGCACTGAACACAAGGCTGAACGAAAGTCCTTGGATCGTCCCGCTGGGGAGCGGCGATCGATCGCAATGGGCTGCCAACATCGGCCGCATCCGTGCAGTTGGCGGCACACCGTTGGGCGAGTTTATGCGGACGGCCGCCGATGAACTGCTGGCCGCGCGCAGCTCGCAAATCTACGGAACCTATCGACTGCTGGTGGTTACCGATGGGGAGGCCAACGATGAAGAGTTGCTGGAGAGCTACCTCCCTCAGATTCTCTCTCGCGGATTGATTGTCGACGTGATCGGCGTGGACATGTCGGCCGAACATTCGCTGGCCGCCCGCGCTCACTCCTACCGCAGCGCCGTCGACGATGCTTCGCTCAAGCAGGCGATCTCGGAAGTTTTTGCCGAAACCTCGTCCGACGATCAAAGCGCTCAAGACGATTTTGAGCTGATCGCTGGGCTTCCCGATGGTTTTGCAGAAACGGCCTTGACCGCGCTCACCCGCAACAGCCACGAACCGTTAGCCGAAGCGGGGACGCCCGAGGCAGAGGAACTGCGTATTAATTACAATGCAGCCAACCCGGTTCAACCGAACAGCAGCAACGATGTGTTCGGCATCCTTCTCGGTAGCTTGATCTGTTGTTTCGGAACCTTCGTCGCGATCGCCGCCCTAGTTGGCATCATCGTCTCAAGTAAGAATGCTAAACGTCGAGGTAGAGGCAGATAAATGAGTAAAGGCAGATAAGTGAGTAAAGGCAAGATCGTACTGGTAGCGTGCGTGTGGCTCATCATCCTCACGATCGGTGTGCTACTCTACCGACTATGGTACGTCCCCGCGACTGCCGAACAAGCAGCCCAGGCCGAGCAACAAATCGTTGAGGCCACCAGCGGGAGCTCCAAATACAAGTCCCGTCTCAAACTGGGGCTAGATGCTTTTTCAGGTTATGCCATTCTTCGCTCGAACGAAATGAACCAGCAATTGGAGAGTCGCGGCATCAAGGTCGACTTAATCGATGATGGCGCCAACTACCAACAACGCTTAAGCGGCTTGGCTTCGGGCGAATTGCAAATGGCTGCCTTTCCCATCGACGCATTGTTAAAGGCCAGCGAGCGCCTGGGGAGTTTGCCAGCTACGATCGTGGCCATCATCGATGAATCGCGCGGCGCCGATGCATTGGTGGCTTACAAACAAAAGTTTCCCACCGTAGATGCCCTCAACTCAACCAATACGCGATTCGTGCTTATTGGAGACTCCCCCAGCGAAACACTCGTGCGGGTCTTGATGGACGATATTCAACTGGAAACGGTCACCGGCACTTCGTTTGTCAAAGTGGGGAGCGAGAAAGAGCTGCTAGCCCGGTATCGCGCCGCCACCCCTCAGGGAAACGAAGTGTTCGTTACATGGGAACCGGTAGTCAGTGAATTGCTACTGAACGATCAACTCCACGTGCTGGTCGATAGCCAAAGCCCAAGTGGCTATATCGTGGACGCCTTGGTGGTCAGTCGCGACTTTTTAATCAAAAACGAAGCGGTCGTCCGCGATGTGTTGGAATGCTATTTCCGCGCCCGCTATGCGTTTGATACCCCCGAAAAACTGACTCAATTGATCTTGGACGATGCCGCCGAGGGAGCCTCCAAACTGACGCAGGCGCAGGCCGAAAAACTGGTCAGTAGCATCCAATGGAAAAACACTCAAGAAAACTTGGCTCATTTCGGTCTCAGCAGCGAGAATGTCGTCTTCATCGAACGGATGATCGACCGCATCAAACGCGTACTCATCAAAACCCAAGGACTGGCCGTTGACCCCACCGGCGGCGACTCGGCGAAGTTGTATTACGAACATGTCCTCAGCGAACTCCAAGCCTCGGGCTTTCACCCCGGCCTCACTCCGGAAAGCGTACGCGGCGATGCCCAGCTGAAGCCGCTGGCCAGCGAGCAGTGGGAGCAACTTAAGCCGGTCGGCACCTTGTCGGTTCCGCCACTCATTTTCGCGCGAGGCACAGCCGCTTTGACCGAGCAGAGTCAACAACAGCTCGATGAATTGATCGAGAAACTCCAGAGTTGGCCGCAGTACTACTTGATGGTCCGCGGCAATGCCGGCTCACGCGGTGACCCAGAAGCCAACCGAGCGCTGGCTAAACAACGTGCCGAAGCTGCTCTACAATATCTGTTGAGCAAAGGAATCGCCCAGCAGCGGATCCGAGCCGTCGATGGAGAACTCACCGGCGCCATGTCGGTCACCTTCATCCTCGGCCAGCCCGCCTACTAGCCTTTCCCGTAGTGGATTTTTAGCAAAATCCACTACGAGTCAATTCGAATTCGAAACAGCCAACACAAGGTGTGCGTCCCAGCGTGGATTCGGTAAAACGCAAAGTCATATCCGAGCTCTTTTTTGCACCCAGCGTGGTCCTACCCATCGTGGGCGGCATCAGTGCTGGGCTGCTTTCGTGGGCTTCCGGCGGGGCGGCGTATCTGACGGGAGTTGCCGTCGTGGGCATTCTGGGCGGAGTGGGTTGGATGCTGACCCGTATGATTTTCAAAGTGGAGGAGATTACCGAAGAAGCCATGCAGGCCGCTTTGGATAAAAAACTTCGCGACGAAAACCAAGCCCTCGACCAACTCGCCCGACAACTCCGCTCCGACCGCGATCACCGCACACAAGACTATCTGACTTTGCTAAGATCAATGCGTGAGGACTTCGAGAAGGCTGCTCAGCGACCCGGGGTACAAATCCGCAGCGCCCGAGTTCGCGAGCAAGTGGGCCTCGTTTTCCACGCTGCTGTCGAACAACTGCGGCAAGCCTATCGTATGTGGGAGCTGTCCGAGAATTTGGTGGGTCAAGCCCGCGAGAAAGTCCTGGCAGACCGGGAAGTCGTGCTGACGGAAGTTCACGATACGGTAGAACGCCTGCAAGCGACCGTTAATCAATACCATGAACTCGTTAGAACCGACCAGAAGGTTGACTTGGCGTCCATGCGGGAAGAACTGGAAGCTACCATGCGAATCGCTCAGCGAACCGAGGAGCGGATGCGGGAATTCGAGCAACCGTCCTCCCGGCAAGAGAAATTTAATCAAGAGTAAATCTTTTCCTTAGAGCTATTGAGGGTGCCCGTTATGTTCAAAGCCGTCGGTAAATATTTCCGCGCCGTGTGGTATCTGATGACTTTTCGTGTTGATAAAGCCAGTGAAACGTTGCGGATGAACCCCGGCGTGATTTCAGCCAACTACGATCGTGTCATCGAAGAAAAGCGCAGTCGACTGAATCAATACAAAGACGCCGTCAGCGCCATGATCGCCCAGGAAGAATCGAAGAAAGAAAAACTGCGGGCTGTGACCGACGAGATCGGCAAGCTGGAGAAATTGCGGGCCGGTGCCGCCGCCAAAGCGAAAAGCTTGGTCGACAAGTACAACGGCGATGTCAATGCGGTCAAGAATGATCCCGACTACATCAAATGCCAGTCAGCTTTTAAGGACTTCTCCAGTACCCTCGCGGAAAAACAACAACGGGCGACCGAGATCGACGATGACCTAAAGCAATTGGTCGCCAACGTGAGCGGTCATAAAACCCAGATCCAATCCCTGATGCGCGATCTGGACAAACTGAAAGAAGAGAAGCATGACGCTGTCGCCGACGTCTTGTCCGCTTCCGAAGAAAAACAAATCGCCGATATGATGACTGGCCTCTCCAACGATCGTACCAGCGAAGAACTGCGCGAATTGCGAGAGATGCGACAAAAGGCTTCTGCCGGTGCTCGCATCAGCCGCGAGCTGGCAGGCATGGATACCAAACGGGCCGAAGCCGAGTTCATGGAATACGCTCAGACCAGCGATGCGGATGACGAGTTCGATGCACTCATCGGTCTCTCCAAAAAGGAAACCGCCGCGCCGGCCCAACAGCAAGAAACCAAGATCCCTGAAGCCTAGGCTGGCGGAAATCGATGGGCTCATTGGGTGCAATACCGGAGGCGGGTCGCATGCGGATACGTGAGCGATCCAGATGTACAATTCAAAAGCACACTTGTCGCTAACCGTTTCGATGTTACTGAAAAGAGAAAAAGCATGTCCATCCAATCCAAGGCATTTCTAGCGCTGGCTTGCAGCGCCCTAGCGCTCACTGCCTGCAGTTCCTCACAACCCGATAGCAGCTCGAAAGTAGACGCTGGCTCAACAACGGAAAGTGGGGCCGCCCCTGTCTTCTCGCTCGCCTGGAGCGAATACCCCAGCTGGTCCGTCTTTGGCGTCGCAGCCGAACAAGGACTCATCGAAAAAGATGAAGGCAAAATGGGCTCAATCGAAAAGAAGTGGAACGTCGATATCGTGCTGAATGTGCGTGACTACGATACGTGCATCACGGAGTACGGTTCCAACGTGGCTGATGCCGTTTGCATCACCAACATGGACATCATGGCCCCCAGCGTCACCCGTCCAGCCGTTTGTATTCTCCCCACCTCAACCAGTGCTGGCGCTGACGCTTGCATCACGGTTGGAATCGCGAATATCGATGCCCTGGCGGGAGTTACCACGTACGGCTTGCAAAAATCCGTTTCTCAGTACTGCTTTGAACGCGTCCTAGAGCTCAACGGCAAGAATCCTGGCGATTTCCCTTTCGCGAATATGGATCCTGGTGCCGCTGCCCAGGCCATGCAACTCGGACAAGAAGAAATCCGTTCGATCATGGTCTGGAACCCGTTTGTCATGCAGACCCTCCGCACCCGCACCGAATCCAAAGTCCTGTTTGACTCGACCAGCATCGAAGAAGAAATCATCGACATGGTTGTGGTGGCTAAAGACTCCCTGGCCCGCGATGGCGGCGACCGCTTTGCCAACGCCATCCTCGAATCATTCTTTGCGGTCAACCAATTGATGGAAAATCCCGAAACCCAGGACGAAACCTTGGTCGCCCTGGGGGCTAACTTCAGCAAGCTCGATGCAGAAGACATGAAGGTCGTGGTCAAACAAACCCGATTCTACAATTCTCCCAGCAAGGGGCTCGAGCTACTGACGCAGCCAAAGTTCCTGCAAGAAACCATGCCCGCGGTGGCCGAGTTTTTGGTGACGCACGATATGGCTGAGGCCAAGCCCACCTTCGGTCTAAATAAGCCGGACGCCCAACTCAACTTCGACACCCAGTTCCTGACCGGCATGGCAGGATCCACTGAATACGGCGGGCCGCAGTAAGGAGCAAATGGCAAGGAGCAAATGGCAAGGAGCAAATTGTAAGGAGCAAAAGGGTAAGGAGTCGTAAGCAGACAATTTAACGGTTCCGATTTCCCCCATGGCAACTAAGATGGAATTCCGAACAGGGTGCATTTAACAGTTCAATGGCGGCCTGCGGGTCGCCATTTTCGTTGGCACCGCTGAAAACGACAGCAATATCGATTCAAGGATGGAGACAAGGTACTTGTGACAGAACGTGAACACGCTCCAAACAATGAGCCAACCCAACCCATCCATTGGACAACCGGCATTGGCGAAAATTGCCAGTGTGCCAACTGTGGCGCAGTGCGAACGGGGACCTATTGCCCAGCCTGTGGACAAAAGCACTTACGACATCGGGTTCAACTCGGTGAATTGGTGAAGGACCTGCTCGCACGCATCAGCAACCTCGATCGTGGCCTACTGCATACACTCATTGCCGTCCTGCGTGGCCCGGGCGCCGTCGCCAAAGACTATGTGACAGGCAAGCAACGGCCGTATCTCAATCCACTCGCCTACTTCTTCATCGGCGCCGCGATGCAATTGCTGGTCCTGTGGTTGCTGGAAGACGCCATACGACAGAAGATCGACCAGGGTTTGCGGAGCAATCCCGCCATTGCCAATCAACCTCAGACTGAGCAATTGGAGCAAATGCTCGGCGAGGACCTGCCAACGGCCATGGTGCACACCTATATGGTTGGCCTCAAGCAAGCCTATTCCTACGCGGCACTGCTGTTTTTCGCCTTTCCCATGGCCGTCTTGCTAATGCTTCTGCATCGCATCTCTGGCGAGAACTTCAAGCTGGGGGAAACCTCGATCTTTGCGCTCTATGCCGTAGGGCAAATGCTTGTAGTCACTGCTTGTGCCACGCTGGTCATCACCCACTTTGCCCCCGATTTGCAAGTACTGGTGGGTCCTGTGCTCTATCTGCTCGTTGCTTGGCAAAGCCACAGTGGTTTTTTCAAACGCACGTGGCTATCGCGCGTCATGACCTGCATAGCGGTGCTGATAAGCATCGGAATATTCTTCGTCTCCATTGTCGGTATCGTCTTCGCTTCCTTCGCCTTCCGCATTTGGCTAGCCAGTGTCTGAGCGAGCCAGTGTCTGAGCGAGATAGTGACTTATCTGCCATACGGCGGAGTCCCGTGGCCTGGAAACGCATCAGATCGAAGTTGCGGCACACCCCGCGATAACTCCAGCCAATCCATGCACAAAATGCATGACAGCCATGCGTATTTCGCATAGATCCCAGCCCGGCTTTTGGCTTTAGGCCGACACAGGAACTGCCGGCGGCGTGAACCGCCGGACTGGCGCTGCTGCCGCACTGCTCCTCTCCGCGCTTCACCGTGGCCTCACGACCACGGCACTGGTCTTGCCAGCCCATCCGGCTCGCTGATCGGCAATGGAGTAGACGACGCCACTATGCTTCTTCAAGGATAAATCCCGACCTCTTGCAAAGCGCGATTGTTGATTGACCTATGTCTTGCCTGTATAATGCGGGCTCGAATTGTATCTCCACAAACCATGCGTGAATTCGACGGCATCGCTGTAGAGCACCTGTGACAACGTTGCCACTCGGTCACCGACCAACTGCCACTCCACCGTAGATTAGGATGCATCCATGTTCAAACCATCGCGTCGTAAATTCGTCCAGACAACTCTTGCTGGTGCTGGCTACTTTGCCACCGCCGGAACGCGGCAAGCTCTTAGCCAGTCTGCCAACGAGAAGCTCAATGTTGCCTGTATCGGCGTTGGCGGTAAGGGTGGCGGTGATTCCGCTAACGCGGCCATGTTTGGCAACGTGGTGGCAATATGCGATATTGACAAAAAGACTTTGGAGGGCAAAGGCAACGCCGACGGTTTCCAGCAAGCCGAAAAGTTCACCGATTTTCGCGAGCTGTTCGCGAAGTACGGAAAGGATCTTGATCTGGTAACGATCAGCACTCCCGACCATATGCATGGTCCAATTACGCTTGAGGCAATGCGTTTGGGAGCAAGTTGTTACACTCAGAAGCCGCTAACGAGAACCATCTACGAAGCACGACTGTTAGCGCAAGTAGCAGAAGAGACAGGTGTCTGCACACAAATGGGAAATCAAGGCACGGCCCTTGATAGCTCCCGTGAGGCGATCGCGCAATTGCGATCCGGTGTACTTGGAACACTTAAGGAAGTCTATGCTTGGTCGAATCGTCCGGTCTGGAATCAAGGTCCGGAGCGCCGCATGACGATGGAGAAGTTTGCCGCTCAAGCCAAGGAAGCGGATCCAGACGAAGCAAGTGAGATCATCGCAGCGAAGAAAAAAGAGATCGAAACCAAGCTCGCCCAAATCGATTGGAAGAGTTGGCTTGGCGTTGCACCGGACCGTGAGTTTTGGCCGGGTCTCTATCACGACTTCCAATTTCGTGGTTGGTGGGATTTCGGAACCGGTGCCTTGGGCGATATGGCTTGTCATCAGTTGACCGTACCCTTCGCATCCTGCGGATTGCGCGACCCGATTTCGGTGGTTGCTAAGACGAGCGGCCATGATTTCGATAGTTTCCCAGCTAGTTCGGTGATCAAGTTTGAGTTCCCTGAGACATCAGAGCGCCCCGCCATCCCATTCTGGTGGTACGATCGTCAAGGCAACAAGCCACCCGCAGAGGTATTCGATAAAGTTGGCGTCAAAAATGTCTCCAATAGCGGCGTTCTGATCATTGGCGAAAAGGGCGCGTTCTACAGTTCCGATGATTACTGCGGCAGGTATGAGTTGTTGGGCGTTGATAAAGCCAAAGTTGACTACGAAAAAGCCGAAGTCAAAGGCGATAACGATGTCAACAATATGTACGAACTGTTCCGTGCGAAAGCCGCAGGCGACCCGCAGATTTGTCATTCGAACTTCATCGACCGCGCAGGACCGCTTACCGAAACCATTCTGCTTGGTAACCTAGCCGTTTGGGCTGCTGCTAAGGGCGGAGCGAACGGTGAAATGGGTGAATGGGGCGAGAAGGTTGAATGGGATGCGAAGGGTCTTAAAGTGACCAACCTTGCCTCGCTCAAGACACCGGGTGTTGCCGACCTCATCAAGCCAAAGTACCGTGAGGGATATCGCTTGGACTGAGCTACGGATGCGATCATTCGCATGCCAGCTCCGTTTCAGACGGATGAACAAAAAAATCGGCAGGGGTGTAGTTCGCTGCACCCCTGTTTTTCTTATTTATGAAAAGAGGCAAATAGTGATGGAGCGCCATCGTTGGTTTCTCATAGCGGGTTTTTGTTTGGCGGTATCGACATGGGCTGGATGCAACCCAAACGATGCCAATTCCACCGCGAAGACCAATCCCTCGTCACCCGTTGAAGGTGTCGCGCCGGCCATTGAAGCTAAGCCGAAAGCTGCGATTGCCACCGCGAAAGCAGAGGACGTTACGGCTGCAAAATTGCGATTAGCAGAACTAGCTGCGGGAGCTAAGTTCACCGAAAGTGCCGGTTTGCTGACGGAAATCTCCATACAGGATGGCGCGAGCATCTCCATGGAAGACCTCGTTCTGTTTGGCAAGTTAACGGACTTGCAGAAATTGCATATCTACAATTGCCGTGCGTTGAACGACGAGATGGCGTTGCAAATACTGGGGCTCAATCAATTGCTGTCGCTGGCGATCACCAACTCGATCATTAGTGACGCCACGGTGAACGAGATCGTCAAATCGTTTCCAGATTTGATCGAACTCGACTTGTCCTCCAATACGAACATGTCCAACCGCGTGCTCAAAACGCTCGTCGACTTAACGAAATTGCAGCGTCTAACTCTCATCCAAAATCGATTCAACGAAATCAATACACGGCAGTTAGCAAAGATGCCTGAATTGCGAGCGCTCGATCTACGGGGCAATATGGAAGCCGGCGACATGACACTGGAAGTCGTTTCGAAGCTGCCCAAACTAACCGCTTTGAAGCATCGTACCAACGTAGCTTCGGATAGTGGCATGGAGCATCTCTCTGGTGCCAGCGAACTTGAGAGTTTGTTGATTCAAGATTTCAAAATAACGAGCCAGTCGGGGATGCATCTCGCCAAACTGAAGAAACTCACCCAGCTGGAGATCTTTCGTTGCCAAGGATTTGGAAGCGAAGGTGTGCTTGCCCTCAAAGGACTCGGACTGGCGCGGCTAACCCTTCGCGATCTTCCAGACGTCAACGACTCTGCGATGGAAGTGTTCAAAGACTTACCCACACTGAAAAGACTCTACTTGCACGAATTGAGCTCCGTCAGTGATGAAGGGTTGAGCAATCTCGCCTCGTTGCAATCGCTCGAACTTCTCGATATTTGGAGTATCTCGGGCGTTTCTGACGAGACGGTCGATGTGATCGCCCGGCTTCCGAATCTCAGGGAGCTGGGGATTCGATCAACGAGTATTACGGATGCCTCTATCGACAAGTTGGTCGCGATGCCGAAGCTTCAAACGTTAACGTTGCTGGACAACGCCGAGGTGAGTGGCGAGGGGATCGACAAACTACATACTCGCAAATGGACGAAGCTCACCACTGGGGCAAAAGAAGACGGCGGAGAATAAACAGTGCAATTGATCATTTGTTTTTTAGTAGGACTTGCGAGCACTGCGTAGGCGGATCAATGACTAACGCAAGCCTGTCTACGCACTGCTGGCATTGCTGATTATATCCGTCTCGTAGCCGACCGCACTTCAGCCTGCAACGCTGGCATGTGCGACCGAACAGGTCGTGCAACCTGCTTGAACCGCACAACAGTACGTCCCCTACAACATCCGGTCGCCAGTGCACGGCGACGGGAGCCATCAATCTCTGGTTACTTCGGTAACTTCGATTCCGGCGGTTCACGCATTGGAACGTAACCGTCAAACTAAATCCACGACTCCGGTTCGCTGGCGAAGCCAGTGGCACCCGCCTTACCCCGAAAGACCCATGTACAACTGCTCAGCAGAAAGGCGACCCAAGGCGGGAGCTTACTTGTCGCAGACTTAGCGCAAGCCCGTTAATGTGCTGGCAGCGTCGCTGAATTGCTCCGTCTCGCATCCCACTGCCTGAGCCACGGTGAGCAACACGTTGGACATGGGTGGATGCTTGTCTTGGTCAAACGCCAAGTGTTGGCCGTGCCGCAAACCCAACTTGCTTCCACCGGCGACGAGCAGCGGTAAGTTCTTGGGAGAGTGCTCTCCGCCGAGCCCCGAATTCATACCAGAACCCAATAGCACGACTGTTTGATCAAGCATCGCACCATCCGACTCCTCAGTGCGTTGCAATAGTTCAAGGAAGCGTGCCAGACGTCCGACGTGAAAGCGATCGATCTCCGCCAACTTGTCCAACATGCCTTGGTCCCCGCCGTGATGCGACAATTCGTGATGGTTCTCACCCCCTCCGCCATATCCGCCGGCTTCCCGCGACCACTCGAAGGCAATGACGCGGGTCGTGTCGGTCACAAACGACAAATAGGACAGCTCGAGCATTACGTCGAGCCACATCGGACGATCGTGCGCGTTGCCCGCTTGGCTATTGAGCTGCAAATCCTGCGACGGGACCACTGGCTTGGGCACGTCGACCCAATCGACTAACCGCTCAACCCGTTGTTCTGTGGCGCGCACACTAAATAAGTACTCGTCCAACTTGCGTTGATCCTCGGTACCTAGCCGCCCCCGCAAGCTACTGGCTTCGCGGAGTACGTTGTCCAAAATCGATTTCCGTTCAGTATACCGCTGGAGTGTGGCCGTGCGGTCGGCCGCCGAGTCGGGCACAAATAGACGTTCGAACACGCGCTGCGGCGAGTTTTCGGCGGGAAGCGGCGTGCCGCTGCGATCAAACGAGAGGGTATGACTATGGCCAGCCGAGCCGGTGCCCGATTGATCGGACAACTGCAAGGATGGAAAACGTGTTTCTGCTCCGAGATGCTCGGCCACCAACTGGTCGAGGGAAAGGGCGTTCGTGTAGTCGCTACCAGGCACCGCCGTCAGGTCGGCACCGGTGAGCCACGTATCGGCACCGCTGTGCCCCCCTTGCGACGCAGGATGGCCCAAACCACTCACCACGGTAAACTGTTCCCGCATTCCCTCGAGCACCTTGAGTGTGGGCGAAAGTTCGTAGTTGGGTCCATTGGAGGCGGGTACCCATTGTTGAATATTGACACCGTTGGGAATGTAGCAACAGATCAAGCGAGGATGGCCGGCCAGGGAGCGTTTCCAGGGCTGAAACTTCGATGGATTCCCCCAGGCGGGCGACTCCATCGCACCAAGCCACGGAAGACTCAACGCGACCCCTAGTCCACGGAGTACAAACCTTCGATTGATCGCGCGCTTCATGTTCAGTTCCTTATTATCATCGCTTAGTTATTTAGCGATTGCTTGATGGGGCGTGGTAAGCGTGGTGGAGGTGGTTTAACGCTGTCGAAAAGCGGAGGAGAGGACGATTGCCTCGAGCATGGCAGAGAGCGTATTGTCGCCGGCTTGGGTGGTAGCCACAATATCGTGGAGCAGCGGTTCATCACTCAGAGTAACCGCCCGCCCCAGCGCGTAGGCGAAGAGCTTGCCCGCCAGCGCGCGGAGGAACAACTCTTCGCGTTCCACCAGAGCGGCTTGCAATTCTTGAACGCCGTCAATGGCTGTTCCATCAGGAAGTTGCGAAGCGGCATCAATCAGCGGGTCATCGTCATTGATGCGACCTTGATAGCCAAATCCCTCGCGATCCCGCCACTTGCCGGACGCATCGAAGTTTTCGAGTGCAAAACCAAGGGGATCGATCTTATTGTGGCAGCGAGCGCACTGCGGCAACGTGCGATGAATCTCCAGTCTTTGCCGCACGGTCGCTTTGTCGATCCCTGGGACCTTCGGAGCAATATCGCCAGCGTTGGCGAGCGGCAGGCCGGGATCGGCATCAAGCAACGTTTTCAGAATCCAAGTACCCCGCTTGACCGGTGAAGTGCGCGTGCCATTGGAGGTCACCGAGAGTATGGACGCTTGCGTGACAATGCCGCCACGGTGCACTTCTTGCGGAACCGGCACACGCCGAAAGTGGTCTCCGCGCACCTCGGCAGCGACTGGCACTTCGTAGAACCTCGCCAACCGTTCATTGATAACCACAAAATCACTTTGTAAAAAATTCAGTACACTCAACTCATGTCGCAAGATCTCGCGGAAGAAAGCCAAACTCTCTTGGCGAATCGAGATTTCCAAGTGCCGATCGTACTCGCGATACAATTCTTCGGAGGGCGGGTTCGCTCCGATCTCACGCAGGCTCAGCCATTGGCTGGCAAAGTCATTCACAAAGCTCTCCGAACGTGGATCGTCGAGCATGCGTGTTAACTGCTGCCGCAACACCTCAGGTTCACTCAACTGCTTTTTAAATGCCAATTGCAGCAAGGCCTGATCGGGCATACTGGACCAGATGAAATAAGACAAACGGCTGGCTAACTCAAAATCGCTCAAATCTTGCCGCCGCTCCTCTTCGTTATTCGAGTTGCCGCTCGTCGATTCGGCCAAAAACAAAAAATTGGGTGAGATCAATACCGCTTGCAAGGCGGGGCGAAGCGCCATTTCGACCGGTAGTTTTGGCGATTGTTTGCGGGCGGCGACCACCAGTTCGAACTTCTCTTTCAGTTCCGCTTCCGTCACGGGGCGACGGTAGGCCCGCGACATAAATCGACTTAAGACACGCCGCAGGTACTCGGGCTCGTCGGACGTCCGCATGGGGGACTCTGGAAACAAACGCATGTGGGACTCCGGCGGCCAATTGGAAACCACGGGGCCTTCGATCTCCAACCAGTCAATCCACACCTCGGGTCGCGCGAAGTCGTCGTGCGTTTGGAACCAGAAGTTCTCCAACTCCTTCGGAACACTGTACGCGTACTCCAGTGTGATGCCGGTCTTGCCTGCGGGAAAACGGGCCGCGAATTCGAACACCCGAGGCTCAGACAGCGGGGCGTCGATATCAAACTCGGCTACCACCCGCGGTTGACCTCTCCAGTCTTGCAGCAACCGCACGCGCGGCGGTCCATAGTCGTAATCGCGATCGCTGCGGAAGTGCTCGAGCGCATCCTCGAGCCCTTCGCGATGATAAAACTCACCTTTGGGGTTCTCCCGCATTTCTCGCTCAAAGCGATCGCGGAGGAACTTTTCCGCCGCAACCACGACCTCCTCGCGACTGGGCACACGTCCCCCCGCGCGAACTCGTAAGCGATACAAACCTTCGTCGCTCAAGTTGAAGTCGCGGGCATTGATGATGCGATCCCAATTGTTATGATGCATCAAGCGACCCTCGTCCAATTGCCTGTTCTGCCCACCATTGACGATCACACGTTGACCGTCGTACACCACGCGGTTGGAGTCGGAATCGCCACTCTCAGGCTCAAAGCGCCACCGGATACTGGCGGGTTGCGGCCCAGTGGCAATGGCCCGGTCGAGCACTTGACGAGCAGCGTCAAGGTACAATTCAAGCTGGGTCGGAGCTAAAGATAAAGCCGAACCGTTGTTGTCGAAGCCACCCGCCGTTGGATCCATCGGAAAATGGGAGGTGTCAAACTCAACCCCCAGCAGATCTCGTATCGTGTTGGCGTATTGGTTACGATTCAAGCGACGGATGACAATCGTATTGGAACGCTCGCGCCGTTCAGCAGCCAGCAATTGTCCGACGATCCAATCGGTGATTTCGCCTACGGCTTGGGGCGGTGGTTGCGGTTCGGCCGCAGGAGGCATCTCGTGGCTGTTGAGGACGTTGAGCACTTCTTGCCACCGCTGCTTGACATCCCGTTTGGAGAAATCGGCGGCAAGCAGCGTGGTTACGTCAAAATCGGCTTCGATCGTACCGTCTGCGTGGCACCCCCAACAATGCTCCTTAAAAAATGGAATGACTTCCGGAGCAGTTAACGCCGGGGGACCGGACTCCTGTCCGACCGCAGAGGCCGCCAGCCAGGCGAAGCAGCTTGACCAACAGCCAATGATTCCGAAGGCAATATTCCAAATGGTGGGGAGCGATGGGGACATGGAAAATGACTGCTATGAGAAATAAGGTGAACCACATCATCATCCTAACCCAAAATGGAACGCTCGCGGTAAGCAGGTCGCCAGCTATTATGGGGGATAACTCTCATGCCCCTCCCGGCGGGAGGGTAAGTTGCGCGTCAGACCTCAGCGATGACGCTTTATCCCCAAGCAACTTGGCGACCTGCTTACAGTGCACAGGAAACACCTGCCTGCCCCCGCAGGGGGAAGCAGAACCGCATGAGCTGCACAACTGGTCTGCCCCTTGACGAAATCCAGGCTTATTCCGTCGGAAGCATGCATTCGATTGCAAGCTGCTGCCGATCGGGAGACTAGAGACCGGCGAAATCTCGCCGCACAGGCGGTGAGGCCGCAATCGTTAAACTGGCAGCGCGATGCACGAGCTTCGAGTTCGTTGGGGCGGGAATAGCTCTGCGAGGGCTGGTCTCTCCGCCGACTTAAGGCGGTATCGATCGCTCACCTATTCATTGTGGAGTGTCTACTGTGTGGCGCGCTTTCTTTTTTGCAGTTGGCACGATGCTGGTCATTGTCGGTATCGAATGCCTGTTGATCGATAGCGCTACGCTCGCATCGGATCGGCTGGCGCCCGAGCCGGTGAACTATAGTTGGTTTCAACAGCCCGAACCGATGCAACTATCGAGTGACAGGGTCGTGCGGCCACCGGATTGGATTCCGTGGAGTCTCATCGCCAGCGGCGCTGTGGTCATTCTTTACGCCATGACCTTGCCGCGTCGTTGGGGCGCCAAAGCGGGCGAGTAGCTGAGCTGGGTCGATTGAGCTGGGTCGACTAAGGCTACTATTTTTGCGTCTAGGGTTATCGGTTTGGGTTAGCTGGTTGGGTTACCAAGTTTGTAGCCCAGCGGCCCTCAAGGGACTAGAAACCGCTGTACCGCCCCGGCTTGTGGTTGACCGCCAGCACGAGGTTCAGAAAGACAATTCCGATCACTGACAACACAACTTGTAGCGGCGGAATGACAAAACAGGCAGCCAGTACGACCAAGGCATCCAATGCCATCTGCACCTTGCCTGCTCGCCAACCGAAGCGATCTTGCAAGTAGAACACCAAGACTCCCAGCCCGCCCAGGCTGCAGCGGTGGCGAATCAAGATCAGCAGTCCCATGCCGATCATCGCGCCGCCGCAAACGGCCGCGAACCACGGCTCGGCGTTGCCAAAACTGATCAAACGAGGGAGATATGCAGTGGCAAATGACAGGAGTGTAACAGCCAAAAAGGTCTTCAGAGTGAACGACGTTCCGAAGACCCGATAGGCGAAAACATAGAAGGGAATGTTCACTAAAAAGAAAAGGCTGGCGAGTGACCAACCGGTCGCGTAGTGAATCAGGAATGAAATCCCAGCCGTGCCGCCTATCGCTAGATCGACTTGTTTCAGCAGCATCATGCCCAGGGCTACGAACAAGGTCCCTTGGAGAATAGCAAACGTATCCTCCACCATCGAGTGCCCTTGGGCCGTTGGAGTTGCGGACATGCAAAAACCTTGAAGTGAACCGAGGCTAGTAGCGATTAGCGTTGCGACCCCTGAGGAAAGCGTCAAGCCCCGCCCGCCCCGCCTGCTGTCGCTCGCGTCCAATCGAAAGTTCCCTAGGTCGCCCAAAGCGGCAGCAGTCGGTCTTACCGCCCTCCGACAAGCCGCTGGGAGTATTGGAACTCATGGCCAAAATCGTTTGCTGGCTGCTATCGATCGCCCCACCTCAAGCGTGCGCGAACCGCCCCTTCACCTCCAAGCAGGGGGTAAGCTGTCGATTATCCGAACGCTTGCAGTTGACTTACTATGAAAGTCCGAATAGATTATTCAATCTGCCTGGTTGATAATCGCCAGGACAGCATAAACAAAACTGATAGTAAAGAATCGCGTTGCCCTCCGCCCCCAAAGCTGGAGTAAACGCCATTTCGTTCGCTGGCCAATAGCCCACCGTTCCGAAAAGCCTATGCATCTTCGCAATTTAAAAGTTTTCTGTGATGTCGTCAGTCGCCGCAGCTTTTCCCGCGCGGCGGCGGACAATGACATGACGCAAAGTGGTGCGAGCCAGGTGGTCCAGCACTTGGAGGAGTATTTGCAGGTGCAGCTGATCGATCGCAGCAAGCGTCCTTTTCTGCTCACTGCCGAAGGAACTGCTTTTCACGCTGGCTGCGTGCAACTGCTGCGGCAATTCGATTCACTGACCGAAGAAGTGCGGTCGATTGGGCATGAGGTCACTGGGCGTGCTTCGGTGGCGGCCATTTACAGCGTGGGCTTGAGCTATCTGCCGCAGTTGCAGCGGATGGTGCGGGCCACCCATCCCAAGGCTGACGTTCGCTATCAGTTTGGACACCCTGACGAAGTCTACCGTTTGGTTGAACAGGGGATGGTCGATTTTGGTTTGGTCAGCTACCCGCAAAGTTCGAAGATGGTGACGGCAACGGCCTGGCTTGAAGAGCGTATGCTACTAGCATGTTCACCCGACCATCCGTTTGCGCATGTCCCTGAAGTGGCCGTAGCGGATTTAAAATCGCAGTCGCTGGTCGCCTTTGCACCCAACTTGCGCATTCGCCATGAGATAGATCGTTACCTTAGGCAACTCGGGATCACGATGCAGATAGCGGCCGAGTTCGACAACATCGACTCGGTCAAGCATGCCATGGAAGTCAACTCGGCGGTCGCCTTTCTGCCCGAACCGACCGTCCAAGAGGAAATCGAAAGCGGGGCGTTGATCGCATTGAACTGCCCTTGGCTGAAACTGAGTCGCCCGCTGGGGCTGATCCAACGCCGCAATAGCACGTTGGGAAGAACAGCGCGGGGAGTCATTGAACTGATTGTCGGTGGTGCATTTGAAACTCATGCATCGGCGAACTCACAACCGGCGGCAACTTCCGCCCAATAGCGTTGAGAGACGCTAAACAATTTGAATGAACGCGTGTGGCGCGAGACGCCTACACCGGCCATACCAGATAGAACAGCCAATACGAAGTGCCAGTTAGAAGAGAAAGAGGGTAGGAACCAATGAAGCCACTCATCCATTTGCCAGAGCGACAGGGACTGTACGACCCAGCCAACGAGAAAGACAACTGCGGTGTCGGTTTCATCGCGCACATCAAGGGGCAGGCCAGTCATCAATTTGTGCTCGATGCTTCCACAATGTTGATTGCCATGGATCATCGTGGTGGTTGTGGCTGCGAGGGGAACACGGGTGATGGCTCGGGGATGCTCACCGCTCTGCCGCATAAGCTACTGCGGAAAGTCGCCAAAGACGATTTGAAGGTCGACTTGCCCGAGCCAGGACGCTACGCCGCTGGCCTTGTCTTTCTTCCTAAGGACAAAGCGGAAAAGCAATTCTGCAAGACGGCCGTGGAGAACATGATCGCCGAGCAAGGGCAACGTTTGATTGGCTGGCGCAAAGTCCCAACCGATGCCAAGAAGGCCGATGTGGGGCCAACCGCCCTGGCCGCCGAACCCGACATCGAGCAACTGTTTGTGGCCGCTGCCGATGGTCTTGAAGGGGAGGCCTTTGAGCGACAACTATATATCATCCGCAAACGTTGCAGCCACCTGCTACGCGGCAGCGAAACGCTTAAGCATGCGTTGCAGTTTTACATCTGCAGTCTGTCGACTAAGGTCATTATTTACAAAGGCATGTTGACCAGCGGTCAGGTGCTCCCCTACTTCGCCGACTTGACCGACCCCGACTTCGAAACGCACTTGGCAATGGTCCACAGTCGCTTTTCGACCAATACATTCCCGAGCTGGGACCGAGCTCAACCATTGCGTTTTATGAGCCACAACGGCGAGATCAACACGCTGCGCGGAAATACCAACTGGATGCGCGCCCGACGCGGCCGCGCCAGCAGTCCGCTGTTTGGCGATCAATTGCCCAAATTGTTTCCGGTGGTCGAACCGCATTGCAGCGATAGTGGTACCTTCGACAATGTCTTGGAATTCCTGCTCATGACCGGTCGCTCGCTGCAAGAAGCGATACTGATGATGGTCCCCGAGGCTTGGCAGAAGCACGAGACGATGCCGGAAGAGCGGCGGGCGTTTTACGAGTACTTTAGCTGCATGATGGAACCTTGGGATGGCCCCGCCTCGATCGCCTTCACCGATGGTCGCTGCATCGGCGCGGTCCTCGATCGCAACGGCCTACGCCCCAGTCGTTATTACATCACCCACGATGATCGTGTCATCATGGCCAGTGAAGTAGGGGTGTTACCCATCGATCCCAAGCTGATTAAAGAAAAGGGACGTCTGCAACCTGGCCGGATGTTTTTGGTCGACTTTGCCGAAGGCCGCTTGATCCCCGATGAGGAGATCAAGCACGAGTTCGCAGCCCAACGCCCCTATGCACAGTGGCTCAAAGAACAGCGCATTACACTTGATGAACTATCACCCAAGGACGAGCCGCACGGGTTCTACCCCGAAACGTTGCTTCCTCGGATGCAAGCCTTCGGTTATACGATCGAAACCATGCACTTCATGCTGCTCCCCATGATTCAAGAGGCCCGCGATCCAATTGGATCGATGGGCAATGACTCCTCGCTGGCCTGTTTGAGCGACCAACCACGGATGCTCTACGACTACTTCAAGCAGCTGTTCGCGCAAGTCACCAACCCGCCGATCGACTCGATCCGCGAAGAGGTGGTGATGTCGTTGGAATGTTACATTGGGCCCGAACAAAACCTGCTGGACGTGACTCCGGCCCATTGCCATCGCTTGTTGGTGCCGCACCCCATCCTGACCAACCAAGAGTTGGCGGCGCTGGAGCATATGACCAAACGGGGCTGGAAGACGCAGAAAATCGACATCACCTTCGATCGCAAGGAAGGGAAGGGGGGCTTGGTCAAAACGCTCGACCGTATCTGCGCGGAAGCGGAAGCGGCCATCGATGCGGGCTATACGCTGATCATCCTGTCCGACCGTAACATTGGCCAAGAGCGGATCGCGATCAGCTCGCTGCTGGCCACCGGGGCGGTCCACCACCACCTGGTCCGCAATGCCAAACGAACTCAAATCGGTCTTGTGCTGGAGAGTGGCGAAGCCCGTGAGGTGCATCATCACTGCTTATTGATCGGCTACGGCGCCGATGCCATCAACCCCTACTTGGCCTTTGAGTCGCTGTGGCAAGCGTTTCTCGATGGACTGCTGCCAGGCGAGCGATTCAACACCGACGACAAACTCGTGGCCAGTTACCGCAAGGCGGTCGCCAAGGGGATGCTCAAGGTCATGGCCAAGATGGGAATCAGCACCCTCCAAAGCTACAAAGGTGCGCAGATCTTCGAAGCACTTGGATTGCGTGATGAAGTAATCGACCGCTGCTTCACCGGCACCGCCAGCCGTATCCAAGGGGTCAACTTCGATGTCCTGGCTGAGGAAATGCTGCGTCGGCACGAGTTGGGTTACCCCGAAGATGAGTCGCGAAAGCTGCCGACGCTGTTCAACCCTGGTGAATTCCACTGGCGGGCCGAGGGTGAACGCCACGGTTGGGATCCAGAGGCAATTGCCGATCTGCAAGTCGCAGCGCGGTCCGGCGACAAAAACGCTTATTGGCGTTTTGCCGAACACATCAACAACGATACCAAGATGAAGTGCGCTCTCCGTGGCCTGCTCGAATTCAAGGAGAACGTGGGTGGACCTCCCTTGCCGATCGAAGAAGTTCAACCAGCCAGCGAAATCGTCAAGCGATTCTGCACCGGCGCGATGAGCTTCGGGTCGATCAGCGCCGAAGCGCACGAGTCGTTAGCCATCGCCATGAACCGCATGGGTGGCAAGAGCAACACGGGGGAAGGTGGCGAAGATCCCGTGCGCTTCAAGCCTATGCCCGACGGGGACTCGAAGCGTTCTGCCATCAAACAAGTCGCCTCGGGACGATTTGGTGTCACCATCGAATATTTGACTAATGCCGATGAACTGCAGATCAAGATCTCGCAAGGTGCCAAGCCGGGCGAAGGGGGTGAACTGCCGGGCAAGAAAGTTGACAAGACGATCGCCCGCATCCGCTACAGCACTCCCGGCGTGGGGCTCATCAGCCCTCCGCCCCACCACGACATCTACTCCATCGAGGACTTGGCACAACTCATCCATGACCTCAAGAACGCCAATCCCGCCGCGCGCATCAGCGTCAAGCTGGTGAGCGAAGTAGGAGTGGGTGTGATCGCTTCGGGCGTTAGCAAGGCCCATGCGGAACATATTGTGATCGCCGGTGATGTCGGTGGAACGGGCGCTTCGCCCCTCACTAGCATTAAGCACGCGGGACTTCCCTGGGAATTGGGAATTGCCGAAACGCACCAAACTTTGGTCCTCAATGACCTCCGCAGCCGCGTTGTGCTGCAAACCGATGGCGGCCTGAAGACCGGTCGCGATGTGGTCATCGCTGCCTTGCTGGGAGCCGAAGAATTCGGTTTCGCCACCGCACCGCTCATCACCTTGGGCTGCATCATGATGCGCAAATGCCATTTGAACACCTGTCCAGTGGGAGTGGCGACTCAAGACCCCGAGTTACGGAAGAAGTTCAAAGGCAAGCCCGAACACGTGGTCAACTACTTGTTCATGGTGGCCGAAGATGCACGCCAAATCATGGCCAAACTCGGCTTCCGCACGATTGACGACATGGTAGGTCGCGTGGACGCACTCGATACACGGAAAGCGATCAACCACTGGAAAGCGGATGGACTCGATTTGACCGCCATGCTCACACCTGCCAAGGGATTGCGGCCCGATGTGATCACGCGGCATGCCATTCCGCAGGAGCACGGCTTGGAGCAATCGCTCGACATGACCTTAATTGTCCCGGCGGCACAAAAGGCGATTCACGATTTACAGCGTGTGACGATCGAATCGGAGATCATCAACACCAATCGCACAGTGGGCACGATCCTCAGCCACGAAATTGCCAAAGTGCACGGGCAAGCCGGCTTGCCCGATGACACGGTGCGCATCAAGCTGACCGGCTCGGCGGGCCAAAGCTTGGGAGCCTTCCTCGCGCACGGGGTGACCATCGAGCTGGAAGGGGATGCTAACGATTATGTCGGCAAAGGTCTCTCCGGTGGACGCGTTATCGTTTATCCCCCCAAGGTCAGTTCCTTTGCAGCCGAAGACAACATTCTCGTCGGCAACGTCTGCTTGTACGGAGCCACCGGTGGAGAAGCGTTTCTACGGGGTCGAGCGGCGGAGCGATTCTGCGTCCGCAACTCGGGTGCCAAGGCGGTCATCGAAGGGATCGGCGATCACGGCTGCGAGTACATGACCGGTGGGCGGCTGGTGGTTCTCGGCCGAACCGGTCGCAACTTTGCCGCTGGCATGTCGGGTGGCATCGCCTATGTGCTCGACCGCACAGGGAACTTCAGCGTGAGATGCAACTTGGGAACGGTCGAACTGGAAAAGATTGACACACCCGAAGAAGAGGCCGAAGTGCGCGACTTGATCGAACGGCACCTGGCCTACACCGGCAGCGAAGTGGCGAAACAAGTTCTTGCCGATTGGCCCACCTTTCTGAGCCAATGCGTCAAGGTAATGCCGATCGATTACAAACGCGTGCTAGAAGAACTCGCCGGCAAACGCGAACCTGCCTTGGTCACCTCCGATAACGACTAAGAGCCAAATCAGGCAACCTGCCACCATTGAAACGGTCGAGCAGACGACTCAGGCGTAAAACATGGAAACAAGCAAGTTAGAAACAAGCTGTTGCGCCGCCAACCACCACCACAACCTCACGCTAAAGAAGTACAAACATGGGCAAGCCAACTGGATTTAAGGAATTCGATCGAAAAAAAGTACCCTGGCGTTTACCCATCGTGCGGCTCGCCGACTTTGGCGAAGTCTACACCGAACCGGATGAATCGCAGTTGAAAGAGCAGGCCGCGCGGTGCATGGATTGCGGTGTGCCATTCTGCCAGTCCAATAGCGGCTGCCCCATCGACAACTTAATCCCGGAGTGGAACGACTTGGTCTATCAAGGTCGCTGGAAGGACGCCAGCGAACGACTGCACCAAACGAATAATTTCCCGGAGTTCACTGGACGTGTATGCCCAGCCCCATGCGAAGGTGCGTGTGTTTTGGGTATCACCGACCCGGCAGTAACTATCAAGAACATCGAAAACGCCATCATCGATCGCGCGTTCGCCGAAGGCTGGGTGCATGCCAAGCCGCCCGCCAAACGAACCGGCAAGACGGTAGCCATCGTTGGCAGTGGACCAGCCGGACTGGCCGCTGCCGATCAGCTCAATAAAGCGGGCCATGAAGTTACGGTTTACGAGCGGGCCGATCGCATCGGTGGCTTACTCACTTACGGCATCCCGAACATGAAGCTCGACAAAGATGTCGTGCAACGGCGTCTTGACTTGATGGCCGCCGAGGGGATCAAGTTTATTACGGGTGCCGACGTGGGGAACACGCTCGATGCCCAGCAACTACTGGAAACGAACAACGCACTGCTCCTAACCACTGGAGCGACCAAGCCGCGAGACTTGCCGATCCCTGGTCGAGAACTTTCGGGCATTCACTTTGCCATGGAGTTCCTCACCGCCAACACCAAGAGCCTGCTCGATAGCGAACTGAAAGATGCTCAGTTCATTTCCGCCAAGGGCAAAAAAGTGGTGGTCATCGGTGGCGGCGACACCGGCACCGACTGCATCGGAACCAGCCTGCGGCACGAGTGTGGCCAGCTGATTAACTTTGAGCTGATGGACCGACCGCCCGTCGAGCGAGGCGTCGACAATCCCTGGCCACAATGGCCCCGTATATTCCGAGTCGACTATGGCCATGAAGAAGCGGAAGCCAAATTCGGTAAAGATCCACGCGAGTACTGCGTGCTGAGCAAGAAGTTTGTTGATGACGGCCAAGGTCGCGTCAAGGGAATCCTGGCGGTGAAAGTCCAGTGGACCATGGGTGAAGATGGTCGACTGCAGATGCGCGAGGTGCCTGGCTCCGAGCACTTGGTCGAGGCCGACTTGGTCCTGCTGGCCATGGGCTTCCTCGGACCCGAGCAATACTTGGTCGAGAAGCTGGGTTTGCAGACCGATAATCGCAGCAACTACGCGGCCGCTCACGGCGATTTCGCGACCAGCATCAATGGTGTCTTCGCCGCAGGCGATTGCCGACGCGGTCAGTCGCTGGTGGTGTGGGCCATCAACGAGGGTCGCGGTGCTGCCCGGGCGATCGACATCTTTTTGCAGGGAAGCAGCATCTTGCCAGCCCCCGGCCTCACGATGGGAACTGCGGCTGCAGCGACTAGCTAAAGGGATTCCAGCGATCGGTCGCCAGCCATTAGCCATTAGCCATTAGCCATTAGCCTGACGTCGAACGGAGCAGATGCTCCCATCAAGCTGCCGCGACCACTGGCCCTGTGCCAGTGGAGCCATGTCGGAAAGGCAATAAGCTAGAAACCTAAAGCTTCTAGCGGTAGAGGTTTCTGGATTGACGCGAAGAGTTTTCTTGCTCAGTCACCGGAATGCGAACTACCTGCGGCAAGGGGGACGAACGGTCGGCGATACGCAGTACGTCGCGCGAGTACTGGTGGCAATTGATGCACGTGGTCATCGTGTGCATGTAGGTGTACGCGGCACCATCCAGATTCTCTTCTTTGGCGAGTGAGATTAGTTTCATGGCGGAGCGCCGCAGCTCGCTGCGATAATGCGCGACGACTTGCTCATCCCGTTGACGCCACTGAGTCGAGTCGCAGATCTTCTGCAGATCCTCCCCACCTTTGCGAATCATTTCAAAGTCGCCCGACATGAGCCCTTCGATCACTCGTTGTGAACTGGAGAGCTTGGCACGCATCAAGACCGATGCCTCGTCGCTCGAAACAGGGTTGAGCGCTGCGGGTTGTTGGCCTATGGCATAATACGCAAACAAGGCGCTGGCCAGACCAAGCGTGGTAGCAAACTTAAGCAATCGCGGCATGTGTCGACTTCTTGGGGAAGTAGAGGTTGGCCTGACCTTCGGAAGGCGTTCAGCGCGTCATCCCAGCGTGCAGGCTGAAGTGGTTACCCAAGCTATCGTCACAGCCCGAACGTTGAGTTTGCATTTTTCTTGGATCTGCTCTGGATTCAGTCAAGTTTTCGAAGAGCAGGACGCGGAGTGTGCGAATCGACGCGCTGGCAACCGCACTGGACGAACGTCAAAGTCTAGCTAGATTTCCTCTTCGGATCTTTCGTGAAAAGTGCTCCTATTCGTACGCAGTGCAGTTGGGGCTGCGAGGTTGGAATTGCCGATCTAAATTTGACGGCCTGATAACAGGCATCGCATGCAACGTCGAACAATCTATTTTTCTCCACGGAAAGATAACGATGCCTTCGCGGGCCTCGGAGAAGCGACGCAACGATTCGACATTGGATAATTGTCTCGTAAGGGAATACGACACATGGATAACAGCCGCGGCTACCGAGGCTGGATGGCTGCGTTGACGGTTGCCGTCACGCTCACACTTGTCATTCTGGCTGTCGAACGGCATCTTCGCATACCAACTGCAGCATTTTGGAAGGCTCCTTTCACGGCGGACAGTCGCGGGGCGACAACCGAGCCCAAAGGAATCCTACTGACGGTTGATCCTGGTCTCACCGGCTCGGTGCAATTCCCTGCCAGCGACGCGACGCCACTCGCGCGCCGCATCGGCAGCATGGACAGTTCGACGGCCACACATCTGTTGCGGCGTCCGCCTGAGCCAGCAGCCAACGTGGTGCTGCATGCACCGGTCATTTCCTCCGACTTCGCAACACTTCCACTGCAATCGAGCAACTCAACTATCGACTACTTGATGGAGGCGATGGACCTCGCCTTCGAGACTCCCATGCAAACGGTCAGTGCCACCCGCAGTCTTGGGAAGCCGTCGAGTTTTCCAAACACTCGGGGTAGCAACTCTGCACTATCTGCCCCAGCCACGATCGATGGTCGCATTCCGGAACCCACCGGGCTTATCCGCGAACTGACCGAGCTTGAAAAGCTGGTATCCCTGGGGCAGAACTGGCTCAGCGAGATAGCGGGCGGACACAGTCCTACGTTGGTCTCACGTCCTGTGACATCCACGGGACGACCGCTGGACATTTTAATGACCGCTTCTCCAGCCGAAGTCGCGGCGGTCAGCCAATGGCTTGTGCAAACCCAGCTTCATTTAAATCGTCTGATCAAATACCAAGGGCTGGAGCATGCCCACAGCCGAGCTGAGCTCAGCGCCCTGAGCGTCTTGGCAGCCAATGCCCCCGCCATGGGTAACGCGCTGACTGATCATGATCTCGCTGCCCGCCTAAATGTTGCCTCTTACTCGTTGCTTCGGCGTGTGGAACTATGGCAAGCGATCCAGGGCTGCCTGGAGGGCTCGACCATCAGCTTGCATAAGCCTCGTGGTGATGTCCTCGCACGACAAGACTTGCTCGCTGCGGTGCAAGCCGTGGAAACGCATCTAGGCAAAACGGGCGACGCGGAACGCTGGCGGAACTACTTGCTATTGAATGAAATGCAGCAGTGGCTGGAAGAGGATGTCGCGGGCTGGACCGCAGCCAGTCCTCTTCCGCTCAAGTCGCTAGCCCGCTTGCGCTACCAGCGACTGACCGCTGCTCAACAGCGATTCCTGGAGCAACCGGAATTTGAAGAGCTGGCGTCGCAGTTGATCGTGTGGGGCCGCGAGCCGGTCGACTACCGACAACTACTCGCGAACCTGGAATTCTTTGAAGAAAACTCGCTCGGACGGGCCAGCCAAGCATTGGCCAGTACCGTGCAACTGCTCAGGCACTCGGAGCATGAGAGGCAACAACGGGTCGCCTCGGTACTCAATGACCACTACAGAAATGCAAATCTTCGCGTCTCGCTCTCAGGCGATTTGATTCAGCGTTTCTTACCCAATGGTGCGAGCGAGATTCGCCCGGTGCGGCAGCGTATCCTGGGGGCTGATACGGCTGGCAATAGCGCTGTGCAGACCGAATTAAAGATCAAGTTGGTCCCGGATGAGACTGCCTGGAACATCGACCTGGGTGTTCTCGGCGATTTGGTAAGCAACACCCGGAGCAGCAAAGGGCCGGCGGTGTTTCACAACACATCGACAGCCCAAATCAACAGCCATCGCTTCATTCGCTTGGACCCCCACGGCTATCGCGTGTCGTCTGAGGCAACCGGTGTGAACTCGCAAGACTTTTTAAGGCGGATGAGCACCGACTACGACAGTTTACCGGTCATCGGCGACTTCGTGCGACTAATCGTCCGCGAGCAATTTGAACAAAAACGAGGACTGGCACAGCGCATCACCCGTCGGCTGATCGCACAAGAAGCCGATGCGGAATTGGACCGTCGTCTGGAGGAGGGGCTGAGCCAAGCCGAACGTGAACTGAGTGATCGCATTGTTGGGCCACTCGAGCGGATGAGTCTGAATCCGATGGTGGTCTCGATGAACACCACCGAAGATCGTTTGTCGATTCGTTACCGTGTTGCCCATGAAGCCCAGATGGCCGCCTTCACACCCCGTCCACGGGCTCCCAGCGATAGCTTGCTGAGTATGCAAATACATCAATCGCTGCTGAATAACACGATTGAACAAATCGGTCTGACCGGAAAACTCTGGACGCTGCCTGATCTCTTGGCGCGACTGGGGGAAGTCTTTCAGCAATCCGACTGGACGCTCCCGGACGAGGCCCCTGGCGATATTTCAATTCGGTTTAATGATCTTCGTCCCGCCTCAATTGAATTAGTCGACGGTCGACTGCGGCTGAGCCTGCACATTGCAGAGCTGACACAACCGGATCGCCTGCACATTGAGAACTTCACCGTCGTCTCGCACTACGTGCCACTGGCCGACGGATTGACTGCTGAATTACTGCGCGACGGTGTCGTGGAAATCGAAAGCCGCATTAATCGCGACCGCTTCCGCCTACGTGTCATCTTCGCCCGTATCTTTGTCGCCAACCCGCACATCCCCTTGGTGAGTGAAAACTGGCGAACCGATCCGCGGGCCGCTGGGCTGGCTGTCTCGCAGCTCGAGATCCGCGATGGTTGGCTTTCCATAGCAGTCTCCGAAGCTGGCAGCGAACAATCTGCACGCGTAGCAGAACGCAGCCGACAGCTGAAACTACAATAAGCACTTGTGCATCAAATCATCGATAAACAGCTGCTTAAACAACGCTACGGCAAGGGCACTCCCATTTCCTGCAACAAGTGCTCGGCGCCGTAGACTTTGCCAGTGATCCACAGGCAATAGCGAATGTCGACCCCTATCGAGCGACTGTAACTTTGGTTCCAAGCGAAATCATTGATGGTGGCTTCGAAGGCGCGATCGAAATTCACCCCCACCAGTTGGCCCTTGGAGTTCAACACTGGGCTGCCTGAGTTGCCACCAGTCGTATCGGTGTCGTACAACATGGCCACCGGAACTTGTTGCAATTTGGGATGGACAAAGGGACCGAAATTTCCAGCCGTGTATTGTTCCCGCAGTCGATCGGGAACAACAAACGGTTCTTCGCCCGTGGCTTTTTCGATGAGCCCCTTGAGCGTGGTCAGCGGAGTCTTGAGCACACCATCTTCGGGCGAATAACTACGCACCCGCCCATAGGTCATCCGCAAAGTAGCGTTGGCATCCGGAACGAAACTCTTGCTCAGAAACTCCTGCTTGATCTCAACCAGCGAACCGTAAGACTTATCAAGTTGCCCGTCGCGAGTCTTGCCCAATTGTCGCAAATCCAAGTAGGTTGGGTAGAGAGAGGCGATCCACTGAAATAGCGGATCCTCGGTGGCTTGCAGTTCCTCCGGCGACATGCTCGCACAAGCCTGCACAAACTCCGGATCGTGCACGCGCGTTGCGCTCAGCCAGTCGTCTACAGAGTCCCCGATCCGATCAGGTGCAACCAGCAGTTCATGCAGCGCGGGGAGCTCGACCGCCTGAGACACCCGCGCGAGCCGCTCGAGCATTTCGCGGAGTACCAATTTGTCGGTGGGAAGGTGCAAATCTTGAACGCTGAGCATGAGTGTTTTCATGGTCTGGTCAAAATTGCGATCCATGAAAGCCGGCTCGCGCTCCAGATCCTCTTTTTGGCGCTCGGAGGCCGCGTCGAACAATGCAAAGGCAATCGCTAAAGAACGTGAGGCTGAAACCAGATTTTCCATGTTCAATTCATAAGTTGCGGTTGCGGACATTGCGCGGTACACCCCATCGATATCGGCCAGCACGGGACCATACCGTGCGGCGCGGGCAGCATCGGCTTGAATGTAGGTCAACAAAGCGGCTTCCTCTTCCGCCCGACGTTGTGCAATCGCCGCCCGTTTGAGCCCTTTTAATTGGCCCCGCGAACGCTTTTCAACGTTCGCCAAGGAACGAATCCGCGAAGCATGCTTGAGAGCCACCCCACGATCGCTGGCCCCGGCTTGCTCAAGCGTAGCGATCTGCCAACCGTAGAGATCGACGATATAAGGTAGACGCACGTTTTCTTCGTAGTTCAGAAAACTGGCGGTCCTGTGTCGCGCAGTGCGACCTGGATAACCGAGCAAAAACACAAAGTCCCCTTCATCGACCCCTTCCGCAGCCACTTGAATGAAACGCTTGGGCTTGTACGGAACATTCTCAGGCGCGTAATCCGCGCTCGAGCCATCGGGGGCCGTGTAGGCCCGCATGAAAGAGAAATCGCCCGTGTGACGCGGCCACTCCCAGTTGTCCACTTCGCCACCGAAGTTGCCAATCGACGCAGGAGGGGCGAAGACAAGTCGCACATCCTTCAAGTAGGTGTACAGGAATAGCACGTAGGTCTTGCCCGCAAACATCTCGGCCACTTCGGCCCGCATCCCTGGACTCGCCACTTCGGCCTCCTTCTCCAACTCCTTCCGCCGACGCTCAATCGCCTTTGTGCGTTCCAAGAAACTCATCTCTCCCGTGACGGCACTCAGCACCTGGGCGGAGATATCGGTGTAGGCCTCGGTGATGCGCACCGTGTACCCCTTGGCTTGGAGCTCATCACCCAACGTCCTGGCCTGAAACCCGTTGGCCAGATAATCATGCTCGGTCGTGCTGGCCGTTTGAATCGCTCCATAGGCGCAGTGATGGTTGGTGATGATCAAGCCGGTGCCAGAAACAAACGAGCCGGTGCATCCATTGACCCGGCAAATGCCATCCAGCAGCCCCACCCCATCGGGATTGAAGATCTCCTGCGGGGTAATCTCCAGTCCCTTGTCAGCCAAGTTCAGTTCGGCAAGCTGACTGATCGGAAACATCCCCTCGTCAGCTTGAGTCTGCGTGGCCAGCAGCGAGAAGCCGAGTAGCCCATAGCCGAGTAGCCGATAGCCGAGTAGCCCATAGCCGAGCAGGGACAATCGAAACGAACGCATGCCGAAAAACGCAAAGAGACCAAGGATTGTCCGGGAAGTGATTTGTGCAGTACAGTTGCTCATGCGGTTGCAGACCTTATGTCGAGAATTTGCGATCAGCTCAATGAACTGCGAGTAGCTCAATAAATATAGAATAGTTACGGCTTGGGCATTAGAAAATTGCGATCGCCGGTGTACTTGGCAACCACGTCGGGATCGAGTTCCAACCCCAGCCCCGGAGCACTGGGAATGGCCAACATACCGTCGGCGTCCAGTTGCCAGCCACCCGAAGTCAATTCATCGATGAATGGCGAACCGGTCAAGTACTCGACCAAGTCGGTGGTCGCAAACGCTGAGGCCAGTTGTAGGTCGGCCGCCAAACCAACAGCGGTGTTCCAACCGTGCGGAATGAACTGCACACCTTGCTCTTGAGCTCGCCAAGCGATGCGTCGTTCTTCGCTGATGCCACCCACCTTGGTCACGTCGGGCTGCACGATGTCAAAGGCCCGAGCGGCCAACCACGGTTCAAAGGCTTGTCGCCGCGTCAGCACTTCGCCACCTGAGATAGGGACCGGCGAGTGCTCGCGGAGTTTCACATAGTCATCGAGCGCATCGGGAAGCAAGGCTTCTTCGAACCAATGCACATCGTAGTTGGCCAGCATGTGTGCCGTGCGCAGCGCCCACTTGTAGCCATTCGGCCAGAAGGCGTCGCTGGCTCCCGCATCCACCATCAGCCGCGACTCGGACCCCACCGCGTCTCGGGCAGCAGCCACGATCGCCTCATCCGTGGCAGCATCGCGACGACCAAACGGTCCCCAACCAATTTTGAAGGCTCGAAACCCTTGAGCTTTGACCGCTAACAAATGCGCTCGCATTTTCTCCGGCTCATCCATCAGCAGCGAGGCGTAAGGTTGTACCCGTTCCCGATAGCGTCCACCGAGCAATCTTCCCACCGGTTGTCCCGTCGCTTTGCCCAAAAGATCCCACAGCGCGATATCGATACCACTGATCGCATGCGTGATGGAGCCCCCCCGCCCAAGCCAAAACATGTGCTGATGAAGTTTCTCACTAACCCGTTCAGGCTCTAGTGCATTTTCGCCTAAAAAAAGCGGTTCAAGAATCGCCAACGCAGCTCGGACCAAGCCGTCATTCGTAAACACACTTCCCAGGCCAAGCTCGCCCGTATCGGTGTGCACGGCAATTAAAGTGTGCACGCAGTCCTCCGGGCGCAGTTCATTGCTCCAACCCCCTTCAGGTGTTGCACCACGTAAACCCGCACAGTGAATTGCTCGTATTTTCATTTTATAAACTGCCGTCGCTGAAAAAGCTGTGGTTGTGGATCAAACGGGACATGAGCGTCGAGAGGAAAAATAGGACGCGGGCAGCGCTGGTGACCAAGATACCGCAAATTGGCACTCGACGAACCCGGTGCATCCACCAGAATCAACTCGGCACACCACTCAGCATACATGTGCGGCTGGCAATGCGGCGATTTGACCACGACTGCGTCGAACTTTTTTGGATCCTGCCCATGCGCGTAAAAGAACGAGCGATCGTAGAGACTTACCGCCCGGCTGCTCACCACGATCGTCAAGTTACCTACCTCCAATACGGCTACGAGACCCGCCAGCCATTGTTCACCAAACGATTCGCTGCGGAATGTGCCATCGGACAGCATCCGCACGGTAGCCTGGAGCGGCAGCGGCTCAAATCGCCCGCGGTCCAATGTGCCTCCTAAGGTTGTGCGCAGCGTCCCCCCCACACCCACCGCAAATGCCCTCTGCACGGCCGGTGCATCAACAATCGGCAACAAGGTCCGCCCTCGATAAGCGACCCGCAGCAGCTCCCGAAGAATCGCGTTGCTGTCCCCCGAGGCGCCGGAGCTCGTCGCATCTGCCGCGTCCACGATCGCCGCAGTTCCCGTTCGCAGGGCCAACAAGCGCTCAGACATCTCCGACAAGCTCACCAAAGGGACTTGCATCTTCTCGCGCTCGTTCCAAAATCGCTCGGCAATTTCTAACGCTTGCTGCGATGCCAATTCAGGAGCCTTGTCGGTGACGACAAACGCATAACTTTGCAGGGCGGGGACATCGGTGAAGGGATTGCCGATAAACATTCCAGCAGATAAGCCCGGTGCGGTTTGCTCGGCCCCCTGCGCCAGTCGAATACACCCTCCGAAGGAGCCGGTCGCCGTAATCAACTCATCACCACGCACCAGCGCGGGTATCGCAACCTTGGCGGTCACCGGTTGCACTTCACCACGAACGATGCGCAGCAGGAGGCGTGCGGCACGTTGCCCCGTTTCAAAAAAATCAACATGAGGATAAGTGTGATAGGCCACGATGGCGTCGCTATGCACCCACATCCGGTCGGTCGGGATACCGTGTAAATCAAGCGAGACTACGATCGGAACTTCTTCACCCAGCAGTCGGCGACTCTCGGCCAATAGCCAGCCCTCCGGATCCAACTCTGCTACACTGGCCATCGCTCCGTGCATGCAGAAGTACACGCCATCCACGGGAGGTGCTTGACGAATCTGCTCGAGAAACTCGTGAGCGATCCGTTCCCAATCGGCTTGAGCCAACGTCCCTCCGGAAGTGATGAAAAAGGCGCTGTAGGCCGGTATACACTCAACGTCGGGTTCAGACTCAAACACCTCCAGTGCTCCCCCCACTTCATTGCGGACCGCACGGTGGTACTGCACGAGCGCTTCGCCCGTTCGAACCCCAAAGTCCGCGTAAGTACTTAAGTGGGGATTGAATGTCGAGACCTCCTGCTTGCATTCAGCGATCAATATTCGCGGCATAACGTGGCTTTCAATTCAAGACGGACAATGCGCGAGGACGCGCCGTGAACCAATGAATCGCTGCATATTTAACTATCCTCGCGCGTTAATGGATCTTGGCGTAGTCGCGCGGAAAGAGATAACGAATGGTGTACAGCAGCAAGACGGCCGCGACGAGGTAAGTGAGCGAGGTGTACGACAACAACTTTTCGATACCCACCGAATGCTTCCACATGCCGCCTACCAAGGGTGCGAAGCCCGAGACGATGGCCCCAAAAAAATTGAGAAAGCCGACAGCCGAAGCGCGCGTATCGGCCGGCACGACTTCAAAGGCGGCGGGGAATATGTTGCCCATCAGAAATCCGCTAAACAGACCAAAACCAGCGGCCGCTACGCAGGTCGCAGGCAGGGTGGCTGAATTGCCAATAAAAAACAGACAGGGAGCGCAGCACACGAGCGTGGTCGTCAACAACCACAACCGAGCCGCTCGGGTCCTCAAGAACAAACGATCGGCAATCACGCCGCCACCCAATAGCCCGACGAGAGTAGCCGTCTGCAGATAAATCGAGGCGGTGAAACCAGCATCCTTTAGCGATAAACTAAACTTCTCGAACAAGAAATTGGGAAGCCAGGCGTAGAGCATCCATAGCCCAAACAAGAACAACGGGAAGACGATGCACAGCACGATGTACGTCGGCACTTTGAACAACTCGGCCACGGCCAATCCCGCAGTGGCCCGCTTAGTCTCGACTGCCTGTTCTTCGTTGACACGCCGCAAGAACCAATAGTAAGGGATGGCATACAGGACACCTACCGCCCCCAAATAGAAAAAGGCTTGCCGCCATTGACCGTGATGCGCCATCCAACCTCCGAACCAAGCGCCACCTACTGTTCCGGCCACTTGCGCTGTGGTGAGTGCGGCGACTGCCCGCGAACGACGCTCGGGAGCATGGGCATTGGCCGTTAACGAAATCGCCGCAGGCATATACAGCGACTCTGAAATTCCCATGGCCGCGCGCAATGCCAACAACACCACCGCAGAAGTTGCCAAACCGGTAAATCCCGTGACGAGACTCCAAATCACTAAGCTCAGCACCACCAGCAGGCGCTTGGAAAACTTGTCTGCTAACTGCCCCGCCAGCGGACAACCAAAGCCATAGACCCATAAGAAGATGGAACCCAGTAAGCCGAGCTGCGTATCGGTCAGCTGTAAGTCACTCTGCAAAACCGGATACATGGCCGAGATGGCTTGGCGATCGCAGTAGTTGAGAAAGTAAGCAACCCACATGAAAGCGACGAGCCACGTTCCTTGGCGGAGCATCTTCGCCTGGTCAGGTGCAAACTGCGTCATGCTGTACACACGCTGCGTGGATCAACCGCCTGGGCAATCACCGCCACACAGTCTCCTTGTTGCGTTAAGCAGGGTGCGCGCATGGTGACCAAGTAACCTTCACTCGCAGAATTGATCACCTCAGGCGCTCGGTCGGGACGTTCCAGATGATGTATCAATCCCACGCACTGACCAGACTGCACCTGTTCACCCAGATCAACTAGTACTTCAAAGATGCCCGATTCGGGCGCCAAGAGATAATCATCGCGACCAAGGGCTTGCGTCAAAACGGTTGCGGGCAATCCCAGACTGGCCCGCGATTGTTCTTCGCCAATCAAGACTCCCACATGAATCAATACGTTCCGCAATCCCCCCTGAGCAATACGATGCACGCTCGCCGGAATCGCTTCACCACCGCCCAACTCCGTCGTTACCACCAGCTTTCCCTGATTCTCCGCCTCAACGGGTAACAAGCCGCTGCCCGCGATATCGGCGTAAAGAAATGCAAAATCGGTGTTCCAAGCCAACATGGCCGCCATCATTTCACGGCGTTGTTCCAGGTCAGGCACCAAGTGCATGTGGGCACACGGCAGGAACTCCATGCTGCGGCCACCCGAGTGAATGTCGATCACCACGTCGCTCATCGGAAACAGAACCGTGCGTAGGTAGTGCGCAATCTGGCTTGTCACCGGCCCCTCCGCCTCACCCGGGAAGGCGCGGTTCATATTCATTCCATCCAACGGCGATAAACGGGTCCCCGCGCGGGCAGCTGGAAAATTCAGAGAGGGGATGAGTACGATGCGTCCGGTGACCATCTCGGGGATCAGTTCACGGGCGAGTTTCATGGCCGCAATTTGCCCCTGATATTCGTCCCCATGGTTGCCCCCCAGGATCAAAACGGTTGGCCCTGGCCCCCGCGTAACCACCGTGGTCGGGATCAGCACATTAGCCCATCCTCCCAAATTATGCGAATAGGGAACTTGCAGGAAACCCTGTTGCTTACCTGGCCGATCAAAGTCGAGGGACGTAAACAACATGGCGTTCTGACCGGAGGGTTGGATGGGAGGGTTGTGCTTGCTAAGCAGAAGTTAACGTATGATAAGCGATTGCGAGTTGCGGTTCGATAGGCGGTGAGGGGGTTGTTCGCGGCAACGATTCCCTCTGGTCTTGCCAACCGCGGTTCCTGCCCGATGTTCCTAGTCCGCAGTCGACTTCTTCCCTGATTCGGTCCGGGCGCACCAAAAAAAGGGGCGAAATTGAGAGGCGAAATGACGCAATGCATCGGCAGCGGCACTGAATCACGATAAACTGGCCTCCCGGCCGTTCCTGACTCGCCACCACGGAGCCCAGCCACCAACCGCCCAGCCGCCAACCGCCTCGCCACCAACCGCCTCGCCGCAGCCAATTTGCCGCTGACGACTCCTTGCACGGAAGGCAACTCGGCTGGGGTGCCCAACACGGGGCTTTGTTGGATAGAATAAGTGGTCCGCATTTGCTGGATCCCCTTGCACTGAGCCTTACAGTGCAGCGATTGCGAGCTACCTTCTAGCTACTAAGACACGCTTGAGCGCCTGAAAAGGGTTTTGAATGGAAAACAACCAGCGACCGCCTGCTGGCAAGAATAGTGCCGCGACGCCTCCTCGCCGCAACCAGTTTTGGCCAATTTTATTGCTTGCGCTTCTCGGCTTTTTGATGCTGCGATCGCTTTGGCCTGCATTCAACATGGATGAGATTCCGTACGGTTTCTTCCTCCGACAACTGGATGCCGAAAACGTTCAGACGTTGGAAGTCAATGGCACAACGGGGATTGGCACCTTCAAGGTGCCCCCACCCCCTCCTCCGAAATACGATGAAAAAGGGGCGGTCATCGCCAACGACGCAGCCAAAGGGGAGGCGGCCAAGCTAAGCAAGCGATTCATGGTTCAGCTTCCGCCGAAATCGGAAGATATCATCCGTGAAATTGCCCAGCCGCAACCCGATCTGAACGTCGAGTACAGCTCTGGCAACGCGATGGAATACTTGTTTCTGTTCTTGATGATCGGTTTGCCGATCGCGCTCATGATCGTCGTGTGGATGATGTTCCGACGCACGCGGGATCAATTGATGGGGGGCGGAGGTTTCTTGTCGAGTTTTTCGCGCTCGACCGCCAAACGCTATGAACCGAGCGAGCAGCAAACTACTTTTGCCGATGTAGCAGGCCTCGAAGGGGTTAAAGCCGACTTGCAAGAGATCGTCGAGTTCTTAAAGTCTCCGGAGAAATTTCAGCGACTGGGTGGGCGGATTCCCAAAGGTGTGCTCATGAACGGGCCTCCAGGTACTGGAAAAACACTGTTGGCCCGGGCAGTTGCGGGAGAAGCGGGTGTGCCGTTCTACTCCGTCAACGGTAGCGAATTTATTCAAATGTTCGTGGGAGTCGGTGCCAGTCGCGTTCGCGACTTGTTCCAAACGGCCAAAGACAACGCGCCCGCCATCATTTTCGTCGATGAGATCGATGCGGTGGGGCGACAACGCGGTGCCGGCTTGGGTGGTGGACACGACGAGCGCGAGCAAACGCTCAATCAGATCCTGAGCGAAATGGATGGCTTTACCGGCACCGATTCGGTCATCATCGTGGCGGCCACCAATCGTCCTGACGTCCTCGACCCGGCCCTACTTCGTCCTGGGCGATTTGATCGCCATGTGACCGTCGGTCGCCCGACCAATAAAGGTCGCTTAGAAATTTTCAAAGTCCACACGCGCGACGTGCCACTGGACAACGATGTCGACCTTGAACGATTGGCGGCGGTCACCATCGGCCTGACCGGGGCCGATATCCGAAACTTGGTCAACGAAGCCGCTTTGTGGGCGGCCCGCAACGACAAGACGCGGGTCAGCATGGACGATTTCGACTACGCCCGCGATAAAGTCCTGATGGGGGCCAAGCGCGAAGAGATCTTGAAGCAAGACGAAAAAGAAAAAACCGCCTACCACGAAGCGGGCCACACGCTGGCCGCTTGGTTCTTGAAAGGTGCCCAGCGGGTCCACAAAGTGACGATCATTCCGCGCGGCAGATCGCTCGGAAGCACACAAATTGTCCCGACCGAAGATCGCGTCAGCTCCAGCGAGAACGAATTGCTCGATCAACTGGTGGTCCTACTAGCAGGCCGCGCTGCGGAATCGATCATTTACGACGAAACAACCGTCGGCGCCGAAAACGACCTCGAGCGCGCCACCAGCTTATCCCGACGCATGGTAACCCACTGGGGGATGAGCCCCAAGCTGGGTCCGGTCAGTTATAAGACTTCCGATGAGGACCCGTTTCTGGGTCGTGAAATGCATCAGTCGCGACAGTTCAGCGAACACACGCAAGAGTTGATCGATGGCGAAGTCGCGAGAATCTTGCACGAGGCTAGCACGCGAGCCTCCAATCTGCTGACCGAAAAGCGAAAGGAACTGGAAGCCATCACCAAGGGCTTGTTGGAGCGCGAGGAACTGAGCGAAATCGAGATTCAAGAGATCATTGGTGAATCGGTCCACGGACCGGCCCGGTCCTTCGCGCACATTGCGGACAAAGATGGGGCAGGCAAAGATGGGGCAGGCAAAGATGGGGATGTCGCTTCCGCCGAATCGTCTGTCGCAACGACACAGAATGTGCTCTTGAGCGACCACTCCGGGGACAAGCTGAACTCCGGCGACAAATTAAGGTAATCGCTGCAATATGCCCAAGAAGTCGCGTAGCTCGAAGATCCGCACTGAATTCAGGAAGAATTACCAAGGACGTCGGCGATCAAGCGACTTGACTCGCAAATTCCAACAAGACAACCTCGACGAAGACTCGGTCCGCAAACGCGAACGGGTCAGTGGCAAGGGAGACTTGACCCGCCACCGGACCATTGTCGGCTCCTACGCCAGCGATGACAATCACGATGGCCTGTCGATCGAAATGGAGTTCGACGACCCCACGGTCCAAAACGGTCGCGTACTCCGGGTGCATGGATTGGAGTGCATCGTCCGCACCGAGGTAGGCCACCAATTTCGCTGCGCCGTGCGGCAAGTCCTGAAGTCGATCTCGACCGATCAACGTCACGTGGTGGCTGCAGGGGACATCGTGGTCTTCCGTCCCGAGGGGACCGAGCAGGGGATCATCCTGGCCGTCCGACCTCGACACGGCGTCCTCAGTCGCACCAGCAAAGGTCGCAGACATATCCTGGTGACCAACGTCGATCTGATCGTGATCGTCGCCAGCGCCAGCCAACCCGACCTCAAGCCTCATTTGATCGACCGCTTTCTGGTGACCGCTGAACAAGCCAAACTGGAAGCGATCATTGTGATCAACAAAGCCGACTTGATCGACCCGGCCGAGTTCCAACCGCTGCTGGGAGTCTACTCCCAAATGGGCTACCGCACCTTGCTAACCAGCGCCGAGAAGAACTGGGGCATTGCCGCACTCAAACAGATCGTCGCTGGCCGCCAAAGTGTCGTGACCGGCCAGAGTGGTGTTGGCAAAAGTTCGCTGCTCAATGCCATCCAAGCCGGACTCGGTCTGAGGGTCCAGGCGGTGAGCACCGAAAACATGAAGGGGAAACACACCACTACGACCGCCGAACTGATCCCTCTAGAGGTCGGTGCCGAGTACGCAGCAGGCTACTTGGTCGATACCCCCGGCATCCGTCAATTTGAGTTATGGGATGTCGCTCCCGAGGAGATTGCGGGACTTTTTCGCGATCTCCGCCCCTATGTTAGTGGTTGCCGCTTTCCCGATTGCACCCACATTCATGAAGTCGACTGCGCTGTGCTCGAAGCTCTAGCCGACGGGCGGATCGACCCGCGCCGCTACAATAGCTACGCCCACCTGATCGAAGATCCCGCTGCATCGTGCTGACGGTTATTTGCGCAATCTTCACACAGCTGAGATAGGGTTAGCTACCCAGCGCGTTTATAAAGTGGTGGTTGATGCCAGAGTTCATTCCCGCGACTGCATGCGCCGCGCATCCTAGCTCTATGTCTTACGACCTGTTAAAAAAGGCTGTACAACCACCTGCGGTTCCGCCCCACTCGAGGCGGACGCGGACAGTCTTTAGTTTTTCTGAGGAAATTGCGGGCATGTCGCGGCATTTGAAACACGATTTGGAAGAAGCCTACCACCGGTTGCTCGCCCTCTCGGGACAAGTCGAAGAGATGATCAACTTGTCAGTCAAATCGCTCATGCATCGGCAACTGGATACCGCCGCGCAAGTGATTGGGCTGGACGACGATATTGACCGGACGGAAGTCCGCATCGAAGAGGAATGCCTTAAGATGCTCGCGCTACACCAACCAGTTGCAGCCGACCTACGCCGCTTGACGACCATGCTCAAAGTGAACAACGATCTGGAACGAATGGCCGACTTGGCATGCAATGTGGCCGAGCGCGCCAGCAACGTCCCCGCCGACTCCGACTTTCCCATTCCAGAACTTATTCGACAGATGGCCGATGAAACCATCGGGATGGTTCGCGATAGCTTAAATGCCTTCATCAATCTCGACATCGACCTGGCTTACCAAGTCATTCAGCGGGATAACCGCGTGGACGAAATGAATGTACAAGTCATCGCGAGCTTAGTAAAACTCATGTCCAACAGCCACTGGGTCGAAGTGGCCTTGCATTGCTTTTCGGCCTCACGCCACCTCGAGCAAATTGCCGATCACGCCACCAACGTGGCGGAAGATGTTGTGTACATGGTCAACGGCGTGATCGTGCGCCACCGCCATGCTGAATTGGGTAAGCCGAGCTTGACCGATTTAGCGCAGGACTAACCCCTATGAGCGACTTATGTCGAAACCAAAAGTTCTGATCGTCGAAGATGACCGAGCCCTCTCGGACATTTTGTTTTACAACCTTCAGAAAGAAGGCTTCAACGTGTTCCGCGCCTTCGATGGACGCGAGGGGATAGAACAAGCCAAGTTAAAGCGGCCCGATATCGTGGTCCTTGACCTGATGCTCCCACTGGTCAACGGTATGGATGTCTGCCGACAATTGCGAAAAATGAAAGAGACCCGCGACTCAGGCATCTTGATGCTGACCGCCAAAGGAGAAGACCTCGATCAAATCGATGGTTTCGCCGCCGGAGCCGATGATTATGTGGTTAAGCCGTACAGCATTCGCGTCCTCTTGGAACGCTTACGGGCCCTCCAGCGACGACGCACGGCCGACGACGAGTTGCCGGAAGTGGCCGTACTCGAATGCATGGGAATCAAAGTGGACCTCAGACGCCATCAGGCGTACATGGGGGCCCAAGAACTCGAATTGACCCGCAGCGAATTCCGACTGCTCTCCGCCTTGATCCAAGAGCCTGGACGAGCCTACGAACGCAGCGAGTTGATCGAATCGGCTCTCGGCGAAGATACGCTCGTCCTCGAACGCACCATCGACGTTCATATCCGCGCTATTCGCAAGAAATTAGGGGATCTCGCCGACACCATCGAAACCGTCCGCGGGGTCGGCTACCGCTTCAAAGAACCGAGCCACTAACGACCAACAGCTCACAGCATGCATATCGCTTAATTGGCTGCTTCTTGGCCAATATCCTTGAGCGAGCGCCCCAAACGCTTGCGGTTCTTCGGACCACTCGACGCGCTCGAGCTACTCCCAGGCGTGGCGGTTAAACGCTGCCCGCTGGATACGCTCCCGCCGTCGTTGCGGTCGACATGCAAAAAGCCAGCCACACTTGGATGCAATTCCTCAGTGGCCGCCGGTGTCCCAAGCTGCTCAATGGCATCGCTTACGCCCAGTAGTACCGATTGCCGCACGCCGTCCCGAATCCAGCCGAAAAAATTCATATTGTTCATGGTATATCCCTTTGCGGAAGGTGATTCTGAATCGGAGTTGTAGCTGAGCCGCAGCGCGGGAGTCCAGAGCGAAACTCAGCGAAGATTTGCGATCCGTGGCAGAAGAGGTTACAAAGGAGTTTACCGCTTCACTCCCGCCACACCTGCTTGCTCCACTCTCCCACCTTTTCCACCAGGAACCCCAGCGATGCTACCGCGTAGAGATTTCGTACTGGCTGGCGCCGCCCTCTCGACGATTCCCCACCTGCACACCTCAGCGGCCCCCTCCCCAAGTCGTCAAGCTTCCGTTATCCGCATCGGCGTGATGGGACTCAGCCGCGGACAATCGCTGGCCCTTGATCTCGCCAAACAGCCCGACGTGGAAATCACCCACTTGTGCGATGTCGATTCCCGCCGCGCCAGCAGCTCGGCTCAGCAGTTTCGCGACAAGACAGGCAAAAGCCCTCTAGTTGTCAACGACTTCCGCACGATCCTCGACGACCCAACCGTCGACGTGCTCGTCTGCGCAGCCCCCAACCACTGGCACGGCCCCGCGACCATCATGGCTTGCAAAGCTGGCAAGCATGTCTATGTCGAGAAACCATGTAGCCACAATCCGCGCGAAGGGGAATGGATGGTCGCTGCGGCAAAGCAATTTAACCGCTGCGTGCAAATGGGTACCCAACGCCGCAGCGCTCCCGGCACCCGTTTGGCCATGGAACGTCTGCACTCGGGGGCCATCGGGAACATTCGTCTGGCGCGTTGCTACTACAACAGCTTGCGCGGCTCGATCGGCGAAGGAGCCGAGGCGGAACCGCCAAAAGAACTCGACTACGATCTGTGGCAAGGCCCGGCACCGCGCGTTCCTTATCGTACCAACGTCGTCCACTACAACTGGCACTGGTTCTGGCACTGGGGTGGCGGGGAACTGGCTAACAACGGTGTCCATGGACTGGATCTGTGCCGCTGGGGACTGCAAGTCGACTTCCCCACTCGCGTCGTTAGCTCTGGCGGGCGTTACTGGTTTGACGATGACCAAGAAACCCCCGATGTCCACTCAGTCTGCTTCGAGTTCGCCGCTGAACAGCAAATCACCTGGGACGCACTCTCTTGCAACAAACATCGCGGAAATCGTTTTTGCGAGTTCTATGGCGATGCCGGTTCGCTCGAATTGGACGAAAATGGCAAGTTCCGCCTCTACGATCGCGACGACCGCTTGGTTGAAGAAGCGGGCGAGCCCTCCGGTGGCCAAGCAGAACACCTGCAGAACTTTATTGACGCCATCCGCGCCAAGGACCCGAGCCTGCTCAACCAACCCATCAGCGAAGGTCACCGCAGCACCTTGCTGTGCCATCTCGGCAACATCGCTCACCGCACCGGCGAAACAGTCCACTGCGACTCTGCGAATGGTCTTCCACGCAACAACGCCGACCAACGGGCGCTGTGGAGCCGCGAATACGATCCCGCGTGGCGCGCAGCGGTAAGCATGGAGTGAACGCGCCCAACGTGCCAACAACCAGCAACTCGCAAAAATCGACAATCCCGACCCTACGAGTTCTGGCCGCTACACAACCAAAAAACCGCCGCAGGGAACTTCCCCAAGGCGGTTTGTCGCGCAGGTGCAACGCTAGACACAACCCCAACGCAAAGGACAGGCCCTTACTTCGGTTGCGAGGAGCGGAAATAACCGATCTTTTCAAGTGCCCCGTAGACTTCTTCGAGCGTCTTTTCACCGAAGTTCGAAATGCTCAACAACTCTTTAGGGGTGCTCTTGAGAAGATCGCGTACCGTGAAAATACCTTTTTCTTCAAGGCAATTCGTAGTGCGGACGGTCAAACCGATTTCAGCCGTGCTGAGATCCAATTGCTCGCGCAAGTGCCGAGCTTTCTCTTCCGCCTGACTAACGGGAATCCGTGTTCGCGCCATGAGTGGGTCCCTCCTATCCTGGTCCTTAGGTGCGCTAAGCTCTTCGGCTCGTTCCGAAGATTGAAGGTGCGGAGTATAACCTATAACTAGGTTTTCTTGCAACTATTTTGATGCCTTTGCTAGCATTACGTCATGGCGCACTCGGAACTACTCAACGGCCTCAATCCATCTCAAGCCGCGGCGGTCCAGCACGTCGACGGTCCACTCTTGATGTTGGCCGGACCGGGAAGTGGCAAAACGCGGGTCATCACCCATCGCGTCGCCTACATGATAGAACAAGGCATTGCACCCGTTCAAATTATTGGTCTGACCTTCACCAACAAAGCCGCTGGCGAGATGCGGCAGCGGCTCGAAACCTTGGTGGGGACTTCCGACGTCTGGCTGGGGACGTTCCATGGTTTTTGCGTGCGGCTGTTGCGACGCTACGCGCGGCTGGTAGGCTTGCCCGAGAACTTCAGCATCTACGATGTGGACGACGCCCAAGCTGCCTTGAAAACGGCTGTCAAAAAGGCTGAATTCGAGTTAACGCATGTGAGTCTCTCCACGCTGGCTAACCGCATCAGCTATTTTAAGAACCGCTTGGTCACTCCCGACATCCTGCAATCCGAAACGCTCTCGAGCGATGAATATCAAGTCGGGCAGGTTTATCCGTTCTACCAACAGCAGTTGCTCGACAACGGTGCGGTCGATTTCGACGATATCTTGATGCACACCGCTTTGCTCCTGCGCTCGCATGCGGAGCTCCGGCAGCAACTCGACGAGCGCTTTAAGTACGTGATGGTGGACGAGTATCAGGATACCAACTTGGCGCAGTACGTGATCGTTCGCCACCTATGCGTCGATCACCCCAACTTGGCCGCCACGGGCGACCCCGACCAATCGATCTACGGCTGGCGCGGCGCGAACTTAAAGAACGTGACTTACTTGGAAAGGGATTATCCCGAACTGCGAGTCATTCGGCTCGAAGAAAACTATCGCAGCACCCCCGAGATCCTGTCGATCGCTGATTGTTTGATTCAGAACAACGCATACCGCAAAGCCAAAGTGTTGGTGCCGTCGCGGGGCAATGGGAGTTGCGTGCGTTTGGCCATCTACCCCACGGCCAACCAAGAAGCGGAAGACATCACCGATCAAATCAATGCCTTGGTCAACGAGGGGACCTACCAATTCAGCGACTTCGGTATTCTTGTGCGTACCAACGCCCACTCGCGATTGATCGAACGCTCACTCCTCCGCCGACAGATCCCCTATCAATTGATCGGTGGCTTCCGCTTTTACCTCCGCAAGGAGATCAAGGATCTAATCTCCTATCTACTCCTGGTCAACAATCCCAACGATAGTGTCGCCCTGCAACGCGCTATCAATACCCCTCCCCGCGGCATCGGTAAGCAGACCATTGCCAAGCTGGAAACGCTGGCTAGTCGTCAACAGATCCCGTTGCTCGAGGCCTGTCGCGCGGCGGTCGGCGGCGGTACGGTGACTGGCCGCGCGGCCACCGCCATTAAGAGCTTTCTTAAAATCTACGATAGCCTGTGTAGTATCGTCCATGGACCACTGCTCGATCTGCTGGTCAGCACCATCCAACAAACCAACTACCGCGACTATCTCCTCAAGCAGAACCAGGGAGAGGAAGAGTCGGATGTGATGCGCAACTTGGACGAGTTGCTCGCCGAGGCGCATGAGCTCGATACGGAAGCGGACGAGCAACCCGCGCTCGAACGTTTCTTGGAGTTCGCCGCGCTGCAGGCCGACACCGATCGCATGGCCAATGATAAAAATCTCGTGACCGTAATGACGTTGCATGCCGCCAAAGGTCTCGAGTTCTCGTGTGTGTATATCATTGCCGTGGAAGAGAACGTACTACCCCATGCACGCAGCAAAGACGATCCGTTGCAATTGGAGGAAGAACGTCGCTTGCTCTTCGTGGGCATTACGCGAGCCAAAGATCAGCTGCAGTTGAGTTACGCAAAAAGCCGTGGCTTTTCATCGCAAGGCTCGGGGGTCCCCAGTTCTTTTCTGATGGAATTGCCCCGCAGTGAAATGCAGGTCCTCGACCGCACCGAATCGCTCGGCGCGTACGTTGATGGCCACAGCGATGGCTTTGATGAGTACTTCGAAAGCAGTTCGCGGGAGTGGGATGACGCTTGCCAAATCGATGCGGAGGCGGACACTTCCGCTGCCACGCTCGACTTCGATGATGATTGCCAATTACCCCCGGAAGAACGCCAACAACGCCTTCGCAAAACGACAAAGCCAGGGTCCATCACCCGCGGTCTGCGGCTGGGAATCCACCAGGCTGAAACCGACAGCGGCGGTCCGAGCGGTCTGGCCAAATGGGCAGCTTACAAACCCGGTTGCCTGGTTTCGCACGCGGAATTCGGGGAGGGAGAGATCATTTCTGCCAGCGGCCATGGCCCCAAACGCGCCGTCACCGTGAACTTCTTCGGCGACGGCGCCCGCCGCACCTTCCGTCTGTCCCACGTGCAACTAAAACTGGACTCTTGAGCCCCTGACGTTTTGCACTCCCCACTTTGGGTCGACAAAATGGTAGATTCTTAGCCGCTGTGGATTCCGCGTCCCGCCTGCCAACACACTCATCTGCTCCCAATTCTTATCTTCTGAAACATTGAACATGACCACCGCTTCGTATCCCAAAGTCGCGCAGCTTAGAACGGTCGAACGCCTGCAAACTCGCTTGGCTAAATTGAATGTATCGATCCCTTGTGACGCGCAGTTGCTATCTTCCGCAGAGGGCTCGCCGCTGGCCCAACCACTGAAGATGGGGCGGCTGACGATTGGAAATCGTTGGTGCATTCATCCGATGGAAGGCTGGGATGCCAACCGCGATGGCAGCCCAACACCCTTGACACTGCGTCGCTGGCAGCGTTTTGGAGGGAGTGGCGCCAAGTTGATTTGGGGGGGAGAAGCGGCAGCCGTGCAACCAGCAGGTCGCGCGAACCCCAACCAAACGTTGGCCCTAGCTTCGAACGAAGCGGGTTTGCAGCAACTCTTAAAGGCCTTGCACGATGAACATCGCCAACAATTCGATAACCTCGACGAGCTTGTCGTGGGCCTGCAACTCACCCATTCGGGACGCTTTTGCAAACCCAATGACCACAAGCGGTGGGAGCCGCGGATCGCCTACCACCATCCCGTGCTCGATCCCAAGTTCAACATTGCCGCCGACGATCAGGCCGTAGTCCTCACCGACGATGAACTGGAGCAGTTAGCGGATGACTATGTAACCGCCGCCAAACTGGCGCAGCGGGTGGGCTTCCAATTCGTGGATGTCAAAGCCTGTCATGGCTATTTGCTGCACGAGCTGCTGAGCGCTCGGATTCGTCCGGGCAAGTTCGGTGGTGATCTCGAAGGCCGCTCGCGATTGATGCGAAACATCATCGGACGGATTCGCAGCGACTGCCCAGACTTGGAAGTAGGAGTAAGGCTGAGTGTCTGGGACACGTTGCCTTATCAACCCGGCGAAGCGGGGGGAGTACCGGCGGCGTGGGAAGCTGGCCGCGAGTACCTGTTTGGTTTTGGCGTCGATCCTCACGATCCTTTGCGGATCGATTTGTGCGAACCAATTGAGTTGATCCGGATGCTCCAAGCGACCGGTGTGAGCTGCGTCAACTTGACTTGCGGCAGCCCCTATTACAATCCCCACATTCAGCGCCCGGCGATCTTTCCTCCCAGCGATGGTTACCAACCGCCCGAAGACCCGCTTGTCGGCGTAGCGCGGCATATCCAGACGGTGGCTGAAGTAAAGCGTCACCTTCCGGACATGCCGTTAGTCGGTTCCGGCTACACCTATCTCCAAGAGTTTTTGCCCTTGGTTGCCCAAGCCACCATCCGCGACCACTTAGTCGATTCTATCGGTCTCGGGCGCATGGTCTTGTCCTATCCCACACTTCCCCGCGACAGCCTGGCAGGACAAGCCCCGGTGCGCAAGCTAGTCTGCCGTACCTTCAGCGACTGCACGACCGCCCCGCGTCAAGGGATGGTCAGCGGCTGTTACCCACTGGACGACTACTACAAAGCCCGCCCCGAACGCGAAATCCTCCAACAAGGCAAACGCGACTGAGCAGGTCGTCAAGTTTCTTTTGGGGATAAAGCGTTTTTGCTGAGGTATGACTCGCTACTTCCCCTCCCCGGGGAACTTCAGGCGTTCTGCATGACGCGAGAGAAAGTCATTGAATGAGTCGGGTTGGCTCACGCTGCCGTTCTTGGATTGACAGTGGGGTGAAGTCCCCAACGCGGGCTACTTGCACCGTCTCTACACAGATCGTCACACGTTGATCGGGTGACAACTCGCGCTGCAAGTAATGCAAAATTGCCTCGCTGACTTCGGGGGTGACAATAATTTCGATCCGGACCTGCTCCCGCTTGTGTGGAACACCATCCACGATGTCCTGCCTTCCCGCACCCTGGCAATACTGCGAGGTGAAGCCGCTGGCGCCGAGTCGCACGCACTGAGCCGCCAACCATGCTTCCAACTCCCTATCAGCGACCACGGTCAAACGTCGCACCGTTCCAAGTCCACGCCGCCGCGCGGCATGCAAATCACTACTCAGCGGTTGCAGCGTGTCCAGTCCGACCAACTCCAGCGATAACCCCTCGCGCTCGAAGTCACGTTGCATCTCTTCGAGCTTTTCAATAGTGCTGTGATCGACCAGATCTGCATCCGAAAGATCAATCACTAGATTGCGTTGCTGAATCAGACCAATCTGCTCAATCTGGCGACGAAAGGGAATCCAGTTGCTAAACACGGCAGACCCCCGCGCAATGATACGACTGGTCTTCTCGTCCACATCTTCGACATCCAAAAATGGTTTGAACATGGAACGCAGTGGCACGCCGTTGAGACGATGAAACATCAGCTTGACGCCGATACCAATACCGATGCCGATCAACAGGTCGGTAGCCAGGACGGCGATCAGCGTGGTTACGAAGATCGCCAATTGCTCGCGACCAATCCGATAAACACTTAGGAACTCGGCCGGGTGAGCCAAGCGAAAACCGGTGTAGACCAGCATGGCCGCCAGCGCAGCGAGTGGAATGCGATGGAGAATGGTTGGAAACAGGGCCACACACAGCAACAAAAACAGACCGTGCCAGAAGTCGGCAAACCGCGTTCTGGCACCATTATCGATATTGGCTTTGCTCCGCACAATTTCCGAGATCATCGGCAAGCCACCGACGAGCGATGCGCAAAAATTGGCTGTCCCTACGGCAATCACATCTCGATTCATGTTGGTCTTGCGTTTCCACGGATCGAGCAAGTCGACCGCTTTGGCGCTCAGCAACGATTCGAGGCTGCCGATCGCAAAAAACATGAAGACCCATTTCCAGGCTATCCACTGACCTAGCACCGAAAAGTCAGGAAGAGTAATTTCTTGAAACATGCCAAACATTCGATCTGGCATCACGACCAGGTACTGCTCCCCCAACTGATACTCATGGTTTTGCAAGTGATACGAATGCTTGTGAAGTAAATCGAAGGCCATACCCATCGGAACTGCCACCAAGAGCACGATCAAAGGAGCCGGTATGCGCTTCAACCAAGCGATCCGCTTACCCAACATGGGCCAGACGAACATGATCGTTAAGCTCAAGATGCCGATGGCTGCGATGGCGGGATTGGCCTCGGCTACATAACGTGGGAATTCTCGCAACATTTCCAACGGTTCACCTTTGGCACCCTCAACTCCTAACGCCACCGGAAACTGTTTGATAATGATGATGATCCCAATTGCCGCTAACATCCCATGCACGGCCGATGTCGGAAAAAACTCACCCAAGATGCCAGCACGAAAGATGCCAAAACAAATCTGCAAAACGGCAGCCACAACACCAACCGCCAGCGCCCCGCGATAGGCGGCTTGGTCCGCAGTGACCCAGCCACCGATCATTCCATTGCCCCCGAACTCCTCGACGCACCCGAGGACAATCACGATCAGGCCGGCCGCCGGCCCCTTGATGGTCAGTTCACTGTTGCTGATAAAGGTGGTCAACAGGGCACCGATGATCGCTGTAAAAATCCCTGCAATCGGCGGATAGCCGCTGGCCACCGATATGCCCAAGCACAAGGGGAGCGCAATCAAGAACACGAGCAAACCCGAGATGAGGTCATAACGCAGGTACTGAACAAAACCTTGCAGGGATCCGCGGGGGATCGCTACCTCGGCGGTTGGCCCTTGTTTAGTCATCATCGATGGGCTCCTCGTCCCTTGGCGAAATAGCAGTATTGTCGGTGGATGAGATCGTTCTCAAGCGTTTCTTATTCAATTCGACAGCCGCATGATGCCGCGACTCCACCCCTGGTTGCGGAAAAATGCCTCCGCCAAGAATGAGGAAGGAGAGGATTAACACGGCCATTCGTTCTGCTCGGCTAATGCGAAGTGAAACCGGTGATGGGTGTCGCTTGCCGGTAAAGATGCGAAAGTAGGCCAACATAATAGCGATCCCGTTCAACGCAGCAGCCACGACCACTGCCGAACCAATTATTGGATAGACATCGACGACCCCCTCCACCAGCAACTCCAGCCCGACAAAGCCAATGGTTGCCGGGAAGCCGATGGAGGCCAGACCTGTCAAGAGAAAGAACCCGGCCAGCATCGGCATCTGTTCGTAGAGACCATGATAGTCGTCCAACGACACTCGACCAATGCGGGCTTCGACGCCGCGTATCGTCAGCCCGAATCCCGTCAAAGCAATGCCGACCGATAGCCAAACGCATAGTGCTCCGGTAAGGCCGATGGGAGTCGCCATTTCCAACCCCACCAGCACCAGGGAAGCATTGCTCAAGAACAAGTAACAGAAACACCTTCGCGATTCGCGCTGAACCACAGCCATGCCGGCTGCGTACACCGCCGTGATCAATGACACAATGGCAATGCTCTGCAACGCCCAGTTGGGTGCAATGGGCAGAACCAACCGCATGATCGCGTAGGCTCCAGTGAGAGGCGTTACAAACAAGATAGCTGTTCCGAAGGTAGCTTTCTCAAAAAGATCGGTCATCCAACAGTGCATCGGCGCGACTCCACTCCGCAGAAGGGCCGCTGCCGTGAGCAGCCCACCCGCGACCAGCAGTGCACCGGCCGAGTCTTCCAACGCAGTGCGACAAGCCCAACCGGCTATTATCAGACAGGCGAAGACAGTCATATGCAGAACGTACACGCGCGTGCAACGTTGGCGTCTGCGCATTTCGACCCAGGGCCCAATGGTGGCGGCAATCAGTAAGCCAACCAGCGCCCAAGACTCGCGGCAACTCAACGTTGCGAGCAAGATGGCTTCGCTGAGCAATGCCAGCGAGAACGAAAATCGATCCGCCTTCGTACGTACAGTGGCCATGATGGTGACCAAGTGAATCAAAGCGCCCAGAGGCACCAGCGGTGCACTTAACTCATCGACCACGAAAATGCCTGGGCCCAACACCTGCGCCACGAAATCCCAATGATCATGCGCCTCGAATTCGCCAAGCGAAACAAAATCGATCCACTCCCCAACAGTGCTAACCAGAGCCAAGAGGCAAAAGCCAATCGCATACAGCCTTGCTCTTTCACTATCTTTGATGAAGTGAACTACGATGGCGCCCACGAGAGGCAGCAGGCTGGCCAGTTCTATCCAAGGAAAATGCAGCTCCGGCATTAAGTGTCTCTTTCCGCAGTGGGCTCAGGGTGCAGCTCGACTGCATCCGATTCCCGGAAGGGCACCCGAGAGATCCAGTCTGTCCAACGACGCTCCCAAGCATCAAAGGTGCGAAAGCACTTTAAAAATGGATTCACGACCCAATTGTCAAGCAATGTGTCGAGACATCCCCGCTCGTAACCAATTCGATAACACCACTCGACCCAGCGGCTTGGAAAAAAGGACGCACTGTGTGAAGGATAGTTTGCAAGCCTGGTTCCCAGCGCGTTTTCAAGATTGTGATAGTCGGTAAGCAAACTCGGAGCGCGCAGCAATTGCATTGTTCGCAAGCTGGCATGTCCAATGATGTGTATAAGCGCGAGATAGCGTAGCCCAAGTCCAATTTCAACTACAATGATGCCAACCTGCGTTAAAGAGGCGTAGGCCAACGAGTTCTTAACGTCACTTTGCACCCGAGCCATTAGCGCCCCACTCACGGCTGATACTCCGCCAACAGCGATGATCAGTAACCGCAAGACCATCGACTGATCCAGGATGGGACTGACCCGCAGCAACAAATAGGCTCCCAGGTGCACTGACAGGGAACCATAAAAAACGGCACTGGAGGGTGTCGGACCCTCCATCGCCCGGGGCAGCCAACCGGAAAAAGGAACCAGCGCCGACTTGCCCGCAGCAGCCACTAAAAGCAGACCGCCAACCACCAGCGCATGGTAAGGATCGATATTGGCCGTCCCCTCGGGCCACGGCCCCGATCCCATCAAACCATCGAAGTCCCCCGCGCCGGTTAATTTGTGCATGGAGAGGGCGGCGATCAAAAAAGCGGCGTCGGCTAGCCGATACACGGCCCACACCCGAGCTCCCTGACGAACGGGATTCTCGCGCTCGTGGAAGTAAGCGATCAGAAGGGCGGAAGATAGCCCCACCAACTCCCAACCGAAAAAGAGTGTTTCGATCGTCCCTGCCAAGGCAGAGATCACCATCCCCGAGAAGAACATCGAGTAACAGAGAAAAAAGCGGTTGTAGCCAGCTTCGCGATGGAGATAACGTCGGGTAAAGGCTCCGACTACACCACACAAGACAAACGACAAAATCGTAAAAGGGACACTCAATCGATCAAAGACAAATTTTAAATGAAAATGAAAGTGCTCTTCTTCAATAGAAATCCAGTCCCCTAATTCAATCGGCACAAAACGCTTGTCAAACGCCAACATCATCCCCAAGATGATCAGCGCGGGAAGAAGCCCAAGCACTACGGCCGCATTGGTCAAGCGGGCCGTAATGGATTCACCCAAGGGACGGCCGAGCAAGGTGGATGTCCCAAGCATGACCAGCAACAGCGTGGGACTGGCCACCACCGCCACACCCAAGAAAAGAAAGACTGTGGCGATGGTCATGGCGCGCTCCGGGGTTCTATCGCCTCTAGCTGATCGTTGTCCACTCTCTCTGCCACGATGGACGCGAAACCCAAATGATCTCTCCGCCCACCGTACCACTCCAGCGACTGGTTGACTTGGGGTATCTCGATAAGGCCCGGTTGATAGGCTTCGAAGCTGCCCTCCGTGAATTGCATAACCCGACCCAAATCGGAATCAAACAGAGACAAATGTACCCACTTGTTTCGGATTAATCGGTCCAAGACCGGTTGGCGACTCATGATGCCGAGCATGTTGGCGGGAGTCGTTTCAATTACAAACAGCATCCGCATCGGCTCATGAATTTCAACCATTTGGGAGGATAGCCCGGGACGTATATCGCTGGCAGCACCGCTCATTACCCCAGCCAGACCCGAAATATTATGCGGCAACTTCGAACCACAGCCATAACCTTCACTATCAACCGTTGAAAAGAAATACTCCAGATTGATACCTGCACACACGGGAATGGCAGCAGCTAGGATGCGCTCAAGTGTCGATGCGCGGTCGTCGTCAAGTGTGGGATCATAAGAGGTGAGAAAGGCGCGGCGATCAAGGAACAAACCTCGCGACCACCGGCGACGCCCGACCAAACACAAAGCATTGGTCGCGTGATTGTACTCAGGCCTGGCTTGCGACAAATCCTCGGACCGCTCTTCCACGTGCTGCAGTGTTTCCTCGTGACTTAAGTTCGTCGGCGCCGATTCGAATCGGCGTGCCCGCTCGTGCGCATTGCGACTTCGCGCTTTATTGAAACTTTGTTCGATTCGTCGAAACAAATCGCGATGCGCTCGAGGTAGATGGTCGAGATCATAATACTCAACGAAATCGTTGCACGTGTTGTGGTACGCACCCAAGACCCACACGGCATCGGGGATCACTATTGCCGATTGTGCGAGCAGAGCGCGCACACGTCGGTCGTTGGCCATCAACGCGAATGAGCGGGCGTTGGGTCCACCGCGCCCACCGCTGCAGGCGCCACAGTTGTAAGCCGAAGCGTGGGGGTTGTTGAGGCTACTGCTTCCATGCCCCACAAACAACACAAGCGGGGCAAAACCCTTCGCGAGCCCAATGTCCTCAAAGACACGCCGGACGATCGCAGCCATCTCGACAACTGAGTATCCCAACTGGTCAACCGCCGGACCGGGCAACTCAGCCACCCGTTCAATATGCAGTTCCGTCGCGGGAGGTGATACTAGTCCACCCAAAACACCTCGAACCTGAGAGGTGAGGCGTGGGGCAAGGATGCGCGCGATCAGAGGAAAGGTGGCCAATGTACCTAGTACGCCCGTTACGATACCGCCGAACAAGGTACGTGATCCCAGGTGGACTTGGTGTGCAAAGTGGCCGATGAGGCGACGGCGCTCCGTTCGCTTGCGACTTAAATCAATCGCTGTAAACACCGGCTCCTCCCGCACGAAATGCTGGGGAGTAACCACGACGGGGCAAAGCGGACGATAGTGTGCCTCCGAAGCGCCTTGATAATACATGGCGACTGCAAAGAAGCCGGGCGCTCCATACGTCTCTACTTCAGGATCGCATTCCTCCAAGTGCCGTCGAAAGGACTCTTCGCGATCATCGATACAACACACCACTTGATAGGCCGGTGGAGACTTAGGAAGTGCGTCAGATGACCCAACCGCAGGCGACTTGCATCGTCGTGAATGGCTTAGTAAGGCATCCAAGGCAGCGCGGTAATAGGTGCGCTCGTAAGCCATGTGCAGCAGACGCCTTCTGGTTGACTGGGGAAACCCAGCGATTTCCAGCAAAAGCTGCTGCCATTCCAACGCTGACAGATTGACAAGCTCCTGCGGTCCCCAGCCACGCACTTGTGCAAGCTGAAATACGACGAAGGCAGACGCGACGGTGCTTGTTTTTAAATCGTTCTGAGGCCGAGCTTTGAGATGATCGCGAAAATGTTCGAAGAGTCTCGCAGGATCGTTCTTTGCCTTCGGCCGGTTCGCTTTTCCCGATTGAGAGCCACCTGTCCAAACTTGGAATTCTTGCCGAGCAATAGAAGTTAGTGCTGCCCGCTCGAGTATCAGTCGAATAGCCAGATAACCAACCAATGAACCCAAAGGGGCAGGGTGGGGGGTCCAAGGTGCGTTCGACTCCATCTGCCAGATTAAGCCAGCCCAGCCTCGCAGTGCAAGCAAGCTATGTAAAACGAACACATCGCCGTCTTGGGCTGCAACACCCATTTGCTGCAGCGAGTCAGCGATGGAGCGAAGCGGACTGATTCCCTTTTCCGTTAAGGCTTGCAATTCACTCCGCAGTCCCTTTAACCAAGTCGGTACCGGAGTGGCCGGCAATGAGTACAAACGTATGAACGCTTCGAAGAATCCCAAGTCGCGATGGGGCAACGGCCAGCCGGCGAACCCCTGATCGAGATAGCTGGCGCAGAAGCGTATCATCACTTCATCCACCATCTGATCGCTATCGCGCCCCGTGGCTGCGATGCACTGGTGACGCAAGCGGTGGGTTGTGTAGTGGGGATCATTGTGGCGTTTCTGCACTGCAGGCACTTGCTGTACGCCAGCCAAGCATACTCGCCACAAAAAATGGAGTGTAAAAGACTCCCACTGCCGCTCCGACCACGACTCGGTAGACGACGGGACATTCCCCCCCATCCATTCGCTGACTTTTTCACGTTGACCGGCGAACTCGGCAGACGAAGGCTTGATTTGGAAGCGATTGAGCCAGGCTGCGGTCGATGCGACCATTCGTCTCCGCGCGGCAGCATCCACTTCGGGACGAAAGCGATCGCGGGCGGAAGTCTCTGCGATCAGCCATTCCAGCTCAGCCTCCGTAGCGGTGGGGAGCGGGTACTGCAGCATCGCCAGTCGCAGCGCATGACGAGTCCCCAAGGCGGAAATCAAGCCATCGGCGTTGTCGTCCAAGTCCTCAAGAAGTATAGAACGAACCTCTTCGGTGCAGATTCTTCCCCGCGCCAACTCGGCGTGATAACGTGCTTCGCTCCAATAGGGCTCGCACTGGTACAGTTCGCCCCCTTTGACAACCGCTTGTTCAAACGGAAGATCTTCCAAGGCGTGGAGTGTATTGTGGTGGACGAACACCGAAATGGGGCCCTGGGCCGGCAACCAGTGGGTGGCCCGCTCGATGGCCTGCGCAATCCATTCGATCGCGGCTAAATCGGTCGTTCGCGAAGCGTGTTGGGGGGCAAGCGTGGTCACAGCAGAATGTGCACTGACCTTTCCGAAAAAGTGTGGTGAGAGCCAAGACAAGTGGCTGTACCTCCTGTTTTTAACCGCCTCTAAGGACCATGACTAAAATCGTTAAATATTTGTAAGAATTAGGCCCAAGTCCCATAGCGGAGCAACGAGGCGTCTTGGCACGTACGTTCACTAAGAACTTGGCTACGATGTAACTTGCAATCTCTGGCTGCAAGTGAGGATGGGCTCTCGTCCCGCCCAGCCGCCTCGGAAGTGCGGGGAGAGCCACTTAAAATCGGGAAAGCGGAATGCATATCCTCTTGGTAGAAGATGACAAGCTGCTCGGAAAATCGCTGCAGCGCGGCTTCGAGGAACGAGGGTTCCAATGCGCTTGGTGCCAGTTGGGAAGGGATGCGATCGAGCGCGCTCAGCACGCTCGCTTTGATGTGGTCGTACTGGACTTGATGCTTGAGGACATGAGCGGACTGGATGTGCTCGAAGCGCTCAGGCGAAGTAGCGACGGAGTGCCCGTGCTGGTCTTGACCGCCCTCGGATCCGTCGAGGAACGCGTACTAGGACTCAACCGCGGGGCAGACGACTACTTGGTCAAGCCTTTTGCATTTGCCGAATTATTGGCGAGACTGCAAGCCGTGGTGAGGCGCTCCACGGCCCCCGCCAAAACCAGTACAGAGTTGACAGCCGGCCCATTAACACTGAATATCGCGACGCGCTGCGCCCAACGCGATGGGCACCAAATTGAACTCACCACCACCGAATACAAATTGCTCGAGTTCCTAATCCGCAACTCAGATCAACCGGTCACGCGACGTATGCTTTGCGAATATTTATGGGATGCCAACTGGGAAGGTGTGACGAATGTGATTGAAGTGCATATCAACCGGCTAAGAGCAAAAATTGACCGCGGCTACCGGCAGCAACTCATTCAAACCGTTCGAGGAATTGGCTATGCCTATCGAACGAAGTAGTTTTTCGGGAACACGCACCTTGCGCTTCCGCCTGATGATTTGGAACGCGACCGTAGTGCTGTTCACCGCTATTGTCACCATGGTGGGACTGCGCGAAGCGGTACGCTTTACGCTGCTTCATGAACTCGACCAACTCTTGTCCGAAGATGTTCGAGAAATCGAATTGTCGCTGGCTAACTTTGACGGTGCACTCTCAACGGAACTTCACGAACAACTGGACCGCAAAGCTGCCGGACACGCGCAGCACAAGTGGTTTGTCCAGTTGATCGACAAGCAGGGTCATATCGTCTACGAAAGTCAACATGCGCCCGCTGCAATTCAACTGAATCGGCCCGCGGATGCGACTCCCAAGAGCTATCTCGGGTGGCGTTTCTTCGATCGGATCGGTGGCGGCACTCAGATCAGAATCGGCTCGTCACTCGAGCTGATTCGCTCGGACATCCAGCGTATCGATCGTCTGGTTGCTATCTCGATCGGTATGGTGTTGCTCATCGCTCCGCTCGGAGGCTACTGGCTTGCAGGTCAGGCCACACGACCGCTTAATCAGATGATTAGCACAATGGCCGACTTACGCCCATCGCAACTCGACGAACGACTAACGATTCGAGGAACAGGAGATGAACTCGACCGCCTCTCCGTAACTTTCAACAATCTGCTCGATCGAATTGGCAGCTATCTACAGGACCGACGGGACTTCCTCGCCAATGCGGCTCACGAATTGCGAACGCCACTGGCCGCCATTCGCAGTGGCATTGAAGTCACCTTGGGAAATCTTAGATCCGCCGAAGAATACCAGGCTTTGCTGGCTGATATCGTGGCGGAGGTCGCCGCGCTCAGCCACTTGGTCAACCAACTCCTGCTCCTATCCGAGACTGAGTCGGAGCGTCTTCGGGAACACACTGAGCGAATCTCTCTGAACGCATTGATCGACAAAGCCAAAGACATGTTTGAGGGTGTGGCGGAAAGTAAGAACATCGCGTTGACAGTAACACGCGTCCAACCTACGGACGTTATGGGAAACCCGCATCACTTACGGCAGGTCATCTACAACCTGCTTGATAACGCACTCAAATTCACTCCCCCAGGGGGCCACATTGTGCTGCATCTGGAACACGATCACAAACATGCTCTCCTCACAATCCAAGATTCGGGAGTTGGGATCCCTGAACAAGACTTGCAGCGCGTCTTTGAGCGGTTCTATCAGGTCGATCGACGCCGGAAGACGCCGCTCTCAGACAAGGCTCCAGGTACGGCCAGCCTAGACCCGCCGCGGGGCACAGGACTTGGTTTGAGCATCTGCCGCGCGATCGTCGTCGCGCACAAGGGAACTATACGTGCGGAGAGTCGCCCCAACTCGGGAACCTGTTTCATTGTACGCCTACCACGCGCAGTGCCGGCAAGTGAGCTGAATTCGACGCTGTAAAGCTCGAGATGGCGACGGACTGGCAGCTGCAGTGGAGTCGGCTATACTGGACAGGGTGACACAAGTGTACGCGTGCGCACCTTCGCCGACTCTAATCCCGTCTGCTTCTATGAATCGACCGCTAACGCATCAACAGCAGGCCGTGTACGACTTCATTCGCAGCAAGATCATTGAGCGAGGTTACGGGCCTACGGTTCGCGAAATCGGCGAGCACATGCATATCAAATCGCCCAACGGAGTCATGTGCCACCTCAGAGCCCTCGAGCGCAAGGGAATGCTTACCCGAACGGCCAACAAGAGTCGGGCGATAGAACTGACCGAGCCGGTGTCGCGTTTGATGGGAGGAAGCTTGCCGATCGAGGGGACCATCGCCGCTGGAGTGTGCGCGCTCGGGGCAACGGGGAGCAAGCCATTTGATGTCGGTGAATTGGTGGCGGCAGAGCGGTATGTGTTGGAAGTCAAAGATGATTCTCTAGCCGCAGCGCGACTCAGCCCGGGCGATCGCCTCGTGATCCAGAAGCAACTCACCGCCTCCCCAGGACAACTTGCATTGGTCCGCACGGGGGAGCATGAGACGGGCTTGCGCTACTGGCACCCCGCAGAGGATCGCATTCGCTTGCGACCGATCGACCCAACGCAGCCCGCCGTTTTAGTCGATCACGTTCAAATCCTGGGGGTCGTGGTGGGAGTCGTACGAATCCTTTAGCAAGATCCAGGATGTGTCTAGCGCTTATCCCGAATCTTCCCTATGCACCTGGTTGATCTTAAACAGTCGCACAGCAAAACTAATCTCTGTTTCTAAGCTGGTAATCACGTAGCTGAGTCTCTTCGGAGACGCATACTTGTCGCGTCTCGGAGAGACGCGACTACCTGTTAGCGGCTCCAGCTTCAAGCCGATTTCGTGGAGGCATCCAAGGTCTGCTGGTTCAGTTTATTGTAAAGTGTTTTCAGGCTGATACCGAGTTCATCTGCAGCGGCCTGCTTATTGCCCGAGTGGCGACTGACGGCTTCTTGGATGGCGGTAAATTCCAGTTCTTTGAGTGACATAGGCCCCATAGCCCGCAACTCTTTGCGTAGGCGACGATCGGTAAAATGCCGCGGCAGGTGTTCGAGTTGGATGGGTGGCTTTTCGCACAAGATGGAGGCATGTTCCAGAACGTTGGCCAATTCGCGAACGTTACCTGGCCACACGTGGGCCAGCAGCAACTCCATCGTCTCGACACTGAACAGTTCGTCTTTGTCGAGGCGATCAGCGTAGAAGCCGCGAAGCAAGTGCTGGGCAAGTTGCGGAATATCGCTGGTCCGTTCGCGCAAAGCTGGCAGGTGAATTTCAAAGGTATTGATTCTGAACATCAGATCTTCGCGGAATTGCCCCTCTTCGACCATTTGTTCCAAGTTGCGGTGGGTGGCGCACAGGGCGCGGACATCCACTTTAAATGGGGTGTTATCGCCCACTCGACGAATCTCGCCACTTTCTAGCACGCGCAGCAATTTAGCTTGCATGCCCATGGGTAACTCACCGATTTCATCCAAGAAAATCGTTCCACCGTTGGCGACTTCAAAAAGTCCTTCGCGCTGCGTGTCGGCTCCGGTGAAGGCTCCTTTTTTGTGACCGAACAGTTCGCTTTCAATCAAATTTTCAGGCAACGCGCCACAATTGATGGCTACAAACGGCTTATCTTTGCGCATGCTCTGCTCGTGCAAGCTCCGCGCCACCAGCTCCTTGCCGCAACCGGTTTCACCACGGATCATGACCGTCGACTGCGTGGGAGCAACTTTGGCGATTAACTTTTTAACCACTTGCATCGAGGGGTGATCACCGATGAGCTGGGTGTGGGCTGGCTGTAGTTGGCTCTTACGTTTCGAGGCATGGAATTGTCGCACGGTTTCGCGGCGGTGCAGTATCTTATCCAGCAGTGTCTGCAATTCAGTCAAGCGGCAGGGCTTGGTGAGATAATCGCAGGCGCCATGCCGCATGGCCAACACGGCCGTCTCGAGCGTTTGCTTGCCGGTCAACACAATGGCTTCCGTCTCGGGCGAACGCTCTTTAACGTGGCGAATGACTTCGATACCGCTGAGTCCCGGCATGTCCAAATCCACCAACAAGCAATCAAAGGTACCACGATCGAGCGCGGCGATAGCTGAGTGCCCATCGGGACAGACGGTAACGCTATGCCCCATTCGCGGCAGTTCCATACTCATCAAGTCCTGCAACGACTCTTCGTCGTCGGCGAACAAAATGCTGAGGCCTTTAGGCTGCTTGGAGTCTTTCATGATCTTGATTATCGATGGGTTGAAGTAATGGAATGGTCAATTGGAACTTTGCACCTAGCCCTGGCCCGGGGCTGGAGGGGACCAATGTGCCACAGTGATCTTGGACAATGCGATAAGTAATGGACAGACCCAAACCGGTACCACGTCCATCGCGGCGGCGAGTAAAAAAGGGTTCGAATAAATGGGATATAACTTCGGGGGTCATGCCACACCCCTGATCTTGGACCGTCACAGTGAAACGCTGCTGGTCGGCAGCCAACTTCACGGTAACTACGCCACCGGCGTCGCTCGCGTCAAGAGAGTTTGTCAGGAGATTGAGGATCACTTGCTTGAGCTCAGTCGGACTAACCCATGCCACCACGTCGGACTGACCTTCATACGTTATGGTGCGATTGCGAAACTGCCCCAGGTGCTTGACGAGTTCAATGACGTCAGAGACCGATTGATCGATGTCGGTCGGTTGTTTTTGCTGTGTTTCTCCGAGCCGGGAAAAATCGAGTAGCCGCTCGGTAATTCCTTTGCAACGAAAGGCCTCGTCTTGAATTCGTTTCAAATATTTGCGGAGCACTTCGACTTGCTGCTCATGTTCTTCCTGCTCTTCGCTGCTCAGTGTCACTGCAGAGGATAGCAAGGGTGTGCCATGCAAAATCTCGTGCAGGCGACTTTCCAGAGCCTCGGCGCTCCACGCGATCGAGGCGAGAGGATTGTTGATTTCGTGGGCCACTCCAGCCGCCAGAAAACCGACCGAAGCCAGTTGCTCGCTCCGCACCACTTCCCGCGTCCGCTGTTGGACCTTCTCGTTCAGATTGTCCCGAATTTCGACGAAGCGATCGGTCATTTTATTCTGAGCTTCAGCCAGTTCTGCCAGTTCATCGTGCGAGTTAAGGTAGATACGGTGGTCAAAGTTACCGCGGGCGATCATGCGACTGCCATTCAGCAACACCTTAAACGGTTGCACGACACCGCGGCGAATAAACCAAAATGAGCCGCCGACGATCAACAGAGCTGCCACGGATGTGGTGAGAATGGCGGCTGTCCAGGCATGATAACTACTGCGCATCTCGGCTCGAAAACTGCGCATGCGATCACGCATAAACTCAAACAACGCTTGGGACTGTTCCCCCAAGTCATCAAGTTGGCGGGCAATCTTGGCGGTTTGAATGATAGTATTCAGCTCGTAGTCGCTGGCCGCATCCGCTTTTATCGACACAAGCGTCTTCTCAATTTGTTGAGCTAGTTGCAGTTCTTCTTCGCTCGTGCTGAGTAGGGGATCAGATTCCATATGGTTTTTGATGCGCACCACATGCCGATCAAGCTTACGGAGCACTTCGTTGATCTGCGATATAAAATTGGCGCGACCATCCGTGGCTAAGTACATAGGGATCGGCGGTGGTGTATTGGGGGTAGCCGAGTGCCGAAAGTACGAACGCAGCTCGGCGACTTCCTGCCCGAAAATCCACATCTCCTCAAACTCGCCAGACAGCGCCACGATGCTCTTCGTTAATTGCCGATATGCCAATACACCTTTGAGGCTACTGAACATAAGGAGCACCAGAGTGCCGACCAGGAGGATGGTACTGAAGAGGAGCTTTTTGCGAATGAGCATCCGCGATAACAAGACAACCTCCGATGGTTTAGGGCGAGTGGAAAGCGATTTCAAGTTCACTTAGGTTATGGTCAGAATCGTCTATTAAGCGCGAGCCAACCACTGCCAAATGTAAATCGCCAGCAAACTGAGGAGCGACGTGACCAGCGCGCGATGCTCGCGATTCATCCACCACATTGAAGCTGACCAACCACTGAGCGCACCGCGAGTTAGGCGATGGGGGATAAAACGTGGAACCCGCTCGCGATAGGCTGGCCATTGGCTGGGAAACATTTCACCCAAACGCGTTTCCTCAACTCGCACTTGCAACCAATACAGCCAAGTGACCGGACCGGCTACAAACAACAATGTGGCCCAATCGCGACAGAGCACACAGAATCCAAGCATCATCAAGAAGGAACCGATGTACAGCGGATTCCTAACGATAGCGTAGGGACCCGATGCAGTAATCTCGCGTGATTTATTGAGAGTTCCCGCCGACCAGGTCCGAATCAAGAGACCAGCCATAACCGCCATCAAACCGATCGCCACTTGGGGCTGGGTCACCATCAGCGGATTGCACGGGATGGCCCCAACGACCAGCAGGTTCGTGCTCGCTAGTATCGAAAAGCCGATCAAGCTGATCGCAATGCGACGACGTGTAAGCCACTGCACAAGGGTGACAGAGACCGATAACGCCGTGGATGGGCTATTCTGATTGCTCCAAGAATGATCGGTTGCTTGAGACATACCATGCTTCCCTTATGCTTTAGGATCGACCGGTAAATTTGTGTCCGGCTTCTTATTGCGACGCACCCTTGGAGTGAATTATTTTAAATCAAGAAAACGGTCAGCCGTAAGCGCTAGCCTCGGGCCTTGATAACCTAACCACGATAAATCTTGCGCAACCACCACGCACCCACGATGAGCAACACACCATTTCCCAACCAAGCCGAAACGGGCCACCAACTGCCATCTCGGGCGTGACCGAGTCCAATTGCAAACACCGGATAATAAATTAGGAGAATAGGCATAAAGCAGACTCCAAAGCTAGTCCAATGATCGGCGGAGCGCATCCAGATTGCCAAAGGCATCCCAACCCAGGCGAAAAAGAAGCAGCAAAAGCCGCTGGCCCAGCGCCGCCATGGCTCGTAATTCAAACGATGCAGTCGGCTGTCCCCCAAACTGATCGCCCCCAAAGCGGCATGTGTCCGCTGATCGTCCAACCACTCATACTTGCCAACGGCTAAACTCATCGCCGTTCTGGCGGCCAAGATCTGCTCGGTCTCATCGATTTCCCGTTGTTGCCGCCGCATTTCCGAAGGAATCTGGCGCATGGCATACTCCGCAGGTTGCCCAGCCGCCGTCCCCTTACGCGTCGCGTCCGATAACTGAATCTCGTAAATGAATAGTCCTGGTTTGACCCCGATCGATTCCCCATAGTTGACCTCGGCATCGATCAATTCGATCCGCAGTAATTCGTTGATGGGATCCATCTTCAAGCGGGCGGACCTGGCCGAAATGCTAATCGGTTCTCCTCCTGTGGACGACGGAGGAGTAATCGTTGGCAGCAACAATTCTCCGTCGGGACCAATGCCATGCACATGGATCGAAAATCCTTGCGAGGAACTGTAGGAACCTTGGCTTGAGAGATAGCTATAAGCAACTTGCTCAATCGAATGCATCACCACCCGATTGATGCCCGGTCGTCCCCAAGAGAAGGCAATATCGTTGAGCCAAACGGCGAACAAGCTCAGGAGTAAACTCAATACAAGCGTCGGTGCCATGATCTTGATCGGGGGAACACCCGCCGCTGTTACCGCCAGGATTTCGTTGTCAGCACTGATGCGGCCGTAAACGCTGCAGACAGCAAACAAGAGGGTTGCTGGCAAAGCAAACTGCAGCGAGATGGGGAGCACATACGGAAGCAATTCGATGATCGCCATAGGACCAAGTCCCTGGCTAATCAGTTGCTGCACCAAACCTACAAGCATGATGAGTGTCGTAAAGGCAAAGAGCGCCACGACAAACAGCTTTAGCACTTCCCACAAAATGTATCGATTAAATCGCCGCAACATAGTCGCGGTACTCTAGCAACAAGGGGAGTGCGGTGCCTATGGCAATCCGCTGTACTTCCAAGAAAACAGGTAGGCCACGCCCCAAGTGCCCCGCGCTTTCACAAATCGATGGCTGAATCGCTTAGCGGCTGATCGCGTTGGCGGCGAATCTGAGCGAGCAAATCGATGATAACCTCCGATTGCAAACGGACCGCTTCGGAAAATTGCTTGTCATCAGCGACAGTCAAAGCCTGGGAAAAACGCAGATTTATTTTGTCCCAATTGATTTTCCAGTTCCGTTCCTCAGCCGCCTCTCGCAATGATTTGAGTGTCCCGACCAAGTGTTCGAACAACTCAGTTTCGGCCGCTGCCGAATACTGGCGGTAGGGACCATTTCCGTACCGCGAGCCAGTCTCCGTGGTTTCGCTCGGCGTCCAATAAACTTGGGTCAAGCCAGTTAGCAAGGCAATACCACCGAGCACGGCGAGAATGATCGCCAACGCGGCGTTGCTCAAAAGCAGAACCAATGCGGCCGAAAAGCAGACCGCTGTGATGACCCCTAGAGCTGGCGAAAAGCTGCGGCGTTTTCCGTTGCGGCGAACGGCGATCGAACCTTGCTGGGCCGTCGTTATGCGTTGGTCGACCACTTCGACCACAATCGCCGTGATGTTGTCAGGACCACCCCGCAGGTTGGAGAGATCGACAAACATCTGCGCTGCTTGTTGCGGTGGTAGCACGCGCAGCAAGACTCCCAGTTCTTCGTCGGAAATCTGACCACTTAAACCATCGGAGCAGAGCAAGAATCGATCCCCCACACGCACCGGGAACGGCCCTTCCAGGTCGATCCGCACAATGGCGTTGGGCCCGAGCGAGCGAGTGATGACATTCTTCGGGATCACACCACTTCGCGCGGTTTCATCGGTGACTTCACCCGCAGCTTGCATTTCCCAAACCAAGGAATGGTCAAAGGTCAATTGAAAAAACTGCTCGCCGCGAAGCTGATAAACGCGACTATCACCCACATGAGCCACCACGGCACCTTCGGGCAGCAACGTCAAAACACTGCAAGTGGTCCCCATGCTGCGAAACTCAATGTTCGCTTGCCCACGCCGATAAATTTCGGCATTGGTCTCCGCAATCGCTTTGTACATCGCTTCGGCAGGCGGGAAGTCCGAAAGCTTCAAGTAACGATGCGGAATCAGTTCGACCGCCAACTTGGAAGCCAGTTCTCCGGCGGCATGCGCCCCCATACCGTCGGCCACGATAAAGACGTGACCGAGCTTCTCCCAAGCAGATTTCGACTCGGCCACCATGACCATCATCGAATCTTGATTGGTAGCGCGACGCATACCCACATCGGAAATCACTGCAACGCGGACAGTATCCTTCCAAGTGTCTTTTGGCTCGCTCGTAAGTGGAGAGTCACTCAATTCAGTGGCTAGCTAGTTCTACTTAGAATGGTTGATGAATCCCGTAATTAATCGGGGATTGGCTGGGTTAAGGCTGACTATTGTACTTGTCGTTGCGGCCCGCATATAGCATGGAAACGAGTTTCTAGAACTTTTTGCTGTAGCCGCCCACCCGAGTTGGGAAATTTGTCGCATCCCAAATTGCTCTAGCGACCGACCGAACGAGCCATCTATCATTCGAGTCATACGTAGACACAAAGTCTGCAAGCCTGCCGTCTGCTCAGGACCATAAAAGTGCGTTATTGGGAACGAATCCTCATCATCTTGGCATGCACTGCCTTGCTGCTGGCTCCCAGCGGCTGCGTGCGGCGCCGGATGACGATCCGCACCAGCCCACCTGGGGCTAGTGTCTTCGTCGACAAGCAATACATCGGCACCAGCCCCGCCTCCACGGACTACATCTTTTATGGCACACGGGAGATCGAGGTGGTGCAGGCTGGCTATCGAACCGAGAAAGTACTTCGCAAGTTATCGCCCCCCTGGTACCAGCTACCGCCACTCGACTTCGTCAGCGAAACGCTCTGGCCGAGGGAAATTCGCGATCAACGCATCATCGATATCTCGATGATCCCCGAACAGACCCTCTCGAGCGAAGAATTGTTGAGCCGTGGCAACACGCTGCGCCTGCAAGCCGCTCAAGGCATAGCCACCCCGCTTCCCCCCACCGCTCAGCCTACTTTACCCGGAGGCATCGCAGCCCAACCGCTCGACCCAACCTATCCGGTCGTGCCTCCCCCCATGTCCTCCCCCTCCGCTCCTCAAAACCCCGGTTGGCGGCCAGGTCAAATCCTTGGCAATTTCTTGCAACCTGGCGGGCAACCGCCCGTCCGCATTCCCGAAGCAGGTATTCTGCCCGGTGGCGGCTATCGCCCCGAATTCGAGTAGGGTCTGCTCAACGATTGAGCGATGCGGCTCGAACAATCTGTCACCCCCCCAACGAACGGCGGTATCCAGCCATTAAAAGCTGACCCGCGAAAAAACTGGCCCAGACAGATACTTCTCAAACATGCTGCCTTCACGTCCAACGCGATGTTCAGTGCATTAGCAGACTTTAATCAAAGTTGGAAAATTCCACTTGCGGCAAGCGGCAGCTCCCTGCGAGACTTCGCGTGGCGATGCAGGATGCAATGCCACGTTCGTAACACTGATGCGTTAATGGTCCGCCTTTGGAAGGGACTCCAATGGTTAGCTGGATTTTATCTTGCCTGTTGCTGGCGACTGTCAATGGACAAGCCGACTGCACGATCGTCTATTTCGGCTCTGCTAGCTGTGCACCCTGTGACAAAATCCTACCCGCATTGGAACAACTCAAGCGCGAAGGGTGGGACATTCGCGCCGTCAACGCGCCCACCCGCCCCGACTTGGCGACACAATACAAAATCGACAATCTGCCGACCGTCATCATCGTTAGCCAACCTACTCAACGCGAGGTCGACCGTATTGTCGGCGCCGTCAGCTACGAACAACTGCTCAGCCGCTTTGCCCGCGCCGCTGCACGCAACACAGCGAACTCAAGTAAGGCAGCAAGCCCAGGAAACACAGCGCGCCCAGGAAACGATCCGAGCCCAGATAACACAGCGAGCTCGCTGACAACCCTCGCCCAGGCTCATGCAAATTACAATGATAATGCGCCTGCGATTGCGGCACTCAGCCCAATCATCCAGCAAGAACAACCACAACTACAGCCCGCGTCACAACCAGTCGCTACGCCAACGGTCCGCGGCCAGTCACCAGCCGCCAGTGGTTTTCCGATGCTGGGAGCCACCAGTGCGATCAGCGCGCCCGCCGTCATCGCACTCCATCAGCTTACAACAATTCCGACTGAGTCTCAGCCAGAGCCTAAGCAGCTTTCGTTAGAACAAGCCATTGCCCGAGCTGCCGCCGCCACGGTTCGCATCAAAGTGGAGGAGGAAAACACGACCGCTTACGGCACGGGGACAATCGTGGATGTGCATGGTACCGAAGCACTCGTGCTGACCTGCGGTCACCTGTTTCGCGAAATGAAACCGGGCTCGCAGTTGAGCGTGGACCTGTTTGCCGGCACTGCGCAAGAAACCAACGCACTGGCCCGACTGATCGACTTCAAAGCCGCAGACGAAGACATCGGGCTGATCAGTTTCACCCTGCCCGTCGCCATCGAAGCGGTTGAACTGCTGCCCCGGCATTCGACGCTTCAAGTCGGACAGTCGGCCTTCAGTTTTGGTTGCGATCATGGGCACCCCCCCACCCGTCGCGACACTCAGATCCGCAGTATCGACCGTTACCTCGGGGCCGCCAATGTTGAAATCGTCGGTGCACCCGCCGTCGGTCGTAGCGGTGGCGGGCTCTTCGATCAACAGGGTCGTTTGATCGGTGTCTGCAACGCCGCCTGCACCGAAGAAGACGAAGGTATCTACGCCGCCGCCGAAGTCGTTTACACTCAAATCGCACGACTGGGGTTAGCACACCTGTTTGATGGCAAATCAAAGAACTCACCGCAACTCATAGCCGCTCAGGCAGCCACCGCGACAAGTCCTCTGGCCGAAGACAACATCCGCTGGCCCGATCAGACCGAGCAGCCCAGTCGGCTCAATCAAATCGCGGGTGGAGTGCTAGGTGAGGGGACCGTGGACCGCGACGCCAGTTCGATCCTGGCTGATTCGCTGGCAGCTCAAATTCCACCAAGCAACGGATCAAGCAAGACCACTACAGATGCTGAAGAACTGATCTGCATCGTGCGCGATGCCAACGGTCAAAGCCGGGTGGTCACCATCGCTGGCCCCGCCCCTGAACTGCTGCAAGCAATCCGCCAGCATTCGGCTGAGGCTTTAGCACGCTAAGGCCCTGCTCTAGTTTTATTTGAGGGTCCTGGACACCCTCGTTTCGGCCTACTGGTATAACCGTAGAGTCTCTATAATCTGCAGCAACATCCCAAACTGCCGCGTCGATCCAACTCGACGTCGCAGCCAACCCGGTAAGCGGGTTGCTCAAAAACGTTTGGCGGAGACCGCAGGCCCTGAGCTACTACGCCCGAGTTGATTCACTCAGAACGTGTTGGCACCGACGCTTATTGCCTCAGACCATCTATTTATTTCGACTAACAGCCCCCCGCAGACCATGATGACCACGCCGATGACCACCAAACCAACCACCGACTCAACCTCCCCAACCGCCGCACCCTCGTCCACTTCGCAATGGTCGTCCACTTCGCCAGCGACTCCTCCGAGCAGTCCTATCCGGATCTACAATACACTCACCCGACAAAAAGAACCGTTTACGACGATCGCACCTGGACGCGTAGGGATGTACCTGTGCGGCCCGACAGTTTACGCCGCAGCTCACATTGGCCATATGGTGGGTCCAGTCATTTTTGACACCATCAAACGCTACTTGGTTTACAGCGGCTATCAAGTCACGTGGGTAGTCAACATCACCGACGTCGACGACAAGTTGATTGGAGCGGCCCGTCAGCGCGGGATCACGATGTCCCAAGTTGCGACCGAAATGACGATGGACTACCTCGCCAACTTGCAATCGCTGGGAGTCAATCAGATCGATCAACTCCCGCGGGCCACCGACCACATGGATGAGATCATTCTGTTTATCCAGGAGCTGATCGCCAAAGACTTTGCCTATGAGAGCGAGGGGGATGTCTTCTTCGATGTGACCCGCGATCCCGAGTATGGCCAGTTGAGCAACCGCTCGGCCGACAGCCAGCAAGGGGAAGGGGGAGGAGCCGCCGCCAAGAAACGCTCTGCGGGTGACTTTGCCTTATGGAAGTCGGCCAAACCGGGCGAACCGAGTTGGGAAAGCCCTTGGGGCAGTGGACGACCCGGTTGGCATATCGAATGCTCGGCCATGAGTCGTAAGATACTCGGCAAGACCTTCGACATCCACGGCGGTGGACTCGACTTGGTCTTCCCTCACCACGAAAACGAACTGGCACAAAGTCGCTGCTGCCACGGACAACCGATGGTCACTTACTGGATGCACAACGGCTTGATGCGCGCCGGCGCGGCAGGCAAAGTCGGCGGCAAGAGCGAGCGCGAACAATCAGATGCACCTAAAGCAACCGCACCATCCGCCTCCAATGAGGATGCGGCCGCCGGCAAAATAAGCCGCAGCAAAGGTGATGGTGGTCTGGCCAAGCTGATCGAACAGCACACGGGCGAACGCATCCGTTTCTTCCTGCTTAAGTCGCAGTACCGGAGCACGATTGTCTTCGGTGACGAGGGACTCGAAGAAGCTGGCCAAGCGCTGACCGCCTTCTATCGCTTGATCCAACGTTTCGAGCGACTTGCCAGCACTCCCTTTTATCCCACAGGTAGTAAGGGCGAAGTCGAAGAGCTGGACTACGCCACTTCGCGGCTACAAGGCGATGCGCGGTTAGCCGGTGCAACCGACGGGCTGCTCGGTGAAGTTGCCAAACTGCGGGCATCGTACCTGGACAAGATGGACGATGATTTTAATACAGGTGGCGCGGTCAGCGATTTGTTCGAAATCTCGCGATCGATCAACCGCTTTATCGACCAATGCGACTTGGAGGACACCAAACAGCGTTCTGAAACGCACTTAATAACCCTCCGCACCGCCATGAGTGTCCTTCGCGAATTGGGTGCGATTTTGGGTCTTTTCCTTAAGCCACCCAAAAAGTCGAACGCAGACGAATCCTCTGCCGCCGTCGTCGATGGCCTGATGCAACTGATCATCGCCATCCGCGCCAACGCCCGCAAGAACAAGGACTTCGCCACCTCCGACACCATCCGCGATGGCCTGGCCACCGTCGGCATTACCTTGCAAGACATGAAAGAGGGAACCACCTGGGAAAAGTGAACCGACGGCGCTAGCCGCGGGCAAAGTACTGAACCGACGGCGCTAGCCGCGTAATTTTCATCAACCCGGGGTAGGGTGAAGGGGAAAGGAAGCCTATGTCCGATCACACGATTCTCGGGATTGATCCCGCCTTGGGCACCACCGGCTATGGCTTTATCCGCTGCCATGGCAATTCCATTCAATTGCTCGATGCGGGCTTCATCAAGTGCCGTCGCGATCGACCACTCGAACAACGCTTGCAAGAGTTGTACACGGGAATCTGCGAGATCATCGAAGAACTCAAGCCTGAGTGCTTTGCCATCGAGCAGCTTTACTCGCACTACGACCGCCCCACGACGGCGATCCTGATGGGGCATGCCCGCGGAGTGATTTACTTGGCCGCGGCCCAAGCTAACTTGAAGGTTCATTCCTACGCCGCCACGCAGATCAAAAAGACCCTCACCGGCAACGGTCGAGCTTCCAAAGATCAGATGCAACTGGCGGTCAAACATCAACTCGGCTTAGCCACGCTGCCGGAGCCCGCCGACGTCGCCGATGCACTTGCCATTGCCCTGACCCATCACCACTGCAGCCAAACCAACGCCATCCTCGCATGATCACCAAAATCACCGGTAAGCTTGTTTCCGTCCATGAAGAGATCGCCACGCTCGCCATCGAACCGATGGAGTACGAGGTCCTGATCGCTGAGTACACTCGCCGGCACTTGCAATCGCAGCTTAACAAAGAGGTGACGCTGCACACGATTCACTATCTTGAAGGAAACGTATCCACCGGCGGTCGCCTAACGCCGCGGCTCGTTGGCTTCCTCAGCACCCCCGAACGCGATTTCTTCGAACTCTTTTGCTCGGTCGATGGAGTTGGGGTTAAGAAGGCGTTGCGGGCGATGACTCAGCCCGTGCAGGACATTGCCATCATGGTCGAGCAGCAAGAGGCCAAGGGCTTGTCGGGGTTGCCCGGCATTGGTCCCGCCACGGCCGAGCGAATCATTGCCAAGCTGCGCCGGAAAATGCCTAAGTTCGCGTTGTTGGTCCGCCGCGAAACCCCAGCTGGCGAGGTTGTCAAAGATGGTGTCGTCGAGGATACCTACCACGCTTTGGTGGCGCTCGGTCACGCCGAGTCCGACGCCAGGCACTTGATCGAACAAGCGTTGGCCAGTGGAGGGAAGTTCAAAGACACCGAGAGCTTGATCCAAGCCATCTATAAAAAGCAATTTGGGACGTAGCTCTGAAGGCCAGATGGCTGCATTCTGTTACTCTACCGAATCGCCGCTACTGGAGGGGCTTTGTTGCGAAAAAGTCCCCAGGACCGCTTCGATGCGGGCGTTGAGTGCATCCAGCTCGTCCAGCACTTGCGAGTGGCGGGCATCTAGATTTTGAAGGAATGCGAGGGTTTCTTCGTTTTTGTCTTCCATAAACCGACTCCCGTACCGATTGGCTCCCCGAAGCTGTGTCTTGCCTGTCATCGAGCCGATGGCTTCAAGTAACCCACAATTAGCCCAAAAATCCGCCTTGGCGCGATTGCGTAAACTGTGCGGATTGGAGAACGCGAAGCGCCCCGCAGACGCTGACTGCGTATCGTTCAAGGCTTCTGCCCTTCCTTGGCGAAGAATTGCAAACGGATCTGGACGAACTGCGCGAAGGCTAGTACACTTCCGAGTTCGAACTGGGGAGAAATCCATCACCGGGGAGGTTGTCGTCTCGGCATTGACCGAACCAACTGGGTCCCGCTAAGCTCATTAGGTATAGAATCATTACGATTTAGGGTATTTGGAGTACATGCATGGTCAGGTTGTTGGTCCGTGACCGGGAAACGATTCAAGAAGCGGTCCGGCGTTTCCGAAAGTTGGTAGAGCGAAGTGGCATCAAAAAAGAGATGCGTCGCCGCGAATATTACGAGAAGCCGAGTGAGATCAAGCGTCGCAGTCGTCTACGCGCCGAGCGCCGAGCCCGCCGCACCCGCCAGCTTTCCAACGGTTAGTCCCGGTGGCCATTTCGGCCCCGATCGCTGTTGCAATGCTTAGCCGGTGCACTTGGTCGCATTCATAACCCGAACCACAAAAATTCGGGCGAGTAGCTCAGTTGGTTAGAGCGCCACGTTTACACCGTGGATGTCGGGGGTTCGAGTCCCTCCTCGCCCACTTACCCCATTCTGCCCACAACTGCTGCAAGGCGTCTCGGGCTGCCAAAAGTGAATACCCTCTTAAC
>JBGSHW010000053.1:0-1593 GCA_041751975.1 Pirellulaceae bacterium
ATTTGCTGCGCTACCATTTGCAGCGGCGCGCTTTGGCCGATCATCTCGCCAAAAGACTCGCCGCGCAACTCTTCTTGCAGATAATCGTTTTCGAGTTCCAAACGTTTGCGCAGCGATTCAATTTCCTCCCACGCCTGGGCGTTCGCGATGGCAGAAGCTACGTGGTCGGCGATCATCCGCAACCAATCGAGACTCTGGTCACCAATCGTGGACCGGCTAAAAACACCAAGTACTCCCAATACTTGGCCACGATGAACCAGCGGTTGTCCAGCGAACCCACGGATGCCCTCGTCTTTGGCCCATTTCGGATTTGCCAGCCACTCAGGCTCACCGTCGATGTTTTGAACCTCGAGCGGTTCGCCCGTTACGGCAATTCGCCCCACCTTGCGAACACCCAGGGGGAAGCGACGAAACGATCCATCAATGCGATTGAGCGCATTATCCGGGTCGACGATAGAAGTCCCTGAACTGGCCACCAGATGAAGGCAGTTCGTTTGGTCGGGGCACTGCGAATGCATCCGACACGTCTCACAACCAGCCCCGGGGCGGATTAACCAGATGCGGGCCAAGGCGACCACTTGTGAATTAGCCAGCTCCGCAACGACCAGTTTCAGCACCTCATCCACGCTTCGCTGCTGGGCCATCGCCAACAGCAACGATTTCGGATCGGGAATCAACGGTAAATGTTGTTCAAGCATGTTCGCAGATATACACGACATCTCGTGCATACGCAACGTGTTTTCGTGTTTTCACGAATTCTCGTGCCTATGAAAAACGAGTGGTGATTCCCGTAAGTCCATGACAATGAACGACTTATGGATTCTGCAATGGTTTGGCACCGCAAATGCTTTTAGAAGAGGCATGATCAGCAACTGTTGCTGACAAGTGAAGAAAACCTTCTGGAACACACGGAGTCCAACCATGTCTCGAATCGAAACTGTAAACCCAACGCTAGCGACAGGCAAAGCGAAAGAGCTGCTCGACGGCGTGAAGTCCAAGCTGGGGATGACACCCAACCTGATGCGTGTCATGGCCAACTCGCCAGCCGTGTTGGATGCGTACCTGAAGTTTAGTGGCAGCTTGGGCAGTGGTGACCTGCCAGCGAAGACACGCGAGCAGATCGCGCTTGCTGTAGGCCAAGTTAACTCGTGTGACTACTGCCTCAGCGCCCACTCGACCATTGGCAAGATGGTGGGTCTCACCGCGGAGCAGATTCTCGAAAGCCGTCGCGGATCATCGACAGACCCAAGCACAGACGCTGTGCTTCGCTTTGCCCGCCAACTCGTGGACAAACGCGGCAAGGTCAGCGACGCCGACTTAGCGGCCGTTCGAAGTGCGGGCTGGAATGATGGTGCGATTGCAGAAATCGTCGCCAATGTTGCGCTCAACATCTTCACCAACTACTTCAACCACGTTGCGGAAACCGAGATCGACTTTCCTCGCGCCGAAGCAATTGACGACGCACACGAAACCTGTGACGCGCACCAAGCCTGTGCCGTGAACTAGATCTCATCAGAACCAATCCATCAAACGAACTGTTTTTCTAAAGGTAAGAATCATGACGAGTCAAATCAAACAACTTCAAGTTGCAGT
>JBGSHW010000054.1:0-6712 GCA_041751975.1 Pirellulaceae bacterium
GGTTACGACGTCGCAAAAGCAAAGTACTACAAAAAATGTGGCTAAACCTAAGCGCTAGCCGTCGGTTCTTCGTGCTGATCTTGTTCCGCATACTGGCGGCTAACGCCTGGCCGCTCACCGGTGCAGACAACATGAGCGCCCTTGAGCGCTAACCACGGCTTCTTTGAACTTCGATTTCTATAGAAATTTTTCAAAACCGTCTGAATGGTAAGAACGCATGTCTGACCAAGTGCCTGACTCGCAGTTGATCGCTTTGGCCGCAATCAAGATTGTGGACGCGAGTGAACGCGAAGCCTTTATCCAACAAGCATGCGGTGCCGACGAGGACTTGCAACGACGCGTGAGAGCGTTCCTAGATGCCCAGGGGGAGCAAGCCACTCTCGATGGGTTGGCAGCCACCGTGGCCACTGACGGCGATGTATCTAAAAGTAACGCTAAGCCGTCGCTTGAAGTAACCGGCGATTTCGATCAGGAGCAAGCTTACAACGGGACTCTGATCGGTGGCAGGTATCGACTGCTCAAGCAGATCGGCGAAGGGGGGATGGGCTCGGTCTGGGCTGCTGAACAACGCGAACCAGTCACCCGCACTGTGGCCCTGAAGCTGATCAAAAAAGGGATGGACTCAGCGGCCGTGCTGGCGCGGTTCGACGCCGAGCGTCAGGCGCTGGCGCTGATGGACCATCCCAACATCGCCAGGATCTTTGATGGTGGCATTACCGAGTCGGGGTCACCCTACTTCGTCATGGAGATGGTCAAAGGGGAGCCGATCACCGAGTTCTGCGACGCGCACCGACTGACCCCCGAACAGCGATTGGAGTTGTTCGTGCCGGTCTGCCAGGCGATTCAACACGCGCACCATAAAGGGATCATTCATCGCGATATCAAGCCCTCCAACGTGCTGGTGACGATGGTCGATGATCGCCCGGTCCCTAAAGTGATCGACTTCGGGGTGGCCAAAGCGACCGGCCAGGCACTCACCGAGCTTTCACTCGACACCGGTTTTGGAATCGTGGGCACGCCGCAGTACATGTCGCCCGAGCAGGCTTCGATGAATCACATCGACATCGACACGCGCAGCGATGTCTATTCTCTCGGTGTGTTGTTGTATGAACTGCTGGCCGGCTCAACTCCGTTCCGTAAAGAGGAATTGGCCAAGGCGGGCTACTTGGAAATTCTGCGAGTGATCAGGGAAGTTGATCCACCGCGACCGAGCACCAAGCTGAGCACCGCCGATACACTCCCAAGCTTGTCAGCAGCTCGCGGTACCGATCCCAAACGACTATCGCTCTTGCTGCGCAACGAGTTGGACTGGATTGTGATGCGGGCATTGGAGAAGGACCGGACTCGGCGTTATGAAACGGCCAATGCCTTTGCGGCCGATATCAATCGCTACCTGCACGGGGAACCGGTACAAGCCCACCCTCCGTCGCTGGGCTACCGTTTGCAAAAATTCATGCGGAAGAATCGGGGACCGGTGGTGGCTTCGGGGCTAGTTATGGGGGCGTTGATCGCGGGGTTCGCTGGAACAAGCCTGGGCATGCTGGAAGCTCAAAGACAAACCGTTTTGGCGAAGCAAGAGTCTTCCCTAAAGGAAGAGGCTCGCCAGAAAGAGGCTGAACAACGGGTGATTGCAGAAACAGAGCGTCGCGCCGCAGAGCAAGCGCGAGAGCTGGCGGAACGGCGGCTTAGTTCGGCAAGACAAACGATCTCGACTGTTGTCAACAACGTACCCAATCTGCTGGAACGCGTTCCCCTGTCTGCCGGTCCATTAAAAATCATCCTTGGGCAGATGGACGACCTTCTTAGCCAGACTGGGACCAACGAACAGCAGGATAGTCGATTCGAGTCTTCGCGAGCTTGGGGACTAATGGCGGTCGAAACTAGAGCAGGGCAGCAGGCCTTGCAAAGTGGTCAAACGGAAATCGCCGCGCTGCATTATCGCAACGCTTTGAAGATAGCAAAGGAAGTATACGACGGGAATCCGCGTGATCGAGCCAAAGCGTCGGGTAACCTCGCGATGGCCTACGCCCTACTTGCCGATCTGTCAGGATCTCAAAATCAACCGGATGCAAGAGACTTGATTCAACAAGCCATTCAACTGCGCGAGGAAGCGTTACAGATTGAACAGGCGGAAGATGCGCTGGGTAAACGCCGGGCCAACTTGGGAAATGCCTGGAACCGGCTGGCTGGCATACAAGCGCGGGAGCTCGTTGGTTTGCCGGTCGACAAAAGGCAATCTGCAGCTCAGACCGCCCTGGAGAGCTGCCGTACCGCGCTTCAGCACTTGCAAACCGCCATTGATGAATTGACCGATGCACCAGCGGAGCAAGCAACGGCACGGCGCGATCTAGCCGTGGCTGCGCTCAACCTTGCCAACTTAGCCGCCCAAGCAAAAGAGGATGGAATAGTGCTGGAAGGCTACGATTTGGCGAAGAGTAGCTTTACTCAGCTTGCCTCGGCAGAGCCCGATCGCGTCTACTATCAGATCACGTTATCGGAAATATGCGGCAGCTATGGGGACTATCTATTGATAAACCGGCAAGACCCCGTAGCGGCTCGCGTGCAGTATGTTGAGAGTATGACCTTGCTCCGCCGGATGTATGCGGATATGGAATTGGAGAATCTGAGGCAGCTCCGAAGCACAGCTTATTATCGACTTGGGCTGGCCGCTGAGTCGCAAGGCAATCCCGAGCAGGTCCGTCGGTACTTTGAAAGGGCTTGTCTGCTTTCCGATCTCCAGCTGCGTGAGAAGTCGGATTTGACGCGCGATCCCGAAATGCTGGTAAATGATCAAGTGCAATTAATGCTCGTGCAGGCTTGGGCTGGCCAGGCCTCCTCCGCCGCGGTAACCGCTCGCAGCATCAAGAGCCAGTTGGCAGACGCACAGCAAGCCCGCGAAACGCCCTGGGCCGCAGACGCCTTAGCGCGCGCTGCCTTTGCCATTGCGATCGCAGCTGAAAAGGGTGGCTTATCGGAAGCCGCCCGAAAAACGGCTGGCGCCGAGGCCTTGCAGACGTTGCGACAAGCCATTGCTGCAGGCTTTAGCAATGTCGATTATCTGAAAACCGACCCCGACGTGGCTCCGCTGCGTCGTCTGGAAGGTTTTGAAACGCTTGTGCAGTCGCTGATCGCAGCCAAACCGTGATACGCAACGGACCGGTCGGGCACTTTAGCAAATCTTGTGAAAAATAATCTAAGGTCCTGTCACAATCCGCCGCTGCCAGCAATTCATACCCTGTGGGGAGCGGAGCACCCATTGACGCACGTGCATACGACAACGCTCCCGACACGATCGTTCGCGCGAGCGATAGAAGTGATTTTGAACTGGCGGCCAGAGTCAGAATGCGGCGATGGTAGCCGAAAAAGTGCCGGGCAACTTGATGCGTTTAGATATTCCAGTGCCATTGATGTGGAGTAACTCGTCTTCCGTTATGGCCCATACTTGGTCTCCGGTGCTTGTCCTTGATAGGTAAAGCAGTCGGTCGGCCCCCAGTTGCTTGGCTTTGCCATCTGGAGTTGCTGCCCACATGCCGGTGCCGTAGCCGCTGAAAATAGCCGCCCCAGATGGCAAGGCTGCAATCGTCGAAGGATCGCTCGGTACGTCGATCTGCTGCTTGATGTCACCCCGCGCATTGAGTAGCAGATGTCGATTGGCACTGCCAGCAACGTCAGGATGGTCTCGTTCGGTGAGCCACACATCGCCGTTGGCAGGATTCACAGAAATAGCAGCGTAGCACCAACCTGCGACCGGAGCACTGAATGTCAAGCTGCCATCACGACTTAGCGTACGCCTTTCGTAACCCACTAACCAGAAAGTCTCGGAGTTCGGGTTGTAGGCCATGTCAATTGCCCGATACGGCAAGTCGAATAGCTCGTCTCCCTGTGGCGTGAAGACCACCGTCGTTCCATGACTCAGATAATCACCGCCACTGACCCAGATGTTCCCTGTCTTCTCATCGAGCGCTAGGCTATTGCATTTGATGTTTTCGATCTGCCAGACTCGTCTTCCTGCATGATCAAATGCACTCAGGCGCGAAGCGGCACTTTCTGCTACGTAAATGACGTCGCGCTCTCGATCCAAAGTCAACGTGTTGCCCTGGCCGGAGTAGCTTTGGAGTTCGGGAACTCGCCACAGTTGCTCACCGGTCTCGTCGAAGGCCAGCAGTTCACTGTTTGTTTCGCTCTGCTGCTGCTGCTGATGCTGATTCACGGTCTCTTGGTCGGGTTCCAACTTGCGATGGCGCAGGACGACGAGAGCCAGCTTCTGATCGATGCTGGTTTCCGTGGTGTCAAACTTCGTGAGTGGATAGCGAACTGGCCGACTCGGACGCTGCTCGAAGTCGACTTGTTCTTGCAAAGAATTCAGCAAGTCGGCCGCTTTCAGCATGTCGATATTCTTGGCCAAGACCGTGCCATCGGGGCCAACGACAAAATTGGTCGACGAGGTCTTGAGGGCAAAGCTTTTGCACAGTTCGGCATTTCGCGGTCCGGCGTACACGTGCAACCAATTCTTACTGGTGTTTTGCCAGCCGTTCTCTTCGATCAGCTCTTTGGCTGCCTTCATTTGCTCTTCCGTCGAGAAACTTAACAACAGCACTCGCGACTCGCCTTCCAGTTCCTCCGACAGTTTGGCCATCGTTGCGGTTTCATTGGCGCTAGCATCAGAGTAGCTGCTCCAGAAGTTGATCAAGACCAGCTTGCCCGTTAAATCGCGATCACGAAGAAACGTACCCTCCAGTGTTTCTGCGACAAAGCGCGGAATCACCTCGCCCACCTCCAGGGTATCGTCGAGTGTGATTGTCAAGTTGTCCAAGGAAACCTGGCCCTGTTCACCATCGGTAGACTGCTTGGAATTCACCACGACTTTGTCACGTAGGCGTCCCAGTGTGCCGGCGATTTGATTCGTTTCCCCAATCGCTTGCACTTCGAAGTCGACTTCGTACTCACCATCGGGCACATCTTCGATCACAAAGGAACCGTTTTCGGTGACGCGACCAGCATACTTGGCATAGGGCCACTCGCGGGGCAATTTTTGAAGATCTACATAAGGCGCGAACTTCCACTTCAGCGAACTCGGTGGATTGCGATCGAGCACAAAGGAACCGCTAACGCGACTTCCGGTTCCGCCTAGATTCACTTCCGTCACCTTGCCGGGTTCGACTTCAAACGTCTGCTGCCAGCCTGGTATGTGTGTGGTGTACTGACCGTTTTCCACGATCAAAATTTTTGACACAACGCATTCACCTGGGATGACGCGATCGAACTCAAACTCACCCGCGGCATCGCTACGAGTACGGTAACTATACTCGACAACTCGATAGCTGCGGCCATCTTCTGGACGCTTGCAAAACAAATCCAGCTCGACTTGTGCATCGGGGACTGCGGCCGTTGACGACTTTCCTTTTACACGCGCCCATGGCTGGAGTTGGACGGTCGGTTGCTCGGCAAGATCGGCGCTGGCGACCTCGGCGAAACCTGCGTCATGCACCACCACCAACCAGTAGTTTTCCTCTGGAAGCGTGGCAGCGAATTTGCCTTCTTCATCCGTCAGCACTGGCTTGGCCACGGATTCTCTTTCGAGCAACTGCCCATTGCGAAAGGAGGCGCCTTTCTCCGCCGTGGCCAGCACGACTTGGGCTTGAGGAACCGGATTCCCGTCCGCGTCGATCACCCGGCCCTCGAGCAGGCTGGCAGGCTCGAGCAAAAACGTGTGGCGGACTTGGCCCTCATCGGAGCGGAAGACGCGTGAGGTAGCCGGCTTGTACCCCTCCGCTTGAACTTGTAGAAGCCAGCCTTCCATGGGCTCGTCAAACTTGAATTGGAACTTTCCGGCTTCGAATGCGTGGTGCTCGTCGGTTCTCCAATACGGGGCACGAAGGTTGCTTTGAATTTGCCCGCGAATGAGCTTGAAATTGTGGACGGGCTTCTTGGCTACTTTATCAATAACTCGGCCGCTAATGACCAGTTCCGGATAGAGGGTAACTTCCTGGATCGCATCTCCGGCGGAAACACGTGTCTTGCGAGCAGCCATGTAGCCTGCCTTGAGAATGTCACACAGCACACTATCGGGTGGCGAGCTGTTCCACTCAACGAGACCATTCTCGGCCGTCGTTGTACGGAACTCGAGCGTTCGATAGCCGCGCCAGGTGTCGGTGACAAACGTCACGCCTGCGACAGGATTTCCATCTACGTCGACGATGCGGGCTCGAAGCTTGTGCCCTGCCTCAAGCTCGAATCGCAGTTCTTCCATCTCGCCGATGGTAACTTCCGTGTTCTGCAGCGCGGGCGCATACCCATCCGCCTCAATAGTGACAACCGTCGCACCCTCTTTGCAATTCTTCAGTTTGAACCTTCCCTCTTCGTCGGTCGTTCCCGTGGGCTCATCGGTTCCAAAACGATCTGGCCCAATTCGAGCACGTGCTCCCGCGATGGGGTTTCCATTAGAATCGAGCACAAGGCCTGTTACCGACGGTCCTTGCTTCAAGACCAAGCGCTTGGAGTAACCGCGTCCATCGAGGTAGTCCACGTGCGAGACCGAAACGGAGACTTCGCCTACGTTCTTGGGTGCACCCGAAAAACTCCATTTGCCCTCCGCATCGGTTACGAGTTCCGCGAGGGTAAAAACGTAACTATCAAGCTTGGGCCAGGTGATGGGCATGTGCAAATTGATGGTCGCATTTTCGATGGGCAAGCCCTGTTCGTCGACGACTTG
>JBGSHW010000055.1:0-5652 GCA_041751975.1 Pirellulaceae bacterium
GGCGATTGGACGAACCTTCAAAGAATCCTTTCAAAAGGCGCTGCGTGGACTTGAAGTGGGAGCGTTTGGATTTGGTTGCGACCAGAAAGACCTGTGGGGTACCGACTTGCAACCGGGTGAAGATGATATACGAAGCAAACTAGCGCGTCCCAACCCCGATCGCGTTTGGTACTTGCGGTATGCGCTCAAGTTTGGCTTGTCGGTTGAAGAGATTCATCAGATCACCGCCATCGACCGTTGGTTCCTGGACCACTTGGCGGAGATTGTTGAGATCGAGGATTTCCTGCGTGGCATCGGAGCGCTTGACAACCTCACCGCCGAACAAATGCGGATGGCCAAGCAAAGCGGCTTCTCCGACCGACAACTGGCCCACCTGATGGCCACCGACGAACTCGATGTTCGTAGCTGGCGGAAGAAGCATGGCGTGGTCGCGACCTTCAAAGCTGTCGACACGTGCGCTGCCGAGTTCGAAGCCTTCACCCCTTACTATTACAGCTCGTACGAAAGCGACGACGAATTGCCTCCCAAGCAGGAGGGCAAGAAACGGATCATGATTCTTGGTGGTGGCCCCAATCGCATCGGCCAAGGAATCGAGTTCGACTACTGCTGCTGCCACGCCAGTTTCGCACTCCGCGAAATGGGAATTGAATCGGTGATGGTCAATAGCAATCCTGAGACGGTAAGTACGGACTACGATACCAGCGACATGCTCTTCTTCGAGCCCTTGACGACGGAAGATGTGCTCAATATCTGCGACAAAGTGCAGCCGGACGGTGTCATTGTCCAATTCGGCGGCCAAACTCCACTTAACTTAGCACGTGCTCTATCAACGGCGGGCGTTCCCATTATTGGCACCAGCGTCGATACGATTGAATCGGCTGAGGATCGCGAGAAATTCCAGCAACTGCTACACGAACTGAATTTGAAGCAGCCGGCGAATGCCATCGCGCGGACCATGGCTCAAGCCCGTACCGAAGCCAAGAACGTGGGCTTCCCCGCTCTCGTACGTCCCAGTTTTGTGCTCGGCGGCCGCGCCATGGAAATCTGCTACGATACGGCACAGTTCGAACGCTACGTGGCCGAGGCCTTTATCGCTGCCGACGGACAACCGGTACTCATCGACCGCTTCCTGGAGGACGCCATTGAAGTCGACGTCGATGCCCTCTGCGACGGCGATAACGTGGTTGTGATGGGGATCATGGAACACATTGAAGAAGCCGGAGTGCACTCGGGTGACTCCGCCTGTGTGATCCCCTCGTACAGCCTTTCCCCCGAAGTATTGCAGGAGATCCGCGAAGCAACTTGGGCCATGGCCAAACGCCTGCACGTGGTTGGACTGATGAACGTCCAGTACGCCATCAAGCACGAAGCGGGCAAAACCAACGTCTATGTCCTTGAAGTCAATCCGCGAGCCAGTCGCACCGTCCCCTTTGTGGCCAAAGCCACTGGCGTTCCCGTGGCGAAATTAGCGGCCAAGGTCATGGCCGGTATGACGCTGGCCGAACTGGGAATTACCGAAGAGCCCATCCCCAAACGGGTATCGATCAAAGAAAGCGTCTTCCCGTTCCGCAAGTTCGTGGGGGTCGATATCGTCCTCGGACCGGAAATGCGCAGCACGGGTGAAGTGATGGGGATCAGCGACCAGTTCTCGATCGCCTTTGCGAAAAGTCAACTTGCCGCCGGGGTGGTGCTTCCCAAGACCGGTAACATTTTCATCAGTGTCAATTCGCGTCACAAAGATGGCATACCCGACTTGGCCAGACGCCTGCACGCCATGGGTTTCCCACTACTCGCAACCCCAGGTTCAGCCAAGTGTATCGAGGAAGCTGGGATCCCAGTGACGATCGTCAAGAAGATCGCCGAAGGCTCGCCCAACCTGATCGACTACCTTAAGAATGAAGATGTCTCGCTGATTTTCAACACCCCCAACGGCAAAGGGGCCAGGACCGACGAAGGGCGAATTCGCGCGGCGGCCGTTCAGAACGGTGTGCCTTGCATCACCACCATGGCTGCAGCCACAGCGGCCCTCAAGGCCATGGAAGCGCTGCTCACCGAAGAGCTGACCGTTGAAGCATTGCAAGATCGATTTCCGAATTCACTGTAGAGAAGGTTGCTCATGCTCTCCACCGACGCCGCCATCCGCGAACGCAAGACTTGTAAGCTACTCAGCGATCGAGACCTGACGGTGAGCGATCGAGCTGAGACGTTGCAGCAGTTGATCGAGCTGGCAGGCATGGCACCATTTCATCGACCATGCGATGAATGCCATCGCCAGCCAGAGGGACTCGATGGCCCAAACGGACTCGATGGCCCAAACAGACTCGATGGCATTGAGCCCTGGCGATTCTACATCGTCGAAGCCGTTCTGTGCCGCAGCTTGAAGCAGCATCTTCCCCAAGAGAACGCAGGGAAAATTCCAGCCATGCTGGCCGCCGCAGATGCACTCATCCTGGCAACTTGGCTCCCAAATCCTCAGCCCGGCCACATGCACTCGGTGGAAGAGTTCACTTTTGCACCCACCTTAGCCAACATGGAACACATCGCCGCCGCTTCAGCCGCCGTGCAGAATTTGCTCTTGGCAGCGACCGCCCGCGGCATCGCAAACTATTGGTCGAGCGGTGGAGTGTTGCGTTCCGCGCAAGCCTACACTCGGCTCGGGATACCACTCAACCAGATTCTGCTCGGCGCAATTTTTCTGTTCCCAGGTGAGACCGAGGGGGCGGAAGTGGTCGGGAGTAAACTTCGCGAACATCGCACGCCGAGTACCCGCTGGTCGCGACACGTCACCTAAGCAAGTCGGGCCTTTCTGAGCCACAGAAGGGGCTTACCCCGTTCGAACGAAAAAAGCCAACGCTCATGACAAGCGTCGGCTTCTTAAAAAGATCGCGATCAGCCGCTGAGGCGAACCGTCAATACGCCCCGCTCGCAAGGCCAATCAACTAGGTAACTTAATCGCCACAGTCACTTAAACGCCACAGCCACAACCACTGCTAACGGGAACAGTGATGGTTTGTGGAACCATGATGCTAACCATTCGCTGACAGGTTTCCGTGCGGCAGCGGACCACCGCGTAGGCAAATGTTGCGAGCGCCGGTCATCGTTTCTTGGTAAGGCACATTCACCGTGTAGCTCTGCTCGACTCGAGTCGTGCGAGGTACTTGGATGGTCTAGTCTTAGGACTGCTGGGCACCATAAGCGTTTGGGGCTCATACGAGACGCCGCAGCCTGAAGCAACGGTGCCGCTGCACGAATCACATCGGAGACACTAATCCCGCGAGTGGCATTTTCCTCGTTAAATCGCAGAGCCCGGAAGATGGCCTGAGTCAACTTTGTTCAAGGTGCTCGAGCGCTAAGCTCAACATGCTCACCGGATCAGCCATCACAGATGGGAAGGACGTACACGGAGTCCCCAGACTGACCAGCGGCACACTCCAACCTATTGGCCAAGTCAGAATATATTCGGGCGACCTGTCAGTACAAAATTGGATCCCTTCCGTTCCCCAGCCTGTGATCGCTTGTTGCAGTTTCGAGCCACTGCTATGGAAATATTGAATGTTCCAATCAGCCGTCGAGTTCGCAAAGTCGATGATGCCCGCCAGGACATTGGCGCACTGAGGGACTATTCGCTGACAACAACCGCGATATTGGGCATTCAAGGAATCTTACTACGAGCTCTACATAATCCTCAATCAGCCGCGATTGGCGCACGCGCGCCGCTTCTTCGGGCTTCACTGATATAAAGCGAATGCGCACGCGAAGTGTGACATCGATTTTGAAGAGATTTGCAAATTTGCAGTAACTAATCCTGCGAGGTGGAATTTATACCGCCGATCGCCCACCCCCCCGAATGAGGATACTAGCTAATGATTGGCTCGCGCCCCCAGCGGGGCAGAGACATTGTGCCTGCAAGACTGGTTCCATTCTCCTCGTACACCGAACACGGGGCCTGTCGGCTTCTGGCATTTAGCATTTTCCAGAGGAACGATTCGGACTTCGACACAGTGTCGAGCGATTGTCCCCAATCGCTTTCTTCCCAATCGCTTTCTTCCCAATCGCTTTCGTGCAGCAAGACTGCCAATCCTGCGACGCTCGTTTTGTACTTGCTGCGCTGTGATCTTGCTTGTCCATCGCTTCGCCCTGGGGACACTCCCTTTTTTCGGCCTTGGCCCCCCCCTCTTTTGTCGGCCACTTCGCAATTAAATGAATTGACTGATTCACGCGTGCGGCAACGTTAGCGATGAGAGCCCGAACTTGGGCTCGAGTAACTAAAGCCTCTGAACGACGAGTCCAACGAATGGAGGAAGACGACGAATGGAAGAACCAGATTCGACGTCTCCATTCATTCGAGGTCTCCTTTGATTCGTTGGAAGGAATTGGCTCGCCTGCCTCTTTGTAAGTTTTCTTTCGACCATTTCGCAGCTTTCCGATGTTGAACAACGTTACCGCTTTGGACCGTGCTTGCTTAGCCGCAGAAACCAAACAAAGGTGTCAGCGACGGTCTCAACTTTGGTCATTAGCTGATTTCAAAAGGGGGGCGGCGGGGACACTCCCTTTTCATCCCACTATCCTCAGTTTTCATGGATTTAACTCGTGGAATCGGTTAGTCTATCGTAGATAACCGGGGCGTCCCGCCAAGATGCTTGTGAGCACGAAATCTTTTCTTTCATAGGCGCGGTCCTCACGAATCAGCCGGTTCAATCAACATGCGTCTACTGGTTAAGCTGATCCGTGTTTTGCTCATCGCGATCCACTGTCAAGGCTTCGAGGCAATGCGATTTCCTCCTTCGTGGCAACTGCAATGGACTTCGTCTCTCGTACTCACTTCATCCTCAGTTGCTTATGCACTTTTGGTTCTAGGTATTCGTCGTCTGCCTTGGTGGACACGCTATCCCATTTGGATAAATGCCGCATTTGCTTGCCTGTTCCTAGGGTTAGCATTTTTCGCACTGGTGGAAGGAACGCCGATTCGAGTCGCACAAGTTGAGATCCTTGGCGAGTCGGGTTCGAAGGTCGCAATTCTTGGTAAACGGCAACTGGTGATGTTTATATGGGTTACAGTCTTTCTTGGTTGCTGGATTACCGTGTTTTCGAGAATTCACGGAGCATCAACGTCGGCGGATATTAGCCGCCTTCGGAGATGGAAGCCGAAACTTCCGTTGACAGGACACGTCACGCTCCTGTGAATTGGCCGCGAGGGAATGGGGACAGTCCCTGCGAGGGAGCAAGCCTCACGCATCTCGCTGCCGGCATGCAACTTAGGAGCACCGGCCGGGAGGTCAAACCTTCTCCATGAGTAGAGCAAGCTACGTCTAAAGATGCGTTGCAGGCTCGAACCGAGTCGGGCTTGTGGGCGATAGCTGCTAATGAGTTCGGGGATTACCGAACTTCAGAAAACTTTTTAAAAATTTAGATTTTTTTGTAAGGAGTACCCCTCGTTCTCCGTCAATAGCCTTAGAGGCAAATTCTTTTTTGAATCGTTGATAATCGAGGAGTGCTTGCTATGGCGCGCAAAAATCGGTCGGAAGTGTTCGTGCCTTCAGAAATTGCTATCGTACATACGATCTGCAAAGTCATCAGGCGCTGCATGTTAATGGGCTATGACCCAGCCACGAAGAAGAATTGCGATCACCGCAAAATATGGATTGAAAATGA
>JBGSHW010000056.1:0-3365 GCA_041751975.1 Pirellulaceae bacterium
ATTCAGCGAACATGCCTTGCATCTGCAGCAGCAAATCTTCTTCCGGACTGGCACCGATCGCGCGATTGAGAAACGCGATTTCAATACCCAGCTTCTGCAACTCATCGACGATCAGAACTTGATACGCATACTTGCGTGCCAGGCGATCGGGCGAGTGAACATACAGCCGTTGAAACTGACCAACGTAAGCTGCATCTCGGAGTCGTTCGAGCGCTGGTCGATTAAGTGTTGAACCGCTCACGCCATCGTCGAGAAAACAGTTCTTGTCTTGCAACGACGCTTCGTCTTCGTTCGCTTTGCGACGCATGTCGGCAACTTGCGATTCGATGGTTTGCTCTTGAGCCTGTGCGTCCGATGAGACTCGCCCGTAGATGGCTGCTTCGACCTTTGAATTCGTTTGCGTTGTCATGCGACTGCCTCCAGTTCATCGAGCGGTGGGGACTCGCATTGATCGATTAAGACACGCTGCGCCGAGGGATTCGTGCGCTGATCGTCGATCTGGTCCGCGTCAATGCTTTGTCCTTCGGCGGCGCGACTGCCTGCGGATTGACCACGCTCGGCCAGATCAAAAACTTGAGCTAGCAATTCGCGTTCGATCCGAATTGGACGATAGCTGCGAATGACAGCAATCGATTTGCTGTCGCGAATGCATTTGGCTATGTGTGCCATCGAAATCTCCTCCGTGAGATGGTTGCGATCAATTTGCAAACTGTTGCAGAGAGGCGAGTTACGGCGATCTCCAGCCCTCTCCGTACGCCGTTGTCAAGGCAACTCTTGGGATCAATCTATCCACGAGCCCGCCAATGTTTGCAATATCGTTGGAGGAGCGATTGGGCCGCCTTGAGGGGTGCCTTCAGTCGTTGCCTGGAAAACTCCATCGACCACCACGCCTGCTCGCAGGTAACGTCGGATCAACTTCAGCAACTGCTTGTCGCTTACCTTGCGGGCAATGCGACTCATTAAAACGTCGTGCTGGACTCGATCGAAGAATTTCGAAAGATCCATATCAACAACGTAGCGGTAGCCGATACGAATCGTGCGTCTGACCTGCTTGGCTGCTCCATGAGCAGAACGTTTGGGCCGAAAGCCATGACTCGATGCCGAGAAGCCCGGATCGAAGATTGGCGTTAGGACTTGAACGATGGACTGTTGGATCAAACGATCGATTAAGTTTGGTATGCCTAATAATCGCTTGCCGCCATCGGGTTTGTCGATCGTCACGCGGCGCACCGGTGAGGGGCGATACGTGCCGTCGAGAAGTTGCGATCGTACCTGCGGCCAATGAAGTCGGAACCAAGCTGGAAATTCGCTAATCGTGATTCCGTCGGGCCCAGGGGCCCCACGGTTCGCTTTGACGTTTCGCCACGCTTGTTCGACATTGGCCTCGGTGACCACCGCTTCCATCAGAGACTCTGGAAATAAACTCAAGGCTGGTTTCTCGATCGACGCTGACGCTGTACCGTCCTGTCGGACTATTGAACCTGTGGTCTTCATGCGTTGAGGCCGCCTGGAAATTTGCAGGCTAGCTGGCGTGGAGGGGTTCTCTCGCGTCAAGTCGATCGAAGGCTCTTCCTTGTTCTTCATCGTTCGGTCCTTCGTGTTGCCATTGGAATTGACAGTTCACTACTACGACCTCTGCTGACTCCTGCACCGCCCAAGCGGACTTTCGTCTGCCTGTTCCACGCTTTCAGGCAAGCCTTACTTGCGGGAGCGACACCGACACGCATGTCGGCTATGCAGGTCTCCCCGGATAAGAGCATGAATTTTCGCTGCACAAGTTCGTCCTTTACTTGATCAACCGACTGGGAACGGCTTTGTCGGGTGGTGCCCTCTTGCCTGGTTGACCCGGCCTTATAGGACGTTTCTGTTCGTAACCTCACAGCTTTGGCTCCAGCTTCCTCCCCACCTTGGATCGCTCCAACGCAGTTGCCTTCGCCTAGTGCTTTGCCAATCGGAGTGGTCATTTGGTATATTGATCTCCTTGAGACTCCCAGTCTCGCACAGGGGACTCACACCCCATAAACTCATGCCCATGACGGGCGTACACCGTTGCATCCGAGCCCCCGTCAACGGTCTTTTGAAATGGAAAGGTTCATCGCGGGGGCCGGATGAACGGTAGCGTTATCCCATGAAAGCGATCTTACAGCCTCATCCGGGGCCTATTAAACGGCCCGGCCGGAACGGCATTTGCTAGCGTTTTGTTTTGCCAGGTGTACATGACACATTGGCAGACCAATTCTAAATCATCTATGGCACGGAGAATGATGTTATGGCTAGATGCACAGCACCAGTACATGGGCATCGATCGGCTGCTGCGGCAGCAAACTGCCCCGCATGTGGCGGCCGATCCCGAGGATACGGTTCATCTTACACGCCGTCTTATTCGTCGTCGGGCGGTGGCGGATTCGGTGGTAGCTATGGCAGTCGGAGCAGTGTTGGCCGGGCCGCTAGCACAACGAGGCCTAGATGGTCGCGAACAGGGTCCTCGGCGGTGTACACCCCCACACAAGTGCAGGCACTCACGCCGATCCGCAGTAGTGTTGAAAAGCGAGCGTCCTTACCGGACCTTAGGGATGTCTTTCTCTGCCATGCATGGGACGATCGGAAAGGTGTTGCAAAGGATCTTCATGATCGACTCGAAAGACATGGCGTTACTGTTTGGTTCAGTGAAAAGGACGTCCTTCTAGGCTTGCCGCTGCTACGAGAAATTGACAAGGGCCTGGCAAGATCACGGGTTGGTATCGTATTGGTCACTCCCGCATTCTTGAAGCGTATTGATGGTGCCGGGATCGCTGAGAAAGAGCTATCTGCGCTACTAGCTCGTGACCTGCTCGTTCCTGTTGTCCATGACACGACGTACGATGCTCTTCGCGATGTAAGTCCGCTTCTCGGTTCACGGAGCGGCTTAGACACGGCCGAGGACACGTTAGACGAGATTGCGACCAAACTCGCCGAATTGGTAACGGTCGATGACTGCTCGACTGCTGAGGCGGGAATTGTGGGATAATCGGGTAAGGATGGCCATCGCTGACCACCCTCCCCACAACACCTATCATGCGGGTCCGCACTAGGCGGGTCGACGAAGCGGAGCAAGTCCCGCCCGTAGACTCCTCAGACTGATCACGCCTTGAAGTTCTAACCATGCATTTGTCATCCCTACAACCGCGGCCACCCGGTTACACATTGAGTCGTCCCACTTGAGGCCTTTGTTGGTGAGCTTTGAGGGAGAGAGCTGAGGTAGGATGTCGCAAGATCACATCAGCAGCAGATCCTGCACTATTTACGTAATTAGTGCAGGCATAGTAGCGATACGGTATGCTCTGGCCGAACTGGCCGACGTAATCGCTGGTCTTATACCAAGCACG
>JBGSHW010000057.1:0-9147 GCA_041751975.1 Pirellulaceae bacterium
ACCATCCCCAGGCTGTCGCCGACCAAGAGCATGTCGACCCCAGCTTGGTCAAGCAGCGCGGCCATGGTGAAATCGTAGGCGGTGAGCATGCTAATCCGCTCACCACGCTGCTTCATCTGCAGCAAACTGGCCGTGGTGATCGGGTTCGAGCCGGCAGGCTTGACGGTGTCCGCCATGGAGAAATTCTCTTGGTAAGCGAAAAGTCGACAATTGTTGGGTATAATCTCTGCAGTGCAGACGACTGGCTGGCACGCGACTGGCCGAGCAGCAGAGGTAGATCCCATCCTACTGGATTACTATCTGCCTTCAATGACGGTTCGGAGCGCATTGTATTAAGGTGACGGATATGAACGGCACGGCATCAAACGTTAGCTTTCTAACTCTCGGTGGCATTCCCAGCCTGTTCGGGCTGGTGTTGGCTGTCTTACTCAGTGCCAGCGCGGCGGCTCAGGATGCAGGAGGCCTTGAAATCGCCCAGGTAAAGGGGGAGTTAAAGATGGTGGTTGGCTATCAGTTAAAAATTGCGACCGATGACAAAAAAGAAGTGCTGGCGGTCATTAACCCTCAAAAGACCAATTTCACTTATGTGGGAACCGCTGAGCCGCAGTTCCTCGTACCGGGACTGATGGTACGCTTCAGTGGTGCTTTTGACGCAGCCGGTCGGCCCAGCGGGCCAATCAAGGAACTCGAGATATTCACTCCGACGCGGAAGCGACGCATGACCGCCGAGTTCATGCAGAGTCAAACCGCCGGCGTCTATCCGATCCAAGATGGCGGTGCAAAACCCGCAGAAGCCAATTCAAAAAAAGATGGGGCTGCTTTACCGAAACAGCCAGCCTCCAAAGACAAGCCTGGCACAAAGGGCAAGGCGGATGAGAAGACCGCTTTGGCACCCGCGCCTGCTGGCTCTCAAAATTTTCGCGTGGTTGGGAAGATCGCTGCCGCCCAAGGTGACACGCTCCGTGTCGCTGCCGGTAACCTAGTGATCATGGTGCAGCTCGACCCCGCAGTAGTGATCACCGTGGCGGCGGGCGATACCACCTTTTGCATGGAGGGTGATAAGGTCGAGGTAACCGGGCTTCGCAATGCGAGTCAAAAAGAAGTGGTCGAGGCGGAAACTGTGATCGTTACCGGTGCAAAACCACTTGGGACGGTCGAGCAAGAGAAGTCGAATCGCAAACCACGAAGTCGCCGCGATCGCGGATCCGGGCTCGACGACAAACCCGATCCCAAAGGGGATCCGAAGGGAGTCGCCAAAGCCAAGCCGGGCGAGAAGCCGAATCAGAATAGAAATTAGAGTACCGCCCCTTGTCTGCGGAGGTCAGGCTGCAAATCATCAAGGCTCCTAAGAATCGCCGCTCTCACGTTTTTGACTTGAAAATGATTTTCATACGCGATGACTGAACCACCGATTGTCCAACGCCCCGAGGTCCAACGCCCTGAGGTCCAACGCCCTGAGGTCCAACGCGGCGAGCCGCCAATCGTCAAGCCGCGCACTGCGGCGCCGTCGCCACCGGTCTCAACGAAACGTGAGCTGATGGGCTACATGCACAAGCGTTGGGCCGTGTTGCTGCTGCTGTTCGGCGCCACGGCCGCCTTAGGGCTACCGGTGCTTTGGAAAAGTCGCGGCTTCTCCAGGCCTGAGAAAATCGTGTGGAGCGTGTTGGTCAGCCTCTATACGATCTTGGTCTTCTGGATCTTCTTTAGAGTCATGTGGTGGAGCTACAACAGCATCAGCGAGTCATTGCGGTAGAGGCTCCGAGCTTTCCTGCGGCTGGCCAATTCAGCAACGCATGCCAACTCCACTACTCCAATTTCATGTCCGCCCACGCTTGTCGAGCGGTGGTGCGAAGTGAAAATTTTTTGCCGGAATGTCGGACGGCGACCGTGTTGATCTGGCCGTCGGTGACATCCAATAACACCGAGTTGACCATGACCAAGCTACGACCCAGTAGTGGCTCGGTCGTTTCTGTTGCCTGAGTTGACTCCGACTCCACCGCTTGCTCGGGCTCAGCTTGCTTGGTCTCAGCCTGTCGGGGCTCAGCTTCCTTGGCATCTGCTGCGACTTCGATCCTTGCGGGCAATGGTTCGACTTCGAAATAGATCCACAGCCAATTTGTCTTCAGTTCGTGCCCTACAAAATGAATTTTGGAGCAACTCAGCTTGGGATCGATTTTGGCTGGTTGTTCCGTGTCCAGTTGGAGATGTTCTTTATCGAGCAGGAAAAAATGAGTTTCCAGGTAGCTTGTCAACAGTCGTGCCGCGTCGGCATCTTTCTCGATATTGACCGCACGCTTCTCCTGACTAGCGAGCGCTTGTTCGAGATCGACGGCATGCATTTTCAGTGCAACTTCGAACCGCCCGGTTTTCCCGTTCTGTTCCATTTCAGCGGTGCTGATGTGGAACGGATGGATGATGGCCAGGCTGGTCGAGTGGCACAGGAGCAGCAGTGGTAGTGCCAACGCGGGCAGGTGGAAGCCGTTCATGGGTTACTCCGCAGGGGTCGCTGCGGCTGCCTCTTCTTTCTTCTCTTCGGCTGGTTTCTCAGCTGCAGCTTTTTCAACTGCGGCTTTGTCTTCGGCAGCTTTCTTCTCAACCTCTTCGGCAGCTTTCTTTTCCGCTTCCTTCTTCTCGGCTTCTCGGCGATTGGCAGCCTTCATCGGATTTTCGCCGCCACCAAAGCGTCGGCGGCCGCCCCCACCTGCTTCATCTTTGTAAATCTGGAAGCGACTGGGTTCAAAACGCGGTGGGAAGTAGTTGTTGTCGCGATCCGTATCGGCCGTCTCGCGGTAGGGATCGAGTTCAATTTCCTTGAGCGCTTTTTCGGAAATGATCGCAGTACTCGTATTCATGTTATCGCGTACCCACATCTCGGCAGGCAAGCGAACGAGCTCCTCGCTGTCATCCTCATAGGTTACCCGTAGGATGATCGGCATGACCAAGCCACCGACGTTCTTGATCTTGACGGTGTAGTAGTTGACCTTGCTCTCGAGCTGTTTGCGTTCTTCTTCGCTCATTTTCTCGACCATCCGCTCGTACGCTTGACGCGCTTCGGGGGTTGCGTCGAGCGGGTCATAGCTGTTGTAGAAGTCTTTAAGTTCGTTGAATTCGTTAGCCCGTTTGGGCAGCTCTTCGTTGCGAGTTTCGGACAACGACGGAGTCACCGCAGCCCGTTCCGCTTTCTTGCGATCGGCCACTTTGTCGGGATCTCCGTTGTCCGACACAACCCAAGCGACATCCTCAATCGCCAAATCGCAGTGGTCGGTGGTGTAGAACCAGCCGCGCCAGAACCAATCCAAGTCCACTCCGGAAGCATCTTCCATAGTACGGAAGAAATCGGCTGGCATCGGACGCTTGAACTTCCAGCGTCGCGAGTATTCCTTGAACGAAAAATCGAACAGTTCGCGGCCAAGGATTGTCTCACGCAGAATGTTGAGGGCGGTCGCCGGTTTGCCATACGCGTTGTTGCCAAGTTGCAGAACCGACTCGCTGTTGGTCATGATCGGCACTTGATTGTTGCTCAGCATGTAACCCACGATATCACTGGGTTCGCCGCGATCGGATGGGTAATCGTCTTCCCATTCTTGTTCGGCCAGGTACTGCAAAAACGTGTTGATTCCTTCATCCATCCAGGTCCATTGGCGTTCATCGCTGTTGACGATCATTGGGAAATAATTGTGGCCGACTTCGTGAATGATAACGGAGATCAAGCCATACTTGGTCCCCGCGCTGTACGTGCCATCTTCCTGAGGGCGTGGGCCGTTGAAGCAAATCATCGGGTATTCCATGCCACCGACGGGACCATTGACGCTGATCGCAATCGGGTAGGGATAAGCAAACGTGTAGCGGCTGTAAACGTTGAGCGTATGGATGATGGAGTGGGTCGAGTACTTGCTCCACAGCGGTTCGCCTTCGTTGGGATAATACGACATGGCCATGACCGAGTTGCCTTCGACGTCGTGCCCCTGGGCATCCCAGATAAACTTGCGGCTACTGGCCCACGCAAAGTCGCGGACGTTCTGAGCGTGGTAGACCCAGGTCCTTTCCTCGGTCGATTTTTCCTTCTGATTATCCAGTGCTTCTTCGGGCGTCACGATGAACTTGGGACGCGCGGCGGTGCGGGCCTCAGTCAATCGCGACTGCTGTTCGGCGGTCAAGACCTCACCCACGTTTTGCAACACGCCCGTGGAAGCCACGATGTGATCGGCCGGCACGGTGATGCGCACGAGGTAGTCGCCCAGTTCCAGCGTGAACTCGCCACTCCCCAGGAACTGTTTGTGCTGCCAGCCATTGGCATCGGTAAAGGCGACCAACCGCGGGAACCACTGAGCCACTTCGTAAATGTAGTTGCCATCTTTTTCGAAGAACTCGCAGCCCGCGCGCCCGCCGACGATGGCCGAGTCGTTGATCTGGTAGTTCCAGTCGATTTCAAACTTGAAGCTCTCGCCCGGCAAGAGCGGCTGAGGTAGATCGACACGCATCATCGTCTTTACAATGGTATGCGCAAGGTCCTTGCCGTTGGAGTCAGCGACGCGTGTGATCTTCGCGCTCCCGTCAAAAGCTTTCGCCGCTGCGATCCGCTTGAGCATGTCGGTCGAGATGCGATCGCTGGGGGCAAAACTCCGGAGTTTGTTCGAGTCAGAGTCGGGGCTGAAGATGTTGGAATCAATCTGCAACCACAAGTAGGTCAAGTTGTGGGGGGAGTGATTGTGATAAGTGATTTTTTCTTTGCCGGTGAGATGCTGCTTGGCATCATCGAGTCGGATGTCGATGTCATAATCGGCCTTCTGCTGCCAATACTCAGGGCCAGGTGCCCCAGCCGCACTGCGGTATCCATTGGGTGTAGGCAGAATCTCTTCGAGCTGCCGGAACTTGTCTTGCTGCCCATACTTGCGATTTTCAAACGGCTGGGCAAAGAGGGACGTTGCCATCGACAGCAGGAAGAGTGAGGCGAGAACTCTAGGAAGGTAAATCATTGGTGAGCCGAGGATTCCGAGGATAAAAGTTTCGAAGTTGGAATAACAACTGCCGTTGCCTGGGCAGCCCTAGTCTAGTCGCTCAGCCCGCCGGCGGGAAGTTTTCAAGCGAAATGCGGCCGACATTAGCTCTCAGAAAAGCCCGCTCACCAACGATTCTTGTGTGCTGTCTATAGCCAAAAATCAGGATCGCATGGTGTGGGTCTTGCTAAAGATCCCAAAAGCAGAGGATCTTTAGCAAGATCCACTACGGCAGAATCAAGCTGAGACGAAGCACTAGGGACATTTCTTTGCCTCAGCATGGCTGGCTAAAACGGCTTGCAGGGGATTCGGTTATAAAGAATCGCAGAGCAACCCGACCCAACCTCACCCCACGGGATTTAACATGGTTCACTCACAAGATTTTGCGTTTGGTTATTGCACAAACGTACATGCTGGCACGTCGCTGGATGAAGCCAAAGCCAACTTGCTCAAGTACGCGGTGGCGGTGCGCGACCAAGTGACGCCTGCGGGACGGTTGCCGATCGGCCTGTGGCTGGCCGATAAGGCGGCCATGAGTCTCATTGAACTTGGCCAAGTCCGTGAGTTCGGGAGTTGGCTAAGTGAACAACGTCTGGTCCCCTATACGATGAACGGCTTTCCCCAGGGGGACTTCCATCAGCCGGTGGTCAAGCACGCGGTCTACGAGCCCACGTGGGCCTGCGATTCCCGCGCTCGCTACACGATGTGCTTGGCGGAGATCATGGAAGCCATCTTGCCCCCTGGGCAAACCGGCTCGATCTCGACCCTGCCGCTGGGCTGGCCGCACGCTCCCTGGCACGCTGAGAACTTCAAGTACGCTGCCGACAATTTGTTGGTGGTCGCCAAATTCCTCGATCGCTTAAACCAAAAATACAACTGCGAAGTGGTTTTGGCCATTGAGCCCGAGCCCGGTTGCGTGCTCAACACGGCAGCGGAGACCTGCGAGTTCTTCGAACACTTTTTGTTCAGTGGTCCCGACGCGGCCCTGGCCCGGCGTTATCTGACCGTCTGTCACGATATCTGCCACAGCGGTGTCATGTTTGAGCCGCAAGTTGAAGCGCTGCAGATGTACCTCGACAAAGGCATTCGCGTCGGCAAAGTGCAAGTCTCGTCGGCAGTGCACGTTCCCTGGAACGAGGCGCAGGGGGATCTCGCGCAGCAGGCCGCCATGTTGGCCCAGTTGCAGGGCTTTAACGAGCCCAAGTACTTGCATCAGACCACCCGCGCACGTCCCGACGGTCAGCTTGAAGCACTGAGTGAAGACCTGCCGCAAGCCCTCGCCCGCTGGCTCCCTACCTCCGGACAAGCCAGCGCTGAGCTCATGGCTGCCGACTATCCGACCGAGGCGTGGCGAGTTCACTTTCATGTCCCAGTTTATGTCGAACGTTTCGAGAGTCTGGCCACCACGCACAGCGACATTGTTGCCGCTTGTGATTTCCTAGAGCACCACGTTGGATCGACCATCGATGGTCTTCCTTGGTTTACGGGGCACTATGAAGTCGAGACCTATGCTTGGCCCGTCTTGCCAGCCAGTCTCCAGGTTCCCGATCTATCCAGCGGCATCGCCCGCGAGCTGGAGACGTTTGCCGAGATCCTTTCCAGGTCGCGAAAAGCGATCAAACAGGAGACGGGGTGCTAATGCTGTTGAGATTTGCCAGTCACTGAGGAGCCGCGAGAGTTATCAATGGTTTGCCATGATGCGTACCGACCAGATAGCTTGTCCAATTGGGTTCAGGGCTGTCTTTCGTTTGGTAGGTGACTTTTAGCTGTCCGGTGACTGGCAAGTTGGGGACGTAGCGTTGGCCATCGAGTTCATATTCGGTCATTGCGTTGGGGTCGGGTGGTCAATCGAGCGTTTCCGTCTTACGTTAGTGCCCGAGGCTTTGCGACCGTCTTGCACAAAGCGCGGGGGAGACCTGCAAGCAGAATACCATAGTTCGTAAATAGCCGAATCGCCGTGGATACGATGACAACCGCCAAGGGAATCAAGACGAAGCTACCGAAGAATAGCGCGGAGAAGAAACCTAGATAGTACAAATACATCGTTCCCAACAGGGTCATGATCAGCAAGATGGGCATCACGATTAACAGGATCGTGGCGGCGATACTGCCACCAACCAGTGAATGCAACAACTCTCGAGCGTGTCGCATTAACTGAGGGTCGTTGGCATATTCAGCCAAGCTCCGCAAGTAGCGTGTGAACGTGAATGCGGATACGATCTGACCAAGCACCAGAATGGCAAACACGATGTAACTCATGGCTGGCTCGCGAAGAACCTCTCCGCTGAAGCCCAGCGCAAGTAAGATCACAGCGATTTGTACGGTGGTCGAGACCAGCAGGGACTTGCTTGGTAGGATTCGCCCAATCAAGCAGAGGATGCGGCCGATGGTGTCGATCAGCAAAGCCATTGCCAAAATACAGCCGGTGGTCCACCATACGTCCCATCCAAGATACGGGGCCGTCAATGCGGCCAGCGGCGCGGCGAGGACGAGCCACATTGCCCAGTATTTTAAGCGGAGTCCCCGCGCGACCTGCCGAAGACCCGAGTTGGTTTCAATGGAAAGCATCGCTCAAGAGCTTTTCGTTGACGGAGCGGGGAAAACAACCGGACAACTAGTTTGCTAACGCGTTGTTTTCGAACGAGGAGTTTGAGGGTATTCTAACTTTTTTCGCTTTCCCGCGTTGGCGGCATTAAGTAATTCCTATGGCAAAGATCGCTTCGTTTCTTGGCAAGATTCATCAGGGGGATTGCATCGAAGGCTTGCAGCGGGTGCCGGATGAATGCGTCGATCTGGCCTTCGCGGACCCTCCGTTTAATATCGGTTACAAATACGATGAGTACGACGATCGACTTGACTCCGAACGGTACTTGGCCTGGTCCGTCCTGTGGATGCAGGAAATCAAGCGAGTCCTCAAGCCCAATGGAACATTTTGGTTGGCGATTGGGGATGAATACGCGGCTGAACTGAAGGTGGCGGCTACCAAGCTGGGCTTTCACACTCGCAATTGGGTGATCTGGTATTACACCTTCGGCGTGAATTGCAAAGCCAAATTCACGCGCTCGCACGCCCATCTCTTTTACTTCGTGAAGAACCCCGAGCAATTTACCTTCAACGTCGATGCGATCGCCGTCCCGTCCGCGCGGCAATTGGTGTACGCCGATCGAAGAGCTAATCCCAAAGGTCGTATCCCAGACGATACATGGGTCTTGCGTCCTCAAGATTGCGACGGCTTCAGCTCGGAGGAAGATACTTGGTATTTTCCGCGCGTGGCGGGGACGTTCAAGGAACGAGCCGGTTTTCATGGCTGCCAAATGCCAGAACAACTACTTGGACGGATTGTGCGTGCCTGCTCTAACGCAGGGGATGTGGTCATCGACCCGTTCTCCGGTAGCTCGACGACATTGACCGTCGCTAAGAAGCTGGGACGCAGTTACTTCGGGTTCGAGTTGTCACAGGAGTACGCCAAGCTGGGCACACAGCGGCTTACGGGGGCGCAAGCCGGCGATCGCTTGGAAGGTGGCGAAGAACCTAAGGTTTCCGCTCCCTCCACGGCGGATGCCGCGAAGAGAAAAAGCAAGGCAGTGAAGAAGAGTAACACGCCTAAGAAGAAAGGGATTCGGGGGAAGACGCAATTGCCCCTTGATTATGATGCCCCCTAGTATCTGTCGTACCGACCGATTTAGCAATTAGAGTTGACACTGCTAGAAGCCGGTTGCAACGGCATCTGGCGCAGTTGTGCAGGTCGTACGTGCCCCCAGAGTTTCGAGCTCGTGGGAGAGCATGACCGCGTAGCTGATTTTTATTATCCGAACGGTCGCTTGGGAGTTTCGACATCCCGCATTCACTAGGTTGGAACTAAAAATGACAAAGACAGGTTATGAACGCGTGATAGGTATCGATGTTTCGTCAAAGAAGCTGGATATCTCCGATTCCAAGGGCAAGCTGCCGACTGTGATCGAAAACACGATGGAGTCCATAGAGAGCAAGCTTGTGAAGAAGATCGGAGCGTCAGAATCGACGCTAGTGGTGTGTGAGAGCAGCGGAGGCTACGAATCGGACATGGTTGAGCTACTACTGGACGCGAAGATAAACGTAGCAGTGGTTAACCCACGTCAGACCCATCACTACGGCATGGCGCTAGGCTATC
>JBGSHW010000058.1:0-16259 GCA_041751975.1 Pirellulaceae bacterium
GGTCCCGGTGCCGGGGGGCGACCCTCAGCCGGCGATCTGCAAGGCTTCTTGAATATCGGGCCATCGACCGGAGCCATCGGCGGCGGTGCAGCGCGGCCGGGTGGGGCCAACCTGGGTGCAGGCGGCGGTGCAGCAGCAGCGTTTCTCCAAGGAGGTGGTGGTGCAACAGGCCGTCCGGCAGCCGGGCAACTTCCTGCCGGTGGAGTAGGTGAGCGTGGACTGGGTGCCGGTGGACTGGGTGAGGGCGGAACCCGCGCAGAAAATCGCGGCGCCAATCAGGCCGCTCGTTCCGAAGGGCGAGCCAACAATCAGGCCGGACGCGTTGAGAACCGCCAGCAGTTGCAGGAAAATCGGGGGCAGCGCGTCGATGAGGTGCGTAACCAAGTTATGGAAAACCATCCTCGGCTCGATTTCTGGTCCGATTACCCGAACTGGGCCGCTATGCGAATCACCCGTCCTTATCGCTGGGCCACGTGGGGCGCGCTCACCGGTTGGGTCGGCTACGGCGCGAGCGCACCAGTTTCCTACAACTACGGCGACAACGTCTACTACGAAGGGGATACGGTCTACCAAGGAGATCAACCCGTTGCCACAGCGGAAGAGTACACGCAACAAGCCGAGACGATCGTGGCAAGCGCTCCCGAGGTTGCTCCGGCTGATGCCGATTGGCTGCCACTGGGTGTATTTGCACTATCGCCAGACGGCCAGTCTTCGGGACCAGCCCCATCGCTGTTTCTGCAGTTAGCGATCAGCAAGGAAGGTGTTATTCGCGGCACACTGAACAACACCGCCACTGGCAAGACGCAAGATGTCGAAGGGATGGTTGACAAGGCATCGCAGCGATGTGCTTGGGCCGTGGCTGGTCAAAGTCGACCGATTATGGAGACAGGTATTTCCAATTTGACACAGGACACCGCTCCATCACTACTGCATTTTGCTGACGAACAGACTCAGCGCTGGCTGATGATTCGCTTGGAAGAACCAGCGGCTCAACCTTAACCACTTGTGTTCTCCCCCCATGCCAGTCCTTTGGCATGGGGTTGTTTACGATCTCATGCTTGCGGTGGGACGAACCCACCGCAACACCCTTCACATTACACTGCCTACATTGAATCACACCACTTGCTTCGGCCAGGACGAATTTATGAACACCGCAAGAACTTTTATCGCTCTTGGTATGGCAATCACGATCAGCCTCTGCAATGCGCGGTTACAGGCGCAGAGCAATGTGCTGGACCGGAGTATCTTGCCGATCGCTGAACCGCTGCGTCAACCGACCAAAGTGATTGATGTTCGCAGCGCCACGGCACCTCCGCGATTTGAGGTCACCGCACCCGCTGCTGCGCCCAATGTCCTGCTTGTTTTGCTCGACGATCTTGGCTTTGCCGGCACCTCCACTTTTGGCGGTCCCGTGACAACTCCCACGTTTGATCGTATCGCTAGGGGAGGGTTACGATTTAACAACTTTCATACCACCGCCGTGTGCTCTCCCACGCGGACGGCACTCAAGAGCGGCCGCAATCATCATGTTAACAACATGGGAGGCATTATTGAGACCGGTACTGCCTTTCCCGGTAACACCGGACAGATCCCTCAAAATGTCGCGCCACTGGCGGAAATGCTTCGCCTGAATGGCTATGCCACCGCTGCGTTTGGGAAATGGCATGAAACAGCCGCCTGGGAAGCAAGTGTAGCAGGCACGTTCGATCGCTGGCCAACCCGCCAGGGCTTCGACAAATTCTACGGCTTTCTTGGCGGCGAGACCGACCACTGGGCTCCCTCGATCTACGATGGTGTTGCTCCGGTAACCATCCCTGAAGATCCGAATTACCACTTCCTGACCGACATGACCGACCAGACGGTTGCCTGGATTGGTTATCAGAAAGCGCTGACCCCCGACAAACCCTTCTTCGCCTACTACGCCCCAGGAGCCGTTCACGCGCCGCACCATGTGCCAGCCGACTGGATCGCCAAGTGGAAAGGTAAGTTCGATGAAGGCTGGGATGTGATGCGGCAGCAGATCCTCGACCGCCAAATCCAACTCGGTGTCGTCCCCAAGGGTACCCAGCTCGCACCAAAACCTGAGGCAGTGCCCGACTGGGATACCCTCAGCGCCGATGAGAAACGCCTCTTCACGCGGCAAGCCGAGGTCTTCGCGGCTTTCGTTGACATGACAGATCACTCGGTCGGACGGGTCATCGACGCCATCGAACAAACCGGTCAGCTCGACAACACTCTGGTTATCTTCGTTTATGGTGACAATGGCACCAGCGCCGAGGGTGGTCGGAATGGTATGTTCAGCGAGATGACCTATTTCAACGGCGTGCAGGAAACGGTGCCCGACATGCTCAAGGTCATCGACAAATGGGGAAGCCACGAGACCTACCCGCACATGGCCGCAGGCTGGGCCGTGATGTTCGACACTCCTTACACCTGGACCAAGCAGGTCGCTTCCGATCCCGGCGGAACCAAAGTAGGCATGGCGATCCATTGGCCGAAAGGTATCAAAGCCAAAGGAGAATTGCGGACCCAATTCCACCATGTGATCGACGTCGCCCCTACCATCCTCGAAGCCGCACAACTGCCGGAACCCACCATGGTCAACGGCATCAAGCAGCGCCCGATGGACGGAGTCAGCATGGCCTACGCGTTTGACGATGCGACCGCGAAAGAGCGGCACACGACCCAGTACTTCGAAATGTTCGGCAACCGCGCCATCTATCACAACGGAATGTGGGCTCGCACCATTCACAAAGCCCCGTGGGAGGGCAAGGCTCGTCGCGCTCTCGATGACGAATCCGCTTGGGAACTCTTCGACCTGAGCGAGGATTTCAGCCTCGTGAACGACCTGGCCGCCGAGCAACCGAAGAAACTTGCAGAACTCAAAACTCTCTTCCTCTCGGAAGCATCCAAAAACTTTGCCCTCCCACTCGATGACCGCGTCTTCGAGCGCGTGAATGCCGAACTCGTGGGTCGCCCCGACCTAATGGCGGGCCGTACTTCCCTGACGTTGGCCGAGGGCATGACCGGCATGACCGAAAACGTCTTCATCAACATCAAGAACAAATCGAAGACCATCACCGCCGAGATTGAAGTTCCTGAGGGTACTGCTGCTCATGGCACCCTGATCGCCCAGGGCGGGCGTTTTGGCGGTTGGTCGCTCTATGTGAACGAAGGTGTTCCCGCCTACCTGTATAACTTTGTCGGCCTCAATCAGACTAAAGTTGCCGCTACGGAAAAGCTCCCCTCGGGCAACTCCACCGTCCGGCTTGAATTCGTTTATGACGGTGACGGCGTTGGTAAGGGAGGTGTCGCCACGATCTTCATCAACGACAAGAAAGTCGGTGAAGGCCGCATCGAACGTACTCAACCGATGATCTTCTCCGCTGATGAAACTGCGGACGTCGGTATCGACCTGGCCACTCCCGTGGTCCAAGCCATTGGGTCCGGCAGAAAGTCCAAATTTACTGGAAGCATTCCGAAGCTCACAGTCGAGGTCCGCTGAGCATTGTCGTTTCCCGAAGTCTTTATTGTCGAGAGCGGCGGTCATACCGCGGCTCTCGACACGCCTTCCCCAGCACTATCCTGTCAATTTCCGAACAGCAATCGCAACATCATGAAGCAGCACATACACACTCTGGTAGTAATCGTCGCGAACCTCGCGCTCTGCCTCGGACTGGCAACCGCCTCCGAGAAAGTCACGGTAGAGAACTACATTCGTGCCGAGACCGATGTGACCTTCGGTCGCTACGTCAAACAGAACGCGTTCGGCAAGTTCCTACACATCCGCATGCCCGTGCCGATCGACAAACAAGACGTGATCCGGATGAATCGCGACACGCTCTACTCGGCCGCCATCCTCGACCTGACCGAGCCAGCCACGATCGTCAAGCCTGAGCCTGATGGACGGTTCCAGTCGATGCTAGTGATCAACCAGGATCACTCGATGCTGCCGGTCGAGCATGGCTCGGGTGAGTTCACACTAACGAAAGAGAAGGTTGGTACTCGCTACGCCGCCGTACTAATCCGTACCTTTGTCAACCCAGCAGATCCCGCGGATGTGAAGGCGGCAAACGACCTACAGGACAGGCTTCAGATCCGGCAAAAATCTCTTGGAACGTTTACGGTGCCGGATTGGGATGAAGCGTCACTAAAAAAAGTCCGGGATGCGCTCAACGTCCTCGCTAATACGTTGCCAGATTTCAAGGGCATGTTCGGCGACGCCAAGAAGCTCGATCCGATCCGTCACCTGCTTGGCACGGCAGCTGGTTGGGGCGGCAATCCCGATGCCGCAGCCGCCTATGACAGCGTTGTTCCCGACCAGAACGACGGGAAGACACCCTATCGGCTCACTGTGAAGGATGTCCCTGTCGACGGTTTTTGGTCCATCACCGTCTATAACAAGGATGGTTATATGGAGAAAAACGCCGAGGACGCCTACTCGTTCAACAACGTCACGGCGAAAAAGGACGCGGACGGCTCGATCACCATTAATTTCGGCGGCGCCCCCGGTGCGCTAAATAACCTGCCCATCACCCCAGGCTGGAACTATACAGTGCGCATGTATGAGCCACAGCCAGAAATCATCAACGGTTCGTGGAGATTTCCTCAGGCACAGCCGGTAGAGTGAATGGCGAATTCCACGAGCTTGAAAATAACTCAATCAACCCAACCGGAAACACGAATAACGAAAGCTAAGAATTAAATGAAGACCATGTACGCAGTAATCATGATGGCCGTCCTCACGACGGTACATCTGTCGAGCACCATCGCGCAGGAGAAATCCTCCGCGGGACCTCAGGTTCTTCGCGACGGCGACGGTGCCAAAGTAAAGCGTTTCGAAAACATGCACCAGACGCGGTTCATCGAGCTGTTTTTCGGCACGAAGGATCCGGAGACGGGCAAGCTGGTCGCCCCCTGCTACAATACTATGTATTCAAGCAACGAGCTTCCCGCATCCAAAGACACCTCGCCGCAGAAGCTCGTCGAAGGTCTCGACCTGGAGAAGTTGGCGAAAGAACACGGCGTCGCCAAAGTGATGCTGAACGGCCCTAAGATCTGGATGCCGGATTGGTGTGAACTCAAGATGGGCAAGGAAAGGGATTTCGGTGGCATGACGATGGGCTGGGTCGCGGAGCTCAACCTGCCCGAGAATGGCAAAATCGATGGTGCGACTTGGGCGCCCATGCAAATCGGGCGGGACAGCAAGTGGGCCTGGACCAAGGGCACCAAGGTGGCGCTCCTGGACGATGCTGACGGCAACACATGGGTCTTGAAGGGATTCCAGTTGAGCCTTGATCCTCAACAGACCTGGGAAGCATACCTTGCCAAGGGGGCTGCCAACTACAAGACGCTTCCCGCCGGCTGGAAGTTCCGGGTCACGACGCTGGAGAAGGATTTGATCGAGATTCCGGACAACAATCTGGCTACGATCATGACGGATGAGCTTTTTCACGTGTGGGACAAGACCGGACCTGGCATGACGAATTATAAACCGTGAAAGATCAATCCCATTGTTTCGATATAAGCATGAACCTCGCTAGCCTAACAGGCAAATTGAGAAGTCTTGCACGCGCGCACTACTCATAGTGAAGTGCCGGTCTGAATAACGTGCACAGCAATATGGGTATTTGCAACACCTAATAAGAATTGAGAAAGACATGATTCTTGACTACCTTGCTCTGCTGGTCTTATCGGTTCTGGGGATTTCATGCATTGGGGGACTCATCTTGTTGGGTATGATGCCTGGCCGGATTGCGAGCGCACGCAACCATCCGCAATGTGCGGCAATCTCGGCTTGCGGCTGGTGGGGATTACTAACGATGGGATTGTTGCTGCCCATCGCTTATATCTGGGCCTATTCCAGTCCAATGACAATCAAGATTTTTGATAGCACGCCTAGCAGAGATGATGCAGGAACTGAAAAATGATCTTTTTTCTATTGATTTGCTACGTAGGTCTTCTGGCACTTTTGGTCCGATTGAGAATCGTACAACTGACTTTATTCTGGAAGTTGTCACCGGTACTCTTTGCCGCGGTATGTCTTGTTGTATTGATTATCCCTTTGCAGTGGGGCGCTCCCTCGGGCGCAGCGAATGTCTATCGAGGTGTAGTCGAGATCATCCCCAACATCACAGGAGAGGTCTCTGAAGTCGTCGCCAAACCGCTTGAACCAATGAAGCGCGGTGAAGTTCTGTTCAAAATAGACTCAAAGCTGGTTGAACTATGTCATCCCGTGAGTGCTGGGGCAGTGTGCTTTTTTTATTGCGTCGATTCACGGTTCCAATCAAGTCAAATCTTAAAGGCACACAGAATTGTTGGACGTGATTCCACTTTGGATATTTCTGCCGTTGCTTCTTGTCGTTTGCGGGTTGGCACTTGACGTGGGTTATCGCTTGGGTAAGTGGCGACACTCGCGCGCGCTCGAGGAAAAAGAAGCTCCCGTGGCAGCCATGGTTGCGTCGGTGCTGGGCTTGCTAGCGTTTATATTGGCCTTCACCTTCAGCACGGCCGCGTCCAGGTTCGACGCACGTCGTCAAGCCGTTTTGCATGAAGCCAATGCAATCGGAACAACTTATCTAAGGACACGCCTCCTGCCCAAACCCGCCGCGGACGAATTTGCGGCGTTCCTTGTCCGTTACACAGAGCTACGTACGTATAAGATGACTCCGGAAAATATCGGCGAGTTGCTCGTCGAGTCCGAACGACTCCACGATGAAATGTGGTCGAAAGCCGTTGAGGCTGCTGAAAAAGACCCGGGGTCCATCATGGCAGGACTGCTAATAGAATCGATGAATGAGACGATCGACCTGCATTCGGAACGCGTATTCGTTGGACTGTATAGTCGTATCCCTGCGGTCATCTGGTTGATGCTCTTGGGGCTCACCGTGCTCGGAATGATTTCGGTTGGTTACCAGTCAGGGCTTACCGCAACACGCCGCTCACCTGAAATGTTTCTTTTTCTTTTGGCGTTTTCTTGTGTTCTTTACCTCATCATCGATCTCGACCGTGCTCATGAGGGGCTCTTGCGAATCAGCCAACGACCAATAATTGAATTGTACGCAAACATGCAGCTTAAGACACAATAAACGACTTCCCGACAGCGCTGCAGTGATTGTATTCCGTTCACCCGTTAGCTTTTTATGAAAACTAAAATCAAAGAGAAAACAACAGGCTCCATAAGCTCTGTCTTTCGTTCGCGCGACGAGCGGATTGCCGCTGGCAAAGCGCTGCGAGAGAGTGTTCCACACCGATGCCACGCGGAGTGGAAGGCATCAACGAACCGCTGGGATCCGATCGAAGTACTCAGGCAATCTAACGAGGGTCGTCTGCCGGAACTGATTCCCATACGTTTCGGTCGAATGTTGCCTAGTCCCTTTTCATTTCTACGTGGTTCTGCTGGGCTGATGGCGTCGGATCTGGCCGATACGCCAACGACTGGGATTAAGGTACAGGCGTGTGGAGATTGCCACCTACTCAACTTTGGTTTGTTTGCGACCCCTGAGCGAAATCTAGTTTTTGATATTAACGATTTTGACGAAACCCTCCCTGCCCCGTGGGAGTGGGATATCAAGCGACTGGCGGTTAGTTTTGCGGTGGCGGTGCGCGACATCAAACTCAACGACAAGCGAGCAAAAGCGGCGGCCACTGAATGTGTCCGCGCATATCGCGAACGTTTGCGGGAGTTCTCAAAGATGAGCCCTTTGGACGTCTGGTATGATCGATTAGATGCACAGACAATCATCGACATGGCCCCTGATTCGAAGATCAGAGAAATTCGAGAAGATATCATCGCCAAGGCCAAACTGCGGATCGGTGATTATCTCTATCCACAGATTAGCGAAGAGGTCGCTGGACGCCGACGTCTAATCGACCAACCGCCGGCTCTGTTTCATATCACAAAAGAACTTGAACCGGAGCATGAGGCGATCGTTCAGGAGGCACTAGAGGATTACCGGTCGTCGTTACCCCACGAACGCCGCGTACTTTTTGATCGCTACAGCCTGCAAGATATCGTCGTCAAAGCGGTGGGCATTGGAAGTGTGGGCACACGCTGCTTTGTCGGGCTATTCTTCTCTGCGGAAAATCAACCTCTACTGCTACAGTTCAAGCAAGCCTGTCCGTCCGTGCTAGAACCCTACGCGGGTAAGAGCGAGTTTGAAAACCACGGTCAACGCGTCGTCGTAGGCCAACGTCTTATGCAGTCCGCAAGCGATATCTTCCTGGGGTGGATGAGAACTCGGCGTGGTCGGGATTTCTTCGTGCGTCAGTTGAGGGACATGAAAATGTCGGCTCGCATCGAAGAAGGTGCATCAGCAACACAGGCCATGCTGTACGCAGAGTTGTGCGGCCGGACTTTGGCGCACGCTCATGCTAAATCAGGAGACGCGGCCTTGATCAGTGGCTACCTCGGTAAATCAGAAAGCTTCGACGAGGCCATCGGGGAGTTTGCCATAGCGTACGCGGACCAGAATGAGAAAGATCACGCTTCATTGGTGGAAGCTGTGAAAGAAGGTAGTGTCCAAGCGTTAGTGGAGGACGAATCCATTTGAAAATCGTTGGCCTCTGACAGGTTACCAAGAATCGCTTCTTGAAGATACACAGCAAGCGCGGCAACCCAAACGCTAGGGTGGGGCCAGCGTCAATCCAATAGATTCCCATGGATGTCGTCATGAAGCTCCAGAGTTGCTCCCTGTCTTAATCGACGTCTGCCCATGGTTCCTGCACTTTAGGGGAAAAGTTTAAAAAGCCAGGAGATTGATATTTCAAAAAACCGTGGCTCGCAACCATGATTTGGGACTTACCACAGAACCATTTCATGAGAGGAGCCACGGATGGCTAAGCGTAAACAACCCTCAACGCGTCGGCAAGCCAAACACAAGAAGAATCGTAGTCCAAGCCAGTTCGATAAGCGTGAGCGGCTGAACCAGAGGAACCCTCGGCGAAAGAAGACAAAGCGAGCCAAGGTGCCGTTGGTTGGACCGATGCTGGCTCATGTCATGTCGATGGCCAATATGCTGGATTCACGCATGGCTTTTCGTGTGGGCGTCATTATGGCGGGAATGATGCTGGCTGATGACCGGCGTGTAGCGGCAGCTTGGTTCGCTTCCGGTGGCGTGCGAGACGACTGGGATCGGTTCTATGACTGTTTGATTCAGGTTGGGCACAAGGCACATCTGTTACCCGATGCCAACTGGAGAGTTCTCTTTGTTCTGATGCGATACCAGGGAATGAGACGACAGGAGTCGCTTGAGTTAAAGTGGTCCGAGGTCGATTGGGGAGCGAACCGCTTTCGGTTCAATTCGACCAAGACGGGTTATCGGGAATGCCCGATCTTTCCCGAGACGCTTCCGTACTTGCTCGAAGCCGCCGAACTGCGATCTGACAAGCAGGAGAGCGTCGTCCGTTGGCATTCTGATGAACACTCGGTCACTCCCCTCCTCATCAAGCATGCAGAACGAATCCTCAAAAAAGCATGGCCGAAGATATGCACCAATTTGCGTTCTACGCGGCGCACGGAGCTGGACGACTTCTTCCCCTCGCATGTCGTCGACGAGTGGATAGGGCACTCTGACCGCGTAGCCAGGGAGCATTACAAGCAGGTCACGGAGGACCACTGGGCCAAGGCGGCAACTCAGGTCAGCACGGGGGTCAGCATCACGGCGCCTCAGGAGAGCATCACTGGCGATCATACTGCCATTGACAACGCCGAAAACGCTCAGAAATCCAGGGAAACCAACGATTTCGTTGGTCTTCTTGAAAATGATCAACACCCCCGGCAGGATTCGAACCTGCGACCGATGGATTAGAAATCCATTGCTCTATCCAACTGAGCTACGAGGGCTTGTGTTTTTCCAAGGGAATTTGACGTTTTTAAGGACATTTTTGAGAGGCTGTTACACGGTTACACTCTGGGCTACACTGGGTTCTTTGCCACCAGGGAGTGTAAAATGCCAGAACCGCTCAAGAAGCCCTATCCAGAATTCCCCCTCACGCCACATAAGCTTGGCTATTGGGTGAAGGTTGTCAACGGGAAACAGCGCCGATTTGGCACAAGATGGTGCCATCCAGACGAGGCCCTCGAGGAATGGATGGGCGCCCGCCGCGACTTGCTCGAGGGGAGGGAGCCAGAACCCAATCCTGACGGTCTTACCCTAAGGGAGGGGCTGTTCCTTTTCCTGAAGGCCAAGAAGAAGAAGCTCGATGCCGGTGAAATCGCGCCAAAAACCTACCAAGATTACAACGACGAATGTAAGCGGATCAGGGATGCCATTGGGCCGGACGTTCCGCTGGAGGCGTTGGGGCCGCGACATTTCCAGACGCTCAGAGACAGCTTCACAGGCACGCCGCTGAGCATCAACAACAAAATCGGCAGGGCGCGTGTCGTGTTCAAGCACTTCTACGACGCAGAGTTGATTGACAGGCCTGTGAGGTATGGGGTGGATTTTGAGAGAGTGAGCGCCAAGACCCTACGCATCGACAGGGCAAGCAAGCCAAAGAAGCTGCTCACTCAGACACAGGTACGCATGATGCTCAAGGCTTCGCGGCCGCAGATGCGGGCCATGATATGGCTGGGGCTGTACGCTGGGTTCGGCAATACTGACTGCGCCACCGTCCGTGTGGAGCACTTCCACGGCGAATGGGTGGAATACCACAGGCCCAAGACTGGCATGGCGAGAAAGGCTTGGCTGTCGAAAGAGGCCCTGGGGGATGTGCAGGCTGTTATGGCTCAGGCGGGCGTGTGCTTCCGCACCAAATATGGGAACACATGGGAGGGCTCTCCCATTAGCGCTGAATGGAAAAAGACAGCTGAGCAGCATGGCGTCAAGCTTGGATTCTATGCGCTCAGGCACACTTGCGAGACGATTGGCGGCAGATGCAAGGATCAGGTGGCCGTCGACTTTCTGATGGGGCACGTCACGCCAGGGATGGCAGCGGTATATCGCGAGGAAATTGATGACGAGCGAGTGAAGGCGGTCGGGTTAGCGATCCAAGCATGGATGGGCTAGATGTCGATGTCGGGATCAGTGAGCGTGCGTCGGCGACACACTGTCGCGTTTTTCGGAAGGTGCGGGACGCCGAAAAGGGTTCCCTCGAAACCACTTAGTGTACGAATGAGCACAATTCCGCAACGCTGGGCCAGGCATATCGATTCGCGTATACTGGCGAACTTGAAATGATGGCAATTTCACTTTTGGAATAGCGACATGAGGCAGCAGTTCTACGCTTGGTTTTGTCTTGTCACTTTGTTGTTGACTCGGGGCGCGATGTGTCAGGAACCGCAGCCCGACTCAGCGCTTGATCCGGTGGTAGTTGCGCCGGCGGACGAACACCAACAGAAGTTCGAGGTAAGGAGGTCCGAGCTTACCGCTCAGTACTGGGCCGCAAGAGCGGCCATCGACGATACGTATGTTGAGGAAGCCAAACGCAAGTCGCAACAACTAGTTCAAGCGCTCGAGGAAGCACGCAAAAAGGCAATGCCGATCGACTCGCTCGACGATGCACTGCACTTCGACGAATTAAAGAAGCAATATCTGGCTTGGGTTCCTGAAATACCATCCGAGGACGTCGATGAGCCATCGGCGGCAACCAAAATTCCTGCTCCCCCTACCGAAACGAAACGCTCCAAGGAGCCATCAGACTTATTGCTAGAGCAGTTCAACAAAGACATCAAGGCGCTTGCTGCTCAGCGAACTCGCGCGTTGGTTACCTGTTGCAGGCTGGTTGAGGACGACCAGCCCTGCATTGATTTGGCCTAAGCAGCGTGACGTCGAGCCAATACGCGATACAGAACGGTTCGACAGTGGTCACTTACGGTGACTTTCGTAGGCCGTTAGTCAGTTGGTTTGGTCAGGCCACCTCCCTGATGCCATCGATAGATTTGGAAGTCGAGTTTGCGAATCCCAGCGTTGCCTTCCACGGGGCTGGATGGGGCTTCCACTTGCGACTAAGGGTATACTCGAAGCGTTTGCCTCAAAGGCCTCACGAGAGACTTAGCGATGCAACTGTTGTGGGTTTCGACCGGGGGGGCAGAGGTAAGTGGGAGCCTTTGACTTCCGCCAGTTGGCACCACACAGCAGTTAGAAACGCGGTGAATGCATGTGGAGACTTAGGGACGCAACACGCATTGCGACCGACTGCTTCACCTCGTGTGCGGGTGTTTTAATACAGATTTGAACAATCGCTCTTCATCAAATCTTCACATTTCCTTAATGACCTGATCCGGCTGAGCATTTAAAATGCGTAAGTCAGATAAAAAGTACTGTTGCAGTTGGGCTTTTAGAGTCTCAGCTTTCTCGCCGAATTTTTGGAGATGAATATTATGAAGATTTTTGACCGGCCGCTTCCAAGCCATGGCTGGGCCTTTTTACTGTTGGGCATCCTGATTGCGCCGAGCCAGCTCAAAGCCGATATCGTGACTGATTTTCAGGTCGCTTCGCAATGGGGTGAGATTCGCGCGGATGGCGTGCGTCTGCCTCCAAACGGCCACCGCTTCCTCAATTCTGCAGGCTCCACGACAACTACTCCTTCGGACGCTTACTTTCGTTACGATGTGTCTGCTCTCAAGGCGGACCTCGATACTCAACTCGGCGCTGGCAACTGGACCCTGAGTAATGTCGAGATCTCGCTAACCCAAAGTAACTTCAACGGTTCAACGGCAGGTGGCTTACGATTGTTTCATATCGAAGATGACAGCGTGGCAATCACGTCGGGGCGGGCTGGTGACGGGCCGGGCGACGATTTTAGCGGTTTGACTGCAAGCACTTTGGTGTACGGCGACTGGGCTAATTTGAGCCTCGGCAACGGTGGCAATCAAATCCTCGACTACACCTTCTCTCCGACTGCTACTGGGGACGTTAATACCTACGGTATCGCGGACGGGTTGCAGATTGGCTCGTTGGCCAACTGGATCGGAGCGAATGACTTCTTAACTTTTGTTGTCGTCGCAGACGATGGAACTTTGGCAACCTATAAAGGCAATGAGTTTTCCGGCCGCCTTCCACCGCAAATCCGATTCACAGCCGTTCCCGAGCCAAGTTCAGCCATGACGTTAGTACTGGCCTCAGCTTTGGTTTTGGTCCGCGCGCGGAAACGTAAAGTGGCCTAGAGTAGGTTGTTGGTGATGACCAGCATAGATGGAATAGGCGGGTGGGACTCGGAGTGGGCTCATCCGCCTGGAAGTTATACTACCTAACCAAACTCAGCCCTTCTCGGTTTGCTACTCGAAGAAATCAAATGGTTTAGGCTGGGACGTTTTGGTTTCTAAGAAATGAAAGTCAACGCAGCGGACGGGCTGGATCTCAAAATACGCCTTCTAACGAGCGGTTTTTCCCACAACCTTTGTCTTACTCTTGGGCGATTAAGCTAGACAACTCTTGCCGCATCCAACGCCGCTTTTGACAGTCGTTCGTTGATTCACTTGCCGCACGCCACTGTCCGTCCAATGTCATGCGAGCATGGCTGATGATGGTACCAAAGAGGAGCTGGCTGAGGGAACGCACGAGGACCCATCGCAAGTGGGTGGAGATCGATGTTCTCGACCAGAATCCAAGCCGAGCTGCCAAGAGCCAGGAAGTGAAGAATGAGGTGTTTGCTTTCTTCGCTGCCGATCCCGAGGCCACGCAAGAAGAGGTGGCGGCGGTGGTGGGGGTGAAGCAGAATCGAGTTGCTCAGATTATCAGTGAAAAGGATGATTCATCCGATTCGCTGATACCTACCATAGCACAGCAATCAAAGCTCACTGGCAAGTCTAAGCAAACGGTCGACCGAGAGCGGAAGCTTCAGCGCGAGCACCCTCAGGTGTGGCAGGCCTTCCTGGACGGCCAGCATCGAAGCCTCCACGCAGCGTGTGTGGCGGCTGGGGCGGTAAGGGTGAAGACACCCGCGGAGCAGGTGATGCGTTGGTGGGGGAAGTGCAGCGAGGCCGAGAAGCAGGAGATACAGGTTTGGTTGGCCGAGAATGGATCCGTATTGGCCGAACAAGCCACTGCATGAGAAAAATAATTCGGCCGAATGCAATAAATAAGTAGACAAGCCCTGTTTCACTTCTAAGTGGGGCAGGGCTTACGGGAGCAAGTTGGAGCCCAGTTGTGAAATATCTGGTAAGCACTTAAGGAACCCGATTCCTGTGTTGTCTTCAATGAGAAAAAGCAACTGCCTTCGAACCCGATCCGCAGTGGCGACATCTGCAAATGTGAGCTGTATTCTCACTTCAATTTTTGAATCTAGCCTAGCCATACATCGGTTCTGGACGTCAGTAAAATATCCTCCGCCGGAGCACAGAAACCGGCCACATTTTGGCAACATTGAAATCAGCCAGAGATCTCCGATTTTAGGTGATCGAGCAGTTCCGCTCGCTTTATACCGAAGCCGCCTTAAGGTCATGTTCCGCTGCACAGCAGGATAAAGGTTTCGTAAGCGATGCGGGCTCGATTTCACGAGATCAATCGACGGCAACTGACTTGGTCGGCTAACCAATTGGGGCCGAGCCGGCGCTCGGCTTGAATTGTGAACAGATCTGCATCAGCGACCGCATGGCTCCTGGCGATCCTCGCTAGACGCGGCTATTTTCAGGAACGCATCTATCAATCATGAGCCAGCCCGCAGACGGGTGAAACGCTACCACTGCGACGACAACCATCAGCGCCGGATATTTCGGGACGCTGTGCTGCGTTCTGGAGTCCGTCGGACGATTACACCGCACGACCTACGGCGAGCTGCGGCCACGCATCTGCATCTGGCAGGCATGCCCTTAAAGCGTCTCCAGGCCATTTTAGGGCACAATTCGCTCGAAGTGACGCAACTGTACATTTTGGAGGATGAAGCCCAAATTAACGGTTCCCACTGCCCATTTGACCTGCTAGATGGAGTAGACTGAAACTTTGTTATTGGGCGCCGGCGCCCGAGAATTACTAATTATCCCACTAGATCAGCTCACACTCAGATCCAGCAGCAGCAGCCCGGAGAACCCTTGCGGACCAACGAACTCTCAACCTGCTTCTGCACATCGAAGATCGCCGAATGTCGAGCGTTCTACGAGACGCACATGGCGGCAAGACCGATTTTCGATTGCGGTTGGTACGTCAACTTGCGCATCAATGGCGATGGGCCAACGCTGCAGTTCATCGAGCCTCGCGACGGCATGCCCGAATATGCCGGCGCTGGGGTGATGCTTAACTTCAAGGTGGACGATGTGAACGCCGAGTACAAACGACTTACTGATGCAGGCTTGGGAGTTGCCATGCCGCTCGAAGACCATCCGTGGGGGGACCGCGGGTTCTCCGTCATCGACCCCATCGGAAACTCTGTGTACATTCATTCCGATCGTGAGCCATCGCCCGAATTCAAACAGTACTATGTGGGATAACCATCGATTGCAACCGAGCGGCGGATAGGGTACTTCCTGATGGTAGCCTTTTGGGCCGCCGCCGGTTGAATCGTGTCGTTATACGGCAGATGCATACATGACATTGGAAACCCAGCACCGAACGAAGTGGCCATACTTTGTCGTCTTCATCACGCTCGTATTGCTCTTTGTGCTATGGGTATGCTTCGCAGCCGGGCGTGTCCTTACGGGGCATGCACCTTGGGGGCCAAGAGTCGGTGGCAAATTGCCCAATGGCACCGAAGTTTATTTTCAAGCACGACCAGCGGGTTTCGAAACGGACGATCGATTGACCGTGGTCGATCCAAATAAGGCCCCAATACACTACTGGGTTGATCAAGTGCACGGCGGTTTCGAACACGTGGTCCTGAAGTACAATAACACCGGAAACCAGCTTTGGGTTGAGTCCGATGGAAAGGTTGGTGCATCCATTGATCTAGCGATTAGTGATTTCCGCTCCGAGTCCGACACGCAGCACAATTGGGCAGCGTACGGGACCGGAACAACGCTCGACTCAGGGAATACAAGCACTATCTTGTCATTTCTCAGCCCGTGGTAAACAAGAACGTCATCGAACACGCGAGAAACCGTATAACACTGCCGTGCACCGAAGGACGGGAGTTGACGGTATTGACGTGGTACGATTCTTGGCCCGTCCTCGGTGACGGCAGACGTTCTGCAGCAAAGGCCGCTGATTCCGATGGCTCCTAGAAGGGGATGCGATGGTATCGATAAAAGCGTACGACCAGACGGCAAGCGATATGCGTCAGCCAGGGACTGAACGGGCCGAGGGAAAACTGGATGCCAGGGAGTTGATTCGGCACGCTACGCTCGCGGCCTCGAGTCACAACACACAACCCTGGAAGTTCCGCAT
>JBGSHW010000059.1:0-11064 GCA_041751975.1 Pirellulaceae bacterium
AATTCGACGGCTGGTTGCCTCTCGTCGATTGCAATTCTCTGGATCGAAAGGCTGATTGCATTAATTCTTCAACGCGATAATCCCCCCGAAATCGGGGAAAATCCAAGTTCGAACCAGTTTCCGGACAGACACTAGCTACCTCAGGCGAGCGGACGTGGACCGAAGTGCTTAAAGGACCGCTCCGCGATGCCGACGAGCAGATCACGGGAGTGCAGATTCTATTCTGGGATGCAACCGAGAGGAAAAACGCTGAACAAGCGTTTGAACGCGAGCGATACCTTTTGCATGCGCTGCTGGACAATATCCCCGACTCAATCTATTTTAAGGATTGCGACAGTCGCTTCCTGCGAATCAGTCGCGGCATGTCACGCAAATTCCAGTTGGATTCCCCCGAAGTTGCGATCGGCAAAACCGATGCCGATATTTTCACAGAGGAACACGCCGCTCAGGCTCGCCGCGATGAATTGCAGATCATGGAATCGGGCGAACCGATGGTCTCACGGGTCGAGCGCGAGACATGGCCCGATCGTCCCGACAGCTGGTGCTCAACTACAAAAATGCCCTTGCGGGATGCCAGCGGGACCATCGTCGGTACCTTTGGTATCTCGCGTGACATCACTGAGTTGATTGCCGTCGAGCAGCAACTGCGCGAGGCGCGTGATGCGGCTGACCACGCCAATCAAGCGAAAAGTGACTTCTTGGCCAACATGAGCCACGAGATCCGTACGCCCATGAATGGGGTCATCGGTATGGCCGAATTGCTCCGCAACACTCCACTGAACGACGCACAGCGGTCGTTTCTTGAAATGATTGACCAATCGGCCCACTCGCTGCTGCGGATCATCAACGACATCCTGGACTTTTCGAAGATCGAAGCCGGAAAACTGGACCTCGAGTCGATTCCGTTCGACCTGCGTCAATGCGTCAGCCATGCCGCCAAGAGTCTCGCCGCGCGGGCCGCGCAAAACTCCGTCGAGATGATCCTGGAACTTGAGCCCGATGTCCCCGAACGGCTGCTCGGGGATGCCGTGCGACTGCGTCAAGTACTGGTCAACTTGGTGGGCAATGCGATCAAGTACACCGAAGATGGCGAGATCACGATCCGTGTGTCGGTCGCCGATGGACCGCCGGTGGCCAGTGACTACACGCTCCATTTTGCAGTGACCGACACTGGCATCGGCATTCCGCTCGACAAGCAGTCCAAGATCTTCGAAGCGTTTTCGCAGGCGGACGTCTCCACCACGCGGCAATACGGGGGAACAGGACTTGGATTGTCGATCTCCGGGCAGTTGGTTGAGATGATGCGCGGCCGGATTTGGCTTGAAAGCGAAGTCGGCGTCGGCTCCACCTTTCACTTCACCGCCTGCTTTCCAGCCGCCGAGGAAAACACGACCGCGGTGGCCCATACGCAAGCCGAGTATCGCAGCCTCAAAGGGATGCCGGTACTGATCGTCGACGATAGCCATGCCAGTCGCGAAACGCTGCGGAACGCACTCCGTCGACGCGGTCTGCAGGTCACCTCGGTCGGAAATGCAGCTGAGGCTAAGACCGCTTACCAAGAGCTTTTTCTCGACGACCAACCAAAGGACACCAAAAACAGAACGGAGACAGTGGGTAACCAGGAGAACGTGGGTAATCAGGAGACAGTGGGGACAGGCGAGGGAACTCTGATTGTCGATCATGCGCTGGGCGAAGGCGATGGTTTAGAACTGATCACTCGACTGCACGCACTGGCCCCCAGCCGACGCCCGATCACCATTCTCCTCTCCACAACCGCCCAACCGGTTTCGTTCGAGGTCGCCGAGCAACATCACATTGACGTCGTGCTGCAAAAACCGGCCTTGCAATCGGAGATCTGCTCGGCCATTCGCCGCGTGCTCAATCATGAAACGTCGCCAAACGTCAGTCCCGAGCCGGTGCCGCCCCAAGCTTCATCCGGGTTGCGATTCCTGCTAGCCGAAGATGGAGCGGTCAACCGCGCCGTATTCGTCGGACTGCTGGAAGCCAAAGGGCATCATGTGACGAGTGTTGAGGATGGTCAGGCTGCAGTGGAAGCGTGGCGTCAAGAGCCCTTCTCAGCCATCTTCATGGATGTGCAAATGCCCGTGCTCGACGGACTGGAAGCCACTCGCATCATCCGCCATGAGGAACTAGCAAGCGGTCAGCACATTCCGATTATCGCCATCACGGCCGCCGCGATGGAGAGCGATTACCTGCGTTGCCTCGAAGCCGGTATGGACGATTACTTGAGCAAGCCGGTCGACTTCGCACAACTCGATCGCTTGCTCGCGCTGATCCAGACCGGAAACTTGGGATACCCCGGCGATCACCTCGCGTCCACCAACTCCACTCCTCAGGCCGCAGCAAAGGACCAAGCCAGCTCATACACCCACCACCCCGCAACCGCACTCAAACCGCCGCCGCCCGCCCAAAACAGCCAGGCCCCAAATAACCAGGCCCCAAATAACCAGGCCCCAAACAGCCCTGTAGCGAACACTCCCGTGAGCCGACTACAGCAGCAACTGCTGATCAACTTGGATGCTCCGTTATCAAAACTCAAGTGCACTCCGCAACAGCATCGACAGCTGGTACTGACACTTGAAAAAGAGACCCAGCAACGCTTGTCGGAAGTCTCGCAGGCACTCGACAACCACGACGACAAACTTCTGGTGCGGGCATCGCATTCGCTAAGAAGTGCCGCTGGGCTGTTCGAAGCCCACGCGCTGGCAGAAGTCGCCGCGCGGATCGAAGAGCTAGCCCGCGCCGGCCAAACATCCCGGGCTCGCAGCGATTTCTCCAACTTGCGTCAAGCCGCCCACGCCATCCTAGCCGAAATCCAACTCTGGCTCAGCGGCGAGAGTACGACAAGTACATAGAAGCGATGGACGTTTTGGCTTTATTGCGCGTTAAAGTCCTTTCACGCATGAAGTAGGATTACCAAGCATGGAAGCGTCACTTCGAGCCTTTGTTACAGAAAGGTCGGCGGGTCTCTGTGAGTACTGTAGCCGTGTACTGTATTGTTTGACCGAGTGTGCGACGGAGCCTAGAATGAGAGGCGGTCTGACCTGAGATAACTTTTAGTAGCGACCACCCGGGGAACCCTATAATTGACCGAGAAGAACTCAATGAATGGATCCGCTTGGGGCCTATCCGCATCACAATGAATAGTGGCGATATTGTTGACATCACTAAACCTGAATTGGTCACCGTCAGTTCCATGGCGGCAGTGGTCCTCGTGCGATGTCCAGACGGCAAGTATCGTCACAAAACCTACCCACTGGTGACCATGAGCAAAGTCGAGCAACTTGAACCAGCCTCCTGAGCTAGAAAACGGGGCGAGTCGCTCTACGACAAATTTGGCTCCGGTGTTCCGGACTTGTGCTATTGCACGACTTGTGCTATTGCACGACGGTGGCCACGTAACTGCGGATATCTTGCTCGAGAGCGACCAAACGATCAGCCAGTTTGGCTTTGGCTGCCGCTAAATCTTGGCTCTCCGCTGGTGGACAGTAGGTGAACATGTAAAACTTCACCTTGGGCTCTGTACCCGAGGGACGCACGGCAAAGTAGTTGCCCTCGTCGGCCAAGTCGAGCATGACCATGTCGGCTGGCGGTGCGTCGAGCGGCTGCGTCGAGCCATCGGGTAGCCGTACGGTCAACGCCTTGTAATCGCGCACGCCAGCCACCGCGATGCCACCCAGTTCGGTAGGTGGCGAGCTGCGAAAGGCGGCCATCAGCTTACTCATCAGCGCCATTCCTTCGCTTCCTTCCATCTGCACGTTGACCAACGTCTCCTGATGGCAACCGTGCTGCACGAGCAACTCATCCAACCGTTGGTGCAACGATTTGCCCTCGTGCTTGAGCTGTGCGATCAACAAGGACATCAAAAGACAAGCTGCCGCACCATCTTTGTCGCGGACGTACTGGCCAATCAAATAGCCGTGCGACTCTTCGGTACCGAATACAAAGTCATCGGGACCAACGGCATCCATGACTCCCGCGATCCACTTGAAGCCCACGTGCAAATTCCCTTCGCAGCGCACTCCGTACGACTCCGCCACCCGCCGCGTCAATTCGCTGGTGACCAGCGTCTTGATCACAAAGGACTTGTCGGTGAGCTGCCCGAGTTCCTGCATTTTGGCGCACACGAAGTCGGTCAGCAAAGCGCCAATCTGGTTGCCGTTGATGGTGGCCCATGGACCCGCGGTGTCGGTGGTGAGTGGCGCGGCCACTCCCAAACGATCGCAATCGGGATCGGTGGCAATAATCACGTCGGCGGCGATCGCTTGAGCTCGCACGATGATCTCATCGAACACCGCGCTGTTCTCAGGGTTGCTCACATGTCCCGGGACATTCGGAAAATCACCGCTCGGTTCGGCATGCCGGTCGTAAACTTCGCAATCGGTAAAACCCGCTTGCTCAAGCACAGGCATGACTGCAAAGGTCCCAACGCCGTGAAGTGGGGAAAAGATGATCTTTGCCTCGCGTGGACCGGGCCACGCAAACTCAGTCACTTTGGCCGTAAAGGCTTCATCGATTTCTGTTGTGCAGATTTTGACACGACCGTCACCGAGGGGAGTCGCAAAATCGACTGTTTTGATTTGATCGACACTCATGACCCGCTCGATGATCGCCTTATCATGCGGCGGCAGCACTTGACCACCGGTCGACCAATAGACCTTCACTGCGTTGTCGCTGGGGGGATTGTGGCTGGCGGTGACCATGATACCGCAGTCGCAGTGGAAGTAACGCACGGCAAACGAGAGCTGCGGAGTGGCGCGGTAATCGTCGAGAAAGTAAACTTCAAAACCATTGGCCACCATAATTGAGGCACATAGCTCAGCGAACTCGCGCGATCGGTGCCGCGTATCGTAGGCGATGGCGCATTTAAGTGGCTGCGGTTGGTTGACCGCCTGCTCGACCACGTAGCTCGCCAGCCCCTGGGCGCTTTCGCCGATGGTCCGTTCGTTGATGGCGTTGGAGCCAAATTCGTACATTCGTCCGCGTCGACCACCGGTACCAAAGGGAATAACCGTCCAAAACACATCATCCAACTTTTGCCACTGCTCCGACTGGATGTGTTTGATGATCGATGCGCGATACGCTTGATAGCGGTCCTCGGTGAGCCAACTGGTAAGATTGCTTAACGATCCACTGGTGAGCTTACCGTCCGCCATTGCCTGTTTGGACGCCGAAAGTGCTTGGTCAATGTTCATGGTCGATCGACACTATTAGAAAAAGTTGTGACAATTTAGCCTGGTGATTGTAGGACACACCCCAGTGCTAGTACACCCAGTAGACCTTCATCCATCGAAATTGATCAAAGGGGATAGGATTCCATGAGCGAGCCCATCATCAGCGTCAGCGGCCTGCGCGGTCTCATCGGCGAACAGTTAACTCCGCAAGTCGCCGCACGTTACATAGCCGCCCTGGCTAGCACATTGCATTCCACTCCGGCAGCCACGAGCTCTCCAGCCTCGGAACCCAAACGAGCTATCGTGGTCATTGGTCGCGACGGTCGACAAAGTGGAGCGATGTTGACCCAGGCTGTGAGTGCGACGCTACAAGCTCATGGTTTCGATGTGATCGACTTAGGGGTCGCGGCCACACCCACCGTCGGCGTTCAAGTGCGGAAGTTGTCTGCCGCGGCGGGCATTCAGATTTCGGCCAGCCATAATCCCAAGGAATACAACGGTTTCAAGTTATTCAATGTGGAGGGGAGGGTCTTCCCCAAAATCGATGGTGAAAAAGTGCTGGCGGCCTATCGCAACTCGGAATCTGCGTGGGTCGGGGTGGACGACTTGGGGGCTCAGTTCCAAGACCACGATCCGCACACCTCGCACTGCGCAAAAGTTCTCAAAACAGTTGATGCCGAGCGGATCCTGGAGAAGAAATTCCGGGTGCTGCTCGATAGCAATCACGGGGCTGGCAGCCTACTCGGCCGTCTGCTGCTCGAAACGCTCGGCTGCGAATTGACACTGCTTGGCGATTCGCCAGATGGACTCTTCGCCCATCCTCCGGAACCATTGGCCGAAAACTTGGTGAGCGTCTCGGAGCGCGTGCGTGCCGCCCGCGCCGAGAACCAAGGCTACGACGTGGTCTTCTGCCAAGACCCTGATGCCGATCGTTTGGCTGTCATTGACGAAAACGGTCTGTTTATTGGAGAGGAGCTAACTTTGGCATTGTGCTTGATGCAAATGCTTCCCCATGTGCAAGAGCGCGACGCGGTGATCGTAACCAACTGCGCGACGAGCGGACTGGCCAAACATCTGGCTGCAAAATTCAACTTCCGCTGCATGCAGTCGGCTGTAGGTGAAGCCAATGTGGCCGATTTGATGATTTCCGAAGGTGCCGTATTTGGTGGTGAGGGGAACGGAGGCCCGATCGACCCTCAAGTTGGCTATGTCCGCGATAGTTTTGTCGGAATGGCACGGATTTTGGAGTTGCTGGCGACCAGCGGAAAAACGATCAGCCAATTGGTAGCGGAGCTCCCGCCGCTGGCGATGGTCAAAGACAAAACCGAACTGGGCACGGCGGCACTTCCCATGCTGTTTAAAAAACTGCAGGAGCAATTGCCCGACGCCCAAGTGAGTCTCCTGGACGGATTAAAGCTCCAGTGGCCCGATCGTTGGCTACTCGTCCGCGGCAGCAACACGGAACCGATTGTGCGGTTCATGGCTGAAGCCCCGACGACCGCCGCCGCACAGGCGCTGTGCGATCAAGCACGACGACTGGCCGAGAGCTTGAGCTCCTGAAAAAGTTTATCAACCATCTTCGCGCGGGCATTTGCTACGGCGGCGCGAGATTATCAGCCCTGCACACACTCCATTCACAGAAACGATCCTTCCATGAGCAGCTTCAAGACGATCTTGGTTGTCGTCGACTCGTCCGTCGAGCGGCACCCTGAATTGGAGCGGGCGATCAAGCTGTGCGATCAAACCGACGCCAAACTGCACCTGATCGATGTCGTTAAAGATGTCAGCTGGACCGTGCGGTTGTTGAGCAAAGACTATGCGCATATTCACGAGCTATTGGTCCAGGAGAAAGTGACCGGACTCAATCGTCTTGTCGAACACTGCCAGTCGCATGGCGTTCCAGCCACGGGCGAAGTGCTCGAAGGTCTCTCATCGCAAGTCACCCTGGAGGCGGCCCAGCGCATCAAGGCGGATCTCATCCTGCGTTCCGCCAAGGGAGAACGCAGCCTCGCGCAAGGCAACCTTGGCTCATCCGCTCAGAAGCTGATCCGTCGCTTGCCCTGCTCGATCTGGTTGACCCGTCCGGCCCACGAGCCCGAGCATCAACTGATCGTGGCCGCCGTAGATGCGACCCCCAACGATTCGGCACATGCCAATCTCAATCGCCGCATCCTGGAAACAACGCTGGAGTTGGCCAAACGCCAGCGCTGCAAGTTGCTGGTGACCTATGCTTGGAGTCTGTATGGCTCGGAGATGCTCAGCCATCGACTCCCGGCCAGCGAATTCCAGGTGCTCATGGAGCACAATCGCCGTCAGCATGTGGATAGTTTCGAAGCGTTGCTATCTGAGTTTGGTTTGCATGCGACTGGGCCCGACGTGAGGATGATCGAAGGGGAGCCCAGCAGCGCCATCCCAGAACTCTGCCAAAAAGAAAACGCAAACTTGCTGGTATGTGGCACTGTTGCGAGGCACGGCCTTGCAGAGCTCGTACTGGGGAACACGGCCGAGCGCATCCTCAACCGCGTGACCTGCTCCGTACTGGCCATTGCACCACCCGCGTTGTGAGCCAAGCAGCGAAACCGCATTATCCCCAAATATACTTGGCGACATGTTTAACACCAAGCGGCTAATGGCCCGCAAGCATTTTGCGTGACAGCTTACATGATCGAGAAGTAATTTTCACAGGCGAAATCGACATACTCGATCTTCAGGTCCATCGGCAGGTCGTTGTATAGACAGTAGTTGCGTATTTGCAGCAACAAATCTCGGGGATGGCAATTTCGGAACGGGCGGTTTGTTGCTTTGTAGTGTTTTTCGACGAGATACTCGATCACTTCTGGACGATAAGGTATTCCAATTTTGGGGCACATGATCTCGAACAGCTTGCGAAATGCCGTTTCGGACGGGTTTTCAACTTCAATCTTGTAGGGGATCCGACGCAAGAATGCATCATCCACCAAATCTTTGGGCTGCAAGTTGGTCGAGAAAATTACTAATTGGTCAAAGGGCACCTGCGTCTTCTTGCCGCTCGACATGTTGAGGTAATCGTAGCGTTTTTCCAGCGGTACGATCCAGCGATTGAGTAACTCGTCGACCCGCATCTTTTGGCGACCAAAGTCATCAATGACTAACACGCCACAATTGCTCTTCAATTGCAACGGCCCCTCGTTGATGTTAGTTTCGTTATCCTTCTGAACCTCGAGCATTTCCATGGTCAGCTCACCACCGGCCACGATCGTCGGACGTTTGATCCGGACCCAGCGACCGTCAAACCCGCGATTGTCCAGCAAGCCGCTCGACTTTTCCGTTTCGGCGATCTCGTGAATCAGCGGATCATAGAGCCTTACCACCTCACCATCCACCGAAAGTGAACGCGGAATCCAGATATACTTGCCGAAGGCAAGCGTGATGCGTTCAGCAATACTGGTCTTACCATTGCCTGGGTAACCGTACAGAAACATGCCGCGACCACTGTTGATTGCAGGTCCCAAGCGGGAGAGCATCTTGCGGTCGATCAGCAAGTCGCGGAAGGCCTGTAGCAGCTCATCGCGTCGCGGGTATTGCCCTTCCACCGACTGCAGTTTGACCGCCACACAGTAGTCCTCCAAGCGCACGGGCGCTGCCCCAAAGTAGGTTGTGCGATTCTGATATTGGCGGGCGCGGTCACGTCCCTGGTCCGTTAGAACGTGAATGTAGTCGTTGACCGACGTGGCACCTCGGTAGGCGGTCATCTGCTCATACTTGAGGCGGTTAAAGATAGGTTCAATCATGAGGAAAGGGAGTTTGACTTGGTCAGCGATGTTGCGGCCGCTGGATTCTCCCCGCGCCAGCAGGAACTTCATGATCAACTCTTCGACAACCGATTCGGAGACACCTGCAGCTTCCAGCGAAGGGGGTGTTGAGGGGATAAACGGTTCGTCGCGATTGCCAGTCACTTGTCCAAAAGAGCATGACGGAGCGGCCACTGGCCGGCTGGCTGGCTGATTGCTCGACTGGCTAGTTGCCTGACTGCTCGGCTGCAACTGGGTAAGCGAGGCTTCGGCGAGCAACGAACGGGGCGCGGCGGCCGGAGATTGCGGCGGAGCAGGCGGAACCGGCTTTCCCGAGATCAGCCCATCGATTCGCTGCAGCAGCTCATTGAGCGTGTCGTCGCTGTGCACTTCTTCAGCAGGTCGATTTGTTTCGTACGGTAGCAGATTACTCATAGTTCCAGAGCTCGCGTTTCATGGAGTCGGCAGCTGAACGGTGGGCTGCGAGTGCATTGCTAAAGGGATGGCTGAAAGTCCAATCGCAGCGAAGCCAAGCTGCGTCGAAACTTACGTTGCAAACTATTCACAGGCAAAGAAAAAAGGGGGGGGAATTGCGAATCACCTCAATTCGGCGATGAGCTCTAGCCCACCACCTAGTGGTTTTATCAGTCGTTTTTGTAATTCTCGAAAAGTATGTGCTAATCTTTCACAGCCTCCACGGGTGGGAAGCAGAAGCACTTCCACCCCCGAAAATGCCCCTTTCGGAAATATGAAATGCCCAACCAGACTGCCCCCAGTCGAGCCGCCCGTTCGTCTCCACTCCGTAACGTCGACAACACGCACGGCCATCATTCCGACACTCTGACGACAAACAGTACGGCGCCCGACGCGTGGGAGTCCTTACGTGGCTTGCTCGACGCGAGCGTTAAACAAGCTGGCGAAGCAGGGCGTCATATCGGTCAGCGTCTGCAAGCGTTTCAACTCATTAACCACTCGCCGCTGGCTGGAGACGTGCACGTCGAGCGTATCGATCATGCGGTCGCGTTGGTTGGCGAGCAGTGGCTGAATACCTTAACGTTTGCCCAGGCGTTGGCCCAACATCTTCGTCGTGGGCTAACAAAAAAGGAGAGTGAAGAGTCGATCCTTAGAGTATGGCAAGAGTCGATTTTTCTGGCCGAAGCTGCAGAGCTATTATGCCGAGTCACCATGACGGGTTCCTCTCACTTAGGGTGGCTGTGCGGCCTACTGTTGGGCGCCGCAGAAATCGATGGACGCCTTCGCCAATTGCATGTGGGCGCGGAAGGTAGCCCTAGAGTGCGTCGGCGCGGAGCCTTGATGGTCGAGTTAACTCAGTTGATTTCAACCCTCGAGGTCCGGCAGGAACTCGGCTTACCGTCCGTCAGCGACAAACCGCAAGGCCCATGGTGTGCGTTGAGTGCGGCTGCAGAGCTTGCACCCATCGAATCGCACTCCCCTTGGTTGCAGGCGGTACTCGCCAGCGTCCAGCCGCTCGACTGGCCAGAGGCACTGAGCGAATTGCTTGCCAAGCGGATCGCGGAACTTGAGCCGATCAGTTGTGCGTATGCCACACGTTTGTGGATTCATGCAGATCAGAACTAAGCGTCAACACGACTCTCGAAAGTGAAGCAACCGCTACCGCATCACTTCGCTGGCAAGTGAATTCTCAATTACTTCATAAAAATACCGAATAGGTCCTTGTGAGGCTGCTCACCTGCCGATATCTTTTGGACCATCGCAGCCAGGGAACGACGAACGCAGCGAAACGATAACCATCGTGACGCGGCGTTTCTGTTTTTATGGCAGCATCCCCAAGGTGAAATTTCGATTTTGCACCTTGTGGATCTTCTGATCAAAAGGATGTCACGCCGAGAATTGGATACGATTCTCGAATACCACTTGACTCCCGCATCTTGAAGCGATAAAAGATGCGACCCGCCATAGTACGCGGGTCGTACTTCACTGATCTTTGACAATTTGGTAGATAAGCTCTCCGTTGATAACTGGATTTTGGGGCAACCCGAGATGAAGTTTTCAGCAACAAGTTTTGTGAGGTTGTGAACTGCAATGTTTCTGGACTGGCTGTGCAAACAGCGAGGACA
>JBGSHW010000060.1:0-45368 GCA_041751975.1 Pirellulaceae bacterium
CTTCCACGTTCAGCAATTGGAAACGCTGTTATGGCAAAGCGTTCGAGCACAACGGATGGATACCGCGCGATCACTGGCTGGAGGACTGGGAAAAGCAAGCCATCATCAAGTTTTACTACGATCACCCACTCAACGGCTATCGTCGCACGCACACGGAGCCCCGAATTCCTGGTCAAAGCCAACGTCGCAGAACCACGTCGATGAAGGACTGGCAGTTATTAAAGAAGGACGCATTGCCTGCGTATATCAGTTGGGATCAATACGTGTCGAATGTGGAGACGCTTTCTGGCAACGCCTTCCGAAGTGACAACCTCGAAGATGCCAAGCGGATTGCCGGCAGGTACGTCACCGAGTAAAACGAGTCGCGGCTCCACAGTGCTTTAGGTTACGTGACACCCAAGGATATGCTCGATGGAAGGCCGCAGGAGATATTCGATGCACGAGATCGCAAGCTTGAGGAAGCACGGGAGCGTCGAGCCCAAGCCCGGGCTGAGCAAAACAGTGGTTAAGCCGGGTTGACCCTATCACTGCTCTTCCATGTTAGCCGACACGTTGGAAAATTGTGCACGGTTGACGTGGTAAGCTTTACGCAACTTGGGCAGGATGTGTAACCAGATCCGCGTATCCCATCTCCACTGACGGCGGTGGTAGTCCATCAAGTACCGAACATCGGTGACTCGGACTCGCGGATCCCAATCGGCAATTTTCCGTGGATTGTCGATCGCCCAATAGTAGTTTGCCGCCGTTGTGCGGATGGTAGCTTCCCACCGCTGACTGTTTTGCTTGGCAAACTGAGAGCAGCCATCAAACAGGAAAGTAGCGCCGGGAAAGTGATTGGCCAGCGACTCAACCTGCAGCCTAACTTGGGCGGGCTGCAAGTACATGAGCACTCCTGCAGCTTGAAACAGCCACGGACCTGGGGCCATCGCGCGGACTCGCTTAATCCATGTCAAATCAAGAATATCGCCGGCGATGGCGTGTCGTCGTGGATCGGGCGCAAAACATCTTTCCCGCAGCGCGATCACGTCCGCGAAATCAAATTCGAACCAAGTCGCCTGCTTGTGCTGTTCGCTGCGTTCGAATACCGTATCGAGTCCCACACCGAGCAGGCCTATCGAACCAGTTGGATGAACCTGCAAGAAATCCGTTATCCAACCATCCATAATGGCGGCGCGAACGGCGCAGCCGGTTAGCGTATTCGGAAACCGGCGGATTTTGTCAAAGTCATAATCAATGGCATCTACAAGTTGCTTAGCCGTTTGATCGATGATGATTGCGTCAGCTCGGCCCCATTGGTCAGCTCGCGCGCACAAAGGTGTAAGCAAAGTCTCCTGGACATTGCTCAGTTCGATCGCCCCAAGTTCATGTGATGTGCGTAGGCTCATAGCGCAGAAGGAGCGGGTTCCTCCTCGCCGGCGGCCTCAAACTCAAAAAGCTGCGACGACGACTCCTCACCGGTCAGCGACTTGACCGCAAACTCGGCAAGACGATCGATGGTGGGACCCTGAAGGTAAATTGACATGGGCATTTCGATTCCCAGGGCTGTTTGCATCTTGTTGCCTAACTCCATGGCCATCAATGAGTCCATGCCGAGGGTCGTTAACGATACGTCGGTGTTGATCTCTTCGGTGGCGATGCCCATAATTTCCGATAGTTGCTGGGCGAAGAACTGCTGTAGTCGAGTGCGCATGGCGACCGGTTCAAGCGACGCCAACTCTTCTGTGATGGCCAGTGTCTTTTCGTCCGCCACCTCGGCACCGCTTTGATTCAGGTCGGCCAGTCGATCGATCAAGCGGAACCTGAGTTCGCCGGTCATTAGACTGTCCAACATTCCCGCGAAGCGTTCCCAGTCCGCTCTAAAAACGGTAACTCGCTCAATTCCTCGTTTGAGGAAGTCATGCATCAGCGTCAGACACTTTTCAGTGGGTAAAAGATGCACGCCTTGTGAACGCATCAGGTCACCCAGTTCGGCGGCCATTCCGGCGCCATCGAAGGCGCCCCAGTTGATTGACAAGGTAGGCTGACCTAGGGAGTTTCGATAAGCGGCAAAGCCATCCATGAATGAGTTAGCGGCACCATAGTTTGCTTGGCCCACGGTTCCCAAGACGGCGCTAACCGAACTGTATAACACCATGAAGTCGACTGGGTTGGCTTCGGTCCAACCATGTAAGTTCCAGGTCCCAATGATTTTGGCAGACAACGGATAAGCAAAGTCCTCGTCCGTCATTTGACTCATCAGTCGATCCCGGAGTACGCCGGCTGCGTGAAAAATTCCTTTTACCTTCGGAAAGCCTCTTGGCAAATCGTCAAGCGCCGAACTCAAACTGCTCAGCTCGCATACATCTGCCGCGACGACTGCTACCGGGCAGCCGACGTCCGCGAGCTCTTTTAGCACTCGATCCGCAGTTTCACCTCCGCGGCGCGACAGCAATACAATTCCACCGGCGCCTTGTGAAGAAAGCCACCGCGCGGTCTGTACGCCTAAGGCACCGAGTCCACCGGTGATTAGGTAAGCCGCATCCGACCGAATAACAGTCTTGCCAACAACTGAACTGGACTGTTCCATCAAGTCGGTTTCTTGAGGCACGTCAACTGGATCAATTGTTACTACGATCTTGCCAATGTTCTTGCGCTGCGACATGAATCGAAAGGCCGACACCACTTTCTCGATTGGGAAGAGCGTGACGCTTGGCGGTTCATAGATGCCCGCGTCGAATCGAGCAGCAATTTCCGCCATCAATTCCGCGGCGACCTCGGGACGTTGTCGGAACAAACGGTCTAAGTCAACGGCCGAGTAGGTTAAGTTGTCTTGGAAGGGTGCTAGGCCAATCGGTCGGTCTGCATAGATATCGATCTTTCCGATTTCAACAAAGCGACCGTATGCGGCCAATGACTTTAGACTTGCGTCGATGGCATCGCCCGGCAGAGAGTTCAACACCACGTCGACTCCACGCCCTGCGGTTATCTCTCGGATTTCGTCAGCAAAGTCGAGCGTTCGAGAATTCATAACGTGATCAACACCGAGATCGCGCAGGAATTCGCGTTTCTCTTCGCTGCCAGCAGTAGCAAAAATTTCAGCACCAATGGCTTGGGCGATCTGGACCGCAGCCAGGCCAACACCACCGGCCCCCGCATGAATCAACACACGTTCACCCTTTTGTAAATTGGCAACTTTGCGCATGCAGTACTCGGCGGTGAGAAAGGCGACCGGAATGGCGGCCGCATCCTCATGTTCCAGATTTTCAGGTTTATGCACTGCCGCGCATTGATCGGTAATGCAGTGGGACGCAAAACCGTGGGGGACGATGGCCATAACTTCATCCCCAACTGACCATTGGGTCACGCCTGGACCGACCGCCGAGATGATGCCACTGCATTCCAGTCCAAGAGGAACTACGTCATCCACGATGCCAGGATAAAGTCCCAACGCCTTCAGGACGTCGCTAAAGTTAAGGCCAACCGCTCGTATTTGGATCTCGATTTGCCCCTCTCCAGGTGCCTGTCGAGTGAGTCTCTCGAAACGCAGCCCGTCGATCGTGTCGTCCGCCCCAAGTCGCACTCGATAGGCCGCGTCGGTCGGAACGGTAGCCGAAAAGGACTCGTGCGAAAGCACTTCTGGTGCAGCTGTCAATCGCGGAGCCCATAATGAGCCGTTGCGTATGGCAATGGCTGGTTCACTACCTGCCTGTTCGATGCACCGGAACAGGTCTGTTGCTAACTGCTTGGCAGGCAAGCCAGCTTGCAGGTCCAAGGTCCGCAGATTTTGCTGTCGCATCTCCTGCGATGCAACTTGAGCCAGACCGATAACAGCTGCTGTTCGCGGGTCGACGACATCGTCGTCTAACACCTGCCTGCCAGCCTGGGAGAGTAGCCAAATATTAACGCGGCCCCCAAAATCGACCCACATCAATTCGGCCAGCAAGCGAAACACCTCCGTTAGCCGACGGTTGGCGTCCTGCAAACTGTTGACATCAAGCGTATTGGAATTCGGCAGCGGGTGCGCAATCACGATTTGGAAAGCGTCGTTAGCCGGTTTACTGTTGCGCCACGCGTTGAGCCATTCGCGCATAGGTGTCGGATCGCTGGGATCTAACACCCGCAGCCGGTCAGACGCGGCTCGATCAACTCGATCAGACTCGAATCGATCAGACTTAGCTAGATCTTGCCCAGCCGCCAGCGTTACCCGAGTAAACGAGCCCAGCGATGGAGCTACTTTTTCAGTTGACTGGCCATCGCGACTGGAATTTGTGATGCATTCCTCAAACTCAGTGAGCAATTCAGTATCAGCACCGACGAGCAACCAGTGCCGTATAACAGTTTCCTGGGTCATAGATGCCTCGGTCACTGAAAGCCTAGCGGCGGACTTCTCTTGTAACTCAATCGCATCCTCCGTCGCTGCGGGCATCTGTTGCCAACGAACGTCGTACATCCAATCTTGAGGATTGATTGAACCCTGTCGCGCGGCGGTACTGATCTTTTGAATGCGCACGCCTTCTAAACAGGCCAGTAGGTTGCCTTCCTGGTCGGTAACAAAAACATCGGCCTCGACCTGATCAGGGCTTGGGCCAGCGCACTGGCTGATGCGTTTCACTAGGTAGCACACCTCACCGGTTATCGCCGCGTAACGCGTAAACCTCCGCACGCCCACGGGCAAGTAGAGGTCGGGACAGTAGTCGCCGTTCTCCTCCAACGGAACAACGCCGGTCATGGTTTGTAAACAGCCGTCTCCGATCGCAGGGTGCAGCATATATTTGTCTGCCTCAGCTATCACACTTTCCGGCAATGAGCTGATCGCATATGCGGTATCTTCATTGCGATACAAATGGTCGATGACTTGATACCGTGGTCCGTAGTCAAGTCCACGCTCGGAGACGAGTTCATAGAACTGGTCTTTGTTGAGTTGGCGAATCTGCGATTCGATTACTTTGTCGCCAGATAGCGATTTTTCGACCGGTGCGCCGCGACTGGCAGTGATCGATGCAATCGCGTTGAGTTCCCAGGGTTCAGCGTCGTCCGCGTCGGCAACCCGGCTGAAGACTTCTAACCGTTTGCGTGTTGCCGAGTTTCCGCTGAGTCGCGTGATGGTCGTCTTCTGACGTTCGGTGAGAAACAATGCCTTTGGAAGCTGCAGGCTTTCCACACTCACGTCGTCCGTCCCAAAGTAATCCTGCGCCGCGGCTAGGGCGATGTCCAGGAAGGCCGCGGCGGGCACGATGCAGTCGCCGCGCACGCAATGATCACCGAGATGGCCAGGCAGATACGTGTTGATTCGATTCTCAAACGTCTGTGAGTCAGGTCCGCGCGTGCGCTGCCCCAGCATGGGCGTAACGTGGGTTAGGCGTAGGACAAAATCACGGAACTGAGTAGTGGCGTTTTCCGGCTTGAACCAAAAACTGGCTTCATTTAGCGGGTAATGGGGAAGCTCGATTCGCTTCGGCTTCACCAGCGATTCGCGATCCCAACGGAGATCGACGCCAGCTACATAGCACTTGGCAAGCGCAGTAGCCAAGAACTTCTCGTCGTCTTGATCTTTCTTGAGCGAGGGGATCGCGAGCAGCTTATGCTCGGGCCGGCATCGACGGGCCATGCCGATCAATGTTGCCGAAGGACCCATTTCGATCATCATGTTGACATCTTCTTCAACGAGGCAGTCGACGCCCTCCGCAAATCGAACGCTCTTGCGTACATGATCTCGCCAGTAGTTCTCGTCGAAAATATCTCCAGTCTCGATGCGACCGGTCAGGTTGGAAACGATGGGAATCTTCGGCGCATCATGTCCGATACCAGCCGCAAACTGGGTGAATTCGTCAAGCATCGGGTCCATCAACGGCGAATGAAACGCGTGTGAAACTTCGAGCATCTGGGATGCAATACCCTTCTCACCGGCAACCCTCACCACGCGCTGAATCATGCTTGCCTTACCGGAGACGGTCGTGTTTTCGCGGCCATTAAATGCAGCCACTGCGACGCGGCCAGCGTATGGCTCAAGGTAAGGTAGGACCGAGTTGCCGTCGGCAAACAACACCGCCATCGCTCCACCCGAGGGCAAGGCCTGCATTAACTCCGCGCGTCGGCATATCAGGCGGAGTCCGCTCTCAAGGTCAAACACCTCAGCGATGGTGGCGGCGACAATCTCACCAACACTGTGTCCCAACAGATAGTCAAACACCACACCACGATCCAACCACCACTTTGCCATCGAGTATTCGATAGCGAACAGGGCTGGCTGAGTCCAGTTGGTGTCGTTGAGATCACCATCGCTCGTACTACCCTGAATAGTTTCTAATAGCGACTCCCCGCGTAGCTTCCCAATGATGGCTTCGCATTGGTCCATCTGTTCTCGAAAGAAGGTGCTGCGTTTGTACAGCCCCATCGCCATGTTTTGATATTGGCTGCCCTGGCCGGTGAACATGCCGGCTACGATAGGCGCGCCCGCCGAGGCGACTTGCCCGGTCTGTATCAACGGACTAGCCTTGCCCACAGCAACGTTGCCCACGAGGGCCCGTAGCTCGTCAAGTGATTCGGCCACGATCGCGGCACGGCTGTCAAAATGTTGCCGTCCGACGCCCAACGAGTAAATGATATCTGCTACCTGCTGCTCATCGCAGAGGGCGAGGAAATCCGCGAAGTCCGAGGCTACCTGTTTCAAGCCCTTGGCAGATCGCGCAGACAATGGCAACACGTAGGGCAGTCGCTTAAGGCTGAGTTCAACTCCGTTTGAGCTTGGCTTGCTGCCGTTCGATGGGGCCTGCATGGCAGAGGGAGCTGCGACCGCTTTTCGCTTGCGGTCGGCTGGGCTCTCGGCTGCTGACTGCAGCACCACGTGGGAGTTCGTGCCGCCAAAACCAAAAGAGCTGACGCCTGCCAAGCGTGGGCCGTCTGACTCCCATTGGATTGCCGCACGCGGAATTTCCACTCGGCTATGGTCGAACTGCAAAAGCGGATTCAGATCGGCAAGTAGTGCTTGGGCCGGGATCGTGCCATGTTGCATCATGAGCACCGTTTTGATCAAGCCGGCAATGCCAGCGGCGATTTCGGTATGACCAATATTGGCTTTGACACTGGTCAAATACACGGGGCGAGCACTATCGGCATCTTTGCGGAAAATATCACACAGCGCGTCGACCTCAATGGGGTCGCCTAGCGGAGTTCCCGTACCGTGGGCTTCGATATACTGGATTTCATGATGGGAAACGCCTGCATCTGCGAGGGCAGCGCGGATAACAGCCCGCTGCGCCTGGCCATTGGGGGCGGAGATACCTGAAGTCCGACCGCCGTGATTGACAGCCGAGCCTCGAATGACTGCCAATATGCGGTCATTGTCTTGCAGCGCGTCGCTCAATCGCTTGAGTAGCACTACCCCACAGCCTTCGCCCCGCACATATCCGTTGGCCGCCTGATCGAAGGGACGGCAAGCACCCGTGGGCGAGAGCATCCGCGCCTTCGAAAGGGAAATGAAGGTGTCGGGCGACAAACATACATTTACACCACCAGCAAAAGCCGCATGACACTCACCACGACGCAAGCTCTGTATCGCGTCGTGTATGGCTACAAGTGAGGAACTGCAGGCGGTATCGACTGACTGGGATGGGCCGGTAAAATTGAAGACATAAGAAAGGCGATTGGCGCAGATCGACAGCGCCCCACCGGTGCCGCAGTGTGCATCCAGATGGTAGATCGAATTGTCATACTGGCTCATGACTCGTGAGTAATCGGTTTGCCCGACACCAACAAACACGCCCGTTGGTTTCTTGGCCAGACTCGCGGGACTGATGCCCGCGTTCTCCATCGCTCGATAGGCGCAAGTAAGCAACATTCGCTGTTGAGGATCCATGCGAGTTGCTTCACGGGGGGCGATACCAAAGAAAACAGGATCAAACTTGTCGATATTATCAACCATGCAAGCCCACTTTGCCGACGCGCGGCCAGGTAGATCTGGATTCGAGTCGTATAACGCATCAACGGGCCAACGCTCGTTTGGTACGACTTTCGTCTCATTGCGGCCCTCACGGATCAGCTTCCAGTATTCCGCGATCGATGGAGCTCCTGGGAAGCTACCGGCCATGCCTACAATGGCGATCGGTTCGCGCTCGGAATCTTGCTGCCGGCTGTTACCTCCTTGCTGTTGAAGATGTCGTAGCAATAGTTCCTGTTTGACGGGGCTAAGGGCGGCTAATCGGTGTTGTAAATCGGTACTCAAAGCTAAAGCTCATGGAGATTGTGGTGGGGCTACAACGACCGGGCATGACAAATCCCGGTTATGATAGTGTCATTCCTGTTTCAACGTTTATCTTGCAAGAACAAAAGGTAGCTTTTAGAAACTATGTGCCACGAATTGCATGACTGGTTCGCCGCGTTACAGCCGCCAGGGAACGTCAACTGCTGCGTTTTTCCGTACAGTGGTTCTGGGGTTGCGCTATTCGCCCCGTGGAAGAAGCACTTCAACGACGGGATCGGGCTGTTCGCAGCCAAACTTCCTGGTCGTGAAGATCGGCTGCATGAACCGCTGCGTACTGAACTCCTACCACTTGCGAATGACTTTGCAGGTGCGATCCATCGTTCACCGTTGGCCAACAGTCCGTTGGTTCTGGCCGGTTTCAGTTTGGGAGCGTTGCTGGCTTTTGAAGTTGCCCGGGAACTGAGAAAACGCGATGTCCCAGTTTCGGTGCTCTTTGCAGGCGCCGCGCGTGCCCCGCACGGACGCTGGTCAAAAGGGCGCTTGCATAAGCTACAACGAGACGACGACTTCATTCGCGAATTGAACGCCATGTACGACGCTATCCCCCAGAAAGTCATCGACGACCCTGGGGCGCGTGCGGTACTAATGCCCATCATTCGCGCCGACATTACTTTGTTCGAAACGTATAGGTACACATCTGATGAACCATTGGCATGCGAACTGATCACGTTGACGGGCACCGATGATCCCGTGGTTCAAGCAAGACATATCTTCCCCTGGCGTCAAATGGCACAAAGCTACCGACATCGCTCGTTTTCTGGTGGACATTACTTTGCTAAAACACACCGCGAGGCTGTGGTGAAAACCATTTTGCGCCGTATAGGCCGTATCCAGCCAACTAGATAATTGCAATCTCAGCGGGCGATGGCGATGCATGGGGTGGTATCCCTCGCAACGGCCAAGCCTCTGAGACCTGCAGCGTGCGTAGTCAGTGCAAAGATTTTCAGGTGGCCCTATGATAGTTGCGACAAACCGCTTGTGCATCTGACTGTTAAAAAATTGCACAAAAACATCTAGAGGTGGGTAATCAAACCAGCCGCGGGGGATGACAGCGATTACTCCTTGATGTCGTCAAGCAAAGCCCGCGCGTCTGCCTCATCGAGCTGCTCAAGCTGGTCGAGAATGGCAGCTAGCGTCGCTGCATGCCCATCATCCGATTCTTTGTCGACAGACTCCACAATCTCACCCCTCGATTCGTTCTGTTTCGCCACGTCGACTTGACTAAGAAGGAAGTCGGCCAACTGAGCAGGCGTTGGGTAAGACCAGATGGCCACCGGTGAAATAGAGCAACTAAGCCATTGCTCAAACTCTTGCACCAATTGAACAGAAAGGAGTGAATCGAGCCCCATCTCTGCAAACGACCGGTCTGGCCTAACGAATTCCGTCTCTTCGCCAGAGTGGGCGGCGACCCACCTGAGCAAAGTGTCTTCGATGCGGGCACGCACCCGCGCCACGTTGCCGGCGCGCAGCAATGGCTCCAAATCACGGAACAACTGCGGGTCGTCGAGCGCCTTAAATTCCCATGTCGCAACTGTTTTCAGGCGGGCCGTGCGAAAGTCGTCGCAGGTTTGCAGCCGTTGCACTTTGCCGCTGCTAGTTCTGGGAATCGATGCTGGACGAACCAACAGGATCGCAATAGGGGCCAATTCGTGCGTCGAAGCAACAGCCAATCGCATCTTGCGGATGATTTGATCGCAGACGCTCTGTTCAATTCCTCGCGGAACCTCCTGCACGAGCACCAACTGTTCGGTCGAGTCACCGGCAATCGCGAAAGCGGCTGCCGGGAGGCCTCTCAATGCGGGATGTGAACCAGCTACTGTCTGCTCAATATCATGCGGATAGAAGTTCTGACCGGCAATGATGATCAGTTCCTTGCGGCGACCTGTAACGAACAGACGCCCGCAACACATGAACCCCATGTCGCCGGTGCGAAGATATCGCTTGGACTCGCCAGGAAAGCAGAACTGAAACGTCTTGCGCGTCGACTCCGGCGCATTCCAGTAGCCAGGTGCAGTGCTGGGTGAGCTTACGACGATTTCTCCAATCTCCCCTTCATCGCACCGTTCCCCCGATTCCTGAGAGGCCAACGCGATTTCGGTTTGCAAGCCAGGCATCCCGCAGTGCACGACTTCGATCGACTCTTCGCTTTCGTTGACTTCGATGGCTCTGTGCTGCCGCAGCGCCGCGCGATCGAAGTGCAAGCTTAGGGGAGTACGCCCTGTCCTCGACTGACGCTGCAAGTCGGCTCCCCGGTGGTCACCACTGACCATCAGCGTTGCCTCCGCCAGCCCATAGCAAGGGTAGAAGGACTCTGTACGAAAACCCGCACTGCCAAAACGCTGCGCGAAATGCTGCAGCATTGCGGGCGAAATGGGCTCCGCGCCGCAGGCCGCCAACTCCAAGTGACTCAGGTCCAGTTTTTGTGCTTCCGTCTCGGAAATGCGGCTCGCCGCCCACTGATATCCGAAGCAGGGCGCAACAGTAATCCTCGCGCGATAGCGTTCAATCGACTCCAGCCACAGGCCTGGTCGCCTCAAGAACGAAGAGGGTGACATCAATATCGCTTGCCCGTCATGCATCAGCGTGGAAAGAATGACACCGACGAGCCCCATATCGTGGTAGGCGGGCAACCAACTGCCAACGATCCTCTCTTCGCGCGGGATTCGGTCCAATCCAAAGCCGTAACTGATCGTCCGCAAATTCGCGAACAGGTTTGCGGAAGTAATCATAACGCCCTTAGGACGACTGGTTGATCCCGAGGTGTACTGCAAAAACAGAATATCCTCTAGCGGCATCTGCATCGTCTCGTTTCGCTCGGTTGACGACTCGAAGTCGCTCTGATCTAGCTGCTCCAATTCATGCGCGATCTGGGCTTCGAGGTCGCTGTCTGGCATGACTGCGGTATTCAGCGCTGGCGCTCCGCGCGCTTCAATTTCTTCGGCCGAGAACCAACTCAGCCCCGTTTCCTCGGAGTGGTCTAGAGTCCTCAAAGTGCTGTTTGTCGACACCGCCAGTGTGGCTCCGCAGTTGTCAGCGATGGTCTGATAACGAGACGAGGGTCGCCGAGGCTTGGGGTAGTTAGCGGGGACTGGTATTCGCTTGGCAGCCAGGCACCCTAAAAAACCGATGATGAAATCCAGACCCGCGGGGTAGGGCAGTAGAATTCGATCGCCGGGCCCGCTTAGATCCCGCAGTCCATTGGCAAAAGCCAGCGAACGCAACAAAATATCCGTTCCTGACAGTTTCTGTTCGGGCCCCGACTCTTCCAAAAACAGAAAGCGAATTCGGTCCGGTTCAGCCACGCACGCGGCCATCAATGTTTGAAAAGGCGATAACTTCGGCAAATCCATAGCTGCATTACTTGAGGTTGGTGTCTTCGTGTTGACCGCAGGACGTCGATAATTGCGTTGAAGCAGGGGTAACGGATGGCCTCCAAGGCATCTCTGCCGGGTCAGGCTCAATCGCCAAGTTCATTCGCTCGCACAGATACCGCTGGAAGACATAAATTCGTTCTTCACGAGTGCCTATGACGCCACGATGACGACTGGCCTGGATGCCTCGCTGCTGTGCATCAAAAATCTTTCGATCCTCATTGAATACTGCCTTCATCGTCCGCCGCCCAATACGCCATACAACGTAGCGAAGTAGTTTAGCGTACAGATTGCGGCGCACTCCGTGCAACGCAAACATCCGAGTGCGCACCCGACAGGTTGTTGGGGAAGTAGGCTGGCATGTAGCCAAGTAGTTGAAGGTGTCCGTCAAGCAAAAAGCGATGTTAGGATGCACATGCCAGTGCCGGTAACTATGGTCCTTGCGGCCTCCTAAATAATCACAGATCTTTGCTTGCTTCTCCTCAATCGGCGAGTTGCAGTCGTATCGCAGCGTCGTGTATCGACTGTCCAAATAGTGCTCTGACATCGACTCCTCTGGCAACTTGTCTCCCAACCACTGCGGGTGTACCGCAGCTACGTGGTAAGACTCCAGCGTGTTCTCAGTAGGCACCTTCCAGTTAGATGCGGAATCGAAATCCCAAATCTCCGACATCTTCCACATTGGTGAAACAAAAGCAGCAGACAAGTCCTGATACAGGGGTGACAACCACTCCCTCAGCGGTGGCGTCCGCTCGGGCTTAAAACAAATAAATATCAGCTCCCCGCAGGTGTCGAGCCCCAGCTTATGAAGTTGTGAGTTGTCTCGATCCCATGGACGAAAAGCTTTTGCCTCCGGAATCTTGCCCGTGCGGCCGTCCTGCGTGAATTCCCATCCGTGATACTGGCAAACGAGTCCCGGTGCATTGCCCGACGACTCACATGTCAACATGCAATGGCGATGGGGACAAACGTTGAGGAATGCTCGCAATTGGCCATTAAAGTTCTTGATGATTACCGGTTCACCCAACAACTCGACAGTGAGGAAATCGCCATCGCTGGCGATCTCCTGTTTCGTACAGGCGAATTGCCAGCTAGGATGAAAGACCTGTTCGAGCTCTCGTTGATAATGTCCCGCATCTACGTAATGCTGCGGTTGCAGCAGATGGCGCAGGCAGGTCTGGTGTTGAAACATGGTGATGCTCATCAACCGATTGCATGGTGAATTCCTTAGGTGCAGCGAACAATTATAGCCTGAGGCCGTGCTGGATAAAGCACCATTGAGTGGGGTATGCCCCCGCGCCCCTTCCGCGCCGGCCAGTCCTGGACTCGGCCAAGAAGGAGATTAAACTTTCCTAAGGAAGTTCACGATGGTGCATTCGATGCCATTTCAAAACATTTCTGTAGCGGCCATGCCGCTTGGCTGAGATATCGATTTTGCTCTCTCAACGTGTCAAATTACCGTGGTGTCCACCCGTATTCCATTTTCTGAACGCAACTTGATCAATTCGAGATTTCGTGTTGAAAAGTTGTTGACCATCACGCTTGAGAGCCTTCTGTGGCAAACGAGATATCACCCAGTCATCAACTCGCAAGGCGTTACCGAATCCAGTTCGCAATTGGCGGGTTGCTACTCGCGTCCCTGGTAGCTCCGTCGCTGATTCACTCCGCAGCGTCCATCGGTACTCTGCGAAACCTGCCCGCATTGTGGCTTCCCGAGGATCTGCCGGTTCGTCAGGAGTTCTTTCGCTTCATCCATGAGTTCGCAGTCACCGACGCACTGATGGTCACTTGGCCAAATGCACGTTTAGAGGACCCTTCGGTTGTATCGGCCATGGCATGGATCGAACCCATGTCAAGTGAGTTCATGCAGGGCCGCCCGGTGCCCGAGCAGTATTTCGAAGACGAACAATATGGGCCAATGCTGAGATTGAGTGGGGATAGCTATCCGTTCCACTGGGTTCGAAGCGGGGAACAAATGGTGGACCAGCTTAGTAGTCCGCCACTTAAGCTGACCGATCGTCAGGCTGCGAACCGATTGCGTGGTTCGTTTATCGGCCCCGATCTAACGCAGACCTGCTTGATCCTCTCACTCGACTTGCGGACTTTGGACAACCACCAGCAATTGTTGCCGCTCATCCGACGAGGAATAGCGCGGGCGGTAAATTGCCCTGAAAGCGAAGTCGTCATGGTTGGCGCTCCTGCGGATGGTGTGGCAATTGACAGTGCAGCCATCCGTTCGATAGCAAGATTTTCATTGCCCTCGTCTGCCATCGCCGCGATTTTATGCCTATTGTGTTTGAGATCGATCGTTTTATCCGCAACGATCGTTGCTGTGGCGATGATCGCGCAGGGCATGGTCTTGGCGTCGATCTATTATGCCGGTTACGATCTCAACGCCGTGCTAATTATCCTACCAACTTTTGTCTTCGTGCTGACGATCTCGGCTGGTGTCCATCTCAGTAACTACTTCCGCGAGATGTTGCATTGTGAGCCAGCCGCGGACCGTGTGGCAATCGTGCAAGCGGCAATGGCCCGCGGCTACAAGCCTTGTACCATGTCGGTGGTGACGACGGTGGTGGGATTGCTCTCACTGTTGTTAGTGCGAATTCAACCAGTTCAAATCTTTGGCCTCGCTGCCGCCGGTGCATTGTTGTTTTCGCTAGGTATGCTATTTCTGATGCTACCTGGGGCGATGTTGTTGGCGCGTGGCCCGCGTCTTCAAGACACACAAAGTGATGAGTTCACCACGCGGCCAGCGTCGTCTGCATCGACGTTGATGCAACTGTTCGAACTGACCGTGAAGCATCGAGCGGTCGTATTCCTAGCATTTGCCATGCTGACTGTCGCCGCCGCCGTGGGCTTGAGCCAATTGCGGTCATCGGTCCGCATACTTAATATGTTTGCCGACGACAGCCCATTGAATCTGTCGTACCACTGGTATGAAGAGCATATCGGACCGACTATGACCGGTGAACTACTGGTCACCTTTGACACCAAGGACAATGGAAACCCCAATGAGCGATTCGATACAGTGCATTCAATTCACCAAGCTCTCCTTAAGGCCGAGGGTATCGGTGGCGTGAATTCAGCGGTCACTTTTCTGCCGAACTTGCCAACCGGCGGCGGGCTGGCGAATGTGACAACCAGGGCTGTCATACGATCGATGATCCAGGAGGATTCCTCGCCGCTCTACAAACTAGGGTTTCTGCGCAGGACTAAACAGCAAGAAATCTGGCGGGTGACCTTTCGCTTATTCCAAACCGATCAGGTTCCTGCGGACGAACGCTTGCACACGATCGAGACACAAACCGCGAGCATCTTGAGCAAGCTTGCCTCGAATCAGCGACCGAGAATCGCGTTGACTGGTTACATCGTCATCGTAGAGCAAACGCAGACGATCCTGCTCCAGGACCTTGTCCGCAGTTTCCTCGCTGCCTTCGTCCTGATCGCGTTTTTCATGTCGATCATGGTTGGCAACGTGATCGGTGGTTTGCTATCGATGATACCGAATATGATTCCCACCCTAGTATTGTTTGGGATGATGGGGTGGTGCGAGTACTCGTTGGATATCGGCTCGGTAATGACCGCTTCGGTCGCACTCGGCATCGCCGTCGATGACACCTTGCATCTACTGGCTCACTTTCGGGCGGCCAGGCGGAAAGGCTGTGAATTGACTTCCTCCGCTCGAGATGCGATGCGATATTGTGGCGTAGCCATGTTGCACACCACCGTAATTTGCGGATCGTCCCTGGCAATATTCTACGCGAGTGAGTTCAAGCCCACTCAACGATTTGCCATCTTCATGGGCGCCCTGTTGGTGATGGCTTGGCTAGGAGTTACGATCCTGTTGCCGGCGATGATGACCAGTCGCATTGGCCGCTGGTTGGCATCTCGATAGTGCTGGCTGCTGGCTGCTGGCTGCGTGATCACCGAGTTGCCTTTTTGTGTTGGGCGAAGGACAGCAACTTCGGTCCTGCTTCTCACCGCGCGGATGTACACTGGGAAAAGCCGCTATTGATCAATGGAATGATTATTTGAGAAATATCGCTATCGCCAGCGATTCTCCAATATCTGCTGCGATTAAACGAACACCATTGCACGAACACCCTAGTGACCCCGGTTTACTATTGGACGCGGGCAGCGAAGGCCGTGGAGGCAAAACAACGTGAGTCCATCAGAAAATGATCGCTCCTCGTCAACCGCTGTACCAGCGGGTTACGTTGGTAATCGGACTATTTTTTCTCTCGCCTCTAGTTACTGATAACCAGTTTCCGTGGTAGCGTCTGGCTGTACGAATGGAGTGTCGACCATTGGGCTCAGCTTTACGAGCCAACCAAGGTTCCCGGGATGATTGTCGCTTGCGCACACGTCGCGCAGGATCAAGTCGCCGTTGCGACCATAGAGGGGCAAGTCATCTTCCTGAATCTTGAGGCAAAGCAGACTATGGGTGAGCCGATCCCGTTCCAGCACAGCATTTCTTTAGCTTCTTCATCGGCTTCCAAGAACTTGTTCGTTGCTAGTTCCGTTGGAAAGTTATCGTTGTTCGACAAGGAATCACGAAGGGAGTTGTTCCCCCAAAATTGACATCTCAGGTGAGGTGCTCCGAATCTCGCTCAGTCCGAACGGCAATTACTTGGGCGAGTTCGACGTAGATAGGTCGGTTCCCGGCAGGTTTTGAACCGGTAACCTCTGAAGTAGGCCTATCTGGTCAATTCGTTAACGAGCCGGGAGCTTTCCCAAAAGGGTCGGGAACGTTCCCGAAAAGTCTGCAATGCGTTGAAATGTTTTGCCGCGACTTGCAATAGCTTTTCCCTGGGATATGTTAGCTTTTCCCCAGCAAATTGTGCGTTCATCTGGGTGTTATTCGTACCGCCTGTCGATCCAGAGGTTGCGGGTTCGAGTCCCGTCCGCCTCGCTTGCGATTTACTAAGCTCGTTGGTTAAAACGAACTTCAGGGTGTCCTGAGAGCGCTGGCTTTAAAGAATCCAAAAACCGGTAGTCTACCGATTTGGCAAAAGTAAGGCTCAAGAGGATGAAGATCGTACCGAAGTATCGGCACCATAGGGCTACAGGTCGAGCAGTAGTTGCCCTCCGTGGGAGGGACTACTATCTAGGCGAGCGCGGCACTTTTGAGAGTAAGCAGGAGTAACGGTAGAAGGACTTTCAATTGGCTCACTTTGATCCAATTGACTTCTACTGGAGTTGCCAGGTTGAGATCCTTATCGCTTCTTCTCTCGTTCGTTAAATCGAAATGAGTTTCACGATTAGCCCGTATTTTTCGAGGACGCTGGCTGTATCCGAGCCAATCGATCGCAGTCTGCCATTGCGGGACACCCTGGCTGAGATTCTGTCGATGCCACTTCAAGAAGTGGTGACATCCAGCTAAACTCAGCAAATTCTGATTGTTTTAGTTCGCTTTCCGAAAATTAGACGCATCTAATTGATATCAGGCGAACGCTGGATTGAAGTCTGTAAATCAACAACGTTGCCTTGGAGGAAACGCTCGATGTACCCTGAGAATCAGGACTGGAACGAACGGGCGCCTACGCCAACGCCGCCCCCTGAACCGAGGGGGGCGGAACAGGGGTGTTCGGAACAGGGGTGTTCGGAACGGGGGAACCACGACGATTCGCTCAATACGATTGCCCTTTCATCTGTCGCTTTGAATGCAGGGTCGAACTCTGGCGGGCATCGAATGATCGGACCCTACACCTTGCTCACGTTGCTGGGAGCGGGAGGCATGGGCGAGGTCTGGCTGGCCGAACAGTCCCTTCCGGTCAAAAGACGCGTCGCCTTGAAGCTGATCAAGGCCGAGATCGGCTCCAAAGAGGTTACCGCCCGTTTCGATGCCGAGCGGCAGGCCCTAGCCTTGATGAACCATCCGAACATCGCCAGCATCCTAGACGTCGGGACCACTGAAGATGGCCAACCATTCTTCGTGATGGAGTTGGTTCAGGGCCAACCCCTGACGACCTATTGCGATCAGAACCGTTTGGAGCTCAATGAACGCTTGCGACTGTTCGCGGAGGTTTGTTCAGGAGTGCAACATGCCCACCAAAAGGGAATCATCCATCGCGATCTCAAACCGGGAAACATCCTCGTCGGCACACAAGACGGCAAGCCTGTTCCTAAGATCATCGACTTTGGGTTGGCAAAAGCTACTGAGTCCACGCAGCGCCTGACTGACCAGTCAGTATTCACGAGCATCGGTCAGGTTTTAGGGACATTGAAGTACATGTCACCTGAGCAGGCCAGCCTCGATGCGATCGATATCGATACACGCACCGACATCTATGCCTTGGGGGTTATCTTGTACGAGCTGCTGACCGGCAGCACGCCCCTGGATGATTCGTCGATCCAAGGTCAGGCGGTCTTGAAAGTCTTAGAATTCATTCGGGACAAGGAACCGGTAAAACCGAGCAGCAAGTTGAGCAGTAGCACTCGTGAGCAACTCACAAAAATCACAGGTCAGCGCCAGATCGACAGCATCCGGTTGAACCGTGTCTTGGCAGGTGATTTGGACTGGATTGTGATGAAGGCGTTGGAGAAGGACCGGACGCGTCGGTACGAATCCGCCTCAGGCTTTGCCGCCGATATTCAACGCTACTTGAACAATGAGCCCGTCATCGCCAGACCGCCATCGCTCAGCTATCGCGTTCGCAAGTTCGTGCGCAAGCATCGCGTGGGAGTTGGTGCCGCCTCCTTGTTGGGACTGGCCCTGCTAGCTGGGCTCGTGGGGACAGGCCTGGGACTGGTTCGAGCCCTCCGGGCCGAACAAGCCGCAATCACAGCCCAAAATTTGGCCGAGACGGAGACCGAAGCTAAGAATGAGGCTTTGCTGGAAAAAGATGCTGCACTTGCTGCGGAGACCCGTCAGCGTCAGTACGCGGAATCAGTGGCGGATTTCGTGGAGAATGACTTTTTGGCGCTAACCAGTGTTGAAGGTCAGACTCGCATTCTTGAGGAGCTGGCCACTACCTCTTTTGATCCATCCGAGGTCGAATTGAGCAAGGATACGACCTTGCGTGAACTGCTGGATCGGGCGGCCGAGAAGCTTGAATTGCGAACGGACCTTGCACCACTCATCGAAGCAAGGTTGCGGAGTGTGATCGGCAACAGTTATCGAGCAAATGGGGACCCCGCCAAGTCAGTCCTTTTTTTGGAAAAGGGGTACGAACTAAGATGTTCAAAACTTGGCCCTGCGCACCTGGACGCCCTCGCCAGCATGAGAGATCTTGCTATCGGTTGCCAGGCTGCAGGCCAACTTGGGAGGGCAGTGCAGCTTTACGAGCAAACGCTGGAGCTAACGAGAGACAATCTTGGTCCCGAACATGAGAATACCCTAATCAGCATGGGTAACTTAGCTGAGGGTTATCACGCCGTCGGCGAACTCGACAAGGCACTAGCTCTGCATGAAGATTCGCTTGAACTAATGAAGATCAAACTAGGCTTTGACCATCCACAGACCCTCAGCAGCATGACAAAACTGGCCAAAGTTTACAAGGCTGCCGGTCAATTGGATGAGGCACTTACTTTGATGGAGCAAACGCTTGAATTGGTAAAGAATGAGTTCGGATCGGAACACCTCAAAACGATTGAGGCCATGGCAATTCTGGCCCAGGTCTATAAAGCTGCAGGCCGCTTGCAGATGGCTCTACCGCTGTATGAACAGACATTGGAACTCAGCAAAGCCAAATTTGGCATGGACAGCCCTGTCACTCAGGCGAGCTTGCATAATTTAGGATGGGCCTACAAAGCTGCAGGGGAAGCAGAGAAGGGGCTGCCTCTATTGGCACAAGCACTGGAACTGAGGAAGGGTAAACTTGCTCTCGATCATCCAGAAGTACTAAGGAGCATGGGAAGTTTAGCCATGGTCTATCTAGAAAACAATCAATTGGATGAGGCGCTTCCTCTACTAGAGAAGACGCTGGAGCTAATGCTTGCCAAACTGGGCTCTGACCATCCGGACACACTCACCAGCATGGATAATTTGGCTATGGCCTACCAGACTGACGGTAAAATGGACAAGGCATTGCCGCTGCTGGAGCAAACGCTGGAGTTGACGAAAGCGAAACTTGGCCCAGACCATCCAGACACGCTCACTAGTATGAACAATCTTGCATCTGGTTATGAGTCTAGCGGTGACCTTGAAAAAGCTTTGCTGCTCTATGGGCAAACACTAAAGCTGAGAATCGATAAGCTCGGTCCGGATCACCCCGCTACGCTCATTTCGATGAACAACCTCGCATGGGGTTTCAAAAACGCTGGAAAACTGGACAAAGCCTTGCCACTGCTGAAGCAAACACTGGATTTGAAACAAGCGAAACTCGGTCTCGACGCGCCTTCTACGATCCTTAGCATGATAAATTTGGCCAAGGGTTACCAGGCTGCAAACCAACACGATAAAGCTCTACCACTACTGCAGCGAATTCTGGAGCTCACCGAAGCCAAGCATGGCCATGACCACCTCGATACCCTCATCGGCATGAACAACCTCGCCATGGGCTATCGAGTGGTCGGTCAGTTAGATCAATCCATACTACTTATGGAAACCCTAGTGCCTAAGATGCAAGACAAGCGGGGGCGTCCAGATCGCGAAACTCAAGCGACGATAGCCAACCTGGGGTTGAGTTACTTCGAGGCTGACCGCATTGACGATGCAATCCCTCTTTTGGAGGAAGCATTCGATTCAAGTCGTGATTTCGCGGAACTTGGATGGGTCAAGTACAGGTTGCTCGAAGCTTACGCTAAAGGAGAGCGAGTTGAGGAGTTCCAGGCCATGGCAGAGGAGGCTCTCGCAACGGCCCGGCGCGATCTGCCCGTTGAATCCTTGGAACTGGCTAATGCGTTGGTTTCGATTGGCAGTGGATTCCTGCAAATAGATTCTCCGAACGCGGCCGTCGAGTTGTTACGGGAAGGTCATTCCATTAGACAGAAATTGGCGGCGAAAGCGTGGAATACGTTCCATGCCCAATCGCTACTCGGCGGAGCTCTCCTCGCCCAGGCCAAGAATTCCAACGAGAAAGAAGAAAAGGAATTATTACTAGCCGAAGCCGAACCTCTACTAATATCCGGCTATCAAGGCTCAATCGCTATGATGGATTCCACTCCCTGGTCGGTACGGAAGAAAGTGCGGACAGGTGCGATCGACTGGCTCATCGAGTACTACACCCGACAGGGCCAGCCCGACGAAGCAAACAGGTACCGTAAGCTTCGCGAGGATGAATCAAATACGGCAGAAAGAGATCCGCCGCTGTGACAGCGCTGGTAATAGTGAGCGCTTTTCACGGCGCCACAGCCATCGCACCGGTAACTAATAACTCTTGGGCGCCGGCGCCCGTAAACAGAGTCTCAGCCTACTCCATCTAGCAGGTCAAATGGGCTGTGGGAACCGTTGATTTGGGCTTCATCCTCCCAAATGTAGTTGCGAGTCACATCGAGCGAACTGTGCCCCAGAATGGCCTGGAGACGCTTTAAGGGCAAGCCAACCTCCGGGAACCCGCGCTTGGACCGTCTAGAGGACAAACCCTGGGGAATGCGAGAATTCGCAATCGTCGACCCAGACGGAAATCTAATCCGTATTGGACAGGAGATGTGAGGAACGATGGCGACTACCGAATAACTCCAGTAGCTTTCAAAGGGAGACCCTCAATGACGGCTAGACCAAAGGCAAAAGCACCATCGCTACGTTTTCAGCTCAGCGGGCAATCGGTGGTGACGCTTGGCAATGGAACAACAGAGTGTGATCAGCGTCTGTTTATTGATCGGTTTGGTCAGGTAATCGCTACAGCCTGCATCCAAGCATTTTTGGCGATCGCCATCCATTGCATGTGCGGTCAGCGCTACGATCGGTAGTGTGAAACCAAGTGCACGCAGCTGAATGGTTGCTGAATACCCATCCATTATTGGCATTTGCATGTCCATCAACAGGATGTCGGGTAATGACGTTCCTGTAACAATCGCACTCTTCATGGTTTCAACGGCCTCCAAACCGTTTTCAGCCAACACGACCTGCGCTCCTGCCTTCTTGAGATGGAAACTTAACAGGCGCTGATTGTCCAGTCCATCCTCGGCTAACAGCACACAAATGCCCTCTAACGGCGCATCGCCGACAGATGGGATCGGCGATTCTGTAGCGGGCAGCCGTTCCTCACTCGACTCCAATTCCGATGCCGTCAGAAGTTCCAACGGTTGCGAATTGCCAACATCAATCGCCAAGCTGAATCGACTGCCTGTCCCAAATTCGGATTCGACCGTGATGGCACCTCTCAGCAACTTAGCCAAGCTATTGCAAATTCGCAGCCCTAGCCCGCTACCACCAAAGTTACGTGTCGTCGAACTATCTGCTTGGGAAAAGGGGTCGAAGCGGGCGATGAGGTCGCGTTGTTCGGGAGACAGGCCAATGCCGGTATCAATGACCGCAAATTTCAGTGACCTGGTTTCCAAGCAAAATGAAACAGAAATGGTTACTGAACCCATCTCGGTGAACTTGATTGCGTTGCCAACCAAGTTCAGTAGGATTTGCCGCAAACGCGTTGGATCCGATTGAATGGTCTTGGGGATGCTCGTTTCGTAGTTCACGTGGAGGCCCAAGCGTTTGCCATCGCATTGGCAGCGAACCAAATTTACAACTTCCTCAATGATAAGTTTGGGTGAAATTGCGATCGATTCGATGGTCAGCTTCCCAGACTCGATCTTCGACATATCAAGAATGTCGTTAATGATGGTGAGTAGATGTTGTGAGTTGGCTTTAATGGTACGAATAGCATCCAGTGCATGTTCTTTGTCAGAAGTTAAAGCGCCGTCGACTTCCAGTAGATCGGCGTATCCCAAAATAGCATTCATGGGAGTACGGATTTCATGGCTCATGTTTGCCAAGAATTCACTTTTCGCGAGGTTTGCCGCCTCGGACTGAGCCTTCGCTTGGCACAATGACTCCTCATGCAGTTTACTTTCTGTGATATTCATCAAGGTCCCATAGAGCCCGCCAATGACACCACCGGCGGTATAACGCGCGCGCCCTTGGGCTCGGATATACCTGACAGCATTGGAAGAATCGCGAGTCTCGAGATCAAGTGAGTAAGCTGCTCCACTCGTTAACGCATTTTGCAAAGCCGCTTCAAGTCGTAATTGGCTCTCATCCTTATAGAAGTTTAAGGCCGTCTTGAGGTCGATTTGCGTATCATCCTTGTTGATTCCAAGGAGTGCATAGGCTTGGTCGGACCACTCCACAACATCCTTTTGGAGATCCCAGGACCAGTTTCCAATCTGACCAAGTCGCTGCGCTTCGTTGAGGTTTTCGATGGCAAGCGTCGATTCGGTGACATCCCAGTTGGCCCCAAACAGAAAATCGTTGTTGTTTCTATCCCTATACAGACCGGCTGCTGCACGCAAATGTTTGAGTTGTCCTGCGGGAGTCACTATGCGAAAGGTTGTGTCAAACTTTTTGCCATGCGTAAAAACTGCATTGATCTCCGAGACGGCCCGCTCTAGATCGTCTGGATGCAAACGACTGGACCAGGATCCGAAAACGAGGTCCGAATTAGGGGGTACCCCATATAGTTCACACATGGTTCCGTCCCACACCAGGCGCCCAGTTGCCGTGTCGTACTCCCAGATTCCAACACCTGAGCTGTAAGTCGCGATCTCCAGTCGTTGTGCTAAACTGCGCGCTTTGCCATGCGCCGCCTCGATCTCGCGCGCATGCTGCTCGCGTGCGCTCGCCAAATGCGCCGCTGTTTCTGTAGGACTCTCATCACGCTGAGGTGCGCGCTGCGCAAGCTTGAAGCCAAGCCCAAAGGCAAAGATCATACCGATTGCGATTGCAAACGCAGCCTCGACGAATGCAAGATGGTAGGGAGCGACCAACCGTGTTGAAACATCAACTGACTTCCAGGCAGCACTGTCTCGGGAGGGGTCCGAGAGCCAGAGCATGAGGGGTGCGACAACGACCGCTGCGGCGATCAGACCTGCCAGGAGCTGCCATGTGCGAATGGAAGAACTTCTCTCAATCAATTTCGCGGTAATAGGATACAGTTGAGTATTCATGTTTCGCGCATGCGTTTTCGGGCAACTTTGTGGAATGAGCATCCAACGTTACCCCGGAAAATGAACCGTGTGGATGGTTTGCGTCTGAAAGTTGCAGTTTGCACAAAATGGCACCAGGAAAAATCTCAGCAGGCAGATTGAGTCCGCCCCGAGGAGGGGCGACGTTCCACGTAGCTTCGTCTCTCCGAGGCGAAGAAGCCAGGGGTGTCCGACACGTAGCTTCGTCTCTCCGGAGACCGCTGACAAAATAGCAATTCGCGTTTCTTGTCTTAAGCAACGGCTCGTATTTTTTAATCGTTGCGTCGGAGTTGTGCATGCATGTCGCCGAGTGGCGTTAAAGTATGGCTGTTCGCTCCTGAATGGTCGTTTCGGACGGGTTTTTAGGTCATTTTCGTATTTCAGGCTGGCAACGCGCGCACTGATCCTAACAGTAAATTTACCATACGTTTGACATTGGTCACCGTTGCCGCCATGAGCTCGTGCATCGTCGTTTTGGCCGTACCCCGATACGGCGTACGGCGGCCTCCATGGCGATTAAGCGGTTCAGTAAACTTGCGTTCTACTAGCAGGTGTTCCCGAAGCACGTTGTGGTATTGCTCGGTAGTCGCCCGAGCCGCTACTCGAGCATACTCGGCTTCGTATTCATTCTTTGAGACGGCTCGACCCATGCGACCTTTGGGCAACTTGTTCATGCATTGATTCAACAACGGGCAGCTAGCACAGGTGTCTTTCGCAAACGTGTAGCGCACGCGAGGACCATTGGGTTCTTCGTTGCGGCGAGCTGATACCGCGCCGGCTGGGCAGGTTGCCTGAGAACCATCCTCACTCACCGGGAAATCGTCACTAATAAATAGTTTTGTTTCAGGTCGTTTTTTAGGAGGTACGATGACTTCCACATTGGCTTTGTCCTCCAATTCTCGGATCATTGCTCCATCGTAGCCAGCTCGATCGATCGAGACCGTTTCAATTTGATTGCCAAACGTTTGCTGCTCCGCTGTAATCAACGTAACGCAATTGGTGGCTTCATTCGCTGGCAGCGATCACATTGATCTGAGTAAACAGCTCGCTGTCAGGGTCTACCAGCATGTCGACTTTATAGCCTTCGAACCAGTCCCCGTGCATGCCGCGACGTGCTTCCGGGTCAACTAGGTTGAGGATCTTATCCGTCGCATCGGGATCGGTTTGATCGTTGATAATCTTCTTGGCCAAGCCACGTCTTTCCAGTAATTTTTGCCAAGCCGCAGAGAGGAGGCCGTCGCTAGGCTGAGACTGATCAATCCAAGCCAAAATATCGTTTAGCAAGCGAACACGGTTTTCAAGCCGCACTGCGTCACTGCACTTCTCCGTCTCCTGGCGAATCTGAGCGGCGGAAACCCAAAAGCCTTCAGCCACTTGCGGGTCGACTGCGGCAATCTGTTTGAGTAGTCGGTCTCGCAATTGAGCAAGCAATTGTAGGCTCTTTGGTATGGCTATTGAATCGCTCACATGGCTTGCGTCTTTCAGCCGTAAGCGATCTTTGACCAAGCCAGCATCTCGTGCCTGATGAATGATCTGATCAAATATCTTCTGGAATCCTTCTTGGCCGATTCTCACACGGAATCTGCAGAGCGTCGTTGAATCGGGGGGATCCCTGCGAATTGGTAGTTGCAGGAACCAGCGGAAAGCAATGTCTGTGCGGCATCTTTCAAAGACTTCACCGTCCGACAGACGGTAGAAATACCGCAAGAACTCCATCTTTAGCAAGTAAATAGGCGGGATCCCTGGTCTACCCCTGCCCGCTTCATAGTGACACTCTAGTCCTTGAGCGATTGCGTCCTACTCAATTAGATTCAGGAAGTCCTGCAGAATATGGTCGTATGGGAGCAGAAGATCGTAAAAATCAGGATCTTCTTTGGTAAGTTGTTATCTTTTAAAAATCTGCGTAATGCCAGAGCGCGAAGGGACTCTAGAGGCATACTGGGTTGCAGATTACCCGCCGTAGTCAAGGGTTCGTGAGGCTATTCCCGCAAAGCTCGAATCCATGTCGCGAAAACTCAAACATTAGGCCTCCGGTTTATGGACTTCATTCGTAATCTGATCGCATGGATTGTGCGCTCGTTATTGTGGCTGCGCTACGACATAACGGTGATTGGCAAAGAGAAGCTCTTGCAGCGCGAAGGGGTTTTGATTCTGCCGAACCACCCAGGTGAAATCGATCCCGTCATCGTTTTTTCGTACCTCTGGAAGCCTCTGCAACCTCGCGGGATGGCCGTTGAAGATTTCTATTACATGCCGGTACTGAAGTACTTGATGCGTCTGATACGCGTCATTCCGATGCCTAATATGTACGGCGGAATTGGCAGCTATAAAAAATATCGTGTCCGTAAAGCCCTGGAGCATGCGGCGGATTGCCTGAATGAAGGATCGAACGTCTTGATTTATCCCTCCGGACGTTTGATGCGGAGTACCCGGGAAGAGGTTCGGGCAGCGTCGGGAGTCTACGATGTGCTCAGCCGGGTCCAGCAGAAGAAAATTCTGCTTGTGCGCACGCGAGGGTTGATGGGCAGTTCATTTTCATGGGTGGCTTGGCAGGAAACGCCACCTTTGTTCAGCTGTCTGCTGATGGCGTTCAAACATTTGCTGATGAACCTGATTTTCTTTTCGCCACGCCGCAAAGTTGTGGTTGAACTGGTTGAATCTCCTCCAGACTTCCCTTACGACGGGACCAAGATGGAGATGAACCGTTATCTCGACAACTGGTACAACAAGGGTGGTGAAGAACAGATTGTGCTCGTTCCGCAAACTTTCTGGAGCAAAAAGGCTTTCGAGCATCGTCAATCGACATCGCCGGGGGACTCGAGCGTCGAGATTACGCCCGAGATTCGGCTAAAGGTCGTCAACGAAATAGCCCGCAGGCGTGACATGAACGTGTCCGAGATAAAGGACTCATGGTCACTATCGAGCCAGATCGGTTTTGATTCGTTGGAACTGGCGGGGATGATTGCCTGGCTGGAAGAGGAGTTTCACGCTTACGAAGTCAAGGCAGAAGAGTTGCGGAACGTCTACGATCTTCAAGTCGCTGCCGCCGGAGGTGCGACGGCATACGCGCTGACGGGTGACAATCCGGCTCCGAAGGCATGGCATGAACCGACGCGCGATGTCGCTATTACCGAACCCGATCCGAACACTTCGGTGCACATGAATTTTCTGAAGGTTTGTGATCGCGGCGGCAATGCCGTCGCGATCGCGGACGAGACCAGCGGTGTGGTCAGTTACAAACGCGCAAAAATAGGGGTCTTGGTGCTGGCGGAAATTATCCGACACTACCCTGAACGGAACATCGGTATTATGTTGCCGGCAACGGGTGGAGCGGCGCTGGTGATCTCGGCGACCCTGCTGGCCGGCAAAGTACCGGTTATGATCAACTGGACGCTGGGCGACGCAAACATCGAACACGTGTTGGAACTCTCAGGGGTGAAAACGATTCTGACCTCCGCTCTTTTTCTCGATCGACTCGACTCAATCGACTTCGACCGGATCTCAGAGCATGTAGTGACCTTGGAGTCATTGCGAAAAAGCCGGATTACACTCTGGAGTAAAATCCGCGCAGCCCTGCGGGCACGCAGCCAGGCGGAAAGGGTTTGTCGCATCTTCGGTTCGGATAAGACATCACCCGATGAGCCTGCGGTGATTCTGTTTACGAGCGGTTCGGAATCGGCGCCGAAAGGTGTGCCACTTTCACATAAGAACATTCTGTGCAACATCGCCGGTTGTCTGGATGTCGTGCGGCCTGAAAATAACGACTCGCTGTACGGCTTTCTACCGCCGTTCCATTCATTTGGTTTCACGATTACGACGTTGTTGCCGCTTATCAGCGGTCTGAAAGTGTCATTCTATCCCAATCCAACCGATGCCAGAACACTTGCGCGCGGCATCGCGATGTGGAAACCGACGATCATTTGCGGTACGCCTACCTTCATATCGGGAATTTTCCGTGCGGCCTCCGATGACCAACTGCAGAGTCTGCGATTGATCATGACCGCCGGAGAGAAGACTCCAGCGGAATTGATCGAAACCGCGGAGAGGCGATTTGGTGCGAGGCTGCTCGAAGGCTATGGCATCACGGAATGCTCGCCCGTCCTGACCCTTTGCCGACTTGACCGTGAAGCGATAGGAGTTGGCCCAGCGATCAGAGACGTTGGGCTCCGCATGGTTCACCCGGAAACCTATGAGGATGTGGTGCGTGGACAGCAAGGGCTCATTCTGGCATGCGGACCAAATGTCTTCAGCGGTTATCTGGATCGAACATCCGACGATGCGTTTATGGAACTGGACAACCAGCGTTATTACGTAACTGGCGACCTTGGCATACTCGACGAATCGGACTCATTGGTCATCACCGGGAGACTGAAGCGCTTTGTCAAAATTGGCGGCGAGATGATTAGCCTACCGGCGATGGAAACAGTGATCCGCAACCATTTGCCGCAAAACGAAGGAGAGGTCACTTCGGCGCTGACCTATATCGAGGATCCTGGTCAACGGCCACTTATTTGTCTATTCATAGCCGGAGGGCTTCGCGCCGAGGTGGAAACGGTGAACGGGTTTCTGCGTAACGCCGGTTTGTCCAATCTGACACGCGTTCGCAAAGTCATGCATATCGACGAAATGCCGTTGCTGGGAACTGGCAAAACAAACTACCGCGAACTCACCGATCTATTGAGGAACTCCTGCGACTCGGGTTTGAACGTATCTTGAAGATCTCGAACTACTTTCCGATGCGTTCCACCGACGGTTCGACAAGGATTGCCCACGCCGTCTGTAATAGAATATGGAACGATTCGTTAACAAATGGAAGTGACACTTGGATCACATGCTGAGTATGTTTTCCGAAATAGGCTCTGCTGATCAACACTCCGCGACGCGCATTTCCCATCCGAAATATAATATGACAGTTAATTTCCTAAAAAAAGGAGTGGCGGCGAAGTCTACAGGTTGCGCACACGCAATCAGCGTGGCCCTGTTTTCGGCGGTCACTTTATTGCCAATGCCGAGCCGGGCGCAGGAGCCTCAGCCACAGCGCGAAGAGGCTGCCTCATCTGACAACGCGGCTGACAGCGAGTCGGATAACGCGCGACCATTCGGGGAACGTAAAACCGAAGGTGACATGCGGCTCTGGGCTGTAATCTGCGTCGGATTACCTGGCGATACTGAATATGAAGAGGTGTTTCGAGACACCGCCAACCAGCTCCAGAGTTGGCTTGTGCAATCGCTCCGTTTTCCCCCCGAGCAAGTCATACGGCTGCCCGTTCAAAATGTAGATCCGACTCAAGGTGATGCGCGTGGCCTGCCAGCGAACTTAGCTGCGGCACCACTCACTGCCGAGAGATTGCGGGCGGCAGTGAGCGATGTGGGCTCGAAATTGATGCCAGACGATTCGCTTTGGATCATTACGCTTGGCCACGCGAACTACGATGGACGCCAAGCTTGGTTTCACTTAGCGGGAAAAGATCCTTCGGCGGATGACTTGGGCAAGTGGCTGAACGATGTGCGCTGTCGCGAGCAAATCGTTTGGCTGACGCATTCCAGTTCCGGTTGGTTCATCAAGCCGCTCTCCCGCGCTGGCCGAATTGTTATTACCGCAACCGCTGCAGATGACGAATCCAATGCGACGGAATTTCCGCATGCATTCGCTGCTGTCATTCAACGCCCGCTGCTGACCTTAGACACAAACCAAGACGGCACTTTATCGATAGCGGAATTGCTCAACGCGATAGCTCAAGAAGTTGATCAACGCTTCAAGTCGGACAAGCGGCTGCCCACCGAACATTCGCAACTGGATGATAATGGCGATGGTTTGGGAACGGAAGTAATGTTACAGCCAGAGTTTGGAGTCAGCTTCACCAACATAGATCCGGCTACGCTCAGCAAGCAAAAAGCCGCGTTTCATTCCAGCCGGGCACTGCGGCTCGACGGCAGTCAGGCCAATGCAACCTTCGTCCCGAACTGGGCTTCGATTGATAGTTCGATACCAGAGAAGCCACCTCTAAAAAAGGTGGTTTCCGAAAAGGTCGGAACCCAAAGAGAAAAGAACTGATAAGCCAGAACTTGATATAGTGGAACCGGCTTTGACCGCGATCGAAATGCCAGCGATAGCAACGTTCAGCCTCAAGACAACTCAAGCCTCAAAACAACTCCAGCACCAACACACCCAAGCTGAGCAAAGCATGAATGAAGCTCGAAAACCTCAGGCACACCCTGCGCCGCCGGTTTTATCTCCCACAACTTCGGCTACCGCGCCCGTGGCCATGTCTGAAAACGATGCGCAGTCGGTCGTGCGACTTCGTGAGGCTCGCAGTAAGCTAAAACTGGAAATCGCTAAGGCGGTTGTTGGGCAGGAGGAGGTCATCGACAGCTTGCTTGTTGCCCTGCTCTGTCGCGGACACGCGCTGATGATCGGTGTGCCGGGCTTGGGCAAGACGCTCATGGCGCGCACGCTCGCGCGCGCACTCGATATGGATTACCGCCGAATTCAGTTCACACCTGACCTGATGCCGTCGGACATCACCGGCACCGATATCATCATCGAGGACCCCGAGAGCAATCGCAGGCGTCTGGAGTTTCATCAAGGCCCGCTGTTCACCCACTTCCTACTCGCTGACGAGATCAACCGAGCGCCACCGAAAACGCAGGCCGCATTGCTGCAGGCGATGCAGGAAATGGAAGTCTCGGTGGGCCGACAGACTTATCCACTCGCACCACCGTTTTTTGTAGTCGCGACGCAGAATCCGGTTGAACAGGAAGGGACATATCCGCTGCCGGAAGCGCAGTTGGACCGCTTCATGCTTAATATTCGGGTGACCTACCCGACACCCAAGGAGGAAGCAGACATCGTCAAGAACACGACCGCGAACACGCTGGTCGATCTTAAGCCGATCCTCACGGCCGAGGAGGTGATTCGCCTGCAAAAGCTGGTTCGCGACGTGCCAGTGGCCAATGATGTCGTCAACTATGCGGTCGCGATTTCAGGACGCTCGCGTCCGGGAGCATCCGCTGCACAAGCGAGCGTTGGCAACCACAAGGCGGACGACATCCACCGCTTCATCCGGTATGGCGCCAGTCCGCGAGCATCGCAATATCTCGTACTGGGTGCGAAGGCGTTGGCGGTTCTTCAAGGTCGTTTTCATGTCGATTTCGAGGACGTGAAGGCGATGGCCCGACCGGTGCTCCGGCACCGCCTGGTACTTAATTTTCACGCGCGAGCGGAAGGCATTGACACCGATGAAATTATTCGGCGCATCGTCGATGAGGTGCGAACACGATGACTGTGGCGGCACCCATCTCGATTCGCGAATTAGCCGATCCGAAGTGGATGAGCTCGGTCGAAGATCTCGACTTCATAGCGAGGTGTGTTGTCGAGGGGGTCGTCAACGGCTTGCATCGCAGTCCGTATGTTGGATTCTCCGTCGACTTCGCCTCGCACCGCGAATACAGTAGCGGTGATGACCTGCGGCACCTCAACTGGAAACTCTACGGGCGCCATGATCGGCTGTACATCAAACAGTATGAGGCCGAGACAAACGTCGACCTGCATATCGTTCTCGACGTCAGCAGCTCGATGACTGCCAGTAATGACGGGCTCACCAAGCTGCGTTATGCGTTGCTACTTAGTGCAAGTCTCGCGAGACTCGCAGCGCGTCAGCGTGACGCAGTTGGTTTGATCCTGTTCGCTGATACGGTACTCGAGCACTATTCCGCCCGCGGTAATTCAGACCACCTTTTACAACTGCTGTCGGCGCTGGCTCGAAAGCGCCCTCACCCGTCCGCCGATTCGCCACGCGGCTTGCACGAAGCGGCGGAGCTCATGCCACGACGCGGCTTGGTCGTATTGATCAGCGATCTGTACTACGAGAGCGCGGAACTCTTTGCGGCAGTCGATCATTTTAGCCACTTCGGGCATGATGTGCTTCTGTTCCAGGTGCTGTCACCGCTTGAGCGCCACCTGCCGATCGACGGTGCAGTCAAACTGGTGGACGCTGAGACCGGGACAGTGCTGGAAACATTGGCTCACGAGATTCGCGCTAGTTTTGAGACCGCGGTCGAAAAATGGATCAACGAAATCCACACCGGCTGCCAAGCCCGCAACGTAGAGCATGTGTGCATCACGACCGACGTGCCGCTCGAGGTTGCTCTGGTGAATTATTTTGCGAAGCGCGCGTTGCTGTTTTAACCAGGGCACAGCAGTTATCCCCGATAACATGTGACGACCTGCTTAAACGTAGTTTTAGCTACTTTATGGGAGTTTGCTGGCTCAGATGCTGGGACTAAATTTAATACACGCTGGATTTCTCGTGGCTGGGTTGGCGGCTGCATTGCCGGTCCTGATCCACCTGCTGTTCCGCCAGCGGACGCGGACGGTGTCGATCGGCTCGCTGCGTTTCCTGCATGAGGTCGTGAAGGAGCATCGTCGCCGTCGCCGCGTTCGCCAATGGTTGTTGCTCTCGTTACGGGTTCTTGCGGCATTGTTATTGGCACTGCTCTTCTGTCGCCCCTATCTCGACCGTTCGCATCTCATCGGCTTGGAGCAAGACGTTGTGATGCTGCTCGACCGGTCGGCGAGCATGCAAGCCCGCGATGCCAGTGGCGAGACAGCTCTGACGCGGGGCATAGCCGCTATCCGTGAAGAGCTTTCGCGGCTCGACGATAACGCCATCGTCCACCTAGCGGCGTGGGACTCGGCTGGTATCACGGAAATGCCCGTTGATCAATTGCGGAACACAACAGCTACTGCAGCGGCAACCGATTTTGGTCTGGGGCTCGGCTGGGCACGCGACATTCTATCGACTTCGGATCGAAGCACGCGACGCATCGTTCTGGTAACGGACATGCAACGCAGCGGCTTACCGCGAGCACCACTGGAACGCCTCTCGGAGAATGTAGAACTAGTTGTTCACGACGTGGGCGACCCCATGCCTAAAAACATCGCCATCGAGTCAGCCGACGCCCTGCGCACAGAGCTCCGCCCCGATAGCCAAGTGACGGTGCGTGTTGTCGTTCGAAACCATGGGCCGCTGCCCGTCAAGAATGTCAAGGCGACTTGTGCGGTAGAAAGCATGAGCAAGGAGCGATTTACGGTCGAGCGGGAGTTTAGTCTTGCCGGCCGCGGTAACACCGTGTTGGACTTCCCCCTGCCGCTCCAGAGCGACGGGCTTTATAAGGGTAAAGTAAGTCTTGCCGTGGACGATGCACTCAGCCACGATAATGCGCGATGGATCGCGTTTGAAGCTCGCCACCCGGATCGCGTGCTGCTGGTCGATGGCCAGGAAGGCAGCTCGATTTTCAGCAATGAGACCTATTTCCTCGAGACCGCGCTCCGACTGCGAACGGAGGAAATTGTGGGCCAATTGCAAAGCTTTGAACCAGAGCGAATTGCCTGGGAAGCGGGTAAGGGCTTTCCAAGACTCGACGGCTACCGCGCGATTGTGTTGGCCAACGTGCGACGACTTTCGGACTCCGACGGCGAGCGCTTGGAAGAGTTCCTCCGCGGCGGAGGTAGTCTGCTGATCTTTGCTGGCGACCAGGTAACTGCGGAGTCGCTGAGCACTTTGCACCAACGAGGATTGCTGCCGGGAAGTGTGGCCGAGGAACCCGTGGAAGGTCGAAGACGTGTCGACCGGTGGGATACAAAACACGCAGCCCTCGCCTGCTTCAGCGATCCGCAGCAGGGGGATTTGCGGCGCCTCGAATTTCATAGACTGCTACCGCTTGAACAGCTCGAGGGGGATTCGGTTGAATTGCTCGGCTGCGGCAATCTGATCGCTGCCGCCGAGCGTCGCGTGGGCAGTGGTCGATGTGTGTACATAGGCACGACCGTTGATCGCGACTGGACGGAACTGCCCCGGACACCCATGTACGTTCCCCTTATGCGCCAGCTAGTGGCTCACTTGAGTGACCAGCTCAGCGATCGCGCCGCCGTAATCCACCGCACTGTCAGCAAGACGGGGGAGGCCGTCGGCATCGCACGGGCCAAGGATGAGGAAGGGCGTTGGGTCGTGACGAACGCCGATCCCCGCGAATCCGCGCTCGCTCGTATCACCGAAGACGAGCTGCACAAGCTGGTCGGTACACAACAAATTCCAACATCCGCAGAAGCGCTCTCCATGGCCGGGGTGAAATTGCCTGAAGGTTCATCGCGGACCGACGAAATCTGGACGGTTTTGGTATGGTTACTTTTCGCCGTTTTGGCAACCGAAACTTTTTTAGCGGGACGCATTCATGCTTAATTTCCGAAATATCCTTTCGTCGCAGCGCGTGCGAAGTGCGGGCATGCACACCAAGCTCGATTCGGATGACAGGAGTGTTTTGCCATGCTCACTTTGACACCTGCAGAAACCAACGCGACGACTGGCGAAGAGCCCGACATCAACATCGTCGTGCGAGAACTGCAACAGCGGCTGCGATTGACACACCGACAGATTTTATCCCAGCGAATTATGGTCGCTTTGGGTGCCCTGTTTGTCGCGCTGTGCGCTTACATCGCAGGCATCGCTGCGATCGATTGGCTCTTAGAGTTGAGTACTGCCTGGCGTGCGGCAGGCCTTTTCGTTGTTGTCGCTGCGTCGGCTGCTGCGACTGTTCTCGTCTGGCAGCGATGGCTCAGCAGGTCAACTCTCTCCGATACGGCAGCGGAAGCAGAGCGGCGGCTGACAAAGTTTGGTCAACGACTTCGCACGACGCTCGACTATCAGCTGCAGCAGCCACGTCCCTCGGCCGCGTCACCCTCACTGATAAATTCGCTCCATCAAGAGACATTCAAGATCGCCGAAGAAACGGAATGGGCCAGTGCGGTCGATCGTCGTCCCCTGTGGCAGATGGTGTCAGCAGTCGGTGCCGTGGTCTTACCTTGGATACTGACCCTAGTCGTGTGGCCGGAGTTTCGCATTGCTGCAGGGCGTGCGCTGTTGCTGCCGCTCGAATATTCGACTGTCACTTATGCGCCGCAAACGCAAGTCTTCCGTTTAGGCGAATCGATCGTCATCACTGCGAACATCGTTGGGCGACCAATCTCCTCTGCTCAACTTCGGTTTCGTCGCGTCGGCGAGGGTTCTGAATGGACGACCGTCGATTTTGTAAACGCCAAACCGGAAGCTGCTGCGGCCGACGCTGTCGCGGCGATCTCAGTCAACGCTGCCGCAACGAACGCAGTCAACGCTGCAACAGAAGGCATGTCCGCCGAGCATTTGCAATTAAACAGGTTGCACGGTGAGTTGTCGGTCGTCCTGCATGAGCTGGTGGACGACACCGAGTTCGAAGTCCTGGCAGGACCACGGTCACTACCGCCGGGCCTGCTACGCATACTCCAGCCGTTGACTCTTAGCAAAGTGGCTGCCCGCATCACTCCGCCAGCGTATACCCTTCGCGCGGAAGAGAAGGCAACAACGCTCGACCTCCGTGTGTTAGAGGGTTCCCTGGTCAATCTGCAGCTCGAATTCAATCGCCAACCGAGCAAGGTCACGCTCCGGCGTCTGGTTCAGCCCAGCGATAACATTGAATCGCAAACCGATGCTGCGGGTACGGATCATGCGGCGACAGAAATCTCGCTGGTCACTCAAGACCAGTTTGCAACTGCAGTTCTGAGCGATCTTCGACAGAGCGCTACATTTATGCTTACGGCTCAAACTGCCGACGGCATGTCGCTCGACGAGCAGCAACTGAATATTCGAGTTCAACCCGACCTGAAACCTCGAATTGCATTTATACAGCCAGAGGAAGAACTGATTGTCACTGCTACCACGGAAGTACCCATGCTCGCTGACGCAGCTGATGACTTGGGCTTATATAAGACCGGCATCTTGTTTCAAATCGGCACCGGTCCGCTGCAAACACTAATCGAACAGGATGCAGAGGGTTCAACCGATGAATTTCGGCTCTCAGCCCGGTTGATGCTCGAGGAGCATCGCCTTTCGATCCGAGAGGCGGTGACGTACTACGCATTCGCCGAAGATAATTACTTCGACCAAGCGAGGCGCACGACGACGCCCCTAAGGTACATCGACATTCGCCCTTACAAAATAGAATATCAGGTCGACGAGTCGGAGGGCGGGGCGGGTACGAATGACGGTAGCTCGTTAACCCTAGAGGAACTCATCTCGCGGCAACGCCAGACGTTAACGCAGTCGTTCACAGCCACTCAGCAACCGGTCGCAAAAGAGATCCTCACCAAGTTCGTCAATAGTCAGGAGGACTTAAAAGTCGCAACAGCGGAATTTTCGGCTGGTATGGCAGAGCGAGGTGCCGCAGACCCTGCTCTCGACGAAGCCATGATACATATGGCTTCCGCAATCGAAAGCCTGAACACAGGTCGCCTCACCGATGCCGTCGCTGCCGAGCAAATGGCGCTGGCTGCGTTGATCTGCGCCCGACAGAATCTTCGCAATATCCTTAAGCAGTCCAATAGCCAATCGCCAAGCCAGCCTCGCAAGTTCGATCGCCAACAACGGCAAAAATTGCGCACGCCGAAAAAGAAAAATGCAGACCAACAGGAACAACTCGCCAAGACACGGCAGCAACTAGAGCAACTCGCCGAGCGCGAACGCGAGTGGTCCAAGCAAGCTCAGCAGTGCGTCGGCAATGCCGCCAGCCAGTCACAGTCACAGTCGAGCCTGGCAAGTTCAGCCGCACCGAGTCCATCAGCAACCAACGCCTCTGAAGCTGAGGGCCCCAAGTTGGGATCGGAGGCCGCGAAAACGCCATCACCAGCCGAACTTGCAGCGGCACAAGAGAAGCTGCAAGCCGAATTGGCGGAACTCGAAAAACAACTCGAACAGCTCGAGGCCGCCAGCCAGCCCGCGCGCAACCAAGCTGGTCAGGCTGCCGAATCGATGCAAAAAGGCTTAGAGGAATTGCAAAAGGAGAATGGCGACGCGGCCGCGCGGGAAGGTGAGCGCGCAGCGGAGCAACTCGAGCAACTCTCCGATCACCTCGCGGCAATGAACACTCAGGATTTCGGACAACGCCTCGAACAAGCTCAGCAACTCGCCCAACAACTTTCCGCGCGACAATCGACACTAGACAGAAAATTGCGGCAATCTGCAAACGCACCTGGCGAGCAGGAGTCCAAGGGAGAAAATGGCTCCCAATCTCCGAACAGCAGTGGTACTGCTGAAGTGGCACGAGACCAGCAGGCGCTTGCCGCTCAAACCGAAATGCTCGCAGAGTTTCTCGAGCGTCTGCAGCGCGATGCTGTAGCCGAATCGATTCCAGTTCACCAGAAGCTAGAGCAGGCAAGTGCAGAGAACCCGCCTCGCGACATTGCGGCCGGTATGCGGCGCGCCGCTGACGATTTGCAAGCCCAGCGGCCAAGCGTAGCGAGCCGCGGAGCGACCGAGGCGGCGAAACGTCTTCAGGAGTTGAGCAAGCTGTTGGACTCGGCGCGGGGAGAGTTTGCCCAGCCGCAATTGAAGGAGCTGCTTGCGCTGGAGGAACAACTCGCACAGCTCCAAGAGCAAGCGAAAAAGGCGGGCGATCAGGCGCAGCCCCAAACGGCAGCCGATCAAAAGTGGCAACAACTGGAACCTCGACTGGATAAATTGGCCGCCAGCGATCAACGCATCGCTGAGGCGATGCGGCAGTTGCGGGAAGGAGCGCACGGGGATAAATCAAGCTCGACCTCGCTCGACGGAACTCAAAAGTCCGAACAACGCAACGCAGAGAACAGCGACGCGAACAAGCCTGGCTATGCTCCGCCTACGCCTGGCTCCCAGTTGACTCCGCGAGAATTCACTGAGCCCAATGACCAGCCCACTCCGGAAGGTTTTTATTCTTGGCGCGCACTTGCCAACTCGTCCGGCATGCGAGAGGTGTCCAAGGCATTGCAGACGAAGATCCAGGAAGCGATTCTCGCGGGCGCTCTACTCGACGCTGATCAGACGGTTCCGCCTGCGTACAAAGAACTGGTTGAGAAGTACTATCGCGCCCTTTCAGATGATTTAAGGTAGTCCTTCGATGAATGAATGGTCGAGCCCCTATCCCGCTTGGTTGTACATTACGATTGCAGGCGGATTGATTGTCCTCTTGTTGATCGCTAGACGGAATGCCATTTCAGATCGCCTGCAATCCTGGACGCTGTTTGCACCACGGCTGGTGGTTCTCGCCCTGCTGCTCGGAATCTTGCTCAATCCGGTCCACCGACGTGAACATCGACTGCCGGATCAACCTCCGCAGGTTCATTTCTTAGTCGACGCCTCGCGCAGTATGTCGCTTGAGGAACCACTGAGCCGATCGATGCAGGTTCAACAGTTGATTCAAGGGGTCGACTCGAAGCTTCGAATGCAAGCAACCCGACCGCGCGTTCAACTATTTCGCTTCGGCCAGCAATTATCTTCCGCAGCAGATTTTTCGCAGCTACAGCCTATCGACAACGCCACGCGATTGAGCGACGCGTTGGAGCAACTGCCATACAGATTCGCACGCGAGCAGCCACGTGGTGTGATCGTGTTTTCGGACGGAGTCATCGATGATTCAGAAAGCTTGGGGGAAGTCAGCGAGTTGTTCCGCTCCTTGGGAGTTCCCGTGCACGTCGTACCCGTAGGCGACGCAAGGGTCCGCGGCGATGTGGCGATCGATGAGTTGGTAATTCCAGCTCGAGTCGACGCCGGTGTGAAAGCTCCGGTGCGCGGTGTAATCCGTGGAACCGGTTACGAAGGAGAGCGTGTGGTACTGCAAGTGCGCGCGGCGGATCGACCACAGCTTCCTCCGCTCGCCACGCTGCCCATCATGCTCGCAGAACAGCCTCAAGCATTCGAACTGGTCGTTGAAGCCAATCCTGAGTGCAACGAGTTGCTATTGGAGGTCACTGAGTTAGAAGGCGAGGTTTCCCACAGGAACAATCGTATCCCGTTCCAACTCAGCAAACTTACTCGCAGGCTCAAGGTGCTGTACTTGGAAGGAACCGGCAACGCGGAATACCGCTGGGTTCGCGACGCACTTGTGGAGGACAAAGATATTGAATGCGTTGCCCTGGTTGCAGATCAGCAATTCGTCCAACGTCCGCGACTGGTTAGAGTGGACGACAGTTATCGTGGCTTCCCGGCAACTCGCGAGGAACTGCTGCAGTTCGACTGCGTGATATGCAGCGATATTTCCATTGGAGCTTTCACGCGGGAACAGCTCGACTGGACGGTCGAACTGGTGGACAAACGAGGAGGCGGTTTCATGATGATTGGCGGTATGACCAGCTTTGGGGCGGGCGGGTGGGACCAGACGGTCTGGGACCAATTAATTCCCGCCGATATGCAGGGTGGTGTCGTCGGGCGCGGCTGGCTATACCATACTTTTCGCGTAAAAATTCCACCTGAGGCGCTTTCGCATCCCATTTGGAAGATCGTTGAGGATCCAGAAAAAAATCGGCAGGTGCTGGCGGCTATGCCTCCGTTTCATGGCACAAACTTTATGCAACGGCTCAAGCCCGCCGCCACGCTGCTTGCTGAATCCTCCAGCCCAATCCCCCAGGCAGGCATCATGCCAATCTTTGCTGTCCAACCCTATGGCCGTGGACGCACCTTCGCCTTCGCACCCGACACTACCGCCGATTGGGGCCGGGACTTTGAATCGAAATGGGGCGAACGTGACAATCGCTACTTCCGGCGCTTTTGGCGTAACGCAGTGCGTTGGCTGTGCGAAAACTCCACAGCTGGCGATAAACGACTGCAAATAGAAACCGATCGAGTCATTTATCGAGCAGGCCAACCGATCCTGGTCACCGCGCGTGCCTACGACGAGCAGCTTAAGGAAACCGCTGCTTACCAACTTACCGCCCAGTTCAAAGGCGCTTTGGAGGGCGGTAGTCGCGGTGCCAGCGGAGTAAGCATGGGTGACACTGACCAAAACTCTGGCGAAGCTAGCAGTGCTCCTACGACTGCTGTCACAGAGAACGTCGGCTTGAATCACACTGCCGTCCCGCTGGTGCCCAGTGGATCGGGAGACGCTTACTCGGGTGAACTAGACGGGCTGGCCCTCACGTTACTCGACAATTCCTATAACACAAACGGAACATCAAGCTCGCCATTAAGCGGTTCTACAAGCTCGGCGCCGGATGGCTCCGGCGCCATGTTGTCCATGCGTGAGATTGAAGTCGTCGCCACCGACAACGAAAAAGTGATTGCGAGAGCTACTGCTCAAGTACTCGTTCTCCCCGACATGCGTGAGCTGATTCAACCGCGTGCACGCTCGGAGGAACTAGCAAAACTGGCGGAGGCTACGGGCGGCAAGCTGCTCCGGGGCAGTTCCGACATCGTGGCCTTGCTAAATGACATGCGCACAACGCCAGGCGACGCAGTTATCAGCCGCCAGCCCCTGTGGGACAGCCCTTGGCTTTGGTTGCTCATCATTGGCCTTCTGACCGCCGAGTGGGTTATGCGGCGCCTGACCAGTTATCAATAAGCGTTTCGGCTAATCAAGCAACTCGAGTCAACAGATCCCGCGGGAAGTTTGCTGGTCACAAGTCGGCCAAAAATGCGACCAATATTCGGCCGGTAACCATTGATTCCAGAGTCGTGCCCGAAGCCGATTGGGTCGTCCCAATGGACGAACGGCGTTTGACGCTGGAGTCGAGGATGGTCGAATTTGGTCGAGGTTGCAGGACTCGCTGGCAAGCAGCGGGAAGGGCCAAATCTAACGCGATCACAGAAATCGATCCGTCTTGAACACCGAACACAAGGCCTGACCCCGGCGCCAGGCTACGATTGGTTGAGCGTCTGGGCGGCTTGTTGGGCGATGGCGAATTCTTCGTCGGTGGGGATGATGAGAGTTCGAACGGGGGCGGCGGGGCTACTGATGTCGCGGATGCCGCGTCGACTGCTCGGTGCTGCGTTCTGTTCGTCATCGATATGGATGCCGAGATGTTCGAGCGGTCGGCAAATCAATTCTCGAATCACCGCCGCGTTTTCGCCGACGCCCGCTGTAAAGACGAGCGCATCGAGTCCCCCGAGGATCGCAAAGTACGCGCCAATGTACTTGTGAATGCGATGCACATAGACATCAATTGCCAGAATCGCCGCCGCATCGCCTGCCTCACGCCGCTTCAATACCGACCGCATGTCGACGTCGCCGCACAGTCCCTTCAGGCCGCTTTGTTTGTTCAGCAAATGATCAATTTTCTCCAGCGACATACCAGCAGTCCGTGCCAGATGAAAGACAACGGCGGGATCAATGTCGCCACTGCGGGTGGCCATGACGAGTCCCTCCAGCGGCGTCATCCCCATGGATGTTTCCACCGCCACGCCATCCACCGAAGCTGTCACGCTCGCACCACCACCCAAGTGCAACGAGATGACGCGCGCGGGACGTCGAAAGTTGGGCATGTTCGCTGCTAGCCATTGCAAACAGCGAAGCGTCACGAACTGATGCGAGGTACCGTGTGCCCCGTACCGACGGACATGATGCTGGCGAAAAATATCATCGGGTACTGCGTAGCGAAACGCTTTGGCGGGAAGTTGCGCATAGTAGGCACTGTCAAAAACCATTACTTGGACCACCGGAGCGGTTCCCGCCTGCAGTTCTTCGATGACACGTCGAGCTGAAGGATTGTGCAGCGGAGCCAAATCATCCAAGGTGGCCAAATCGCGGAGCGTTTGATCACAGACCAGCGTCGGTGAATAGAATCGGTCGGCCCCCTGGACAACACGATGGGCGATCGCGCCGACTTGGATACTACTGTGCGAGGCGAGGGTCGTTCGAGCGGCGACCAGATGATCCGCCGCATCGCCACCGGCCTGGCCAATACGATCGTAGATCCCCTCTGTTAGTCGTTCGCCCGATTGTGCGTTGATGCAAGCGTACTTTAAAGTCGTACTGCCGACGTTAAAGCATAGGATATTCACGAGACTTCTCCCACGGCATGTGGTACCTCAGCCTCAATGACCGACTCAAATTCTTGAGCCTGGATGGCTGTAATCGCCACGGTATTGACGATATCTGCGACGTTACAGCCCCGGGAAAGATCGTTCACCGGCTTGTTCAGACCCTGCAGCACCGGGCCGATCGCTACTGCACCGGCGGAGCGCTGGACGGCTTTGTACGTGTTGTTGCCTGTGTTAAGGTCGGGGAAAATGAGCACCGTTGCGCGGCCAGCCACTGGGCTTCCTGGCAACTTGGTAGCTGCCACCGCTGGGTCGATCGCCGCGTCGTATTGAATCGGCCCTTCGATCAATATTTCAGGGCACCGGTCGCGGACCAGCTGCGTGGCACGGCGAACGCGTGTCACATCCGCCCCCTGACCGCTTTCGCCCGTCGAGTACGATAGCATCGCTATCCGCGGTTCGATACCAAACTGTCGGGCCGTATCCGCACTGCTGCAAGCGATCTCCGCCAACGCTTCCTCATCTGGATCAACGATGACGGCGCAGTCTCCGTAGACCAGAACACTGGTCCTTAAACACATCAAGAAGACGCTGCTCACCACCTTCACCCCCGGACGCGTCTTGATGAATTCAAACGCTGGTCGAATCGTATCAGCCGTCGTGTGCACAGCGCCCGAGACCATCCCGGCGGCTAAGCCACGGCGGACCATCATCGTGCCGAAATAGCTGACTTCCTGCATGCGGTCTCGGGCGACGTCGAGCGTCATCCCTTTGTGACGTCGCAGTTGCAAGTACTCCTGTGCAAACGCTTCGTGCAGTTCGCTGTTCATCGGATCGATGATCTCCAGTCCGCAATCGGGCAGCGTAACCCCAACCTTACTCGCGGCACTGCGAACGGCGGCGGGATCGCCCAGCAGAACGATGTCAGCCACATCACGTCGCAGCAGTACATCGACCGCTTGTAGGATCCGCGGTTCGGTCCCCTCCGGCAACACGATCCGCACACGTCGCGCACGAGCGCGTTGGATCAGTGAGTATTCAAACATCAAGGGTGTAACGACGCGCTGCCCAGTCGGAGCCTGAAGGCGTTGGGCCAGTTCATTCCCATCGACATGTTTCTCGAACAGTCCAATAGCCGATTCGACTTTTCGTGGCGAATGCATCCCGATCTCCGCGCGAATTGCCGACACCTTACGGGCGGCCGTGAACGTATCATCATCCGTCATCAAGATCGGGAGTCCATGCGGGCTGCATACCAGCCGAGACACCGCGGGGGACAGCACCAACCCTCCAGTTAAGACGATGCCGGCTGGAGAGGGGACGTCGGAATGTTGAGCTGCCAGAACGCAGCCGGCAAGAATGTCGGTTCGATCGCCCGGTGTAATGACGAGGCTCCCCTGGACCAGTCGCTCGAGAAACGACGGCAATTGCATCGCGGCGACCTTCATTTGAGTCACTTCGCGGTCGAAGGTCGTTTCATCGCCCCCAACCACGGTTGCGCTCAGTCCAGTTTGAATCTCGCGAATCGTCGGCTGTCGTAGCAAAGGTTCGTCGGGAATAAAGTAAAAGGGGCTTTGTGCATCGAGTCCCGCTTCGGAAAAGCGTCGCTGATACTCGGCTGCGGGGTCCCACTGGACTTGATTGACCACGGTTCCAAAAATCTGTCCCCCATTGCTTGTCAAACTATCGTTGCCGATCCGCGTCGATTGCAGCACATCTTCGATCGTGCGACCTGCTGCTAAATAGACGGGAAGGATGGCGCAGCCGAGGTTGACTGCAAGGTCGGCGTTGAGTTCGAATTCGACTTCGGGCGCAAGTCCTTGGAAGCTGCTCCCTTCCACGACGGCGAAGTCTGCGTTTGCCTGGATGGCTTTATAACGCTGCTGAATTCGTTGGATGAGTTCTCCGTAGCGATCGGCGGCCAGCAGTTGTCGAGCTTCCGCGCGGGTCACACCTGCCATTTCGGCTGGTGTGGCCGAAAGCTTGTAGCGCGACCGCATCAATCGAATGCTTTGATCGTCCTCGGGGCGATCTTTCACAAAGGGGCGGAAGTAGACCACATGATTGTAGTGCCGCATGGCAAGTTCCATGATGCCCAGCGCGACCATGCGTTTTCCCGTAGCGTTTTCGTTGGTCGCAAGATAAAGGCTGTCAATCATTGGTATAGGCTTGCGTTTAAAGCGTCTGGAAGTGGTGGTGGTCGGGCATCAGTCTCCCGGCTAGCGTTCGATGATGCCGCAAGATCATCACGAGTTCCTCGGCACATGGGGCTGGAAGAGCGGCGAAGAGGTTTTTGGGAGGTCGCTCAGCCCTGATCCCTCTCCGTGATCTGACGAATAACCCGGCAAGGCCTCACTTCTTTGGCAAGAATGGAAACAGCTGGCGAATCTCGTCATCGGTGGGCTGGTGGCCAAACTCGCAAACTTCGAAGGTCTCGGCATATTTCACTTCCTTTGCTGCATCTTCTCCATACCATTTGACCAACGATTGGCGAAAACGATCCGCTTCGGCACTCTGGCGATTGTGCCATCGTTTCTTCAGCCATTCTCGGCGGGCCTCGGGTTGATCGGCTGGCGGATTAGCGGCCATGATTTCCGCGCTGCCCAGCGCCCCGCCTTCGAATGTCTGCGAAACCAACGCCATCAATGCATCGACCTTCTGTTCAAACACATCATCGATCGCTAAAGCGATGTCAGCTTTGAAAGGATAAGGTTTTTGGAAGCCGTCGCTGGCGTATAAGAAAACGGGATTTTTATCGAGCGGCGGCGAATCGGGACAGAAGAACGGTACCGCAACCATGTAAGCAGCGTCCTGGACCAAGATGCCAACATAGCGATGATCGGGATGATAATCCCAGGGACGATGGCAAATCACCACATCAGCTTGCCAATCGCGAATCAAGCGTGTGATCGTGCGACGATTTTCAAGCGTGGGTAAAAGTTCGCCATCGTGAATGTCGAGAACTTGAGATTCCGCCCCTAGTCGCTTGGCCACGAGTGCCGATTCTTCGCTGCGTCGTTTGGCCAATTGCCCGCCCGACATTTCCCAGTGGCCGATGTCGCCGTTGGTAACCGAAACCAGCTTGACGGCGTGGCCAGCCTTGGCCCACATCGCTGTTGACCCGCCCACCTTGTATTCAGCGTCATCGGGGTGAGCACCGAAAACGATGATGCGAATCGGCCTATTGACCTCGGACTGAGTATCCTGCGCGGAAGCCACAGCGGGCATCAATGCGCTGAACATCAATAAAAACGCCGGACAATTTAGCAGAGTGATCAGGCGAGAACGCATGGCAACTCCTCAGGTGAGGTGGAACAAGGCGGGAAAGGACATTCAAGGCTGCCATAGTGTAACCCAATCGATGCGGTTCGCATCAGGAGTCGCGACATCTGCTGGCATCCCTGAATCTGCTGGAAATCCCAGTCGTGCCCCCACCTTCCAACTTAACCGAACAGGTCCTGATCAAAAGAACGACCTTTGAAGGCGTCCAGCGCGTGCCGACGCTATTTTGGTGGCCGGGTGCCGTCAAACCGGCCGTCGTGACCGAGCTGGGTCAGTGGCTCGAACGAATCGTAGCAATCGCCTTTTCTGCTGCTGATTTCAGACTCCCATAATCGGAGTTCATTGCTCGTCGAAGCGCAGGCAGAGCCGGTTCAGCCTCTTTACCCATAGCACCTAGGGCATTGGCGGCCGCCACTGCAAACGTGTGTTGATCTGGGTGTTCGTTAAGCACTTCTGTTTTGCTGAGATTGGAAGCGCAGCGTAAATAGTGTGCTAAAGTTTAGCGGTCTTACAAGAGGAATCGCTAGATGTCGAACAGAACGAATTTAACAGCAGCGCAGAAAGTAGCAATTGTCCGGGAGCACCTGATCGAAA
>JBGSHW010000061.1:0-3689 GCA_041751975.1 Pirellulaceae bacterium
TTTCCGCAAACCTGCCAGTTCAATGATGCGGTCGATTCGATCCCAAATCCAGGGAGCACCGTCGGCAACAAACGTCACGCTTAGAGCCTCAGCAGCGCCCAGTCGATGAAGGTGCATCGCCACGACTTCGGCGATCGCATCCGATTCTGGTTGCCGGTCAATTGCGGATCGATAAACCTTGATCGCTTCCAAATCGTGATTCTTGCAACGTAATGCGTCGGCGCGCGTTTGCAGCACATGAACCTGCACCTCCTGGTCGCATAGCCGGTCCGACTTCTCAACGAGTTTTAGCGAAAGCCATTCAGCAAGCTCAAAATCTCGTCGCACGTCGATCTCAACGCGGATTAGGGCACATTCGAGAATCGCCGCCACATCAGGCACATCGGCCTGCCAGAGCGTTTCTACTATGGAAGCGAGTAACTCGATACCCTCCTGGTAAATTGTTCGTTTTCTGTAGTAGCAGTTGAACGCCTTTCGATCGCATCATGCTCTTCGCTGCTTGGTTGAATGCCGCATTGTTCTCTCGCTTTGATCCGTTGAACGACTGGGGTCAACTGGTCCAAGATCGCTTGATTTTCTTGGACACGTTTGGCGATTTGTTCCACTGAAACAAACGGACGTCCGTCCTTAGATCGAAGTTCATTTCTCCAGCCGTTTCGTCCATCACGACCGTAGAGGCAGTATTCGAGAAGTTGGTCCGGCACGATCGGGGGAATGCGTGCTTGGTCGAGTGACTGCCAAACAAGAATCCATCGAATCGTCGTCGCGATACTTCGTGGCCGCCGCCCGCGCCGGTGTGCAAGCCAGGAGTCCTCAAGTTCGTAACTTATCCAACTGGTAGGCACTGGCACAAAGTCTGGCACGACAACGGGAAATCTTGGCCCCTGTAACTCTGGCAGGGTCGTTACGGGTGTCGTTTCGCGAGATGACGTTGCCACTTCGGCTCGAAGGCACTTTCCGAATTCTTCTGCAGTCCCAGCCTGCCTCGCAAGTTACAATTTGCGAGCGAGGTCCGATTCGGCCCACGGTGGCTGGCATCGATCGTTGTTCTCAAGCAAGAGCGGCAGCGCGTCTTGCGGACTCAGGTCAAATCCTACCGTCAACCGACAAGCTACCGTGTAGGTTTGATGATCGCCGCCATGACCCTGAATCGCGGGGTCCATCTTCGCGACGTAAGCGCTCGCTCTTCGCAATACTTCAGAATGGGCCAAGCCAATTAGCCGATGCGACGGGTTTATGGCTCGATCATGAATGTCCGACTGAAGGTTTCCAAACTCCCGATCTTCGGCTTTGAAGGTGGGGTGGCTTGTCGCGACGTGTAGCTGCAGCGAGTCGATTGCCGTTTGTAACTGCTGTTCATCGACGACGCGCCGATCGCTTGGACGATACAGGATTCGAGAATAGCGGTGGGGGAGCCCCGACGCCGGATCGCCTTTACGATTCTGCGTGCCATAAACTCTTGTTATTCGATTTGCATTGTGGACGGAATTTTCGACGTTGACATGGTCGGTCGAATATCGCGTAGAGCACTGGACCGTGAACTCTTGGATTAGCTTCGACTCCACCGGAAGATCTATTTTATAATATAGATGAAACCCATTGCCGGTATCACCAACAATCGGATGAGGCCACCCCGCATCCGCAAGGTTAGCTGCACCCTGGGTGGCAGCAATAAATGCGTACCGGCGTTCGTCGTCAGTGGCTGCAATACCCGAGATCCCAGCGGGATGTATCGGGTCGAAATCAATGTACATCCAGCGACGCCGTATGATTTCGCTTTCTTTGATCGACTCGTTCTTCCCCAAGCGATCAACTCGATTACATCGTTTGCCTAAACAGTCATCATGAACTGGGTTGAGTGCGAAGTACACTCCCTTGGAAATCGGCGAGAGGTCAATTGCAGCCTGCGCCATTACAGGAAGGTGATGCCCATCGAAATATCCACCAAATTGGTAGGGGACGTGCAAACCCGGTCTCCGACATTGCAGAGCGATGAGGTGCAGAGTTGAGCTACCGCCGTGGAATAATCGTACGTTTCGTTCGATCTCGGCGCGTGTCGCCAGCGTGCCATGGTCACTGGGCAAGCTAAGGCGATTGAGAATGGGCTGCGGTTCTGAAGGAATCGATCGACTTGCCAATGGCTGAGAGTTGGTCATCGGAGGGTTCGCACTCTACGGGCTACGTGCCCACGAAGCACCTGCTGCCTGTCAGGCCAGATACATTTAAGTGGGGACATCTGAAGAGCGAGAACCAAGCCGGAGTTGGGTCACGAAACTTCGACTTGCGGTCCCGTTTGCGCGATGGCTTGAGGACGCATAGAGCACTCAGTCGAGATAATGTCACTCGCTGAAAGAAGGTACCAGTTTGAAAAAACCGTGGCATATCAGTGGCAGGATTCCCAATTCTAATTCAAAACTGATACAATCCGTCGTCAATGTGAGCAGAGCGTTTTCCAAGCAAAATGCAAGGTTTGTGTTGATTTGCCAAGCCAGTTCCAATGCTGATTGACTGGATTCAAAATTCAGTGAGGGCAACCTCGTGTGGGTTCGACTCCCACCTTCGGTACTTTTCGGGCGGCTAACGCTTGCTCTTCGCGGCGGCCAGACGCATGATCTCGCTGTTCTTCGGGTGCATCGGCTCGGCTCCAGTGGTGCCAATCAAGTCGCTTACATGCTCTGGGCGGCTGACCGCCGCCAAGCGACTCAAGACATAGTCCAAGCGCCCCTGGAGATCCAGAGCTTGGACGTCTTCGGCATACGTTTCATCGGCAATGAACGACTCAAGCCGCGATTTGGCCTGCATCCAATGGCCCGCTTCTTGAAACTGGCGCGTCTGCAACCGCTCGCGATACCAGTCGCTTTCGACGAGCGCCTCACGCGTGAACATCTGGCGAAACTCGGGGCTCGAGGCCGCGAGTCCTTCGTAATGTCCATGCACTAGCACGCTCAGCACCGCCCGCAATGGCGGACAAGCCGCCTCATAAGAACCATCTTCAAAATACTGACTGGCGACTCGTTGTTGTGCCTCGGCAATATGCAAAATCCCATCAGCAAAGGATTCCATGTCTTGCAGTTCCGGTTTCAAAATCTCATCGGGAAATACCTTTGATGGATTGTCGAATACTCGCGCCAAATAGGTGCGCACAAACTTCTCCGTCATGCGATATCCCAAGCGGCTCGCGGGAATCGATTTGCCCTCGAATTCGAAATCAACCATCGCCTCGAGCATTCCCACCGCAATCATCTGCTTGGCATCGCGTTCCATGGGTCCCATGCGGCAAAACACTTCTGGAATCAGCAAGCTGATGTCATGGCCCATTTCAAACCTTGGCCCGATATGCCCCGCTGGTGTACTGAACCCGCCGAGATTAGTCAGGATCATCGAGACCACGGTTGCATTCAAATCGGCGCTGGGCAACAGCGCATTGAACGGCCCCTTGGTGAGCGCCCCTTCGCTACCCGCACCCGTGGTGCTGGGACTCTTGCCCGTCAGCGAACACACAAAGTCCATCAACAATTCAGGCAACTCCTGATAGTGCAGCGGATTGTAAACCGCCAATGAGCGAATCCCCGCTGGCTTGTCCGGAGGATTGTTGCGGCGTCCACAAAGGATCGCCGCCACCGGTGCCTGGACTGCGCCATCGGCAGGCACACTGCGAAACATCTGCATCCCGCGATAAGCCACATAAG